>NZ_JBZVDY010000001.1:0-622205 GCF_058408345.1 Plantibacter sp. MDV22-iso1
GGGATGAAGCCGGCCTCGGCGACACCCAGGAGGAAGCGCATGAGGTAGAACATCCCCTGCGCCAGGTTGTCGGTGATGACCGTGCGGAACTCGGCGGCTTCGAAGTCCGCCTCGAGCAGGTCGAAGTTGAAGGCCTGGCCGAGCCCGTCCGCCGATGCGTACTTCGCCCGACGCTCGGGCGAACCCACCCACGCTTCGGCGACGGCGGTGCGCGGCGGGTCGTACTCCTCGAACACCCGCCGCCACTCGGCGTACACCTCGTGCACGTCGTCGCGGTCGAGCAGCGGATGATTGCCGTCCTGTGGCATGAGATCCAGTTCAGCACGACTCGGCAGCGGCTCGGAGAGATCCTTCGTGAGCATGTGTGCGACGTCGATCCGGAAACCGTCCACGCCGCGATCCGACCAGAACCGCAGGGTCTTCAGGAAGTCGGCGCGGACCTCGGGGTGGTCCCAGTTGAGGTCCGGCTGCTCGGTGGCGAAGTTGTGGAAATACCACTGGCCGTCCTCGACCCGCTCCCAGGCGGGGCCGCCGAAGACCGACTCCCAGTCGGTGGGCGGTTCCTCGCCTGATGCGCCCTTCCCCTCGCGGAAGACGTACCGGTCGCGAGCCACCGACCCGCGACCGGCGGTGAGCGCCTCCTGGAACCACGCGTGCAGATCCGAGGTGTGGTTCGGCACGATGTCGACGATGACCCGGATACCGCGCTCGTGCAGTGCGGCGATGAGTTCGTCGAAGTCCTCCAGTGTGCCGAGCCGCGGGTCGACGTCGCGGTAGTCCGCGACGTCGTACCCGCCGTCGGACAGCGCCGAGGGATAGAACGGACTGAGCCAGATCGCGTCGATCCCGAGCTCGGCGAGGTAGTCGACCCGGGAGCGGATGCCCGGCAGGTCGCCGAGACCGTCCCCGTCCGCGTCGGCGAAGCTCCGCGGGTAGATCTGGTACACGGCGGCCTGACGCCACCAGGTGGCGTCGGCCGTCCGCCGGGCGTCGGCGGACTCGGTGTCGGTGTCGGTGTCGACGAGTAGTGCGTTGGTCATGACGGCGTGGTCCTCGGGCTTTCTCGTGGTGGATGGGTCCGGTGTCTGTCGGTCGGTCGGACGGGTCACCCCTTGACGGCACCCTGGGTGACGCCCGACATCACCCAACGCTGCGCGAACAGGTAGGCGATGATCGCGGGGGCCATCGCCATCAGGTACGAGGCGAAGGCGACGTTGTAGTTGCTGCTGAACTGGGTCTGGAAGAGGTTCTGTCGCACCGGGAGGGTCTGGAGTCCCGCGTCCGAGATGATGAGCGACGGCATCATGAAATCGTTCCAGGCGTAGAGGAACGCGAAGATGCCGACCGTGGCACTCATGGGAGCCAGGAGCGGGAAGATCAGCTTCCAGAACGTCTGCCAGGTGCTCGCACCGTCGATGCGCGCACTCTCCTCGAGTTCGATCGGGATCGACCGCAGGAACGCCGTGAAGAGCAGCACGCTGAAACTCAGCTGGAACATCGTGGCGAGGATGATCACCCCGAACGGGTTGTCGAGTCCGACACGACCGGTCAGCTGGATCTGCGGTAGGGCGACGACCGGGAACGGGATGAACATCGCGGCGAGCAGGTAGAAGAACGAGAAGCGGAACAGTCGGCGATCCCAGTTGCGCACGATCGCGTACGCGGCGAAGGAGGCCAGGATGATCGTCGCGACCACGGTCCCTGCGGTGACGAGGAGCGACATCGCGAAGCCGACCGGGAACTTCGTGAGCGTCCACGCCTGGACGAAGCCGTCGATGCTGAACGGTGCCGGGAGCGAGAAGGCGTTGCCGTCGACCGACTGGGTGTCGGTCTTGAACGCCATCGAGATCGTCACGTAGAGCGGCAGCAGGACGGTCACAGCGCAGAGCAGCAGGATGATCGTCGTCGACCAGCTCACCCGCTCTCCCCTGGTCCGCTGCTTCGGGGTGGCGTTCGCCGTGGTGATGGACTGGGTGCTGAGCACGGTTGGCGTGGCCATCAGAGTGCGTTCCTTCCGCGCGTCGCCGAGAGTTGCACGAGGGCGATGATGATCGTGATGATGAAGAACAGGGTGGCCGTGGCCATCTGGTAGGCGTAATCACCGGTCTGGAACCCGCGGATGATCGTCATCGAGATGCTCCGTGTGGAGGTGCCCGGGCCACCGTTGGTCAGGCCGACGATGATGTCGTAGGCGTTCAGGTAGTTCTTGAAGCCGAGGATCACGTTGATCACGACGTATCCCATCACCAGCGGCAGGGTGATCCGCAGCAGCTGCTGGCGCTTGTTCGCGCCGTCGAGCGACGCCGCCTCGTAGACGTCACCGGGGACCGCGAGCAGACCTGCGATGTAGATGAGCAGCGTGCCGGGGATCGACTGCCAGGCGGTCACGATCACGATGCCGAGCCAAGCGAGGTCCGGGTTCGAGAGGATGCTCGTCTCGAGGAACGGGATCCCGAGCGCCGAGCCGGCGGCCGGCACCGAGTTCATGAAGAGGAACTGGAACACGTAGGCGATGATGATGCCCGAGATGACCATCGGGATGACGAAGATCCCGCGAAGTCCCATCTTGAAGCGGATCTTCGCGGTCAGGCCGACCGCGAGCAGGAACGCGATGACGTTCACCGCGATGACCGTCACGAGCGAGAACCCGAAGGTGAAGAGGAAGCTCGTGAGGATGGCCGGATCGCTGAACGCGGCGATGTAGTTCGTGAAGCCGATGAACTCCCAGTCGCCGATCCCGATGGAGTCGGTGAAGCTGAAAAAGATGCCGACGACGCCGGGCAGCGTGATCGCGAGCGTGAACAGGATGACGGCTGGGAACAGGAAGAAGTAGTAGATCGGTTCGACCCGTTTGGTGCTGCGTCGGACCTTCGGGTTGCCCCCGGTCACGATCGATGTGGTGGCGCTCATTCGGAACCCTCCTTGCTCGCGACGGGCGGCTGTCGGAACGCGAGTCGCGCCCAGTCCGCGTCCATGGTGCGGAGCATCGACGCCGCGTTGGTGCCGAGGACCAGCGACTGCGCGTAGTTCTCGGTCGGGATGGCGCGGGGGTTGAGCACGCCCGGGCCCTGGTAGAACGCGCCGGCGTCGTAGTACGGGATCATGCCTGCGACTCGCGGGTCGTCGGGAGCCTTGCCGTCGTCCGTCGGGACGAACCCGAGCTGCGATTCGTTGTAGGCCTGGATGACCTCCGGCTGGAAGAGGTACTCGAGGAAGTCGCGGGCACCCTCGGGGTTCTTCGCCTCCTCGGGGATGATGGTGACGAGGTCGAGGTTCACCCGGACCTTGAGGTCCTTCGGGTCTTCGGTCATCGGCAGCGGGAAGGTCCCGAGGTCGAGGTCCGGTGCGGTGAGTGCGATCTGGCTGAACGCCCACGGGCCCTGCAGGTACATGGCGCCCTTGCCCTCGGCGAAGGCGACGTTACCGGCGTCGTAGGTGCGACTCGGCGCATCGGCCTGCGTGTACTCCTTGGCCAGCAACTGCATCTTCTCGACGGGCTCCAGGAAGTCCTTTTCGAAGGAGACCGGAGCATCCGGTCCGACCTCGGTGCCTTCCTCCGCGAGCCGGTCGTAGAAGTCCGGGATGTCGACGGCGCCGCCGACCGAGTAGTCGAACCAGCCCTGGTTGGCGGTCCAGGCATCGGCGAACGTCGCGTAGAACGGCGCAACGCCGGCCGCCTTCAGCGTGTCGGAAACGGCGATCAGTTCACTCCACGTCGTCGGCACCTCGAGGCCGTACTCGGCGAAGATCGTCTTGTTGTAGATGACGGAGGCGGCCATCACCGAGTAGGGCAACGCGCTCGTGCGTCCCTCGCAGACGCCGTACTGGTCGAGCAACGGCTGGAGGTCGTCGCGGATGGACGCTGCCGCCGTGGTGTCGGACAGGTCGGAGAGCGCGCACCGTTCGACGAAACGCGACACCTCGTGGTTGTAGTTCGAGAGCATGAGGTCCGGCGGGTTGCCACGGACGAAGCTCGCCGCGAGCGGATCGGGCCCCGAGGTGTCCATGACGACCTCGTACTGCTGCTGCGAGGCGTTGTAGTCCGCGACGGCCTGATTCATGAAGGTGAACGCCTCACGCTTGCTGAACGTGAAATGGATGGTCTCCCGGCCATCACTCGAGCAACCGACGAGGACGCTGGCCAGGAGCGCCACACCCGCCACTCCGGCCGTGGCGCGTATCGCGCGTTTCAGTGGGTTCGACATCATTGTCCTTCCGCGGAGCCCTCGATGGATCCGCTGACTAAATACAGAGAGTAAATCAACTGATGACGGAAACTCTGCCATCCGTTCGACGTCTGGTCAAGCACCGGTTCCGTCACGACAGCCACGGGTCCGACACCGTGATCGTTCACGGTTCTGCGCGCCGTGCCGCTCTCCCCCGGCTCGGCATCCGCGCGCGACCGGCGGATCGTGGATATCGTTGTCGGTCATGGAAGCGACGACGACGGAGCGGGCAGTGGAGCCGCGCTCCTCCAGCATCACCGCCGTCCTCGATCACGCCTGGGCGTCGTCCGCGTTCACCGCAGCCGACGTCATCTCCGCCACCGGCTTGTCACGATCGACGGCGATCACGCTCTCCGACGAACTCATCGGACTGGGTTGGCTGACGGAGCTCGATGACGCGCGTCAGGCCGGTGCCGCCTATCGGAAAGGTCGACCCGCCCGTCGCTACGAGCTGCGCATCGATGCCGGGATCGTCGTCGGTGTCGACGCCGGAGCCCACTCCATCACCGCCATCGCCGCAGACCTGCGCGGTCGGGAACTCGCGAGGTCGCACCACACCGTCGATCCGGCGGCCACCGCTGAGGCCCGGGTCGACGCCGTCGACGCGGCGATCGATGAGGCCGTGCGGCAGTGCGGCACGAAGCCGCCGCTCTGCATCGTGCTCGGCGTCCCGGCCCCCATCGACGCGCTCGGGCGGTCCCCCGAGGGCAACGTCTTCTGGGATCGGATGAACCCTCGGCTCGGTGAGCGCATCCGCGACCGTGGCTGCGCGGTCGTCACCGACAACGACGCGAACCTCGCCGCCGTCGCCGAGGGCGCGATCGGTGCCGGCGTCGGCGTCGACTCCTACATCACGGTGGTCACGGGCGAGCGGCTCGGCGCCGGATACGTCGTCGACGGTCGCCTCGTCCGCGGTCGCGGCCGGGCGGGCGAGCTGCACCTCCTCGATCTCGTCGACGGCGTCGGCTCATCGCGAGGCATCGCCGCGCTCCTGCGCGATTGGGGTCGCGAGTACCGCGAGAGCGGCGGGCTTCCGGAGAGCAGCCCACTCAGCCGCATACCGGTCGCGCAGGTGGATGCGCAGTCGGTCCTCGCTGCGGCGGACCAGGGCGACACGGTCGCGCTCGAGCTGGTGCGCCGGATGGGTGATCGCATCGCGCGGATGAGCGCCATCCTGGGCGGATTGCTCGACGTGGAGCGCATCGTGTTCGCCGGTGGGATCTCCCCGTCGATGTCGCAGCTGCTCGCGGTCGCGTCGGAGCGTATCCCCGGCTACATGAGCGCTGAACCACCCCAGCTCGTCGCGTCGGAACTCGGCGCCGACATGGTGGCGCAGGGCGCGGTCGCGACCGCGATCGACGACGTGCGTCGCAACGCACTGCGGATCGACCTCGCCCGACCAGTACGCTGACGTCGTAGCCAGCCGGAAGGAGCACCATGGCCGATGCGATCGTCCTCGTGTCAGGGGGTGCGGCCGTGACCCCGTTCACGAGTCCGGACCATGCCGCCGGCTCCGGCCTCGCCGCCGGGAACACCCTCACCGCGCTGCGTGCCCACCTGCTCGGGCGGGAGGTTCCGGTCTTCACCGCACCGGCACGTATCGGTGCCGGGGAGGTGCACGAGGACACGGGTTGGCAGGGGTTCGCCGACGTCCCGATCGTACTTCCCGCCGCGGTGACCGTCAACGCCGTCGGTGGGATCGACGCCGGCGGGACGAGCCTGGGCGCGTTCCTGCGGTGGCTGTCCGAGGAACACGGCTTCGCGAGCGTCGACCTCGTCGCCCACTCCATGGGCGGTCTCTTCTCTCGTGCCGCGATCCGCGAGCTGCGCGACTCCGGCCCGTCGATCGGCCGGCTCGTCACCCTCGGCACCCCCTGGGAGGGATCGCTCCTCGGCGACGTGCTCACCGGCGAGGTCTCGGTCCACGACGCCCACGGCGATGCGGGGACCACGACGATCCTCGAGCGGTCGAGGGACTATGCCGCCGAGAATTCACAGGGCGCTGCCGACGAGGTCTCACGCCGGTTCCTGCGCGATTGGAACACGACGCAGCTCGGGTTCCTCGACGACGTCGCCGTCACGGCAGTCGGTGCGGGTCACTTCCACACGGCAGCCGAACCGCGACAGCTGTGGCCACACGACGGTCTGGTGGCCCTGCGAAGCGCTCGAGCCGACGACGTCCCGGTCGACGTCCTCCCCCGCGTGGTCCGCCGTTCCTTCGAGGACGACGTCCACAGCATCTTCTTCGCCGACGCCTTCGACCTCCCATGGGAGCGCGCGCTCACCTGGGATCCCGAGGTCTTCGCCGTGGTCGACGAGGCGCTCGCGTCCTGAGCCGGCATCGACGTCCTCGCAGTGAGTCAGACGTCGGGAATATACCCCGGAGGGGTACTGTTCAGGCTGATGAACGAACCGGAGGAGTGCTCATGAGCGACCAGGCCCACCACCACCACCACGGCCAAGCATCCGACAATGCGACCTCCTGGCGGATGGCGGCCACCGCCACCCTCCACTGCCTCACCGGTTGTGCCATCGGCGAGGTGCTGGGCATGGTGATCGGCACCGGCCTCGGACTGCACAATCTCGGGACCGTGGTGCTCTCGATCGCACTGGCGTTCGTCTTCGGTTACGCGCTCACGATGCGCGGCGTGCTCCGCGCGGGCCTGTCCTGGCGCGCCGCCATCGGTGTCGCCCTGGCGGCGGACACCGTGTCGATCGCGGTCATGGAGATCATCGACAACACCGCGATGCTCGCCATCCCCGGAGCGATGGACGCCGGCCTCACCAGCGGCCTCTTCTGGAGCTCCCTGGTCGCCGCTCTCGCCCTGGCCTTCGTCGTCACCACACCGGTCAACCGTTGGTTGATCAGCCGCGGCAAGGGGCACGCCGTCGTCCACGAACTCCACCACTGACGTCCCTCGGCTTGTCGGCCATCAGGTGGTCCCGACGCCGACCGCCAGTCCCTCCAGGACGTCCGCGAGTGCCACGGCACCGGCCTCGGCGTCGGCGTCCTCGGCGTACTCCTCCGGCGAATGGGAGACGCCGGTCGGGTTCCGGACGAAGAGCATCGCGGACGGTGCGTGGGACGCGAGCACTCCGGCGTCGTGCCCCGCGCCGGTACCGAGCACGGGCGCCTCCGGCAGCATCCGTTCGAGGCGCCCGCGGAGGAACGGGTCGAAGTCGGTCGTGGCGCTGAACGACTCCTCGGTGATCGCGGCCATGCATCCTTCCTCCGCTGCGATGAGCGACAGGCGATCGGTGATCGCCGCCACGATCGCGGCGGTCACGGTGTCGTCGGGATTGCGGACGTCGATCCAGAAGTCCACGCTCGACGCGATCACGTTCGTGCCTCCCGGCAACGGGAGCACCCGGCCGACGGTCGCCCGAGCGTCAGGCGTCGCCAGTCCGATCGTGCGGATCTCGGTGATCATCCGCGCAGCCGCGAGGAGCGGGTCCCGTCGATCCTGCATGAGCGTCGTCCCCGCATGATTTCCTTCACCGCGGATCGACACCCGCCACCGTCCATGCCCCAGGATGCTCGAGCCGATCGCGACCGGGCGATCGAGGTCGACCAGTGCCCGCCCCTGCTCGACGTGGAGCTCGACGAACGCGTCGATCGCTCCGAGCCCGGCCGGATCGGGCCCCACACCCCGCGGATCGACACCATTGCGTGCGAGGACCTCGGCGAACGTGTCGCCCTCCACGTCGCGCAGGGCCAGGGCCCGCTCCGGACTGATCGCACCGGTGAGGAGCCGCGAGCCGAGGCAAGCGACGCCGAAGCGCGAGCCTTCCTCCTCCGGGAAGACCGTGACGACGATCGGCTTGGCCGGCTCGAAGCCACGCGAGCGCAGGTGATCGATCGCGACCAACGCCGATGCGACCCCGAGTGGTCCGTCGTAGGCGCCACCGCCGGGGACCGAGTCGAGATGGCTCCCGGTGACCACCGCACCCGCCGTCGAACGGGACGGCACATGCCACCAGGCGCGGACGACCCCGTTCCCGTCGATGTCCACGTCGAGGCCACGGCGCTCGGCCTGACCGACGAACCACTCCCGCAGCTCGAGTTCGGCCGTGGAGTAGACGGGCCGCGAGTAGCCTCCCCGACGCGCATCCAGACCGATCCCCGCGATCTCGTCCAGGAGGGAGACCACGGTGTCGCGGTTCACCGGACCGCTGCCAGGCTCGGTCGGAACATCGCCGGCACAGTGTCTCGGCCCTCGACCAGAGCGAGGGCGTATTCGCCGATGAGCGGGGCGAACTTGGCACCGTGGCCGGAGCAGGGCGCCAGGACCGTGATCCCGTCGACCCGGTCGATGACGAAGTCCTCCGTCGGGGTGTTCGTGAACAGGCAGGTCGTCTCCGCATACGGTTCCGGGACGAGGCTCGGGAGGAACTCGCGGACGTAGGCGACGACCCGTCGGCGGTTCGCGTCGTCGACGACGCCGTCATGATCGGCGGCCGAGGGGATGCGCCTGCCGCCGTTGTACTCGGCGACCTTCTGTCCACGCCACTCGGCGTCGCGGCCTCCGGGGAGCCCGTAGACCTGCGTCCGCTCGGACTTGTGGATGAAGGTGGGCCACACGGCTCCGGATCGTGCCGGGCCTTCCGCGTCGACGCCGATCCGGTCCCGATACGGGAAGTGATACGCCTGCTCCTGACGGACCTCGAGGGCCGGGAACGCGTCGAGGAACCCTCCCGGCAGCGCGAGGTCGCCGAGCAGGTCCAGAAGCCAGCCCCCGGCTGCGACCACCACCTGCTCCGCATCGAACGCCCTCCCCCCATACCCGAGCACCCGATACCCGGTGGCAGTCCGCTCGACCCGCTCGACCGGCCAGTCGTTCAGGACCGTGGCCCCGGCGCGGACGGCGGATTCGAGCATCGCCATCACCGCCTGCTCCGCGTCGATCACGCCGGCTCCCGGATGCCACAGGGTGGGCGTGTCGAAGCCGATGTCCCAACGGGCACTGGCCTCGTCTCGGGAGACCAGCTCATGATCGATGCCGTGCTCCGCCAGCACCGACGCGAGGTGCTCCGGGCGACGGGTCGTCCCGAAGTCGAGCGCACCCGTCCGCGTGATCAGTGGACGCCCGTGCTCCAGGCCGAGCTCGTCCCACCCTGATGCCGCCGCGAGGACGAGACGGGTGTAGGACGCCTCCGGGTAGGCGTAGCGGAAGATCCGGGCCGATCCGTGGGACGATCCCCACTCGTTGGCCGGACGACTCCGCTCGAGGACGGTGACGTCGTGCCCGGCCTGGGCGAGGCGCCAGGCCGCCGCAGCACCGGCGAGCCCGGCTCCGACGACGATGACGCTGGTCATGCGCGTGCTTCCAGGTCTTCGTCCTCGTAGGCGCGCTCGGCGTGGGCGTGCTCGTCGATCCCGGCGACCTCGTGCTCCTCGGGGATCCGCAGACCGATGGTGATCTGGATCAGCTTCGCGATCACCCAGGTGACGATGAACGAGTAGGCGAGGACCGAGACGGTCGCGATCGTCTGCACGCCGAGCAGTTCGAACCCGCCGCCGTAGAGCAGACCGGAGCGTCCGTTCGGAGCCGCATCCGTCGCGAACACCCCGATGAGGAGCGTCCCGATGATGCCCCCGACGAGGTGGACCCCGACGACGTCGAGGGAGTCGTCGAACCCGAGCCGGAACTTCCACTCGATGGCGAGGCAGCAGACGACGCCCGCGATGGCCCCGATGATGATCGCACCGATGGGCGAGACGGCGCCGCAGGCGGGGGTGATCGCCACGAGGGCGGCGATGATCCCCGATGCGCTGCCGAGGCTCGTGACCGCTCCGTGGCGGAGTCGGTCGACGATGGACCAGCCGATGAGGCCGGCACAGGCCGCGACGGTGGTGTTGAGGAACACGACGCTCGCCGCATTGCCGGCTGCCAGCGCCGAGCCGGCGTTGAAGCCGTACCAACCGATCCAGAGCAACCCGGCGCCGACGAGGACGAGCGGGCGGTTGTGCGGGCGGAGTTTGCCACCCCAGTCCTTGCTCTTGCCGAGCACCAGGGCCAGTGCGAGCGCCGCGACGCCGGCGTTCATGTGCACGGCCGTCCCACCGGCGAAGTCGACGGCACCGAGGGTGTTCGCGATCCATCCACCGGTCGCCGTGTCGTTCGAGAAGGCGAACACCCAGTGCGCGACCGGGAAGTACACGAGCGTCGCCCAGAGCCCGGCGAACAACAACCACGCGCCGTACTTCATGCGGCCGGCGGCGGCACCCGCGACGAGTGCCGTCGTCACCCCCGCGAACAGCAGTTGGAACGCCGCGAAGAGTGCGAGCGGGATGCCGGCATCGGGGTCGTCGGCGAGTGCCTGGTCGAGCCCCGCGAACTCGAACGGGTTCCCGATGAGTCCGAGCCCGCCGACGGAGTCACCGAAGACGAGCGAGTACCCGAAGGCCACCCAGAGCAACGCGACGAGGCTGGCCCCGCCGAAGCACATGATCATCATGTTGAGGATGCGGCGGGACGAGACCATCCCGCCGTAGAACAGAGCCAGGGCCGGGATCATGAGGGCGACGAGCGCCGAGCTCGTCAGGATCCAGGCGACGTTTCCAGCGTCCACAAATCACTCCATCGTTCGAGGTGCACAGCGGCCGGGCGGCCACAGCGTCGGGTTCGGGCGGAACAGGTGTCGGTGCCGGTCGGCGGTCAGGCCAGATCGGGGGCTTCCCAGAGGTTGAGCTTCGTGCCGATCCCCTGCTCAACGGCGTTCTCGTAGATCGTCTTCGCCCACGCGACGTCCTCGACGCCCATCCCACCGACGCTGAAGAGGACCGGCTGCTCGGGGAACTCGCGCCCGACGGCGTTCCCGTCGAAGACGTCTCCGATGTTGACCACGCGGGACTCGTCGAGCTCGCCGGTCGCGATGAGGTCCTGCCAGTGGAGGCCGATCATCCCGAACGCGGTCTCGTGCGACGGCGCAGGGTACTCCTCGGCCCACGCCTCGTAGATCTTCTTCGCGTCGGCGATGAGGCGCGCCTTGCCGGAGAGGGTGTACTCCTTGTCCATGCGCAGATTGGCGGGCAGGCTGAGGAACGCGCCGGGCTTGATCCAGTCGCCGTCGATGAACGGGTAGTTCTCCGAGCCGACCAGGCCGGTGACGGCTTCGGAGACGATGTCCGAGTCACGCACGGCGGCCTCGACCGTCTCGGCGATCTCGATCGTGGTGAACTGCGGGTAGTGCGCGCGGACGTAGTCGGCGAACGCCTCGGAGGTCGACCGGCGGCGCCCGTGGATGCGGATGGTGTCGAGCGAGGGACGGGCGGTGGTCATGGCGTGCAGGGCGCTCTTGTTCATGGCGCCGGGCCCGATGACGCCGAGCGACTTCGCGTCCACCGGTGCCAGGAGCTTCGCGGCGGCTCCCGGCACAGCAGCGGTGCGGTAGGCGCTCTCGAGGTTGCCGGACATGATCGCGTAGGGCGCGCCGGTGTCCTTGTCGTTGAGCACGATGAGGTGGATGGAGCGCGGGAGGCCCCGCTCGCGGTTGTCGACGTTCGACCCGTACCATTTGACGCCGGCGGTGTCGAAGCGTCCGCCGAGGTAGGCGGGCATCGCCATGAACCGGCGGTCGGCGGCGTCGAGCGGCATGCCGGGGAACGTTGAGGTGGCGGGGAACCCGATCGGTGCTCCGTGCGAGTTGGCGGTCGGGCCGGCCATCCGGTAGTCACCCTTCGCGACGAGCACCAACACCTCCTCCATGACCTCCATGCAGTGGGCCATGTCCTTCATGCCGGCGGCGATGACCTCCGGTTCGCTCAGGTAGAGCATGTCGATCCGGGTGTTCGGGGAAGCGTCTGCGGTCACGGGTGGTCCTCCAGGTCGGGGTGTGTGGTCCTCAGCGAACACGGTCGCGATCGTCCTGGTCAAATACCGATTCGAACCTCGATTGAGAGCGTTTCGCTCGCAATCTAGACGAAACAGCGCGGTAATACGCGGGTCGTATCGTCGATGGGATGGAGCTCCGCCAGCTGCGCTACTTCCTCGCCATCGCCGAGGAGCTCCATTTCGGTCGTGCCGCCCGACGGCTGCACATGTCGCAGCCACCGCTGAGCGTCCAGGTCGCACGACTCGAGCAGGAGGTCGGCACCGCGCTGTTCGACCGTTCGACGAGGCGGGTGGCGCTGACCCCCGCCGGACGACACCTCCAGGCGCGGGCGCGACACATCGTCGAGGAGCTCGACACGGTCCGGAGTGAGATGCGCGACTTCGTCGACGGTCTCGCCGGGGAGCTCACCGCAGGGTTCGTGAGTTCGGCCAACTACACGGTCCTCCCCGGCGTCGTGCAGCTGTTCCGGGCGAGCCGCCCCGGGGTGACGCTGCGCCTGGTGCCGTTGACCTCAGGAGAGCAGTTCGACCGGCTCCGCGACGGCACCCTCGACGTCGGGATCGTCCGTGACGAGGTCCCGCAGGCGCCGTCCGACAGCTCCCCCGCGCTCACGACCGAGGTCGTCTTCGAGGAGCGTCTCGTGGCATGCCTCCCGGTCGGTCACCCGTTGGCAGGGCGACCCGAGGTCACCGCGGAGGAGCTCATGGAGGTCCCGATGATCTCCTACCCGCGGACGCTCATGCCGGGATTCGTGGACCGCGTCGCGGAGGTCCTCGGCACGTCGAGTCGGACCCAGGTGGTCGAGGAGGTCGTCCATCAGGAGACCGCCCTCGGATTCGTCGCGGCCGGCGTCGGTACGACGATCCTGCCCGAGTCGGTGCGGCAGCTGGTGCCGCCGTCGATCGTCGTCGTGCCGCTCGCCGGGTCGCCGACGACACGCCTGCTGGCCGCTCGTCAGGAACGGACGGACGACAGCCCGGTCCACGACGCGTTCATCGCCTGTCTCCGCGACGCGGCCGCACAGCTCGGGTGAAGGCCCACTCGAACACCGCGCGTCCGCTTCCCGTCTCGACGGCGTAGCCCCGGTGTTCCTGTCCGACCTGGACAAACGAGTCGACCCTGTCCAAGCTGGAACCGATGACCGACACCCGCGACGACTTCACCATCCGACGAGCCACTCCGGACGACGTCCCCCTCCTGCGAGCGTGGAGCTGCGACGAATCCGTCGCCTGGATCGACCCGGAACGGCTGACCGCCGAACTCGCGAGTCGGAACTATCGACCGGAGTGGTCGTGGATCGCCGAGCAGGACGGTCGACCGATGGCACGAGCACTCTGGTGGGGCCAGGCGGATGCGAACCGGCCCGCCACGCTCGACTGCCTCACCACCACGGTCGAAGTCGCGGAGCCCGAACGTGTCGGCGCTGCGCTCATCCGCGCCGGACTGGACGCCTTCGGCGCTGGACCGGCACTGGAGTTCAACGTCGACGTCTCCCCTGCCTGGGCGGATGACGCTGCGAGCGTGGAGGCGGTGCGGTGGCGCCACGAGGCTGCACGCGCCGGTGGGTTCTCGCGCACGACCGAGCGGGTCAGTTTCGCGAGGTCCACCTCCGATCCGGTGCCGGCACGATCACAGCGCCTTCGTTTCGTCGCCGCCGCGGACGACGCGTTCCACGAGCTGTTCGCCCTGGTCGCGACCGGCACCCTCGATGCGCACACGCAGGACATGGTCGCGCGCGGAGGACTCGAGGCGCTCGCGGACGACGACCTGGCGTTCTACCGATCGCTCCCCGGCGAACGGGACGCCTGGCGGGTCGCAGAGCTGCCTGATGGGACGACCGTCGGGTTCATCATCCCGACCAGGACGGCGTACGACGCGAGCATCAGCTATCTGGGCGTGTTGCCCGAGCACCGCGGACACGGGTACGTGCACGACCTCCTGGCGGAGATGGTCCACGTGCACCATGGGTCGGGGCAGGACCGGATCGTCGGCACCACGGACGCCGCGAACACCCCGATGCGCGGCGCCTTCGATCGAGCCGGTTTCTCGGTCAAGCGCGTTCGGATCGTTCACGAGCAGTAGGTTCGCCCCGGGCTCGGTTCCGACCGAGTCAGCTGAGCACCGCGACACGGTCGACCGTCGCGCTCGTCAGACCCGCGACGACCGCAGTACGCGGACGACCCCGGCGCAGACCGCGAGCCAGATGATCGCTTGCAGGACCGCAGCGACGACGAGTGGCAGCACGAACGACCCGCCTTCGGCGGAGGACAGCCAGAAGGCTTCACCGACCGTGCAGGCGATCCCGACCCCCGAGACCGTCAGGAAGAGGGCGCGCAACGCCACCGATTCCCGACGATCGACGGCGTCCGCCACTTTGGTAGGGGCCTCCGGCTTGCCGGCGGTCTGCGGTGTCGCACCGGACCACGCCGCGATGGAACGGGTCATTCGGTACCCGGAGACCTGCAGCAGGAGCAAAACGATGGCGCTCGGCAACACGAAGACCAGTCCGATGAAAAGCACGATACCCAGGCTGCCAGCCCCTGCCTCCGCCGAGTACGAATTCAAGACCGTCACGGTCGCCACGGACAGGGTGGCGGAAACGACGAACGTCACGGCGGCGGCGAGGCCGAGGAGCAAGCGCGCAGGTCGCTCGTACTCCCGGAGCAGGACCTCCAGTGCGACGTCGGAGACTTCGGGCTGTCGTCGTCCTTGTTCCGAGGCACCGATCCACGCCCTCGCCTCGGCTCGAAGCAGGGAGGCGTTCCAGGCTGCCGCCGTGGATGACGCGGCCGGCGGCCTCGATGGTGCTCGCCGCCCGGCCGGCTGGCGGCTTCGCTCGGGGTGCATAAGCCGACCTTACGCCGACCGCGGGCCAGGGGAAGGCGACACGGCCGCCCAGAACCGTCCGCACGGCCTCATCTCACTGCGCATCGATGAAGGTGCGAAGCGCCTCGGCCCACTGCTGCTGTGCGTCACGGCGCCACAGCACGGTCCGACTCCTCGCCGAGCCGTGCTGTGGCCGTCACCGTGCCGCGAGCATCCGGTCGGCGGTGCGCAGCGACAACGCCATCTGTGCAAGACCCGGGTTCGCGGAGAGCGCGCTCGGGAACGTGGAGTTGTCACAGATCCACAGGTTGTCGATGTCGTGCGATCGCCCATCCCCGTCGACCACGCCGTCACTCGGATCGTCGCTCATCCGGCACGTGCCGAGCGTGTGCGCCGTCCGCGCGAGCACCCTGGTGCTCCGCGCCCCGGCCGCCGTGAGGATGTCCGTCATCGTGCGGATGGCGTGCTGGTCGATGGCCTGCTCGTTGTCGCCGGGCGAGAACGAGATGGTCGCGCGCGGGAGACCCCACTCGTCCTCCTCCGACGACAGCTCGAGCCGGTTGCCGTCGGCGGGCAGACACTCGGCGTTCATCCCGATGCCGGCGTTGTACCGAGACGCGTCGAGTTCGTCGACCAGCTCGGAGCCCCAGAGGCCGCCGCCGCGGACGAGGGTCGTCGCATAGTTGAAGGGCATGACGCCGAGGCTCTGCAACAGGTAGCCTCCGGCGAAGTCCGCGCCCTCAGGGCGGACGAAGTCCTCGGTGATGAGCGCCGACGGGTAGCCGCGGTAGCCGCGGATCTGCTCGTCGAACCGTCCCCACACCTGCACCGCGCCATGGGCCAGGAAGTTGCGTCCGACCTGCCCGCTCGCGTTCGCGAGGTCGTTGTGCAGCAGGAGCCGAGGGGTCTCCACCCCGCCACCGGCCAGGACGAGCACCTCGCAGCGCTGCCGACGGTCGACTCCGTCCTGGCGGTAGACGACGCCGGTCACCCGACCGTGGACATCACGCTCGATGGTGTGCACGACGGCGTCCGGGCGGATCTCCGCCCCCGCCGCGACCGCAGCCGGCAGGTAGGTGATGGCGGTCGTCGCCTTCGCACCGTGGCGCTCCCCCTGGTGGATCGAGCCGACGTTCGTCGTGGCGCGCCGCAGCCCGTGGTGCGGTTGATCGCGGTCCCGCGTGATGATCGCCGCCGGAGCGTCGGTCGCCCGGATGCCGAGTGCCTCGGCGCCCTTCGCCATGAGGTCCGCCGGAGCGTTGCGCTTCGGCGGCGCGTACAGATAGGTGCGCGCCGGGTCCCAGGGGTACGGCGTCGGGCCGGAGACGCCGATGGTCGCCTCGACCTCCTCGACGTAGCGGATGAACTCCGCATGGTCGACGGGCCAGTCGCGGCCGAGCCCGGTCTCACTGCGCAGACGCAGATCACGGGCGTCCGGACGGGGGGTGAACGCGCCCCAGTGGACGGTGCCACCGCCGACGCCGAAACCGCTGTTGTTCGGGCCGAACGCCGTCGGAGCATCCCCACCACTGAACCGGCTGGACATCCAGTTGATCGTCGTCGCGTCGACCTCGTCCGGCGTGGACTCGGCAGGATCGTGGTTCGGCCCCGCTTCGAGGGCGACGACGCGCAGTCCCGCCGCAGCGAGTCGCGCGAGCAGTGGTGCACCGCCCGCGCCGGTACCGACCACGACGACGTCGACGCTGTCGTCGAGGTCGTAGGTCTTCATGGTGTCCAGGTTCACGCAGCATCCTCCTGCTTCTCAGCGGGTGCGGCGCCGACGCCGAGGTCGGAGGGCTCCCAATCATCTCGGGTGCCGGCACCCAGTTCGTGGTAGCCGGCGAAGTCGACGTCCTCGGCCCCGGTCGCGAATCCGTCGTACCCGACTCGCGCCAACGACGCGGGATGGATGAGCCACTCGCGGGCGACGTCCACGCGGAGGTCCTCGAACCAGCGGCGCAGATCGTCCGGGTCGATGCTGCCTCCGGCGACGCCTCGCCCGTCGATCACGGCGCCGATGAACGCATCCTGGTCGTCGGGCGACTGCGGCCAGGCGGTTCCGAGGTCGTCCAGTCCGACGCGGTAGGCCTCGTCGTCCGTGAGCCCTCCCACCGGGCGCCACCCGTCGCCACCGCCCGCGGCGAGGTCGGCGTCGACCCGTGCAGCGAGGTCGATCCGCCCGCCTGCGGGCTGCGGGACGAGGCGGTCCGCGACGGCGCGGAGCAGGTTCAGCTGGTCCTCGTTCAGCACGCGGGGTCGGTACCGCGGGTCGTCTGGCAGTGCGCGTCGTGCCAACGCACTCCGCACCCGCGGCGTGGTCCGCGGGGACGCGATGACGCGCCCCCACTCGGCCGGGACGATCGCGCTGTGCGCGACGATCTCGTCCCACAGCTCGGAGAGCGCCCGAGCGACCTCGACGGGGCGCTCGAAGGAGAGCAGATGCCCCGCGCCGGCGAGCGGCACGAATCGTGCGCGGGGGTAGACGCCCGAGAGTAACTCGGGCTGCGCAGCGGCTCCGAGCGCCTCGTCCTCCTCCCCTACCAGCACGACGCACGGCAGGTCGAGGGTCCCGATCGACGAGGAGAGGTCCTCCAGACTGCCCTGCTCCAGCCATCGTCGCCACGCGACGGGCGACATCGTCTGCACGGACGCCACCGCGACCGCCTGCAGTTCGGCCGGAAGGGGCGCGCCCACGTTGTCGTCGACGAAGGTCCGAGCGTCCGCCTCGGAGATGAGTCCGTCCTCGACCCAGCCGAGCATCTGGTGGCGCTTCGCGTCGGGCATCGGCTCAGGGGTGGCCGGCGACGGCGCCAGGAGCACGACTCCGAGGAGGCCGAAGACCGGCACGTCGCCGTCGCGGATCCGGGCGGCGATCCCGGCCGCGACCTTGCCGCCCATGCTGTGCGCACACAGCATCCAGGGCCCGCCGTCGGCCTGCTCCGCGATCACGGCGAGTGCCGCGTCGACTTGGGACGCGACCGATCCGTCCGTCGCATCGACCGTGTCACCCTGGCCGGGCAACTCGACCGGGATCACCCGGAACCGCTCGTCGAGTGCTCGGGCCACGGGTGCGACCGCGGTCGCGTCGAGGCCCAGCCCGGGGAGGAAGAAGACCGTGCAGTCAGCCGCCGTCACGGGGTGACCATGCCGCCGTTGACGTTCAACGTGGCTCCGGAGACGTAGCCGGACTCGGCCGATGCGAGGTAGACGTAGGCCGGAGCGAGCTCGGCGGGCTGGCCAGCGCGCTGGTAGGTGTTCTCGTCGTCGAAGTTCGTCATCTGCTCGTCGGAGACGCCGTCGGAGACCTGCAACGCGGTCCACACCGGGCCGGGGGCGACGACGTTCACGCGGATGCCCCGGGAGGCGAGCTGCAGCGCGAGCCCCTTCGAGAGGTTGTTGATCGCGGCCTTCGTCGCTGCGTAGTCGAGGCGGTCCGGTGACGGCTTGTACGCCTCGAGCGACGCGGTGTTGACGATGCTCGACCCCTCGCCCAGGTGAGCGAGTGCCGCCTTGGTGATCCAGAAGTTCGCGAAGACGTTCGTGCGGAACGTCTCCTCGAACTGTTCGTCGCTGAGGTCCTCCACCCGGTCGACGGCGATCTGCTTGCCGGCGTTGTTGACCAGGATGTCGAGGCCGCCGAGGAACTCGGCGGCCTCTGACACGAGCCGGCGGCACTGGTCGGGCTGCGAGACGTCGGCGACGACCGCCTTGCCCCGGCGCCCGGCGTCGGCGATGAGCGAGAGGACGTGCTCGGCGTCCTCCTCTTCGCCGGGGAGATGGACGATGACGACGTCCGCGCCCTCGCGGGCGAACGCGATCGCGGTGGCCGCGCCGATGCCGGAGTCGCCCCCGGTGATCAGCGCCTTGCGGCCGGTGAGGCGTCCACTCCCCCGGTAGCTCGCCTCTCCGAGGTCGGGCACGGGGGTCATCTTGGCTTGCACGCCGGGCTCCGGCTGATGCTGCAGCGGTGGCTCGACCCGGTCGTACTGGGTCACGGGGTTGGTCACTTCATACTGGTCGCGCGGAGACATGACGACCACGCTAAACGAGACGCAGGCCGGAACCGGTGGGGTTGCACTCAGCACGGCAGGTGGTGCAGTGGTTGGGCGGAAACCGGTCCGGACCGTAACGACGCGACCGCTTCAGCTGAAGGACGTGGGTCCGCCCCAGCCGCCGACCCACGCCGCGACCCGGGGATCGGGCCGGAGGGGGAGGATGCCGTCGGCGACGACCCGCTGCGTCTCGAAGGCGTCGGGCGTGCCCCAGCGCGATGCTCGACGCATGGCACGCCGAGCACGCAGGCGGCCGAGCGAGGAGCCATCGCTGTCGACGAGGTCGACGGTGCCGACGTCGCCGCTGCCGAGCCGGTCGACGAGGTCGACGATCCACGTCGAGTCCAGGATCACGACCGGGTGGTCGAGCTCCCAGATCACGCGGGAGTCCACGACGCTCCCCCGTCCGAGCAGCCGTGGATCTCCACCGAACTCGTCCGCCCCGCCCTCCTCGAGCACGACCCGAGCCCGAGGGAAGGCGGTGAGGATCGAGTCCGCAGCCACGAACCGCGCTGCCGCGGGGTGGGTCCCCCGCAGGCTCACGACGAGATCGACCGCGTCCGTCCAGAGTGCCCGCGGCGCGGAACCCGATACCGGGATCGACGAGAGCAACCGCATGGTCTGGGCGTTCGCCCGCTCCATACCCGAACCGTCGCGCTCCGCCCACTCGGGACCGTCGTGCCAGGCCACAGCCGCCGGCACGTGCGCGAAGACCGCACCCGCCTGCCACATGCGGTGCGCCCACTCCCAGTCCTCGCCGCCGTACGAGGTGAAGGACTCGTCGAACCCGCCGGCCTCGTCGAACAGCTTCCGCGAGCACGCGATGACCGCGCCGATCATCAGCCGGTAGGAGCGGTCGTCGGCATCCCGCAGGTCACGGCTCCGCTCGTACTCCTCGGCCAGCCACGCCGGCTCGGCCAGTCCACGTCCGAAGGCGGCCTCCGCGACCGGCGTCTCCGGCGAGGTCCCGGAGAAGTCGGCGTGGCGCCGACGTCCCACCGTGACGGCATCCGGGAGCAGGGCGGGGAGGCGGGTGAGTTCGCGCACGTACCCGGGCTCCGGCGAGGTGTCCGCGTCCAGGAAGCACAACACGTCGCCGGTGCTCGCCCGCACACCGAGGTTGCGGACGGCGGCCAGCCGGAAGCCGTGGTCCTCCTGGCGGACGAGGACCACGTCCTCAGGCACCGAGACGTCGCCCGGTGACCCGTCGTCGGCGACGATCACCTCGAGGAGTTCGCGCGGGTAGTCCTGCGCGGCGAGGGCGTGCAGGGTCCGTCGGAGCTCGCCAGGCTGGTCGTAGTGCGCGACGATCACGGACACGCGCGGCAACGGGTCGGGCCGGACGCCGTCGAGGGTGTCCCATCGGTTCCCGACGACCCAGGGGCGAGGTGCGGCGGTCACGATTGGCGCCAGACGGCGAGGAGGGGCGCGAGCCGCTCCACGGCGGCGGCGACGAATTCGGGGTGGGACCGGTACCAGCGGGAGTGCGCTGCTCGGACCTCATCATCGGCGACCTCGAAACCGTCCACGATCCACTGGTCGCGAGGCACCGCGGTGAGCGACCACGCCTCGACGACCTCCGGCAGCAGCGGCGCGTGCACCCCGTTGAGCAGCGGGCGCCCGGGATCGCTCACACCACCGGTGGCACCCAGGAGGTCGAGGACCCGGGCACCGAGCGGGAGCCAGATCGCGTTCCCCGGATGGTTGACGGTCCGTGCGTGGTCGGCGGTGACCGAGTCGAAGAGGTCGGACACGGGGATGTCCGTGGCCGCCTCACGCCTGCGCAACTCGTCGACGGAGGCGCCGCCGACCGCCCGGACCGCGTCCGGGGACAGCGCCGAGGCGATCGGAAGCCCGGCAGCGGCTGCGAGTGTCCGAACGTCGTGATAGTCGACGATCGGCAGGTTCACCTCGAACGCCGGTAGGCGGATGGCTGCCTGGTACGGATGCAGACCGCCGAAGCGCACCGGAGTCACCGTGAGCACACGCCCGCTCGTGGACGCCGTCACCTGACGCGTGCCGAGCGGCAGACCGTGGTAGTCGTCCCGGATCGGCTGTGACACCACGGTGTGGGCGGCACCGACCACCTCGTGCAGTCGCTCCGCGTCCTCGGCGGTCATCTCGTGCACGGCCGGGACGCGCACGAACCGGCGATCCGGAGCATCCATCACCGTCCGGAGCGATTCCGCCTGGCAGTTGCCGAGCACCACACCGAACGCCGTCGGCAGGGGTGCGAGGCCGTAGAACTCCGCGTAGTGCCTGCGGCGTGCCTCGATCGGCGACCCGGCGGGCGCAGCGGTCGTGCCCGGTTCCAGGGTGTGGGTCATGCTTCGACCGTATACCGTCCCCGGTATGCACGAGCGCTCAGGCGCTGCTGCCGGCCCCCGATCGCGCCAGGGTCGGGACCTCCGCGGTCGTCCCCGTCGCCGCGGACTCGTACGCCGACAGGATGAGGGCCAGCACCTCCGTCCCCTCCTGTTCCGTCTGGATCGGGCGGGTCCCCTCGAGCACACTCCTCGCGAAGTGGGCGACCTCCGCCTGGAACTCGTGGACGGGTTCGAACGCGAGGACCGTGTCCTCGGCGTCCCCGCGCCGTCGGTAGCTGAGGGTCGTCCCGTCACTCGTCAGTGAGCCGAGCTCGCCGACGACCGAGAACCGTTCGGTCCCCGCCGCCGGCTCGTACGCCCAGCTCGTCGTCAGACTCCCGACCACCCCGTTGTCGAAACGCACGAGGACGTTCGCGGAATCCTCTCCCTGCATGAAGGAGAGGCGATGGGTCGAGAGCATGGCGGTGACCTCCGCCGGGGATCCTCCGGCCAGGTGCAGCATGAGGTAGCTCGGGTGGTAGCCCGTGTCGATCAACTCCCCGCCTCCGCTCGTGCGGGCGACCCCGCGCCAGCCCATGGACTCCGGATCGAAGTCGTTGAAGAACGAATCTGTGGTGCGCACTTCGAACAGCCGGCCGAGGACGCCCTCGTCGATGAGCTCCCGCGCCTTCGCGACGGCCGGCAGGAAGAGCTGGTTGTGGGCGCACATCAGCGTGATGCCGGACTCGCGGACGGCTCGGTCGACATCGGCGGCCTCCTCCATGGTCAGGCACAGGGGCTTCTCGCACAGCACGTGTTTGCCCGCACGGGCCGCCGCGACGATCGCGTCGCGATGGAGGTGGTGCGGGAGGCAGATGTCCACCGCGTCGACGTCGTCCTGGCGGAGGAGCTCGTCGTAGTCGGCGTAGATGCGGGCCGACGTCCCCTCCGCGCGCTTCAGGGCGTTGGCGGCGACGGGGTCCGCGACGGCGACGAATTCGACGAGGTCCGGATTGCGGCGATAGCCCGCCACGTGGGCTCCGGCGATGCCGCCGGCTCCGATGAGACCGATCCTGAGCTTGGTCATGCGAGTGCTCCTTCTGTGGTGAGAACGGTCTCGAGCGGGACGGAGACGCCCGTCGAGGCCGAACGGTTGGCGGCTTCGACCACGCGGGTCACTGCCGTCGCGGTGGTGAGATGCTCCGGATCGCGTGTCCCGAGTCGGATCTGCTCGACCCAGGCCGCGAACGGTGTCGGCTCATCGGGTGGCAGGACCACCTCGGTCCAGGCCTCCGGGTCGTATCCGGTGCCCTTCGCGAGGAGACCGCCACCCCCGAAGCCGAAGACGAGCGAGCCCTCGGTCCCGCGCAGTTCGAACGCGTAGGCACCCGGCGTCGTGACGAAACTCGACTCCATCACGCCGATCGCTCCGTCACCGTAATCGGCGGTCACGACCGCGTTGTCCTCGAGGGCTCGTCCGGTGAACCGCTGGTAGGTGGCCTGCACGCTGACGGGGTCGGCACCGTGGAAGAGACGCGTGAGGTAGACGGCGTGGCACCCGAGGTCGGCGAGGGCGCCTCCGACGGCGTCCTCCGCCACGGCGAACCGTTCGGGCAAGAACCCGCTGATCCATCCGTCGTGGGCGAGCCGGACCCGGGAGTACGTCAGTGAGCCGAGCGCGCCTGAGGCGAGCTCGCGTTCGGCGGCGAGCGTCGCGGCCTCGTTCAGCCGTGGGAGGGACACGACGAGGGCCACTCCGGCGGCCTCGGCGGCGGCGATGAGCCGCTCGCACTCCTCGACCGTCGGCGCCAGGAGCTTCTCGGTGAAGACGTGCTTGCCCGCGGCGATGGCTCGGGAGATCACGTCGACATGCGCCGTCGTCGCGGTGGTCACCGTGATGCCGTCGAGGTCGTCTCTCGCCAGGAGGGCGTCGAGGTCGGTGACGGCCTCGACGGCCCAGCGTTCCGCGGCCGCCTCCGCCACCTCGGGATCCGGGTCGTAGACCGCCGTGATCGTCGTCTGCGGATGCGCGACGATCTCGGCGGCGTAATCGTCGGCGTGCACATGCCAGAAGCCGACGACGGCGATGGAGAGGGGTGTACTCATGCTCGTTCTTTCTCTGGAGGATGGACCGGGTTGGAAGGGTGGGCGAGGTGTGAGACGGCAGCGTCCACGAGCGCTCTCGTCTGCGGGGAGACGAGCCACGGCGCGAACCCGTCGGCGCCGAGGAAGAACGAGACCCGGGCCGCAGGGGCCGGGCGTCCGTCGGAACGGGGTTCGCCGGCCGCCAACCGGCTGATGACGGGGTGACCCCCGCCCGCCTCGCGCGCGACCACCACCGCGGAGCCTTCGGGCTCGCACCAGGTGAGTTTGGCCGGCCCGCGATAGACCGCGACCCGCCCCTCCAGGCCCGCCGCGAGCGGATCGTCGGCGTCGACGATGTCGATCGATTCCGCGGCGAGGAGGACGGCGGAATCGGAGCCCAGACCGAGGGCGACGAGGTGGCCCCACGCGATGAGGGGGACCGGAGCCTCACGGAGTGACGCGGCGGCGGACTCCGAGGCGGTTCTGGCGACGACGACCACGTCGGCCGCGGCGACCTCGGTGCCGTCGGGATCCGCCAACACCGTCACGGCGTGACCTCGGGCTCCGAGATGCTCGGCGAGCTCGCGGTCCCCGGGCGTCGGGCCGGCTCCGGAGACGAGGAGGACACGCAGCCCGTCGACCGCGCCGGAGCAGGCCGGTTCGGTGAGGCCGACCGTCCGTCGAGCCGTCTCCACGAGGGCGCCGATGGACGAGCGCAGTACGTCCGGGTAGTGCGAGGTCGCCCGGGACCACAGCGTCGAAAGCCGCCCGGCCGACGCACTGCGGCGCCGCTCCGTCGCGCCGTCGTCGCTGTTCCTCGTCGACTGGACGAGGTCGAGGAGATCGCACGCAGCGAGCCCGGCCGCGGCGCCGTCACGTGCGGCGATGGTCCAGGGTCGGAGTGCCGCCGCCAGGTCGTCTGGCGCGTCGGCCGTGTCGGTCGCGGCCAGCGCGGACAGGACCTCCCGGATCACGGTGCGCGACGCAGGATCGTCCGCTGTGTCGACTGCACGGGAAAGCCGCGGGTGGCGGTCGGCGGATGGTGGCCAGGTCGAGCACGCTTCGACGAACGCTCGGAGACCGTCGGTAGCGCCTCCCGCGACGCGGTGAAGGGCCCGTTCCGCCGAACGGTCCGGATCGTAGCCGAGGGGGTCCGAACCCCAGTCGGCGACCGAGGCGAGCGAGAACCGGGAGGCGGCCGCCTCCACAAGCGGGTTGGACAGCAGTCCGACGAGTCGGTCGGAGCCGGTCGCGCGTGGGCGGTTCCGCAGCGGGCCGAGGAAGAGTCTGGAGCGATCGAAGTCGTTCACGGGGAAGTTGTCCCAGATCATGACGGGACGACCGTAACTCCGCGACGCCGCTTCCGTCTCCGCTTCCGTGATGGAGCCGACGACGATGTCGGATCCCGTCCAGAGGACGACGGCGTCGCCGGGGAGGGTCTTCCGCAGCGCGTCGCGGTAGGCACTGTCGGCCGTTCCGGCGTAATCCGTCGGGCAGACCAACACCGACCCGGTGGCGTGCTCGCGGATCACCGCCGAACCGGCGAATCGACGAACCGTCGAGCCGTGCGCTGCACCCAACCCGCCACCCCCGGTGCCGAACTCGATCGCGTCGTCCGCATCGTCGATCCCCATGGGGACGTCGTCGAAGAGGAGCGCGACGTCTTGAACGCCGCAGGCGATGAGCGACGACGCCTTCGCGACGAGCGCACGATGCTCGCCGTCGTCGGAGTACCGCATGTCCAGTCCCGGCGATAGTCCGTAGACGAACCGCACCCCGACGGACCGGGCGCGGTCCGCGAGGAGCCCGAGACGGGCGGCCGCCTCGGGTGGGTACGGCTCACGCCAGCGATCACGATGGAACGGATCGGATTTGGGTGCATAGAGGTACAGTCGGCCACCGGTCGATGCGAGGAAGTCGATCGCCGCAAGCCGCTCGTCGTGCGTCCACTGGTCGCCGTAGAAGCCCTCGACGATCCCGGTCGGGAGGTCAGGGTCCGACGCGTCGGTCTGCTCGGCCGACCTGGTGCTTCGTGACACGATGGACCTTCGTCTCCTGATTGATGATGACGGTTGACGCGGGACGGAGGACCCCGTCAGGCGAGCACGCCGCCGGCGTCGAGTTCGGCGAGGACGACGCGCACACCCGTGTCCTGCAGCATCCGGACGGCATCCGAGGACGCGGGTGAATCGGTGATGACGACGTCGATCATGTCCAGGGGGCCGACCCGGATCGGGGCCCGCGCGCCGAGCTTCGTGTGGTCGACGACCAGCACCGTCGTGCCGGCGATGGACGCCATGGCCTGCTTGATCTCGGCGTCGAAGGTGTTGGCGCAGAGCACCCCCGATCCGTCGACGGCCGTGGCGGACAGGACGGCGACATCGACGGACAGGGAGGCGAAGGCCGAGCGGGCGATGCTCCCCGCGAAGCTCCGGGTGTCACGCCGGTAGCTTCCGCCGATGGCGATCAGGTCGACGTCCTCGCGAGTGGTGCAGTCGGTGATCACCGGCGCCGAATGACTGACGATCGTGACGCCGGCGGGGAGGAGCGGCAGGATCGCCGCCACGCTCGTGCCGGCGTCGAGGGCGATCGTGGAGGCCCCGGCCAGCTCGGCGGCACAGGCACGAGCGATGGCGAGCTTCTCGGCGACGCCGGCTCGGTCACGTTCCTCGAAGGGCGCGCCGGTGCTTCCGACGGGAGCGGTCGCCCCGCCGGGCACCCGACGGGCGAGCCCTTCGAGCGTGAGCTGGCGGAGGTCGCGGCGGACCGTCATCTCGGACACGCCCAGCTCGTCGGCGACGGCCGCGGAGGACACGTAGCCTTCGTCGGCGAGGCGGCGGAGGAGTTCGACCCGACGGGCGGGGGCTTCGGTGTATCGCACGGGACAATCCAATCTTCTGCTCCCCTACAATGTCAACATTCAAACAAATCTTGACGATGATGTCCGAAAGCGGACAGACTTGCCCCGTGACCTCACGTCCCGTCTTCCTCGGCATCGACGTCGGAACGAGCAACACCAAGCTCGCGACGGTGGCCGTCGACGACGGTGTCGTACGCGAACTCGCTGTGACGTCGACGCCGACCCCCGATACGGGCGATGAGCTCCTCGACCGCCTCACCGAGTCGATCGCCCGCATCCGGTCGGATGCGGATCACGTCGCCGCTGTCGGTATCGCCTCGATGGCGGAGACCGGGGTGCTGCAACGCTCCGACGGCGCGACGCTCGGCGCCCTGTTGCGCTGGGACGCCGCGACGGAACCCGCCCACCGTGCGGATGCCGAGCTGGTCGCGTCCGAACTCGACGCGTCGGGACTGCGCGAACGCACCGGGGCCCCCCACACGCACAAGGCCCCCCTCTCGACGTGGGCCGTCCTCCAGTGCGGCCGCGACGAACGGTGGCTGGAGTCCGCGTCCTGGAACGGTGTCGCGGATTTCGTCGGGCGGGCGCTCACCGGGCGGAACGCCATGGATCACACCCTCGCCGCCCGGACCATGGCCTTCGTCCTCGATCCGACCGGGCCGCCGGAAGGGCGGCTCGACCCGGACATCCTCGCCGGCTGGGGTCTCGACGCCTCCAGATTCCCTCGGGTGCTTCCGCCGGGTGCGCCGCTCGGCGTGGTGCATGCGGCGGCGGCACGCCGATTCGGCCTGCCGGCAGGGGCGTCGGTGTCCGTCGCCGGCCACGACCATGCCGTCGCCGCGTGGGCTGCCGGGCTACGGACACCCGGCCGCAGTGTCGACTCGGTCGGCACCGCGGAGGCGGTCGTCGGCCTCGTCCGGTCGGATCGCGTCGACACCGACCTCCGGAGACGCGCGATCGACGCGGGCGTCGGGCTGTCGCTCGCCGTCGACGGCACGGAGGTCGCGGTCACGGCCGGTTCCGCTGCGTCAGGCGGTCTCGTCCGCCTGCTCCTGTCTGAGTCCCCCGCAGAGCGGCGTGCAGCAATCCTCGAGGAGGCCTCCCGCCTGGCGGTCGAGCCGGGTCCGATCGCCCGTCCGTACCCACGCGGCCGACAGTCGCCGGCACCGGACCGGTACGCCGTGCTGGACATCCCCGGTTCGCTCGGTGGCGATGTCGACCGGCTCGCGGCGGTGCTCCGCGGGCTCGCCCATCACGCACGGTGGATGTTCGACACCGTCGACGCGCTCGCACCGGCCACCCGGGCCACGGTCGTCGCCGGAGGTCCGGCGGTGGCCTCCCCGTCCTGGCGGTCGCTCCGGGCCCAGGTGTTCGAACACGAGCTCGAGCGGCTGACGGTGCGCGAACCGGTCGCGGTCGGCGCGGCGGTCCTCGCAGCGGTGCGTTCCGGCTCGACCGCTCCCCCGCCAGCGCTCCCGACCGTGCCGATCGACGCCGCATCGGCGGCCGCCCGCGGATCGACGGCGCAGCACCGACGCCGACACGACGACTTCGTCCGCAGCGCCTCCCTGCGCTCCGGACACCCCCAGGGCGGTTCGACGACGCCAGCAGAGACCGGAGGATCATGACCGACCGAACCGATTCGTCCATCCGGACGCCGAGCCTCGACGCGATCGCGCGACCAGGCGGTGGTTTCGCGATGGTCGCCATGGACCAACGCGAGAGCCTGCGGGCCATGTTCGACCTCGCCGGGGCCGGCCGCCCCGCCGACGACGTCCTGACCGCCTTCAAGCTGGACGTGGCGCGGGAACTCGCCCCGGCGGCCTCCGGGTTCCTCATCGACCGCCAGTACGGGTTCGACGCCGTCCGGGACGCCGGGTCGGTCCCCCCGACGACGGGACTGATCCTGGCGGTGGACGCGCTCACCCAGGAGGACGGAGAGCCGGTCGAGGAGACGGCGCTCGACCTGGACGTCCTCAGCGACGAACGAGGCCTCGCCTCCGTCGCCGGGATCAAGTTGCTCATCATCTGGCGCCGCGATGCCCGCCGGGAAGACCGGGTGGCCCTCGCACACGAGTTCACGGCGACCGCCAGGCGGCTCGGGGTGCTCTCGGTCCTGGAACCGGTCGTCAGGGCGACGCCCGAAGAACTGCAGGACGGCAGCTGGGACATGGACGAGGCGATCCTCGAAGCCGCTGCCGAGCTCTCGACCGTCGGTCAGAGCCTCTACAAGGCACAGGTCCCGCTCGCAGGCGAGGGAACGCCGGACGAGCAACGGCGCGCGAGCGCAGCGCTCGACGCCGCGACCACCGGGCCGTGGGTCGTCCTCTCCCAGGGGGTGCGACACGAGCGCTTCCTCCCCGCCGTCGAGGCCGCGTGTCGCGAGGGGGCCAGCGGGTTCCTCGCCGGTCGCGCACTGTGGAGCGACGTCGTCGGCGACGACGACGTCGCGACCCGCCTCCGCGACGTGGCACGGCCTCGGCTCGACGCGCTCGTCGAGGTCGTCGACCGTCACGCTCGACCGTGGAGGGACGCCTGATGCTCGCCGGATTCCTGCACACCGTCCCCGCGCTCACACCGGTCTTCGACGCCGCGGTCGTCGACCGCGGGGTGGGACGACTGCACATCGCCGATCCCTGGCTCCTCGAGGAGGCCCGACGCGTCGGTCCGACGACGGAGATGGCCGAGCGGATCGCCGCACACCTGTTGAGCCTCGAAGTCGCCGGGGCGGGAGCCGTCCTGGTGACCTGCTCGTCCATCGGCGAGGTCGTCGACGCGGTCGCCGACCGCGTCGCCATCCCCGTCGTGCGGGTGGATGCCCCGATGGCGGCTGCAGCCGTGCGACTCGCCACGGAACCCGGAGCCCAGGGCAGGATCGTGGTCCTCGCCACCCTCGAGGCCACGCTCGGGCCCACGTCTCGACTGATCCGCGGGTCGCTCGACACGAGCCGGGGACGGACGATCGTGGTCGACGCCCAGATCGTGGACGGCGCGGCGGCGGCGCGGGAAGCCGGGGACACGGCGGAACACGATGCACTCGTCCGGGCGGCTGTCGCGGCTCTGGAACCGTGCGACGTCGTGGTCCTCGCGCAGGCGTCGATGGCCGCGGCCCTCGAGGACGTCGGGACGGGCACCCCGGTCTTGACCTCGCCGGCCGGAGGGACCGCCGCCCTGCTGGCGGCCCTCGGCGCGGCACCTGCGGAGTGAGACCGTCCATGACCGCTCCACGGCAGACCCAGGGTGGACCGCGCCTTCGAGTGGAGCGCGACGGCGCCGCCGCCGTCATCCGGACGGACGCCTACCGGCTCGCGTTCACAGACCACCAACCACGTGCCCTCCTGTCCGCCGCGGACGGAACCCGCTGGTCCGAGCTGTCCCTGCTGACGAGCGTCGACCGCCTCGGCGAGCCTGACGAGTCCGCAGGTCCGACGGTCGTGCACATCGCGGAGCAGCACGGTGACCGCGTCGTCGTCACGGTGACGACCGCGTCGAGTGCGTGGGAGCACCGGACGCTGCGCTTGGACTGCCGAGCGGGCGAGATCCGCGCGACCGTGCGGGTCACCGGGGCGGGTCGACTCGGCGACGTCACGATCCTCGGAGGTCGTGCCGTGCTGGAATCCGGTGCCGCCGGCGTCTTCCGGTCGTCGATCGACTTCGCATCGGTGTTCGTGCCGACGCCGACCGAGCCCGTGGCCGTCGTGCGGAGTTCGGCGATCCCGGCTCAGCTGGGCGTCGTCGGGGACGCCGAACCCGGGAGGTTGCACGCGGTCTTCTCTCCCCCACCCCTCGCCTTCGGATTCGGTCGCGCGCCCGCGACCTCGGCGACCGACACCCCGGACGGTGCCTGGTTCGGGGTGTCGGTCGTCGGGCCCGTCGAGACGCTCGGCTTCACGAGCTGTTCCTACGAACCGCTCGACGGCGGCTTCCTGCTGCGTCTGGCCTACGAGGGTCACACCACGGTCGAGGCGGACGGATGGACGTCGCCCGAGGTCGTGCTGCGGCCGGCCGACTCGGCGCTCGACGTCGTCCGCCAGTACCGCACGGATCTCCAGACCTCGGGCTGGGCCCCCGACCCGGCTCCGTCCCCCTCGTGGCATCGGGAACCGATCTTCTGCGGGTGGGGCGCGCAGTGCGCCCTCGCCGTCGCCTCACGAGACGAGACCGTCGACGACGGCGGCCCCGAGGGCCCGGACGGCCCCGACGGCTTCGTGCTCCCTGCTGGCGCGGCCCGGGCGCCGGAGCTGGCGCGGCAGGACCTCTACGACCACTGGTTGCGGCGTCTGGGCGAAGCCGACATCGTCCCCGGGACGATCGTCATCGATGATCGTTGGCAGCTCGACTACGGGACGAACACGGTGGACGAGTCGAAATGGCCGGATCTGCGGACCTGGATCGCGGACCGCCATCGTGACGGGCAGCGTGTCCTGCTCTGGTTCAAAGCCTGGGACCCATCCGGCCTCCCGGCGGACTGGTGCGTCACCACCCGCACGGGCTCCGTGGTGTCGGTCGATCCCTCCCATCCCGACTACCGGGCCGATCTGGCGCGCCGCATCGCGTTCCTGTTGTCACCCGACGGCCTCGACGCCGACGGGCTGAAGGTCGACTTCACCCAGCGCGCACCGTCCGGCGCCTCGTTGACGGCGCACGCGGACGGCGTGTGGGGCATCGCCGCCCTCCACCTCCTCCTCGCCGAGGTGCACGCGGCGGCACGGCGGGCCAAGCCCGACGCACTCATCGTCACGCACACCGTCCATCCGTCGTTCGGTGATGTGAGCGACATGATCCGGCTGAACGACGTCCTCGAGCGCGGCGTCGACGGCGAACGCGTGCCCGTCACCGAACAGTTGCGATTCCGGGCCGCGGTCGCCGGCGCAGCCCTCCCGCTGCACCTGATCGACACCGATCAGTGGCCCATGCCGGACCGGGCCGCGTGGCTCGACTACACCGAGGCGCAACCGGACGTCGGTGTACCGGCGCTGTACTACGTGGAATCGATCGACAACAGCGGCGAACGCATCGGCGCTGAACACCTGTCCGTCGTCGCCCGGGAGTGGGGGCGCTACCGGGCGGGCATCGCCGGACGAGGCGCGCCCGCGTGAGTGCGGTGACGACGATCGCCCCCGGGGTGTTCCGCATCGAGGACACCTGCGCCGTATACGTCGTCACGGCGGAGCACGGTGCCTCCGATCGAGGGATCGCCATCGACTTCGGCTCGGGTCGTGTCCTGGACCACCTGCAGGAGATGGGCCTGACCGGGCTCGACGCCGTCCTCATGACCCATCACCACCGCGATCAGGGCGAAGGCCTCCCGAGGGCGGTGGCGGCCGGCATCCCGATCATCGTGCCGCCCGTCGAGCGTGAGCTGTTCGACGACGTCGAGGAGATGTGGGCGACGAGGACCCTGGCCAACGACTACAACCTCCGACAGGACCGGTTCTCCCTGCTGTCGTCCGTCCCGGTCGATCATGTGGCCGCGGAGTACCGGACCGAGGTCATCGCCGGGATCGGGGTGTACACGATGCCGACCCCCGGCCACACGATGGGTTCCGTCAGCTACCTCGTCCACCGCGGCGACCGCACCTTCGCCTTCACCGGCGATCTGATCCATTCGCCCGGTCGGGTGTGGTCCCTGGCCGCGACACAGTGGTCGTACACCGAGAGCGAGGGTCCCGCCATGGTCATCCTCAGCTGTCTGATCCTCGGACAGGCGGGTGTCGACGTGCTGCTGCCGTCGCACGGGGAGGTTATCGCCGACGCTCCTGCCGCACTCGCCCTCCTGGCCGAACGCATGCAGGCCTACGTGGACTCGCGACGGATCGAGCCGTGGGACCTCCGCGACCGGTTGGAACGACCGTACGTGCGGCTCACCGAGCATCTGCTCGTCAACCGTACGTCGAACGCCTGCAGCTACGTCCTCTTGTCCGGAACCGGCGAGGCCCTCGTGATCGACTACGGGTACGACCTCTCGACCGGGTGGCCGAGCGGGACGGACCGCGCGGCGAGGCGACCCTGGCTCGCCTCGCTCCCCGCACTCCGGCGCGACTTCGGGGTGCGGAGCATCGAGGTCGCGCTCGCCACGCACTACCACGACGACCACGTCGCGGGTCTGCCGCTGCTCCGCGAGGTGGAGGGAACGGAGATCTGGGTCCCCGAACACGTGGCCCGCATCATGGAGGATCCGCTCCGGACGGACCTCCCCTGCCAATGGTTCGACCCGATCACGGCGGATCGGGAACTGGTGCTCGGCGGGACGGTCGAATGGCGTGGCCATGCGATCACCACCCACGACCTCCCGGGCCACACGCTCTACGCGGCGGCGTTCGAGTTCGAGGTCGACGGCGTGCGCGTCCTCGTCACGGGCGACCAACAGACCGCAGGAGCGAGCGACGACGGCAGGGAGGTGCTCAACTACCAGTACCGGAACCGGTTCCGCCGGGCCGACTATCGCGCCAGTGCAGCCCTCTACCGGCGCATCGCTCCGCAGCTCCTGCTCACCGGCCACTGGCAGGGTGCCTGGGTGGACGACCGGACGTTCGACGTCCTCGCCGAGCAGGGTCGGCGCCTGGAGGAGTTGCACGACGACCTCCTCCCGTACGGCTCGGACGCCCCACCGACGGATGGGAACCTTCTCCTACTGGAGCCGTTCCACCGACGACTCCGGCCGGGCGAGCACGTCACGTACACGGCCCGCGTCAGCAATCCGAGCCTGAGCCCGCGCGACGTCCGGGTCACCGTCGTGGTGCCCGACGGCTGGGCCTGTCTGACACCCACCCACGGTGTCGTCGTCTATCCCGGTGCCGAGGCGGTACTCCGGTTCCGCGTGATCACGGGTGACGACCCGGGTCGACGGCAGGTGGTCGGGGCCTCGCTGATGATCGACGGGCACGACTACGGGATGCAGGCCGACGCCGTCGTCGATGTCGTCGAACCTCGCTCCTCTCGGAGGGTCCCGGCGGTTGACCCTGCAGGAAGCTGACCCCTAGGATTTGTGGGAACGATGCCACATCCGCGTGCTCAGCGACGAGTTCCCGCGCCGTCTCGAGCCGTGATCATCCGCGAAAGGGTCACCATGCCGCACGATCGCAGCCCCGTCCTGTCCCTCGACATCGGCGGCACGAAGCTCGCCGTCGCCGTCGCGACCCGTGATGGTCGCACCGCGGGCCGTCTCGTCGAGCCGACCCGTCGTGAGGAAGGTCCCGATCGCATCCTCGCCCGACTGTTCGAGATGGGTCACCGCTCCATCCGGGCGGCGGGCCTCGGCGAGGTGATGGCCGTCGGGATCTCCTGCGGCGGACCGCTCGACGCCGACGCAGGGGTGCTCATCGGCCCCCTGCACCTCCCCGGCTGGATCGACCTGCCGATCGTCTCGCTCGTCGAGCGGGAGTTCGGCGTACCGGCCGTCCTCGAGAACGACGCGACAGCGGGGGCACTGGGCGAGTTCCGCTACGGAGCGGCCAGAGGCACCCGGACCATGGTCTACCTGACGCTCTCCACCGGCGTCGGGGGCGGCGCGGTCGTCGACGGCCGTCTGAACCGCGGAGCCGCCGGCAACGGTGGGGAGTTCGGTCACCTCCTGGTGCGGACGGATGGCCGGCCCTGTCTCTGCGGTCGGCGCGGCTGCCTCGAGGGGTACGCCTCCGGGACCTCCATCGCGCTGCGGGCCCGGGAGGCCGTCGGGTCAGGGGCGATCTCGACCCTGGCCGGGCTCGAACCCATCAGGGCCGAGGACGTCGTCGCCGCAGCACGTGCCGGTGACGACGTCGCCTCCTCGATCTGGGAGGAGACGCTGGACGTCCTCGCCACCGCCGTCACGGACCTCGTGAACGTCTTCGAACCGGACGCGATCGTCCTGGGCGGTGGGGTGACCAGAGCGGGAGGCGCACTCCTGCTCCCGATCCGCGAACGGGTCGGCCTCGACGCAATGCCACCGGCCGCCGAGGCCGCCCGGATCATGCTGGCCGGCCTCGGGGACGAGGTCTGCGTCGTCGGCGCGGCGGCGGCCGCATTCGACCACGTCGATGCGAGACGCGAGACCGTCGACTCGGAGGCGAGCCATGTCTGACGGCATGCGGGGACAGCTCGACGATCACGTCCGCACCGCCCTCGCCGCGGACGTCCTCCTGCCCGAGATCGGACGGGTGGGAGCGCTGCTGTGCGAGCGGTTCGCACAGGGCCACATCCTGTACACCTTCGGCAACGGCGGCAGCGCGGCGGACGCCCAGCACTTCACCGGCGAGGTGATCGGGCACTACAAGCGCGACCGGCGACCGCTCGGCGCGGTCACCCTCAGCACGGATCCGACGACGATGACCTGCATCGCCAACGACTACTCCTTCGACGACGTCTTCGCCCGCCAGGTCACCGGCCTCGCGCGGCCAGGCGACGTGGTCGCCGCCTTCACGACGAGCGGTCGTTCCGCCAACGTCGTCACCGCACTGGCGGCTGCTCGAGACGCCGGTGCGACCACGGTGCTGTTCGGTGGCGGTGACGGAGGCCCGGCCCGCGCGCACGCCGACTACGCGCTCCTCGCTCCGTCGACCGCCACCCCGCGCATTCAGGAGCTGCACACCTTCATGCTCCACGCGATCTCTGAGATGGTTGACGCCTGGGCGGCGGACGAGGAGGTCGAAGCATGACCACGCATGGACGACACGAGGACACGAATCCGATGCGGCGGGCTCCCGTGTCGAACGCGCCGGCCGGCCCACAACCGCCCGGGCTTCCCACCGAGGACCGTCCGGTCGCGGCACCCGGCCGGACCGTCCACATGATCGGGAACGCCCACCTCGACCCCGTGTGGCTCTGGCCGTGGCAGGAGGGGTATCAGGAGGCTCGAGCGACGTTCTGGTCCGCCATCCACCGGATGGACGAGTACGAGGACTTCGTCTTCACCTGCGATCAGGTGGTCCTGCTCAGCTGGGTGGAGGAGCACGATCGTGAGCTCTTCGACCGGATCCGTGAACGCGTGGAGGAAGGCCGCTGGGTCAACACCGGAGGGTGGTGGGTCGAGCCCGACTGCAACATGCCGATGGGCGAGAGTTTCGCACGCCAGGGCCTCTACGGCCAACGGTTCCTCGAGAGCCGTTTCGGCCGTCCGGCCACGGTCGGCATGAACGTCGACCCCTTCGGGCACAACGTGATGCTGCCGCAGATCCTCCGACTGCAGGGGATGGACTCCTACACCTTCCTGCGTCCGGGCCCGCACGAGAGCGATCTGGACCACTCCCTCTTCTGGTGGGAGTCGCCCGACGGCAGCCGGGTCCTGGCCTATCGCATCCCCTTCGAGTACTGCAGCCCCGCCGGCTCGGTGGACGGGCAGACCGAGAAGTCGTTGGCGGCGCTGGATCGCGGCGTCGGGGACCTCATGGTGTTCTACGGGGTCGGCAACCACGGCGGTGGGCCGACCAGAGCCAACATCGAGTCGATCCACCGCTACGACCGCATGGGTTCCTTCGGGAGGATGACGATGTCGTCACCACGACGCTACTTCGACGAGGTCCTCGCCGGCGGGCAGGAGGCGTTGACCGCACTGCCCGTCCGCACCGACGACCTCCAGCATCACGCTCCCGGTTGCTACTCCGCGCATTCCGGCATCAAGGCCTGGCAACGGCGCGCGCAGCACGCGCTCCTCTCCGCGGAACGCTGGGCGGCGGTCGTCGCCGTGCGTGACGGCGTCGCGTACCCGAGGGAGGCGCTCGAGACCGCGTGGAAGCAGGTGCTGTTCAACCAGTTCCACGACATCCTCCCGGGGAGCGCGATCGAATCGGCCTACGAGGACGCGCGCGACCAGCTCGGAGAGGCCGTGTCCATCTCCAAGCGGATCATCACGACGGCCCAGAACGTGATCGCGCGACAGGTCGACGTACCCTTCGAAACGGACACCCAACCCGTCCTCGTCTTCAATCCACACCCGTGGCCCGTCGTCACCGACGTGCCCTTCCACCTCGGCGCGCAGCGCGGCGGGGTCCACGTCGTCGACGAGGACGGCCGGGTCGTGCGGTCACAGTCGACCCAGTCGACCGCCACGACCGACGACCAGAGCCGCGGGGCGCTGCTGTTCCGAGCCGAAGTCCCCGCGCTCGGATACCGGCTCTACCGGCTCCGGCCGGGCCGCATCGCAGCCGAGCCGTCGGAGCTCTCCGTCAGCGAGGAGGCCGACGGAGGCGTGGTGCTCGAGAACGCGTCCGTGCGCGTGCACCTCGACCCACGGACCGGCTGGATCGACTCCTACCGGCTCGCAGGGACCGGTGTCGACATCATGGCGGACGTCGACGGGACACGACACACGCAGGTGTGCGAGGATCCGACCGACACCTGGGGACACCGCGTCGTCTCCTATGCCTGGCCTGGCGATCCGATGGAACTCGTCCGCATCGTCGTCCGCGAACGTGGACCGGTCCGGACGCGGGTGCGGGTCGAACGCCGGTGGAACCGGTCGCTCCTCGTCGAGGAGTTCCTGCTCGACCACGACTCGACCACGCTGCGTGTCGACGTCACCCTCGACTGGCGCGAGGAGGCGCATCTCCTCAAGCTGCGGTTCCCGACGGTCCTCGACGATCCGGAGGCCCGGTACGAGGTGCCGTACGGATCGATCGAGCGACCTGTCGACGGCGCTGAGGAACCGGCCCAGTCCTGGGTCGATCTGAGCGGCACCGTCGACGGGACGCGGGCCGGATTGACCGTCGTCACGACGACCAAGCACGGCTTCGACGTCTCTCCGGGTGAGGAGCCGAGTATCGGGATCACCGCCGTCCGCAGCCCCGTGTACTCCTGGCACGATCCACGACTCCTCGACCCGTCCGGGGTCTACAGCTACCAGGATCAGGGCACGCAACGGTTCAGCTACGAGCTCATCCCCCACGCCGGCGACTGGAGGAGGGCGGCACCCACGAGGCGCGCGGCTCTGCTCGGCTCCCCCGTGCGAGCGATGCAGGAGTCGTCCCACGCCGGTGTGCTGCCGGCGGCCCACTCCTTCGCCGACGACGGAGGCGGGTCCGTCATCGTCACGGCGATCAAGGGGTCGGAGGACGTGGTCGACGCCGCGGGCGGAGCCGAGGTGATCGTCCGCGCGGTCGAGTCCCAGCACCGGGCGACGAACGCGCGGATCGAGCTGCCCTTCCTCGACCGGGTGGTCGAAGCCCACTTCGCGCCCTCGCAGATCCGGACCTTCCGCGTCCCGCTCGACCCGGAGGCGCCGGTGGTCGAGGTCGACCTCGTCGAGCGCGATCTGGAGCCCGGTCCGACCGGTCCGAGCTGAGCGACGGCAGCGGTCCGAGTCTTGCGTGGGACCACGGCGGCTCCGCCGGCGCTCAGCGGCCCGGGCGGTCCAGCACGAGGTCGGTGACGGCGAGCGACCCGAGCGTCACGGCGTGTCGCGTGTCGGCCAGTGTGACGCCGACGTCGACCGTCCGCTCCCGGGTGTTCCGCAGTCTGGCGCGGATCCGGCGTCCGGGCATCGGGCGCAACTCGACCAGCACGTCGTCGGCCGGCTCCACTCGGAACCCGGCCGGCCCGGGCAGCTCACCGGCCCAGCGTCGGGCCTGGAGGGGCAGCGCGAGCTCCTCGCCGAACCGGCGCACGTCCTCCCGGAGCACGCGCCGGCCGAGCGGTCGGAACCGATAACGGAACCGGCTGGTACCACCCTGACTCGCCTGGAAGTTCGTGAAGTGCAGGTTGTTCATCAGCCAGCTGTTGACCTGCCCGCCGTCGGCCACGAGGTCTCGAGCCCACCGGCCGGTGTGGAACCCGCCGAGCTGCACGAGCGGCGCGTCGAAGGTGCCCCACAGCAGGCCGTGCTCGTCGTCCGTGACCGCCGTGGCGTGCTGGATGGAGAACCAGTCCTTGCTGGTGTCGGGGAGCTGCTCGGTTCCGGCTGCGTACACGGCGCCCGCGGTCTCGAGGAGGAACTCCGGTTCGGCGACGGCGAAGGGGAAGGCGACGAAGACGCTCTCCGGTTCGAGGACCGCCGGCTTGGCGACCGTCACGGTGAGGTCGACGTCGTCGCCGTCCTCGTCGACCACCAGCGTGTGCTTGGCGGTGAGCCCGCCGTCGGTCGCCGACGTCCACGTGATCGACGACCAGCCGGCGGTACGGACGACCCGGGGTGGCTCCTCGTCGACCGCGATCCGCTGGACGAAGACGGGGCCGGGGTGCTCCGGGCTGAAGGCTTTCGGATCGTCGACGATCATCGGATGCCGAGACCCCACCTCGACCTCCTCGCTGACCACCGCACCGAGACCGTGTCCGTGCCGTGGATCGACGAGTTCGCGTCCGCTCTCGCGGTGGACCAGCGACACCACACCCCCGCGCGACGGGTCGACCTCCACGCGGTAGCGTCGGGTCTCGAGGACGGCGCCCGGTGTCGACGGGGGCTCCGCTTCTGGCACCGGCACGAGGACGGCACCGAAGCCGGGCACGGTCGCCCGCACCCGGGAGCGCTGCGTCTTGGTGATCTCGACCTCGACCGACTCCGTCCGTTCCCGCGGCGTCGGGTTGAGGAGGAGCACCTCGTCCGCCGAGTCCGACCCGCTCCCCGCGGTGACCGCGACGGGGACGCCGGTGTCGGCCTCGACCGCGGCACGGCGATGGAACGCCTCCACCGCGAGGTCACGGGCGTGGTCGTACGCGGCGTACGCGAACCCCGCCTTCGCGTTCCAGTGCGAATGGCTCAGCATCGAGTGCGGCTTCGAGTAGCTCTCCCAGGATCCCCAGGTGTGCTCCGCGAACAGCAGGGACTGCTCGTCCACCTCGCGGATGGTGTCGACGACGTCCTGGTCGCTGCGCAGGAAGGCCGGACCTCGACGGTACCCGAGGACGGTGGCCGGACGTGGCGTCGGGTCGCCCGCGAGCAGGGCCAGCGACAGGAGGTTCTCACCGGCGCGCGCGAACGTCCGGGCCTCCCGATAGGCGGCGACCTCGCGTGCCGTCGAGCCGTGCCCGTGCGCCCACCAGTCGGACCACTCCCCCCGGTACACGGGCAGGTCGCCCGGCGACGAGGCGCCGTCGACCGCCGGGGCGGTCACCTGCTCCATGAGCCGATCGAGCGCATCGTCCATCGTCGCCGTCCGCATGGGGACCTCGGGGTGCCGGTGGTTCCAGTACCGCACGACGTCCAGGAAGTCGGCCGTCGGCCACCGGTTGTCGTTGGCGGCGTGCACGACCGCGGTGTCGAACGGGTAGTCGTCGCGGGATCCGAGTCGGCTCACGAACTCGGCGATCCGCCGTTCCGCCAACTCCACGTCCCCGTCGACGATCCCCCACTCCTCCCCGAAGCCGTAGTGCGTCGACAACCAGACGAACGCGCGTCTCCCGCTCGGCGACTCCCAGGCGAAGGCGCTCGGCTGTTCGAACGGTGGTCGACCGTGGTCCGGGTTCAGCGCCATGACCAGCCGGTCGAGTCCCGCGCGCGCCATGGCGTCGATGTTGCCCCAGGCGATGCCGTTCACATCGCCGTGTTGCACCGACCGGACCGTGAGGCCGGCGTCCCGCAGCGTCGCTACGGCGTCGTACGCCGTGTCCACTTCGAAGGCCGACGGCAATTGGGTGAGGTTGAGTGGCCCGCCCGTCACCGAGATGCGGCCCGACGCGTTGGCCGACCGCAGTCGCTCCCGGTCACGAGGCGATGCGTGCTCGAGGAAGGCGAGGACAGGACGACTCACCTCGAACGTCCATCGGAAGTCGTCCGGCCCGGTCGAGGCGTGGCGATCGGCGAGGTCGAGCACCTCGGACACGATCCGCGCGTGCTGCGGGTCGATGATCCGAGGGCTGTTCGTGTACCCGACGTCGTGGTGAGTGTGTCCGACGAGCAGGATACGGTCGATGGTCGGCATGGGAACCCTTCGCAATGTGGCATCGTTGCCACACTGAGCCTAGCCAGGGTGCCATCACGACTCAAGCACCCTGGATGATTCCCACCGAAGATGCCCGAGATGCCGCGCGCTAGCCCTTGTGTGACGTGGGTAGCGTCGACTAGCTTCCCAGTGTGGTAAGGATTCCAGAGTTCTCAGGAGTTGTGGAACGAACGTGACCGGCAACGATGCCGCTCACGACGACACCGAAGGGAAGACACATGAAGAAGAGGCAGAGGACGCTGACCGTCGCGGCCCTCGCGGCGTCGACCGTGATGCTCGCGGGGTGCAGCTTCGGAGGCGGTGGTGGCACGGCCGCCACCACGTCCTTCACCGACAAGGCCACCGGTGCGCTGAGTGCCTGGGGGTTCGAGAACGCCGACGACGTGGGCACCTCGCGTCTGGACTACGCCGCGGCACAGTTGCCCGACGTCGACGTCAAGATCGACCAGACCGCGTTCGACGCGCAGAAGTTCACGACGAGAGTGGCAGGCGGGAACGCTCCGGACGTCGTCCAGATGGACCGCCGGTACATCGGCACCTACGCGGCACAGGGGCTCATCACGCCGCTGTCCGAGTGCTTCTCCGTGCACGACGTCGACCCGGCCTCGCAGTACTACCCGTCCGTGGTGGCGGACATCACGTACGACGGTGACGTGTACGCGGTGCCGCAGTTCTACCAGCCGCCGGCGATCATCCTCAACGATCGAGTGCTCGCGGCGGCCGGCGTCGACCCGTCCGAGATCGACACCTCGAAGCCCGACGTCCTCCTCGCCGCCATCAAGAAGGTCTACCAGGAGAGCGGCGGCAATCCGACCGTCCTGGGCTTCGACCCGGTGGCCGCAGGACAGGCGGGCCTGTGGGTGCTCGGCAACGGGGGTCAGATCATCGACAAGGACGGCGTGCCGACCTTGGACGACGAGTCGAACCGTGCCGGCCTCGACTACCTCAAGAAGATCTACGACGCACAGGGCGGCTACGCGAAGGTGAAGAGTTTCACCGACGCGTTCGACACCTTCGGCGACGGCAACCAGTACGTCACCGACAAGGTGGGCGCGCAGGTCAACATGCAGTGGTACGTCAACGTCCTCACGCCTTACGTCGACCAGGTGGACATCTCGGCCGTCCCCTTCCTCGACCAGGACGGCAAGCCGTTCACCGTCGCCAGTGGGACGGCCTTCGTCATCCCCGCCGGGGCGAAGAACAAGGACGCCGCGTGTGCGTGGGCGTTGGACCTGACGAGCATGGACGCGTGGAAGGCCGCCGGTGAGGCCCGGTCGAAGACCATCGCCGCCAAGCCCGGTGCGATCAACACCGGACTGTTCACGGGCTCCCCGGAGGCCGACACCGCCATCCGCGACGCGTACGTCAAGGAGAGTGGGAACGCCGGGTTCGACCAGACGATCGGGACGTACTACGACGCGGTCTCCGAGGGGCAGACCTTCGGGGTCTCGCCGGCAGGGCAGCAGATCGAGACCGAGTTGAACAACGCGGTGCAGTCGGTCCTCCTCGGCGACAAGACCGCTGAGGAGGCGCTCGCCGACGCCCAGAAGGCGGCTCAACTCGCCTACGACCAGGCGACGGCAGCCGGCTGATCGGATCCCACAACCGCTGACGACGACGGCCCCCTCCTCCGGGAGGGGGCCGTCGTCGTGCGTCCGCTGCTCCGCATCGTCGGTCGGCCGGAGACGACGCAGGGAGACGGAACTCCGTCCGGCGACCGGTGACCCTGGACGCCGGACGGCGGTGTCCTGGACAGCACCGGCGACCTGACTCGGGGTGGAAGACGGTACGACGAGAGCGGTGGTCTCCCAGGGAGACCACCGCTCTCGTCACTCGTCCCGGCGCACGACGCCGGGGCGGTTCAGCCCTTCCGCCCCTGGGTCGCGACGCCCTCGATGAAGTACTTCTGTCCGAACGCGAACAGGATGAGCATCGGGAGCGTCACGACGAGTGCGGCGACCATGACGAACTGGTAGTCGCCGTGCCCGCCGTTCGTCGGGCTGAAGGCGGTCATGGCGTAGGAGATCCCCAGCGGGACCGTGAACCCGTCCACGCTGCCGGCGTTCAGGTAGATCAGGCCCGCCTGCAGGTTGTTCCAACTCGCCTGGAACTCGAAGAGGAACACGATGATGAACGAGGGGATCGACAGGGGCATGGCGATGCGGCGGAACAGGCCGAAGTAGCTCGCGCCGTCGAGGCGAGCGGCCTCGAAGAGTTCGCGAGGGAGCCCGAGGAAGAACTGGCGCTGCAGGAAGATGTAGAACGCCGACCCGAACAGGTTGAGCGCGAAGAGCGGCAACCAGGTCCCGAGCACACCCAGGTTCTTCCAGATCAGGTACTGCGGCACCATGGTCACCGCGCCCGGCAACATCATCGTGGCCAGGACGAGCCCGAAGAGGAGATTGCGGCCGGGGAACTTGAAGTAGGCGAAGCCGAACGCCACGAGCGAGCTCGAGATCGCCACGAGGCCCGCGGCGAGCAGGGCGATCACGATGCTGTTGGTCATCCACGACAACAGCGGAAGCTGCTGCCACACGTCCGCATAGTTCTGCGGGGTGAATGTCTCCGGGATCAGCTTGTTGTCGAAGACCTCGCCTCGCGGTTTGAGACTCGCGGCGAGCAACCACACGAACGGGTAGAGGAACAACAGCGAGAAGCCGGTCAGGAGGATCCACAGGACGGTCTTCCCGATCACCCGGCGCACACGGTAGTCACGCTGACCGACCGCTCCACGCGGCGGGTTCGGCGACGCGGCGGCCCTCTCGTCGACCTCTCCGACCGGAGGGACCTGGTTCTGGACGGTCGTCATCAGTCGTCTCCTTCGTAGAACACGAATCGATTGCTGAGCTTCATCTGGATGAGGGTGATCACGAGGATGATCACGAACAGGAGCCAGGCCATGGCGGCCGCGAAGCCGAAGTTGAACTGGCGGAACGCCTGTTGGAACAGGTACACGCCGTAGAAGAGCGAGGACTCCGGCGAGGCGTTCGTCTGATCACGCCAGAACAGGAGGTACGCCTGGTCGAAGACCTGGAGGGCCGCGATCGTCAACACGATGACGTTGAAGAAGATCGCCCCCGAGATCATCGGGACGGTGATCGAGAAGAACTGGCGGACGGGACCGGCTCCGTCGAGCGACGCCACCTCGTAGAGTTCCCGCGGGACGTTCTTCAGGGCGGCCAGGAAGATCACCATCGTCCCGCTCACCCCCCACAGGGTCATCAGGACGATCGACGGCTTCACCCAGTTCGGGTCGATGAGCCACTGCGGGCCGTCGATGCCGAAGAGCCCGAGGAAACTGTTGACGGCGCCGGTGTTGCCGTTCAGCAGCAGGAGGAAGACGGAGGCCGTGGCGACCGCCGGAGTCATCTTCGGGAGGTAATACAGGGTGCGGAAGAAGCCGGCGCCGCGCCCGACCCGGTTCAGCAACGTCGCGAGGAAGAGCGCGAAGACGATCTCGAGCGGGACGGCGAGCACCGCGTAGAACAGGGTGTTCCCGAGCGACAGTGCGACCTTCGGGTCGGCGAAGAGGTTCTCGTAGTTCGTCAGTCCGACGGGCGTCGCGAGGTTGGTCGCCAGGTTGTAGTTGCTGAAGGAGATGACCAGGCTGTAGCCCATCGCGCCGGCGGTGAACACCAGGAACCCGATGATCCACGGGCTGATGAAGAGGTAGCCGGCGATGGCCTCGCGTCGGTTGTACTTGCGCACCTTGCGACCGCCGACCGATGGAGACGGCGTCCGGCGATCGCGCCGAGGACGGGTGGTCGTGGTCACGGGCGCCTCCCGATCGGTCCTTCGTCGCGTCCGGTGATCGTCTCCATGGCCACCCTCTGGCTTTCCGTCGATCCCAATCGGGATGTGGCATCGTTACCACATGCGACCGACTATAGGCGAGGTCGCGCGGCCCTGGCAAGAGGTGGCGGCGGGCGGCTGACTCGTGTCTGCGACACCCCGGGGGCTAGGGTGGAGGCGCCGAGCAGCGGGCGATGGCATCACCTGAGTGGAGGGACTGCAGACGATGGTCGACCGGTCAACGCGCCCCGAGCCACCCCGTCGTGCGACGCTCAAGGACGTCGCTCAGGCGGCCGGTGTCTCGCAGTCCACGACCTCGCGAGCCCTGAGTGGCGAGGGGTACGTCGCCGCGGCCGTGAAGGAACGGGTCGCCGCGGCGGCCGACGAGCTCGGGTACGTCCCGCACGCGATGGCCCGCAGCCTCCGCACCCAGCACAGCCACGCGATCGGCGTCCTCGTCTCGGATCTCCGGAACACCTTCTATGCCGATTTCGCCGCCGGGGTCGCAGCCCGCGCTCGTGAGCTCGGGTACACGATGATGCTCGTCGACGACCAGGGCTCGGTCGAGGCTGAGATGGACGCGGCCCGCGCCTTCGTCGCGACACGCGTGGCCGGCGTCATCGTGACCCCCCTGTCGAAGGATGTCTCCGACTACCTGGTGAAACAGCGGATCCCGGTCGTCGAGGCGGATCGGCAGTTCTCCGACGGTCGGTGCGACGGGGTCGCCATCGACAACGCCGACATCGCTCGACGGGTGACCGAGCATCTCCTCGAGCTCGGCCACCGACGCATCGCCCTGCTCACGGACGAGACCGTCTGGACGACCGGTTCCGAGCGACTGTCCGGCTACGAACGGGCGCTCCGGGAGGCGGGGATCGAGACCGACCCGTCCCTGCTCGTCACCGCGGGCTGGGAAGCGGACGCGGCTCGGAACGCCGCCGTCGACCTCCTCGCCCGACGCGGGCACCCGACCGCCGTCTTCGCCGCGAACAACCTCATCGCCGAGGGCGTCTGGAGGGCGGCATCGGACCTCGGGCTCCGCATCCCCGACGACCTGAGCATCGTCTCCTTCGACGATTCCCGGTGGATGAGCATGGTCTCCCCAGGCGTGACGGCCGTCGCACAGGATGCCGACGAACTCGGCGAGGCGGCACTCGATCGACTGGTCGGCCGCATCGCGAACCCCGACGCCGACACCGTGCTCACCACCATCGAGGCGCGGTTGCTCCCGCGCGGGTCCACCGCGGCCCCGCGTCCGGCCGCCTGAGCCCGAACGACGCCTGGCATCGCTCCCGCATCCCGACCGGATGACGCCCACATCGGTCTTGATAGTTAAGAGTCTTATCAGTTACGGTCTCCCCATCGGATCACCGGCGAGGAGGCACCATGACCGACACCGTCGCCGGCACGCCGGCCCTGATGCGGGCGATCAACGACCGCGCCGCCCTCGCCGTCCTCCTCGAGCGCCAGCCGCTGTCCCGCAACCAGCTGAGCGAGCTGTCTGACGTCTCGAAACCCACGGCCTCCCAGATCGTCCGACGCCTCGAGGGCGCCGGCCTCATCGAATCTGTCGGACACATCGCCGGGACGTCCGGGCCGGCGACCGCCCTGTACGGGGTCCGGGCTCGCCGCGTCCTCGGGGTCGCGATCGATGTGCAGTCCGACGGCGTGCGCTCCGTCCCGGTCGACGCCGTCGGTGGTGCGTACACGGTCGCCGAGACGCGTCGACCGAGCGGTGGCGGCGCCCGTACCGCCGCCGACGAGGTGCGACAGGCCGTCGAGCTCGCCTGCGCGACGAACGGGATCGAGGTCGGGGCGGTCGCCGCCGTCGTCGTCGGCCTCCAGGCCTCGGTCTCGCCCCGTACCGACGAACTCCTCCTCCCCTACGCCCTCCCCGGCTGGCCGACCCGCGGGACCCGTGCATCGCTCGAGACCCTGCTGCCGTGGAGTGTCGAGCTCGCCAACGACGCGAACCTCGCCGCCGTGGCCGAGCGGGTCACCGGAGCAGGCCGCTCGGCCCAGAGCTTCGCACTCCTGTGGCTGGGGATCGGTCTCGGCTTCGCGGTGGACGTCGACGGCGCCCTGCTCCACGGGGCCCGTGGTGCTGCGGGCGAGATCGGCACCCTGACCGTGTCCACCCACTCCCTCCTCGACGGTCCGTCCGTGGCACGGCTCGACGACCTCCTCGACTGGAACGTCCTCGAGGACCTCGCGGCACGCCACGGCATCACGGGGTTCTCGATCGACGACGCAGCCCGGACGCTCGCGACCCACCCGAGCCGCGACGCGTTCTTCGCCGATCTGGCTCCGCGCGTCGCCCTGGCCGTTCCGCCGGCGATCGCGATCCTGGACCCCGAACGCGTCATCCTCGGCGGGCCGATCGGGACCGCCGGAGGAGACCGGCTCGCGAGCCTCGTCCGCGACCTGCTCCCTGGGCGTGCGACGACCACCGAGATCGTCGGTGCGACCGTCACCGCGGAGCCGGTCCTCACCGGCGCACGGCACAGGCTCGCCACCACCATCCGATCACGACTTCTGGACGAAGCGTTCGCTTCCGCCCACCGCTAGCGGCGTCGAGGCCGTGGTCACCGCCGCCGCCTCGAGTGTTCCGCGATCGAATACAGAAGGAATCAGGCATGCACACACCACGGAACATCCGGAACGTCCTGGTCGCGATGGGGGTCGCCGCCGCCGCGGTCCCCCTGCTCGTCTCCTCCCCCGCCACCGCGGCGGGTCTCCCGATCGAGGGGTACCTCATGACCGGGTCCGGATCGCAGTACATCGCCCCGAGTGCCTCGGCACTCTCGCTCGTCGGCATCGACGGCGTCAACCTGACGTCCACCGGCGCGGCGGTCACGGCGACGCCGCCGGAGGCCGCGGGCATGGTGACCACGGCGAAGGGTCACGGCCTCAAGACCGAACTCCTCTTCGGCAACTTCGACGAATCGATCGGTGACTTCTCGCCGACCATCGCCACCAAGCTCCTGAGCAGCACCGCGAACCGGAAGGCCGTGGTCACCTCACTCGTCTCCAAGGTCGCGCAGGGTGGTTTCAACGGCGTGCAGGTCGACCTCGAGTCGCTGAACAGCACCCACAAGGCCGGTCTCACGAAGTTCCTCGCCGAACTGCGTGCCGCACTGCCGTCAGCGTCGACCATCTCGATAGCGCTCATGGCCACCGACAGCGCCGCGGGCTACGCCGACGAGGGGTACGACATGAGTGCGCTGAACACGTCCGTGGGGCGGTTCGTGTTGATGGCCTACGACCAGCACGGACCGACCTGGACCGATGCGGGCCCCGTCGGCGGCACGCCCTGGGTCAAGAGCGTGCTGACGGCATTCATTGCGACCGGTGTCCCGAAGAGCAAGATCGACCTCGGTGTCGCCGAATACGCGTACACCTGGCCGGGTGACGGGACCGACGGCGTGCAGCTGACCGTCGCCGAGGCGAGAGCGAAAGCAGGCAATCGTGCGACGTGGGACGCGACGCAGCAGGAGTGGACGGCGACACTCGCGGACGGCACGGTCATCTGGTGGTCCGACGCCAAGACCCTCGGTCTCCGGAAGACCTACGCCACCCGACAGGGTGTGCACGGCCTCGCCGTGTGGGAGCTGAGTCTCGGTGATCCGATCAGCTGAGTCGCGCCAGCCTCGAGCCCGTCGAACGCCGCGTCGGAATCGGTTCAGGCGGTGGGTGGGCGGATCCAGGCAGTGACGGCCCGCGAATGGCTCGGTTTCTCCGGGGCCGGCCAGACCGACGGAGACGGTCGGTCTGCTCAGAGCGCCTGAAGCCGCACCCGTCTTCGGATCAGATGAGGTCCGCCGTCCGACTGCGCGCGGCGTAGACAGCGGGGGTCACGGAGAACCGGGTGCGGAACGCCCCGATGAAGCTGCTCACCGACTCGTAACCGACCGCGGGTGCGACCTCCTGCACGGCGACACCCCGACCGAGCATTCCCGCCGCTGCATGCAGGCGCACGCGGACCCGCCACTCACGGAAGGTGCATCCCGTGCCGTCCACGAACGCCCGGCCGATCGTCTTCGAGCTGACGCCCGCCGCCGAGGCCCAATCGTCGAGCCCACGCGGGTCGGCGGGGTCGGCCATCAGGGCCGACGCGATGGCACGCGCGCGCGGTTCACGGGGCATGGCCAACGCCTCATCGTCGCGAGCCGCCGCCGACAGCAGGTCGATCAGGAGCGACCAGCATCGCCATCGCCGGCGCCCGGCCGGGTCGGCGTCGAGCAGGTGCGCCAGCAGCGCTCCCGAGAGGTCGTCGACCCGGACGGTCCGTGCACCGTTCCAACGGCCGCCCTGTGGGCGCAGCATCGGGTCGGCATAGACGCTGATGAGCTCTCCGGGCTCGCTGAAGCTCATCTCGTGCACCATCCCCGCGGGGATCCAGGCGAGGTGCTCTCGCCGCAGTCGCCGCCGATCGCCGAGGACCGACACCTCCATCGCGCCGGAGCTCATCCACGCGAGTTGGTCCTCGCGGTGCGAGTGCTCGTCGAACCGTGTCGTCGCATCGACCCGCGAGCGGGAGACCCGGAACTCGCCCGATGTCCCTTCGGCGTCATCCAGTGGGCCGAGGAGCTTGATCCCGCCGTCCGCGTGATCGCGACCAGACATCCAGCTGTCTCCATTCGACAAGTCCTGTCCACTCAGCGCGATAGCGCGAAGCGATTAGGCAAGGCTAACCTGACTGTCGCCATCCCGCCAGCCGAACCGATGAAGGACCCCATGATCGTTCCGAAGCACCACCGCGCCCCGAGCGCGAGGACCGCTCGCCTGCTTGCCGCGGTGAGCGCGCTCGCCCTCGTCGGTGTCGCGCTCTCCGCCTGCTCGAGCGCCTCCTCGACGACCGCCGAGAACCCGAACTACACGACCGAGCCGAGCGACTCGTTCCCGGTGACGATCGAGCACGAGTACGGCGAGACGGTCATCCCCTCGGAGCCACAGCGGATCGTCGTGGTCGGACTGACCGAGCAGGACATCCTCCTCGAACTCGGTGTCACACCGATCGCGACGACGGAATGGTACGGCGAGCAGCCGTATGCGGTGTGGCCGTGGGCGACGGAGCTCCTGGGCGATGCCGAGCCGACCGTCCTCACCACGACCGACGGGTTCGAGTACGAGAAGATCGCGTCGCTGCGGCCGGACCTGATCATCGGGACGAACGCCGGCATGACCGAGGAGAACTACGCGAAGCTCGCGGAGATCGCGCCGACCGTGACCAATGAGGAGGGTGCGGGACTCTACTTCGCGGATTGGCGGGACCAGACCAGGATGGTCGCCCAAGCCGTGGGTCGCTCAGCGGAGGGCGAGGCGCTCATCACGGGCGTCGACGAGGCCTACGCTGCGGCCGCGGCAGCGCACCCGGAGTTCGCGGGCCTCACGGCGACCTTCTCTCAGGGTGGGCCGTGGGACGGCAACCTGTGGGTCTACCCCGACGGCCTCAACACCGATTTTCTGACGGATCTCGGGTTCACGATCACGCCCGGGTTGCAGCAGTACGTCCCGAGCGAGGGCGGACAGGCGCAGATCGCCGCCGAGAACGTCGGTGTCATCGACGCTGACGTGATCGTCTTCGCGACGGAGTCCACGGATGCCGTTCAGGAGGTGCTGGGCTTCGGCACCACCTCGAGTCTGGACGCCGTGACCGGCGGACACGCGGTCTTCACCGACGGCGAGCTCGCCGGTGCGATCTACTTCCTCACCCCGCTCAGCCAGAAGTACGTCCTCGAACAGCTGGTGCCGCGCCTGGTCGACGCCGTCGCCGGCACAGCTCCGCAGAGCGTCGACGGCTGACCCGTCGGTGACCTCGCGCACCCCTCGCGGGCGCCGTTCGCTGGGGCTCGGGATCGCGGTCGCGGCACTCGTGACCGCGATCCTGCTCAGCATCCTCGTGGGGTCCCACCCCGTGGGCCCGACCGACGTCTGGCGGGCACTCACGAGGCCCGATGGCTCCGTCACCGATCTGGTCGTCCTCGATCTGCGGATCCCCCGCACCATGGCCGGACTCGTCGTCGGTGTCGGGCTCGGCGTCTCGGGCGCACTCATCCAGGGCCTCACCCGAAACCCCCTCGGTGATCCGGGGATCCTCGGTGTGGACGCGGGCGCGGCGCTCTTCGTCGCGATCGGTGTCCTGCTCGGCGCGCGCACGCCCGTGCAGTATCTGCCGTTCGCGTTCCTGGGAGCCCTGGTCGTGACAGCACTCGTCTACGTGATCGGCTCGGCAGGACGTGGTGGTGCGGATCCGGTCCGGCTGACCCTCGCCGGCGTCGCCCTTGCTGCGGTGCTCAGCGGCATCACGACCGCGATGATGCTCCTCGACCCGGTCACGTTCAGGCAGCTCCGCGGGTGGAACGCCGGGTCCTTCGTCGAGCGGGGCCTCGACGTCATCATGCCCGCACTCCCCTTCGTCCTCGCGGGCGTCGTCATCGCGCTGTTCAGTGCGCGATCGCTGAACGCCCTCGCGCTGGGCGACGATCTCGCCGCCTCACTCGGCACCCGCCTCGCGACCACCCGTGTGCTCGCCGTCGTCGCGATCACCCTGCTGGCGGGAGGGGCGACCGCGATCGCCGGACCGGTCGGCTTCGTGGGGCTCATGGTGCCGCACATCGCGCGGTGGATCGTCGGTCCCGACCAGCGGTGGATCTTGGCGTACTCGATCCTGATCGCGCCGGCTGTGCTGCTCACCTCTGACGTGATCGGTCGCGTGATCCTCTGGCCGAGTGACGTCCCTGTCGGGATCGTCACGGCGTTCATCGGTGCGCCCGTGTTGATCCACCTCGTGCGGCGCGCGAAGGCGAGCGCACTGTGAGTGGGGCCGAGACCGGACCGCGCACGGTCGTGTGGCGGAGGCGATCGCTCTCCGTCCGCGTCCGGCTGCGCACGATCGTGGTGTGCGGGGTGCTCGGTGTGGTCGCGCTCGCGTTGGTGTTGCTCGCGCTGTGTCTCGGCGACCTGCCGCTCTCGGTCGGTGAGGTCGCGTCGGCGTTCCTCGGCGGGCCAGGCGGTCTGGTGCAGACGGTGGTGCTCGAGTGGCGCCTCCCGCGAGTCCTCGCCGCGCTGCTCTTCGGCGCCGCCCTCGGACTCTCCGGCGCGATCTTCCAGTCCCTCACCCGGAACCCGCTCGCGAGCCCCGACATCATCGGGCTCACCGCGGGATCGTACGCGGGCGGTCTCATCGTGATCATCGTGATCGGTGCGGGCGCCGGCTCGGCCGCTGTCGCGGGCGGTGCCGTCGGTGGCGGGCTGATCGCCACGGCGCTGGTCTCCCTCCTCAGCTACCGTCGAGGCATCCAGGGCTTCCGCCTCATCGTCGTGGGCATCGGCGTCTCGGCCATGCTCGAGGCGCTCAGTTCCTACCTCGTGCTGCGCGCGAAGCTCGAGGTCGCGATGCTCGCCACGGTCTGGGGCGCAGGCTCGCTGAACGCCGTCGGATGGGCCCAGCTGCTCCCGGCCGCCGTCGTCATCCTGGCCGTCACCATCGTCCTCGGGCCACTCGGCGGCTCGCTCCGCCAAATCGAGCTCGGCGACGACGCGGCGAAGGCGCTGGGATCGCGGGTCGAACCCTCACGGCTCGGTCTCGTGGCGTGCGCCGTCGCGCTCACGGCTGTCGTCACGGGCGCAGCCGGACCCATCGCGTTCGTCGCCCTCGCCGCCCCGCAGATCGCGCAGCGGATCACCCGCACCGCCGGCATCGCGCTGGTGCCGTCCGCCCTGCTCGGGGCCCTCGTGTTGCTGGCATCCGATATCGTCGCGCAGCACCTGCTGCCGACGTCGCTCCCGGTGGGGGTCGTCACCGTGATCGTGGGTGGCGGCTACCTCGTCTGGCTCCTCGTCCACGAGATCCGCAGACGCTCGTGACCGTTCTGTCGTGAGGACCGGGGATACCCCCTCACCGCATCGATCGGCGGCCCTCTAGCCTGATGCCGAAGAGCCGAAGCAGACGACGCGACGGCGGAAACGAGACACGATGTCGCTCCCTCCCGCTCCCGATCCCACCAGGACCGCCAAGCGCTTCATCCTCGCCGTCTTCAGCTTCGTCGGGCTGATGGCGTCCGGTGTCGGGGTGGTCTCGTGCTCGATCGGGCTCGCCGACACCGGTCACCCCGCCATGATCGTCGGGCTCGCCGGAAGCGTACTCGGCATCGCCGCCGCCTTCGTCGTGATGTGGACGGCCCTGCGCTCCGAACGCTGATCACGCCAGGCACCTCGGCTGGTCTCCTCCGTTGGACGGCGGTCGCCCGGACCGACGGTGCCGCCGGAACGTTCAGGTCGGGAACAGCGAGGCTGATACGCTCTCGCAGGTCTGCGTTCGCGTCGCCACCCGGATCGTGACCGGGGTCAGGGACGTGCTCATGCGCAGCGGGGCGTGAGGAATCGCAATGAGCATGGAAAGCGCGGCCTGGAGCTCGCTGTACAAGATCTCGAGCGCCAAGGACGGCAAGCACGGGATCTCCCGCGCGTCCGTACGTCGGATCATGACCTTCGCGGTGCCCTACCGCGCCAAGCTGCTGGTCTTCATCGCACTCTCCGTCGCGGGAGCGTTCCTCGCGGTGGCGACGCCGGTCCTCGCCGGGCAGGTGGTCGACGTCATCGTCGCCCGGGGCGAGGTGGCCACGATCGTCCGGCTCGCGGTCGTCATCGCCCTCGTGGCCGTGGCGGACGCCGCCGTGTCCTTGCTGACGCGATGGTATTCGGCTCGGATCGGCGAGGGGGTGATCCTCGACCTGCGCACAGCCGTGTTCAACCACGTCCAGAAGATGCCGATCGCCTTCTTCACCCGGACCCGGACGGGCGCCCTCGTGAGTCGCCTCAACAACGACGTGATCGGCGCTCAGCAGGCCTTCAGCGGCACCCTGTCCGGCGTGATCACGAACCTCGTCGCCCTGATCCTCACCCTGATCGTCATGCTCAGCACCTCCTGGCTCGTGACGGTCCTCGCGGTGGTGATGCTCCCCGTCTTCCTGGTGCCCGCGCGCCGTATGGGTGGCCGCCTTGCAGCGCTGCGTCGCGAAGCCGCCGACCACAACTCGGCCATGAGCACGCAGATGACCGAGCGCTTCTCGGCTCCCGGCGCCACGCTCGTCAAGCTGTTCGGCCGACCGGATCAGGAGGCCGAGGAGTTCCGTGTCCGCGCCGCCCGCGTCCGCGACATCGGTGTCCGGACGGCGATGCTGCAGTTCGTCTTCTTCACCGCGCTGATGCTCGTCTCCGCCCTCGCGCTCGCCCTCGTCTACGGCCTCGGCGGCTCCCTCGCCCTCGCCGGGCAGCTGGACACCGGTGAGGTGGTCACCCTGGCGCTCCTGCTCACCCGCCTCTACGCACCGCTGACCGGCCTCGCGAACGCCCGGGTGGAGATCATGAGCGCGGTGGTCAGCTTCGAGCGCGTGTTCGAGGTGCTCGACCTCGAACCGCTCATCCGGGAGAAACCCGACGCCGTCACCGTCGCCGATGGTCCGGTGTCCGTCGAGTTCGACGACGTCCACTTCGCCTACCCGTCGGCGGACAAGGTGTCCCTCGCCTCTCTGGAAGAGGTTTCGATGCTGGACACCCGCGGCGGCGAGGAGGTGCTGCACGGCGTCTCCTTCCGGATCGAACCAGGGCAGACCGTCGCCCTCGTCGGCTCGTCAGGAGCGGGTAAGTCCACGATCGCGCAGCTGCTGTCGCGGCTGTATGACGTCGACGAGGGCGCCGTACGTCTCGCGGGGACGGACGTCCGCGATGTCGCCTTCGCCTCCATCCGGCACACCCTGGGCATGGTGACGCAGGACGGCCACCTGTTCCATGAGACCATCCGCTCCAATCTGCGCCTCGCGCGTCCGGAGGCGTCCGAGGACGAGGTGTGGGACGCCGTCCGCCGCGCGCGGCTCGAACCGCTCATCCGGTCCCTGCCGGACCAGCTGGACACCATGGTGGGCGAGCGTGGCTACCGACTCTCCGGTGGTGAGCGCCAACGGATGACCATCGCACGACTGCTCCTCGCCCAGCCGCGCGTCGTCATCCTCGATGAGGCGACAGCGGCGCTGGACTCGACCTCAGAGGCAGCGGTGCAGGCGGCGCTCAGCGAGGCGCTCGAGGGCCGGACGGCGATGGTCATCGCGCACCGGCTCTCGACCATCCGCAGTGCGGACCTGATCCTCGTGGTCGAGGACGGCTCGATCGTGGAGCGGGGCACGCACGACGAGCTGCTGGCTGCCGGCGGCCGGTACGAAGAGTTGCACCGCACGCAGTTCGCCGTCCAGAAGAACCTGGCAGCGGATGAGGAGACACCGAGCGCGACCTGACCGCGGTCGCTCCGTTGGAGCCTCCGTGCCGATGGGCTACCGCAGACGCCTGCGCAGGAGCAGGAAGGCTCCGCCCGCGAGCAGGCCGGCGGCGACGACGCCGACCCCGCCGAGCTGCCAGCCCGTCAACGCCAGGTCTCCGTCAGCGGAGGGTCGTGCTGCGACCGACGGGCTCGGCGACGCGATCGCCCCTGCTCCAGGACCTCCCGAAGGCGGCGCAGCGGTCGGCGTGGCCGTCGGAGGGACGGGCTCGACCTGGGCGCCGGGCACCGACCAGGTTCCCGCGGCGAACGTGACGGGCAGGGTCGCCGCCGTGACCACCGACGACGGGATGCCCGACTCGAGGACGAGGCACTCGAGCGCGAGGGTCGCATCTCCCTGTTCGACGCCGCCGTCCACGACCTCCTGGAACGAGATGGCCATCGGCACCTCGACCGGCTGCCCGGCGGCCACCGCGACGGTCGGAGAGGTGACGACGGTGCTCCCTCCCGCTGTCACGGAGAGTCGGGCGGCGTCGTCCGCATCGGCTGGGCAGCCCGCGGCGAGCACCGCGGAGCCGAACGACGGGACGGCGCGCGCGTCACCTGAGGTGACCGCGGCGCCGGCGGTGTCGCGCAGCGTGAGCGGTGCCGGTGCCGAGGCGGCGACGGCAGCACCGGCGCCGGCGAGGCAGAGGACCGCGCTGGCGCTGAGCGCTGCCGTGACGAGCAGGGCGCGCCCTGCGGCACGGAACGGAGAACGGTGGATGACGGGGACAGTGGAAGACATCGGGACCTTTGGTGGGTGCGGTGAGCCTCCGGGACGGGGATACCCGGCGACGCCAGGACTCTCGCCGACGCAGATTAATGGGTCGTGAACGCCGGGCGTCACTCATGGCACCGGCCGTTGGGCCGAGGTTCACCTCCGCTGCCTACGATCGGCGCGTCCGTCCGATGAAAGTGATGCCATGCCCTTCGATCCCCGCCCCGAGCAGCCCGCGCCCACCGGTGGCGCATCCTCCGTGCCTGAGGAGGAGCGGGGCGCATCGGCCCGGTACGGCCTCTCCCGCCGGTCCTTCCTGGGGGCATCCGTCGCTGCGACGGTCGCAGTGGGAGCGACCGCCCAAGGGCTCGGGAGCGCGGCCTCCGCCCAGGCCGCGCCGCTACCGTCCGCGTCGGCAGTCGTCGACCCGGACGCAATCTCCTGGCTGGTGTTCGACCACCACGTGCACTCGGTCTACTCGCACGACGCCAAGTACCCGATGACGACGATCCTCGACCAGGCGCAGCGTTTCGCGGTCGACGCGATCGCCTTCACCGAACACAGCAACAAAGGACATGCCAACGTTGGCGGGGTGTTCAACGCGGCACGCGAGATCGACACCGCGCGGGCGGCTCGCCCCGACATGCTCGTGCTGCAGGGGCTCGAGTGGTACATCCCGGGAGCCGAGCACGCGACCGTGCTGATCGCGCCCGGGCCCCAGACGACCCTCGTGTTACGCCGCTTCGAACTCGACCACGACGGCAAGCTCAACGGATGGGAGAAACCGCGCCCCGGCACCGAAGACGCCGCCGAGTGGCTCGTGCACGCGACCGACGGGATAGCCTGGCTCGGCGCCCAGAAGCGTGCCGGCGTCATCGACGACGTGATCGTCCTCGCGAACCACCCGAGCCGCCTCGGCATCGACTCGCCCGGAGAACTCCGTGCCTGGCAGGACGCCGACCCGGAGGTGTTCGTCGGTATGGAGGGCGCTCCCGGCGCTCAGGCCGGAGCGATCGCCGCGAACGCGACCGAACGCTCGCGGCGCGGCGAATACGAGAACGCCCCCAGCGAGTTCTCGTTCCCCGGCTACCCCGCGGAGGCCTATCTGACTCACGGCGGCTTCGACTGGACGACGGCTGTCGTCGGCGGTGTGTGGGACTCGCTGCTGAGCGAGGGGCGGCGCTGGTGGATCACCACGAACAGCGATCTGCACCTCAAGGAGTCCGACGCCACACGCGTCGGCGACTTCCCGACCGGGCCGGACTGGGAGGCCGGGGCAACCCTCGCGAACTTCAACCGCGCCGGCCGTCGACCCGACCCGATCGCCACGGACACACCCCAGAACGGCGCCGACTTCTGGCCGGGCGAGTTCAGTCGGACGCACGTCGGGGCCGTCGACCGGTCGTCCGCCTCCCTCCTCGACGCGATCCGCGCCGGCCGTGTCTGGGTCGACCACGGACACCTCGTCGCCGGACTCTCCGTCGTGCTCCGTGCCACCGACCAGCCGGAGACCGGCGTTACCCTGGGCGGGACCCTCACCGTCGCAAGCGGCACCGCCCTCGAGCTCGTGGTCGACGTCACGCCCACCACGACGCCCACCTCGCGGGGCACGACGCCGAGACTCGCGCACCTCGACCTGATCCGCGGGCGTGTCACCGGGCCCGTCGCCGACCGTGACGAACAGCGCGCACCCGGCACCCGAGTCGTCGAAATGCTCGACGTCACCGACCGTAGCGATTCCCCGTTCCGTGTCGTGGTGCCGCTCGAGCCGGCCGCTGAGGACGGCTATGTCCGCCTTCGTGGCAGCGATGGCCAGGTGCACGGGGTCGGTCCGCTCGGCGCCGAGATCGACTCGCGGGCACCCCAGCCGTACCCGGTCTCCCCAGCTGACCCCTGGGCCGACATCTGGCTGTACACGAATCCGATCTTCATCAGCGTGACCTGAGACCGGTCGGAACCCGCCTGTGCTGGCGGCGCTGGGTCGACGGGTCCGGTGCTCGGCGAATACGCGAACGAGCTGCACGGCTTCACGAGGCAGTCCGAGAAACCCCTGACGTCTGGGACACGGCTCTTCGGTGGGCTCGCCGGGGTCGAACCGACGACATCCACGGTGTAAAGACTCCTGGATCGGACGGTTCCCCGTGTTTCCGGCCCTCAGCGCTTGCCCTGCTGAGCGCATCCGCGCGGCCCGCCCGGTCCCCCTCGATGTCCTCCGCGGTGGCGTTGCTGGTGAGGTCGTCTTGGTCGAGATCCACGGTGAGGACACAGAGCCTGGCGAGCACCGCGCGGCGTACGTGCTGGGACAACGTTGTGCTCCTGCCGACGCTCGCCACGGTCGTCTCAGCCAGAACGACGCAGGTCGCCCTGTCCGCCCAGGAACGGATGCAGAAGCTCGAGCAGCTCGCGCGGGCGATCGAGCGGGATGATGTGGCCGCTGTCCGGAAGGAGCCGCGCCTCCAGGTGATCCGTCAGCGGCTCGAGCTGAGCAGCCGTCGCTCCGGCCACGGTCCTGCCCCCGATGGCAAGTGTCGGCACCCGGAGCCGACGCGTTCTGACGGCTTGGGCAACTTGCGCCGCGTTGGCGGCGAGAGCGCGGTAGTGCTCGAAGGCGCTGCGGAGGGAGTGGCGTCCGCGATAGGCCTCGATGAAGGCGTCGCGGATCTCAGGCTCCACTCCGCGACCGTCATGGGTCCCCGTGCGGAGGAAGTACTCGATGTACTCGGACTCGTGTCCTTCGAGAACCGTCTCGGCGAGATCCGGGACAGCGTGGAAGCCGAACCACCACGGAGGGCCGCCTGGCACGAAGGCCTCGGCTCCTGGTAGGGCGCCGATCATGCCCTCCATGAGCACAAGACGATCCACCCGATCGGGGTTCTCGAGCGCGAGCATGAACGCAGGAGTCACAGCCGCGTCGATCGCGACCACCGCCGCATGGTCGACGTCGAGGGCGTCGAGGATGCAGAGCGCATCTCCCGCGAGGCTCCGCGCATCGTATCCGGACACCGCTCGCTCACTGTCGCCGAGCCCGCGCAGGTCGGGAGCGATCACGCGGTGCGTCTCGGCCAGAGTCGGGATGACCGCGCTCCAGACACGCCAAGTGTGCGGGAACCCATGGAGCAGCAGTACAGCCGGTCCCTCGCCTTCCGTGATCACGTGGAGGCGCGCTCCATCGGACTCGACTGTGGTGGACGTAGTCATGACACCTCATCTAGGTTTCTGTTGGAGACCACTTCACGATAGGAACATCTTCATGTCACCGGAAGACGGCACTCTTCGCTCACCTGGTTCCCCCGAGGGAACCGACCCGCTCGGCAGCCGAGGGGATCTCTTCGACCCCGCATGCCCCACCCGTCGGCTCCTGGACCGGATCGGCAGCAAGTGGACTGCGATGATCGTGATCCAGCTCCACGACGCCTCGCCAGAGGAGCTGCGCTTCTCCGAGTTGAAACGCCGAGCCGCCGGTGTCTCGCAAAAGATGCTGGCCCAGACCCTTCGATCGCTCGAGCAGGACACACTCGTCTCACGTCGTGTTAAGGCAACCACTCCGCCGCGGGTCCACTACCGTTTGACCGAGCTCGGCGAGTCTCTCTACCCGCCGATCGCGGCGCTCCGCGAGTGGGCCGAGTCGAACATGAGAACTATCGACAGGCCTGACGTCCGAGATCGTTGAGACCGACTTCGGTGGGCCGTTCAGCTCTCCATGTTGGCGTCATAGTCTTCGCCAGGGTGTCGAGCTTCGGATGTGGATTCATCATGCTTCCAGTTGTCTGCCCCCAGCCAGTCCTCGCACGCTGCCCGCAACGGTTGGCACCAGGACCAGCCGTCGCCCGCGCACTGGTGAGGTTGGTCGCGGCGTGTGCCGAGTAGCGACCATGAGTGATCTGCAGGTACGGCAAGCCCGAGACGACGAACACCGGTGTTTGGCTTCCGAGAGCGGGTGGATGCTGCCAGCATCAGGGCCGGCGACGCAGTCGATTGTCGGTATTCCCGTAGAAGCGGCTGATCAGGAGCGTCCCACCGGCGCCGTGCACGATGATGCTCCCGAGCACGACCAGGCACGCGGCGGCCAGCACGGGATACCCCTGATCGAGTGGGAGAGCGTTGAAGGCGATCAGTCCGAACACAATCGACGCCGCACCCCGGGGGCCCATGGTCGCGATGAAGAGCCGGTCGCGGGGCCGCAGTCGCGTGCCGAGTAGTGATACCCATACCGGAATGAAACGGCCGACCGTCAACGCGAAGAACGCGAGGAGCAGCGTGGGCCACCAGGTGTACGTCGCGCTGACAAGGGTGACTGCGGCGACCCCGAACGCAAGCCAGAGGAAGAGGTTCACCGTGGACGTGAGATCCTCCACGAAAGAGAGTTCGGGTTCCTCCTTCCAGCCTTTCCCACGCGCGAACCGGAACGCGATCCCACACACGAACGCGGCGACGAACCCGTTCGCACCGACCAGAAGCGCCAGCCCGAAGGTCGCCATCGGTAGAGCAGCGATACCGATCCTGATGCTCTGCTGATCCGCCCATCCCGCGCGGAGCACGACGCCGAAGAGCTTGCCGACTGCGGTGCCCACGATGCTCCCGACGATGATCGCGAGCAGCCCGGCAGGAGCCGCGCTGAGGAGCGCAGCAACAGCGTCTGTTCCGGGAGTCGTGGTGCTCGAGGCAAGCGCGAGCGCTCCCAGGAGGAGCGGGGCGACCAGGCCGTCGTTGTATCCGCTCTCGACACTCAGCCACCGTCGAACCTGGTTCGGGATCCTCTTGTCTCGCACGATGGACAGCTCCGGGGAGAAGTCAGCCGGGACGGAGATGCAGGCGATGGCGAGCACCGCGGCGGTTGACAGACCGAGCGGGAGGCTGAGTCCGAGCGCGACGACCATCGCGACCGACAGTGGTAGCGCGATGAACAGCAACCGCAGTGGCACCGGGCCGAACTGAGCGCGAATCGAACCGCGGACGTCGACCGCATCGACGAACAGCAGGAGCGCGAGGGCGATCTCCGCGAGATTGAGCGCCAGATGCGAATCGAAGAACTCGACGGATCCGTCGCCGATGAACAAACCGATGACTGCGCCGATGACGACTGTGATGTCCAGGAACGTTGTTTCGGCGACACGGCCCTGACCTGCTGAAAGGCGAAGACCTCCGGTTGTGAAGTGGAGCTGTTCAAGGAACCGCTTCACGAACCAGGAGGTCTTCGTGTCCCACGCTAACGCTGCTCTGACTCCCCGTGCTCGCATCCGGTTGGCGCGTTTGATCGTTGACGACGGCTGGCCGCCCTCGGTGGCGGCCAAGATGTTCATGGTCTCGACCGTGACCGCCCGGATATGGGCGGCCCGATGGCGCTCTGAAGGAGTCGCCGGGATGCGGGACCGATCGAGTCGCCCGCGCTCAATGCCGGCCAAGACGCGCTTGCCTGTGGTCAAGAGAATTGTGAAGATGAGGTGGCGACGCCGGCTCGGACCCGTGCAGATCGCCGGGGAGCTCGGCTTAGCGCCATCCACCGTTCACGCGGTGCTCGTGCGCTGCCGTATCAACCGGCTGTCACGTATCGATCGGGTCACCGGAGAACCGATCCGCCGCTACGAGCACGACCATCCCGGCTCCTTGATCCACGTCGACGTCACAAAGTTCGGCAACATCCCCGACGGCGGCGGGCATCGTTTCCTCGGTCGCGCGCAGGGCACGAGGAATCGGCATGCGATGACGGGCGTGAACCGCAATGCTCACCATCAGCCCCGGCTCGGGATCGGCTACCTTCACACGGTCGTCGACGATCACTCCCGCGTCGCCTACGTCGAGATGCACGCCGACGAACGATCCGAGACCGCCATCGGCGTCCTGCGCCGCGCGACAGCCTGGTTCCACGATCGCGGAGTCACCATCGAACGCGTCCTCTCCGACAACGGCGCCTGCTACCGATCTCACGCCTGGCGAGACACCTGCGAAGACCTCGGCATCCGACACAAGCGCACCCGCCCCTACCGGCCGCAGACCAACGGCAAGATCGAGCGCTTCCACCGCACCCTCGCCGACGGCTGGGCCTACGCACGCTTCTACGGATCAGAAACCGAACGCCGCGCTGCCCTGCCTGACTGGATCCACTTCTACAATCACCACAGGCGACACTCCGCGATCAACGGCACACCAATCAGCAGGCTCAACAACCTCCCTGGACATCACAGCAGTGCGCCGCTGAAGGCCAGCGTGATGCCCGCCTTGGCATCCGAATGACGGATCCACCCGTTAACAAGCTCGAGAATCTTCCAAGCCTGATCAGGATTGGGGGTGGGAGCCTCATCTTTTCGAGGTTGAAGGCGAAAAGGGGACTTGCGCATGTGCACACCATACCGATTGCTGAAGAGCCTGGCAGTCGTCGAGCCCTACAGCAACACCAGATTCATCTAACATGTGGAGCTACCGCAGGTGATGGATGCAGTACGTCGCGACGCCCCACACCTGGAGGCCCCATCGTCCTAGCCCTGCTCATCCCCGGACGAAGTCCAACCGCGTCCGCCCGAAGCGGTGCACCTGACCCCCGCGCACGATTTCGCGGGGATCTGCTGCTCGTTTAGTCCCCACCGAATACGTCTACCGACACCGCTTACAGCGCAGGTTTATGGCCCTGATGCAGCACTGCACGAGCTTCTTCCTCCGAAAAGGATCGTTCACGGTGACTCGGTGGACGCGGAGAAACCTCAGGGCGACCAAGTCCGACCGCCTCTCGAAAAGACGCGATGCGTCTCGCGGTTGAGCACTGCGTGGTGGTGGGATCAGTTCTCTTCGTGTGTGCGGTCGCGGACGATGTCTCCGCGAGCCTCCTCGGCCTGTTCAAGCAGGTTCGCGATTTCCGTGTAGCCGTAGAGCGCGGCGAGCTCTCGCGGGGTGAGGCCGGTGTGCGTTCGGAGATGGAGGGCTGCGCCCGCGTCGACGAGCGCCTCCACGGCGGCGCGATGCCCGTGCCACACGGCGTCGTGCAGTGCGGTGAGGCCGTTGTACGCGCCCTGCGCGTCTAACTCGAGCGCGGCCTCCGACGTCGGCTCCACAAGGATGCGGATTACCCCACCGTGGCCGCCGTACGCCGCTTCGTGCGCGGGCGTGGCCCCCATGAGCCCGTTGACCTGCCGCACGTCGGCACCCGCGTCGAGGAGGAGTCGCACGATGTCCTCATGACCGTCGCGCGACGCGAGTCCGAGAGGCGTGTAGTCGTCGTCCGGGCCTCCGGCGAGGGGCAGACGCTCGTCCGGGTCGGCACCGCGCACGAGCAACTGCCGCACGTCCTCTGTCGCGCCGGCGAGGACTGCCGCGGCGAGGTCACGGGCGCGTCGTCGATCGATGATCCACTGCTCCCTCGCCCGGATCAGCCCGGCGATATCGGTGAGCCCGTCGCTCTCGGCCAGGTCGAGCGCCGTCTGCTGGAAGTGATTCAGCGGGGTGAGGCGGGCTCCGCGATCGAGAAGGACCGCGACGGCCGCGATGCCCTTGTGCTGGACGGCGTCCATGAGCGGCGTGTGGCCGAGGATCGGTGACTGCTGGTCGATGAAGGCGCCGTGATCGAGTAGCTGCGTGATGATCTCGCCGTCGCCCGATTGAGCGGCTTTGTGAAGGGCGGTCGCCCCCATGCCGGGCTCGACGATGTTGACGTTGGCGTCGGCGTCCAAGAGCGCTTTGACCGTCTCGCGTTGCCCGAGGCCCGCCGCCGCCATGAGTGGGGTGAATCCGTCCGCACCGGCACGATCTACTTCCACCCCGGCGGCGATCGCCCGCTCGACGCCCCGCCGGTCCCCCGTCCGGATCGCTCTGAGAAGCGTCATCATCGTCGTTCCTCCGCTCCGTCGAGATCTTCGAGGAACCTGAGGATCGCCGCGCTCACACGGTCCGGCGCCTCCTGGTGGATCCAATGCCCCACTCCCTCGAGTCGAATCTGCTCGACGAGTCCCGGTTGCGCCTGACGTAGGTCCTCGAGCGTCGGTACCTCCGGGTGGAAGAAGCGGCTGAGCCCGTCCTCCGCCCCCCATATGTAGAGCGAGGGTTGTCCGATGACGACGCCGCGAAACGCGGCGGTGAGGTCGAAGCTCGCCTGTGCAGCGCGGTAGTGGTTGAGACCACCCCGGAAGCCGCTCCGGCGAATCGAGTCGACGAGAAGGTCGAGGTATTGGGGATCGCCCCACGCCGGAGCCGTATCGGGCGCCGGGCGGAGCATCGAGCGGCCCGGGTCGATCGGGTCCCAACCCTCTCCGGAGGCCGGGCTCGCCGAAAGCCAATACAGGATGCTTGCGACGGTCTCGGCGGTCGGTGGGAAGTCCGAATCGGCGTCGTCGCGCAGCATGTCGAGCGCGTAATACCGGTCACCGAGGCCCTCCGCCCTCAGCGCATCCCAGTGACTCATCTCACTGCGAGGCGCGAACGGGATACTCATGCTCACGATGGCGCGGATCCTGTCGGGCCGCATCACGGCCGCGCGCTGCGCGTGGTCAGCCCCCCAGTCGTGCCCGACGACGACCGCCGTCGCGATGTCGAGCGAGTCGAGCACGGCGATCAGATCGCCGACGGTGTGGAGCGACGTGTAGAGGGCGGGGTCCGCCGGGGCTGAGCTCGAGCCGTGACCGCGCATGTCCAGCGCAATGGCACGGTAACCTGATCGCGCGACCGCGAGCATCTGTAATCGCCACGTGTCGGCGGTCTCCGGGAAGCCATGACAGAAAATCACGGCGGGTCCGCTGCCCTGCTCGATCACCCGGAGGGACACATCCCCGTTCCGGACCACAATCTCAGTGATGGGGAGCTCTTCGGTCTCGATATTGGTCGTTGGCACTTTCGTCCTCCTCCCCCCGGCGATCGGAGGATTGATGATATTCCACACAGCCGCAACGCCGATTCCCGAAAGGACGCGACGTGACGTCGAGTGTCCCGAGACCGCGTTTGCTAGGGAGTTCGGTCATTTCAAACAGCAATGTGGAAGAGAACCTTCCCCCACATCGCCTCGTCAACCACCACGTTCTGCGGACGCTCGTGACGAACGGCGCGACTGCAGGTCGGCGCTCTGCTAGTTCCCTGCACTCATGCACCGTTTACCACAGCGGTTGCTTCGGCAGGCGGTCCCAGTCCAGCTCCGCGGGCTTGACCACGGTCGGCTCGAGCTCGAGCGATGTGACCTGGCCGCCGCTCTCGAAGATGATGCGATGCGTGGGCCCTCCGAGGGCGACGGTTGCAACCGTGGTGTCTAGCGTGACGCGTAGAACTCGCACCAGAGCGCCGCTGACGTGCAAGATACCGTCGTCTTCCACCGCGAGAGGCGATTGCAACGCGCGGATCGCAGCCACGGGTCCGACCCGCCAAGACGCCGGAGCCTCGGCTACCGCCGAGACCTTCTTTCCCGGGCGGCCTCCCCACGCTCGCTCGTCAACCTCGATCAGTGAGAAACCCGGACGGTAACCAAGGGAGTGGTTTCGTTGGAGATCAAGGATCCCTCGCAACTCACCGCTGGTCACGCTCTCCCAGAGGCTCGCGGTCCAGGACTTCTTCTCTTCCGTCGCGACATCTGCAGGGTCTACACGGTCCATGGTCAACGTGTATCTGAAGGTCCCGCTGTCGCGCATCGCCTGCAGTTCAAACTCCAGGCTGTGATCGGGGGGCGAATCCGAGCGAGCTCCGGGATGATCGAGAGCGCGGGGCCTCTTGGGGGCCGTTGTGTCCGCAGAATTGTGGTTCGTGTCGCCAGTGTTGTGCATGTTATGAGTGTCGGACGTGCCCCAGGGGCAGGGTCAATCGGCGTCCCGATCTCAGCAGGCTTTCTCAGCCGAGCTGGCCGGCAGGCTACTGATCGGAAGGATGCGATTGCAAGTCTTTAATTCGACTTTCAACGAACAGCCGAGACAGAATCGCGATCGCGCCCACCGCGGTCCCGATCCAGGACACCCAACCGTGGTCCGTCATGAAGTTCGTGATCGGGTCGGGCAGGAACTGCAGCACGTGCGGGTTGCTGTTGTGCAAGGTGAAGGAGACGGCGACAAGGATTCCAAGACCCGCGAGGACGGCGAGGGCGGCACTCAATTTCTTCATGGGTCGAGAGGACACCGTGCCCTTGGGGCCGAGTCAAGTCGTCCGTTCGCTTGACTCAGCCCCTGGGTCATCTGCTGGTATTGAGATCGAAGACGGAGGAGAAACGCATGGCGTGGAGCACGCAACAGCTGGCCGACCTCGCCGGCACGACGGTGAAAACGGTCCGGCACTACCATCAGGTCGGGCTCCTCGATGAGCCAGAGCGTGCGGGCAACGGTTACAAGCAGTATCAGACCTCCCACCTGGTGCGACTCCTGCAGGTCAAGAGGATGAGCGATCTCGGTATCCCGCTCGCGCAGATCCGCGCGCTGGCCACGAGCACGGCCGATACCGACGCGTCGATCGCCATCCTTGATGCCGAACTCGAGGCGAGCATCGAACGGCTGCAGCGCGTGCGCGCGGAACTCGCCCTTCTCCTGCGATACCGCGCGCCCCTCGACACGCCCACACCGTTCGCGCACTCCGCCGACGGCCTCCCGGAGCAGTACCGCGGGCTGCTCACCGTCTACTCCCGCGTCCTGAACGAAACGGCGCTCCACGACACGAGCGATCTCCTGAACGAGCCGGATGAGGCGAGCGAACCGTTCGAAGCCCTCACTGACGAGTCGGACGACAGGGCCATCGACGATGTCGCACAGCTCCTCGCGGTGTCGATGGCGGCCCACCGCGAACGGTTCCCGTGGGCTTCTGATCTGCGATCGGCTCAGCGGACCAAGGGCAATCTCGCGCAGGAGGCACTCACCGCTGCGGTCGTCGATGCCTTCAACCACGGCCAGCTGCGGGCGCTCGCGCGCGCGCATGAGATCGTCCGAGAGGCTGACGCGGCAGACGATCAAGCGGTGTGATGGATCCGCGTCCGGCGCTGCGCGCTTGACCCTGCCCCGAGGGCACGGTGTCCAATGACGTTCATGAAGAACAACACCGTGAACATGGATGCCTCGCCAGACACAGAACGTCGACCGCAGTGGACCGAACTGATCATCGCGCTGGTAGTCGGAGTGCTGGTCTATGGCGTCGGCATCGTGCTGCTGGGGCTCTTCCCCGCGCCGACCCCGGCGCTGGAGGGCGTTGTCGGCCTCTTGTTCTCGGGTGCAGCGCCGATCTTCGTGTTCGCGATCGTCGTCCTCGCTCGCATTCGTGAGCTCCCCGCCTTCGGAGTTCGCCGGGTGAGCCCGCGATGGCTCCTGATCGCCGTACTTCTGGCGGCCGGTTGCTTCGCAGTCATCTTCACGTTCGACACGGTGATCCAGCATCTCTTCCCAGGTGTGGATGACTCTCAAGACATCCTGCGTGCGGCGGCGTCCGGCGGAATCCTCGCGCTCGTGGGAACCATCTTCTTTGGCGCTGTCCTGACGCCGTTGGGCGAGGAGCTTTTGTTCCGCGGAATCCTGACCCGTTTCTTCGAGCGTTGGGGCGCCTGGGTCGCCATCGTGGTGAGCGCGCTGATCTTCGCCGTATTCCACGGCATCAACCTCGTGTTCCCGTCGGCTCTCCTCGTCGGCTTGATAAACGGGTGGCTGATGGTTCGTACGAAGTCGGTCTGGCCCGGCGTCGTAATGCACATCGTCTACAACTCCGCCTTCCTGATCCTCTACTCGTTCAGCTGACCTCATTCCGCAGGAGATGTGCACGGTCCCGTCGACCGCCATCATGTGACGCGACGGGATGAGAGCACGCAAGGCTCGTGAGTGCCGCGAAAGGAACTACCATGACAAGTAGAGCGATGAAGAGGATGCCGGCATTCGCGGTGCTGGCGGTGACCGCGGTGCTAGCAACGGCGGGTTGCAGCGGCATCTCGGATGGGGGCGCTCCCCCGCAGAGCGATCGGACCGCCTCTCCGAGTCCCCAGACCAGCGCTGAAATCGCCGCCAAGATAGGCAGGATCGAAGCGGAGTTCGCCGTCACAGTCGGCGCCGTCGCCGTCGGAGAGAGCGGACAGGTCGTCAAATACAACGGCGAGGCGCGGATGCCCTACGCGTCGACGATGAAGGTTTTCGTCGCTGCTGCCATGCTGGCTTCCACGCCGGTCGATGAGCGCGAGACGATCGTCCGTTGGAAGCAGGCCCAGCTCGATGTAGCTGGATACTCGCCGATCACTTCCGAGCACCTCGACGACGGGCTCACCCTGGATGCGCTGGCGGAAGCTGCCGTGCGCGACAGCGACAACACAGCCGCCAACCTCGTGATGGAGTCGTTGAACGGCCCGTCGGGTGTCCAGGACTTCCTCCGCGCGCTGGGAGACCCGACGACCGTCGTCACTGCGTATGAGCCCGAGCTCAACGCCGTCGTCCCCGGAAGTGACCAGAACACCAGCACGCCATTGGCTCTCGCGACGAATCTGAAGACCATCTTCGAAGGTGACGCGCTCGAGCAGGGCTCTCGTGAGAAGCTCCTGGACTGGATGGGCGGCAATGCGACCGGGGACTCCCTCATCCGTGCTGCGGCGCCTTCGGGGTGGACCGTCGCCGACAAGTCCGGAGGGGCCGGAGGCGTACGCAACGACGTCGCCGTGGTGACCACCGAATCAGGTGAGCAGATCTACATCGCGATACTCACGGCCACGAAGGATCCCGCCGCTGCCTACACCGATGAGGTCGTCGAACACGTTGCACGCGACTTGCTCGCCGAGTTCTGAAGCGGTCCCGTCGCGCCCTTCGCGGACCTGAACGAAGACACCTCACGACCGAGCACGATCGTCCTCGAAAGGGATGAAGCGCGTGCGCGCAACAGATTGAATCGATCATGGAACAACAGCCCTCTCGACAGTCACTGACCTCGCCCCGCTGGGCTCTCATCGACAGCATCCGGGGGTTCGCGCTCGCGGGAATCCTGCTTGTGAACAGTGTCGATATCACCGAGGTGAGCTCCCGCCTGGCCACTGCGGCTCAGCTTCGTGAACCGGAGCCGGCACGCGTGATTCTCGATCTGTTCGTGCAGACACGATTCGTTCCGATCTTCGCGTTCTTGTTCGGGATGAGTTTCTGGTTCGTGCTGGATTCTGCCCGACGTCGCACCGGATCGCATCGCCCCTGGGCGGTAATGCTGCGGCGGATGCTCTGCCTGATTCTGATCGGCGCTGCCCTCGCGCTCATCTACCCCGGCAACATCCTGTTCGAGTACGGGATCATCGGCCTCCTCGCGCTGCCGGTGATCCTGCTGGCACCGCCTATCGCCGTGGCTGTTCTGGGTGGTGTGGCGACGATAGCGGCCCTCGCCTTCCTCGGAAGCGGCACCCCGACACTTCTCGGTCTGATCCTCCTCGGCTCCGGTTGCGCGGCGCTCGGGCTCCCACGAGCACTCGAGAAGGGCGGGCGTGCCATCGCCCTGCCCTTCGCCGTTCTGCTCGCACTGGCGGTGCCCGCACTGCTCTGGCAATCGACCGAGCCCGGGGATCCGCGCTTCACCATCGGCGGAGCCTTCGGCATCATCTTCGCGGGGCTCTACGTCACCGGATTCGCGCTGCTGTGGCGCACCCGGCTCCGGAGACCTCTGGCCGCTGTCTTCGATCCCCTCGGCAGGATGGCACTGAGCAACTACGTGGGTGCCGCAGCGCTCTTCTTCCTCCTCTCCCGCCTCATCGACTTCCCCGCCATGCCCATCATCCTGCCCGTGGTTCTCGTCAGTCTCGCCGTGATCGCACTTCAGTCGGTGCTCTCGCGCCTGTGGTTGCGAACGCACTCGTACGGACCCATCGAGTGGGTCTGGCGAGCCGGCACATGGTGGAAGCGCCCCGGAAACAGACGAGTGCAGGAAGGCATCACCGCACAGCCGGCGTCCTGAGCCACCGCCCCGAGATCCAGACAGCACCGATCAACACGCCCCACATCGAAGGAAAGACATGTCGTCCGATCCCACGCTCTCACCTACGTCAACGACCCCCGTGAAGCCACCCGCCCGGACACTTCGAGCGATTCCCCCCGGCGTGGAATACCAGAACGCCCTGAGCGACGATAAACGCCGAATCGGTCGCGGGCTCATTGCGATCGGGTTGCTTATCGGCGGCATGTTCGGCATGACCCTCGGCACGGTCCAGATCGCCTTCCACGTCGACGCCACCCTGGGATTGAGCGGGTACACAGGCACCATCCATATCGCAGCGATGCTACCCATCGCCCTGCTCATCCCATGGAGCATGCTGATCCAGCGATGGCTGTACGGGGTGCGTGCCGCCTCACTGACGTCGGTGTTCGGGGTCTTCCGCACCGCGCTGTTCGGCAAGGCGATGCTTGTCGTGGTCCCGCTCTGGGCGGTGAACCTCGTGGTGTCGAACCTCGTAATGGACAACGCCACCACCACCTGGACGACGACGGGCCTGGCCTACGTGTTCCTGATGACCCTGCTGCTGACGCCTCTGCAGGCCGCCGGGGAGGAGTACGGCTATCGCGGCCTCGTGTTCCGCGTCGCGACGAGCTGGGCAAGAGGACCCCGCCCCGCTCTGATCCTCGGCATCGCGGTCTCGAGCCTCGTCTTCGCGGTGGTCCACTTCTCCACGGACCCGTGGGTGAACCTGTACTACGTCGTGTTCGCTTCGACGCTCGCGATCATCACCTGGAGGAGTGGAGGGCTGGAGATCGGCATCGTCGTGCACGCGGTGAACAACACCATCGGCTTCCTCGTGCTGCTCGTCTTTCACGCGGACTTCACCGCGGCGAACGACCGCTCCGACGGAGCCGGGTCAGCCATCATGCTCCTCCCGTGCGCATTGCATCTCGTCATCACGGCGTGGGTGTGGTGGATGACCAGAAGAACGGGCCCGATCGTCTCCCCCGGGCAGGGCTCCAGGAATCAAGATCCTTCCGCGTAGACAGAGACGACCCGCTCTGATACGCCGACACGATGACAACTTTCACGAGAATCCGTCAAGTTTCATGAAATCCGACAGTTTCATGAGAAACGACAAGTGGCGCAACTGTCCGATCTCTCGAGAGTTGTCGTTTGGTGAGCCCGAGGATCCCTCAAAGACGGTTGAGTGGTGCGCTGCCGATCTGCCGGCTGTCTCACGGAACTTGTCGGTAATCGCGCTTCGATCCCACTCTGTCTAAAAGGTCGGGCGGACCATTTCGGCGCAACAGGTTGCGGCAGGGGGTTTCAGCAGGGTGCGCGACCGGCGTGTCGCGCAGTCAACCGGCAACCTCGCTGCGCCTGCCGGAAACGATCGTTTTCGGCTGAGAGGCCCCTTAGTCATCGCACCTAACCGAACGCGCCTCATCCGACGCGCTTCGTGAGATCGGGCTAGAAGCCACTCCAAGACGCCTGCGGGCCGCGACTATGCTCTCTGGACAGTGTTTAGACGTACACAAAGCACGGCAGACGAGAGCAAGCTCAGGTTGGCTCTGCGCGGGGACGCCACGGGGACGTATCCAACACAGAGTGTCCAGCCATGAGAGGCGCACGGCGTAACGAAAAAGCCCCGAGATGCCCATGATCCCGGGGAACTTCTTTTGGTGGGCCCTGCCGGGATCGAACCGACGACATCCACGGTGTAAACGTGGCGCTCTACCAGCTGAGCTAAAGGCCCGCGATCGGATGGAATCATCCGATGCGACTCGTCGAGTCTAGCCGGAGTCTCCGTCGAAGCCGGAACGCTCCACAACCCCGGTCTCATGGCTCCGACACGACACCGGACGATCGGTCGGGCGCGGTGACGGTTGCTGGCCGTACGATCGAGGGGATGGATACGACGATCCCCACCCCGTACGAAGACCTCCTGCGCGACACGCTCGAGCACGGCGCCGCCAAAGGCGACCGCACCGGAACCGGCACGCGCAGTGTGTTCGGCCGCCAGCTCCGCTTCGACCTCTCCCAGGGCTTCCCGCTCATCACCACCAAGCGGGTGCACTGGAAGTCCATCGCCTACGAACTCCTCTGGTTCCTCCGCGGCGACGGCAACGTCCGCTGGCTGCAGGAACACGGCGTGTCCATCTGGGACGAATGGGCCGACGACCAAGGCGAACTCGGCCCCGTGTACGGCGTGCAGTGGCGGTCCTGGCCGACCCCCGACGGCTCGCACATCGACCAGATCTCGCAGGTCATCGACCAGCTGCGCACCGACCCGAACTCGCGCCGGATCATCGTCTCCGCGTGGAACGTCGCCGACATCCCCAACATGGCGCTCGCCCCGTGCCACGCCTTCTTCCAGTTCTACGTCGCCGACGGCAAGCTCTCCTGCCAGCTCTACCAGCGCAGCGCAGACCTCTTCCTCGGCGTCCCCTTCAACATCGCCAGCTACGCGCTCCTCACCCACCTCGTCGCGGAGCAGGTCGGCCTCGAGGTCGGCGACTTCGTGTGGACCGGCGGCGACTGCCACATCTACGACAACCACGTCGAGCAGGTGACGGAGCAGCTCACGCGCGCACCGTTCCCCTACCCACAGCTGCGCATCAACACGAAGCGCGACAGCATCTTCGCCGTGGAGTACGACGACCTCGAGATCGTCGACTACCAGCACCACCCCGCCATCCGCGCGGCCGTCGCCGTATGAGCCTGGCGCTCATCTGGGCTCAGGCCCACAACGGCGTCATCGGAGCCGACGGCGACATGCCCTGGCACGTCCCCGAGGACCTCGCGCACTTCAAGGCGCTCACCGGCTCGGACGCGGTGATCATGGGACGTCGCACCTGGGATTCACTCCCCCCGCGGTTCCGTCCGCTCCCAGGACGCCCGAACATCGTCGTCACCCGCGATCACGCCTGGTCCGCCGACGGCGCCATCGTCGCGCACTCCCTCAAGGACGCGTTCGAAGCGGCGCAGCTTGCCGGAGACGGCCGAGCGTGGGTCACCGGCGGCGCCGGTCTCTTCGCCGAAGCGCTCGCGCTCGCCGACCGCCTCGAGGTGACCGAACTCGACCTCGACGTCGCGGGCGACACCTTCGCACCGACCATCGGCGAGGAGTGGGTGCCGGTCACGATCGACCCGGCACACGGCTGGTCGGAATCTCGGACCGGTGTCCCCTACCGGTTCATCCGATACGAGCGCGCGCCCGAGATCGCCATCACCGGCTGAGACGCCCGGCGAACCGGATCGACCGGCGCGGGAGACGGCTCAGGCCGGCTGACGCAGCTCTTCGAGCGCGGCGCGGTAGGCCGCGAGCGAGCGAGCCTCGCCCGGTGCCGTGATGAAGCTCTCACGGATGATGCCCTGCTGGTCGATGAGGAAGGTCGCGCGGTTCGCGAACCCCTTCTCCTGCAGGAACACCCCGTACTCCTTGGCGACCTGGCCGTGCGGCCAGAAGTCGGCGAGCAGCTGGAAGCCGTACTGCTCCTGCTCCGCCCACGCCCGCAGCGTGTGCTTGGAGTCGACGGAGATACCCACGAGCGTGACCTGGTCGTCCGTGAACAGGCTGAGGTTGTCGCGGAGCTCGCACAGCTCCCCCGTGCAGGTCCCCGAGAACGCCAGCGGGAAGAAGACGAGGGCGACAGCCGAACTGCCGCGGAACTGACTCAACCTGACGAGTTCGCCGAACTGGTTCGCCAGTTCGAAGTCGGGTGCCAGGGTGTCGTTCTCGAGTGCCATGAGGGTCCTTTCAGGCGGGTTCGCCTGCTCCGGATCGCCCGAGCGGTGGACGGGTCCGATCCGGTCACACATCCTAACCCCGCACCGCAGCTGCACAAACCCGGAGGGGTGCGCCGCTCGGTCACCGTTCCCTGGGGTGACCGGATAGGGTGAAAGGTGGCGCCCGCGTCCATACCCATCAGGACGCATGGAGTTCACCATCACAACCCAGGCACGATCTGCCACGAGAGAAAGGTCGACGGTGACTGTTCACGACCAGGATCCATACTCGTCCAACCACGTAGACGCCGATCCTGAGGAGACGTCCGAGTGGAATGAGTCCCTCGACGCCCTCGTCGACGAACGTGGCCGCGGGCGCGGCCGCGACATCGTGCTGAGCCTCCTCAAGCGCTCGAAGGAACTGCACCTCGGTGTGCCGATGGTGCCCACCACCGACTACATCAACACCATCGCCTCGGAGAACGAGCCCGACTTCCCGGGCGACGAGGACATCGAGCGCCGCTACCGTGCCTGGATCCGCTGGAACGCGGCCATGACCGTGCACCGCGCGCAGCGCCCCGGCATCGGTGTCGGCGGACACATCTCCACCTACGCGTCTTCGGCCGCGCTCTACGAGGTCGGCTTCAACCACTTCTTCCGCGGCCAGGACGCCCCGGGCGGTGGCGACCAGATCTACATCCAGGGCCACGCCTCCCCCGGCACCTACGCCCGCGCCTTCCTCGAGGGCCGCCTCAGCACCGACCAGCTCGACGGCTTCCGCCAGGAGAAGTCGCACGCGCCGCACGGGCTCTCCTCATACCCGCACCCGCGCCTCATGCCGGACTTCTGGCAGTTCCCGACGGTCTCAATGGGTCTCGGCCCGATCAACGCGATCTACCAGGCGCACCTCGCCAAGTACGTCACGAACCGTGGCATCAAGGACGCCAGCGACCAGCAGGTCTGGGCGTTCCTCGGCGACGGCGAGATGGACGAGGTCGAGAGCCGCGGTCAGCTCCAGGTCGCTGCGAACGAGGGCCTCGACAACCTCAACTTCGTGATCAACTGCAACCTGCAGCGTCTCGACGGCCCCGTCCGCGGGAACGGCAAGATCATCCAGGAGCTCGAGAGCTTCTTCCGCGGAGCCGGCTGGAACGTCATCAAGGTCATCTGGGGCCGCGAGTGGGACGACCTCCTCAACCGCGACACCGACGGCGCGCTCCTCAACCTCATGAACGTCACCCCCGACGGCGACTTCCAGACGTACAAGACGGAAGACGGCGCCTACGTCCGCGAGAACTTCTTCGGCCGCGACGAGCGCGCCCTGAAGCTCGTCGAGGGCTACACCGACGACGAGGTCTGGAACCTCAAGCGCGGCGGCCACGACTACCGCAAGGTCTACGCGGCGTTCAAGGCGGCCAGCGAGCACAAGGGCCAGCCGACGGTCATCCTCGCGCACACCATCAAGGGCTACGGCCTCGGCCCGAGCTTCGAGGGCCGCAACGCGACCCACCAGATGAAGAAGATGACGCTCGACAACCTGAAGACCTTCAGGGACACGATGCGCATCCCGATCACCGACTCGCAGCTCGAAGAGAACCCGTACCTCCCGCCGTACTACCACCCGGGCGAGGACGACGAGGCGATCCAGTACCTGCACGAGCGTCGCCGCGCGCTCGGCGGCTACGTCCCCGAGCGTCGCAGCAAGTACACGCAGCTGAACCTGCCCGACGACTCCGCCTACGCGGCGGCGAAGAAGGGCTCCGGCACGCAGGAGATCGCCACCACCATGGCGTTCGTCCGACTGCTGAAGGACCTCCTCCGCGCCAAGGACTTCGGCAACCGGATCGTCCCGATCATCCCCGACGAGGCACGCACCTTCGGCATGGACGCGTTCTTCCCGAGCGCGAAGATCTACAACCCGAACGGTCAGCACTACACCTCGGTGGACCGCGAACTGCTCCTCGCCTACAAGGAGAGCCCGCAGGGTCAGATCGTGCACGTCGGTATCAACGAGGCGGGTGCCATCGCGGCCTTCTCGGCGATCGGAACCTCGTACTCGGTGCAGGGCGAACCGCTCATCCCGGTCTACGTCTTCTACTCGATGTTCGGTTTCCAGCGCACCGCAGACGCCATCTGGGCAGCCGGCGACCAGATGACCCGCGGCTTCATGATCGGCGCGACCGCCGGTCGCACGACGCTCACGGGTGAGGGCCTCCAGCACGCCGACGGCCACTCGCTGCTCCTCTCCTCTTCGAACCCCGCGGTCGTGAGCTACGACCCGGCCTACGGCTACGAGATCGCGCACATCGTGCGGAGCGGTATCGAGCGCATGTACGGCGGCGAGCACCAGGACCCGAACGTCATGTACTACCTCACGGTGTACAACGAGCCGCTCGTCCAGCCGGTCGAGCCCGAGGGTGTCGACGTCGACGGCATCGTGCGCGGCATCCACCGCATCAGCACGAGCGACAAGCAGGGCCCGAAGGCCCAGCTCATGGCCTCCGGTGTCGCGGTCCCGTGGGCGATCGAGGCGCAGCAGCTGCTCGCCGACGACTGGGGCGTCTCCGCAGACGTCTGGAGCGTCACGAGCTGGACCGAGCTCCGTCGCGACGGTCTCGCCGCCGACCAGCACAACTTCCTGCACCCGCAGGAGGAGCGTCGTGTGCCCTACGTCACGGAGAAGCTGAGCGGTGCAGCAGGCCCGTTCGTCGCCGTGACCGACCACATGCACGCCGTGCCGGACCAGATCCGTCAGTTCGTGCCGGGCGACTTCGCGACGCTGGGGGCCGACGACTTCGGCTTCTCCGACACGCGCGCCGCTGCCCGTCGCTTCTTCAAGATCGACGGCCCGTCGCTCGTCGTCCGCACCCTCCAGCAGCTCGCTGCTCGGGGTGAGGTCGATGCGAGCCTCCCGCAGCAGGCGATCGACCGCTACCGCCTCCACGACGTGAACGCCGGCAACACCGGCAACGCGGGTGGCGAGAGCTGATTCCATCGCTACCACGGTGACGAAGACGAAGACGAAGGCCGAGACACTCGACTGGCTCCGCCGGATCTCGGGTGAGCTCGCGACCGCGACGCTCAAACGCCTCGAGGACACCCTTCCCTGGTACGCCGAGATGCCACCAGGCCGCCGCTCCGCGGTCGGCCTGGTGGCTCAGGCGGGCATCAGTTCGTTCATCTCGTGGTTCGACGATCCCCGGTCGACGCCGTGGATCGCCGCCGACGTGTTCGGGGCGGCTCCTCGCGAGCTGCTCCGTTCCGTCAGCCTGCAGCAGACGCTGCAACTCATCAAGGTCACCGTCGAGGTCGTCGAGGAACGCGTCGCATCCGGAAGCGTCGACCTCCGCGAGGCGATCCTCCTCTACTCGCGCGACATCGCGTTCGCCTCGGCCGATGTGTACGCCCGTGCGGCAGAAGCCCGCGGACTCTGGGACGCCCGCCTCGAGGCCCTCGTCGTCGACTCGATCCTCAGTGGCGAGGCCGACGACGAGTTGCCCAGCCGGATCGCCGCCCTCGGGTGGCACGGTCACGGGGAGGCCTGCGTCCTGGTCGGGACGACCCCACGGGTGCTCGATGTCGACATGCTCCGCCGGACCGCCCGACACCTCGACGCCGACGTCCTCATCGGCGTCCAGGGCAACCGGCTCGTGCTCGTCCTCGGTCGCGCCGAGCTGCCCAGCACCGATCCAGGAGACGGTGAGCCCGTCGACGAGGCGGAACAGGCGGCCGCAGACGCCCGCACGAGCTCACAACTCACCTTCCTCGACATCGCCGCCAAGCTCGAGCACGGGTTCGGTCCGGGGCACCTGGTGCTCGGTCACGCCGTGCCCTCCCTCATCGAGGCGTCACGGAGCGCGAAGGCCGCCCTCGCCGGGTTCGCCGTGGCGAAGTCCTGGCGTCACGCACCTCGACCGGTCGCGGCGGACGACCTCCTTCCGGAGCGCGCCCTCGCCGGCGACAACCTCGCGAAGACCACGCTCATCGAGCGGGTCTACCGCCCGCTCAAGGATTACTCCGGCGAGCTCGTGACGACGCTCTGGTGCTACCTCGACAACGGCCGCTCGCTCGAAGCGACGGCACGCGAGCTGTTCGTGCACCCCAACACGGTCCGGTACCGCCTCAAGCGGGTCTCCGAGGTCATCGGGTGGGACGCGACGGGTGCCCGCGAGTCGCTCATCCTGCAGGCGGCCCTCATCCTCGGTGCCATCGCTGAGCCTGAGCCGTCCCGACGTCGGCTGACCTCCTGACGCTCGCTGGGCCGGTCGACCGGTCCATGTTGTGGAGTCCACACAACACATTTTCCAAAGGTTCGTGGTGTTGCTCCACTGCTCGGCGTCCTCCGGTTGGCAGACTGGAGCGGTGATCGTCATCGCCTGCCCTGGACAGGGCTCCCAAACCCCCGGCTTCCTCGACCCCTGGTTGCAGGACGCCTCCGCGAAGGACGCGCTCGAGCGCTTCTCCGACGAAGCCGGACTCGACCTCGTCAAGCACGGCACCGTCTCCGACGCCGACACCATCCGCGACACCGCGGTGGCCCAGCCACTCATCGTCGCGGCCGGCATCGTCGCCTTGGACGCCCTGCGGAAGGCCCTCCCCACCGACGCCGCGCCGTTCGGCGGCATCGCCGGACACTCCGTCGGCGAGATCACCGCGGCCTATGGCGCCGGCATCCTCTCGGACAGCGACGCGATGAGCTTCGTGAGCGAACGCGCCGTGGCCATGGCCGAAGCCGCAGCCACCACCCCGACGGGCATGAGTGCCGTCCTCGGTGGCGACCAGGACGCCGTCGTCGCGCACGTCCGTTCCTTCGGGCTGGAGCCCGCCAACTACAACGGGGGCGGCCAGATCGTCGTCGCCGGCGCGCACGACGCCCTCGCCCGACTCGCCGACGAGCCGCTCAAGGGCACGCGGGTGATCCCGCTGCAGGTCGCAGGCGCCTTCCACACGAGCTACATGCAGTCGGCCCGGGACTGGCTGGCCGGCGCGAGCCGCACGGTCGAGCCCCAGGACCCGACGCTCCGCATCTGGACGAACCACGACGGCACCGAGGTCACCTCGGGTACGGCGTTCTTCGACCTCCTCATCGGCCAGGTCGCCTCCCCGGTACGCTGGGACCTGTGCATGGACGCGTTCAGCGCCGCAGGGATCACCGGACTCATCGAGCTCGCCCCCGCCGGGGCGCTCACCGGACTCGCACGTCGCGGCCTGAAGGGCGTGCCGACGGTCGCCATCAAGACCCCCGACGACCTGCCGGCAGCCCTCGACCTCATCGCCCAGCAGTAGCGCAGACGGAGAACCAGTCAATGACCACCCCCACCCTCAAGCAGTCGCGCGGTCCCGAGTTCACCCGCATCCTCGGCCTCGGCGCAGCTCGCGGAGACCTCAGCGTCCCGAACGACGACCTCGTCGGTCCGATCAACTCGTCCGACGAGTGGATCCAGCAGCGCACCGGCATCGTCACCCGCACGCGGGCGTCCGCGGACGTCAGCGCCGTCGACCTCGCAGCCGAAGCCGGTGCGGAGGCCATCGCAGCCGCGGGCATCTCGGCCGAGCAGGTCGACCTCGTCCTCATCGCGACGATCAGCAACGTCCAGCAGTCCCCGTCGATGGCGGCCGTCGTGGCCGACCGCGTCGGAGCGAACCCTGCGGCCGCCTACGACCTCAACGCCGCGTGTGCCGGATACGCCTACGCGATCGCCCAGGCCGACGCACTCATCCGATCGGGCGCGGCCCACTACGCGCTCGTCATCGGCGCCGAGAAGCTGTCCGACATCGTCGATCCGACCGACCGGTCGATCTCGTTCCTCCTCGGTGACGGAGCAGGCGCGGCCGTCGTCGGGCCGAGCGACTTCCCCGGCATCTCCCCCACGGTGTGGGGATCCGACGGCTCGAAGGCCGACGCCGTCGGCATGAGCGGCACGCTCACCGAGTTCCGCGACGGCACCGCCGCCTGGCCGACCCTGCGCCAGGAGGGCCAGACGGTCTTCCGATGGGCGGTCTGGGAGATGGCCAAGGTCGCCAAGCAGGCCCTGGAGGAAGCGGGCGTCGAGGCCTCCGACCTCGCGGCCTTCATCCCCCACCAGGCCAACATGCGCATCGTCGACGAGTTCGCCAAGCAGCTCAAGCTGCCGGAGACCGTCGTCATCGCGCGCGACATCGAGACCACCGGCAACACCTCGGCGGCGTCCATCCCGCTCGCCACCCACCGGCTCCTCCAGGGGCACCCCGAGCTCAGCGGCGGTCTCGCCCTGCAGATCGGGTTCGGTGCCGGACTGGTCTTCGGCGCTCAGGTCGTCGTCCTGCCGTAGCAGGACGCCCGACGCGACTACACTCGACTACGGTCAAACCTCACCCAAGGAGTAGAACAATGGCACTGTCCACCGAAGAAGTCCTCGCCGGCCTGGCCGAGCTGATCAACGACGAGACCGGCATCGCGACCGACACCGTCGAGCTGGACAAGTCGTTCACCGACGACCTCGACATCGACTCGATCTCCATGATGACCATCGTCGTCAACGCGGAGGAGAAGTTCGACGTGAAGATCCCGGACGAAGAGGTCAAGAACCTGAAGACCGTCGGCGACGCCGTCGACTTCATCGTCAAGGCTCAGGGCTAGTCCCAGCGCAGTGCTGAAGGGTCGGCCGGCAGTTGGCCGACCGGCCCTTCGGCGTTCGAGGCGGCTCGTCCGTCCGGACACGGGCTCGACCGCCGCAGGGCTCGGATCCCCTCGTCGTCTCCACAGAAGGTTTGACTGAATGACCACCAAACGCATCGTCATCACCGGCATCGGTGCCACCACTCCCCTCGGCGGCAACGCCACCGACTCCTGGGACAATCTCCTCGCCGGCAAGAGCGGCGCGAGCCGTCTCGAGCAGCCGTGGGCTGAGGAGCTCGAGCTGCCCGTACGCTTCGCCGCGCAGGCAGCTGTCCCCACCGCGGACATCCTCGATCGCCGTGAGGTCAAGCGCCTCGACCCGTCGAGCCAGTTCGCCCTGATCGCCGCGCGCGAAGCCTGGCAGGACGCCGGCTCTCCAGAGGTCGACCCGGAGCGACTCCTCGTCGACTGGGCCACCGGCATCGGCGGCGTGTGGACGCTCCTCGACGCCTGGGACACCCTGCGCGAGAAGGGCCCCCGCCGCGTCCTCCCCATGACCGTCCCGATGCTCATGCCGAACGGCCCCGCAGCGGCGATCGGCATGGACCTCGGTGCCCGAGGCGGGGAGCGCACCGTCGTCTCCGCCTGCGCTTCCAGCACCGAGTCGCTCGCCAACGCCTACGACCACCTCCAGGCCGGCCTCGCCGACATCGTCGTGGCCGGTGGCTCCGAAGCCGCCATCCACCCGCTCCCGCTCGCGTCCTTCGCTGCGATGCAGGCGTTGTCCAAGCGCAACGACGACCCCGCCATCGCCTCGCGTCCCTACGACGTCGACCGCGACGGCTTCGTCCTCGGTGAAGGTGCTGCGGCGCTCATCGTCGAGACCGAGGAGCACGCCAAGGCCCGTGGCGCCCGCATCTACGCCGAGCTCCTCGGTGGTGCGGTGACGAGCGACGCCTACCACATCACCGCTCCCGACCCCGAGGGTTCGGCTGCGGCCCGCGCCATGCGTGCGGCCGTCGAGAACGGCGGCGCGTCGCTCGACGACGTCGTGCACGTCAACGCACACGCCACGAGCACGCCTGTCGGCGACATCGCGGAGTACAACGCGCTGCGTCGGGTCTTCGGTGCCCACCTCGACGACATCGCCGTGACGGCGACCAAGGCCTCGACCGGCCACCTCCTCGGCGGCGCGGGTGCCATCGAAGCGGCCTACACGGCGCTCGCCCTGCACCACCGGGTCATCCCACCGACCATCAACCTCGACAACCAGGACCCGGAGATCCCGCTCGACGTCGTCACGACGCCGCGTGAGCTCGGGTCCGGCGACCTGCTCGCCATCAGCAACTCGTTCGGGTTCGGCGGCCACAACGCGGTCGTCGCGTTCCGGAGCTACTGAGCCGTCCGCGACGGAGACGACGACGGGTCGTGGTGCATGCACCACGACCCGTCGTCGTCTACTGACCAGGGTGCCGCCGTTTCGTCACCTCGTGTCTGCCGGGAGTGTCACCGACCTCGCACGGTCCACGCCACGTGGGCACCCTGTCGTCTGTGAAGTTGTCTCGCGTGCGCGGTGCCGCCGCGCCGGCGGGGCCGGATCAGCCCACGTTGTGCAGCCAGATGACGGAGGACCCGTCGCCGGCGTGACGGAACGGCTCGAGTTCGTCGTCCCACGGCTGTCCGAGCGCGACGCGGAGTTCGCGCTGGAGTTCGGCGGCGTTCCCGGCGCCGACCTCCATGGCGTACCGGATGCGATCCTCCGGGACGACGACGTTGCCGATGCTGTCGGTCTGTGCGTAGAAGATCCCGAGGTCGGGCGTGTGCATCCACCGGGCACCGTCGACGCCCTGGGTCGGGTCTTCGCTCACCTCGTAGCGGAGGTGCTCCCAGCCGCGCAGGGCTGAGGCGAGTGCGGCTCCGGTGCCGTGCGGGCCTTCCCAGAAGACCTCGGCACGCTGCGCACCGCGGAGGATCGGCTGGTCTTCCCAGTCGAAACTGATGGCACGACCAAGAGCGCGACCTGCCGCCCATTCGAGGTGCGGGCAGAGCGCGCGAGGCGACGAGTGCACGAACAGCACACCCTTCGTCATCGGTGTCGACATGATTCCTCCACTGCGTCCGGGTGCGTCTTCCCCAACGACCCATGCAGTGCGATCCATGTCGGTGTCCGGCTGACCGGACCTCCGTGTATGCAGTTGTTCGACTCGCGCCGATACGAGCATTATGCCCCATGACCTGGAGGAATGACAACCGTGTCGTTCCCAGTACGCTGGATCGGGAGCCGGCCCGGACCGACGGCCCTCCAGGATGGAGCGGTGATGCACGAGGCCCTCGCGATCGACATCGGCGGCACGAAGGTCGAAGCGGCCGTCGTCGACGCCGAGGGACGAATCATGCCCGGCACCCGGTTCCGCGGCCCGACGGGCGCCGCGGACACCCGCGCGGAGCTCGTGGCGTCGATCCTTCAGACCGCCGAACGGAGCGTCTCGGCCCATGGCGGGCCCATATCCGGAGTCGGGATCGGTTCTGCCGGCCCCATCGGCAGGACCGACGGCACCGTCTCGCCGATCAACCTCCCCCGACTCGCCGACTTCCCCGTCGTGGCGGAACTCCGGCGCTTCACGTCCGGTCCGGTGGAACTCCGCCTCGACGGCACCTGCATCGCCCTGGCCGAGCACTGGCAGGGCGCACTCCGCGGAACCGAGAACAGTATGGGCATCGTCGTCTCCACTGGGATCGGTGGAGGGATCATCCTCGGATCCCGACTCGTCCCCGGCACCTCGGGCAACGCCGGCCACCTCGGACAGATGCAGCTCCGCCGACGCGAACCGGATGCCGTCGGCACGCCCTGGACGTTGGAGGGCATCGCGTCAGGGACCGCGACGGTAGCCTGGGCGCGCGCCCAGGGATGGACCGGCGCGACGGGCGAACAGCTCGGGGCCGACTACGCGGCCGGAACGGAGATCGCGATCCGCGCCGTCCGGCGTTCCGCCGAGGCCGTCGGCGAAGCCCTTTGCAGCATCACCACCCTGCTCGACCTGGAACGCGTCGCGATCGGCGGCGGGTTCTCGCGGGTCTCCCCCGACTACCTCGACCTCGTCCAAGAGGCTGCGACCGCGGCTGCGCTGCACGCCTACGCCCGTGAGCTGCGCGTGGTCCCGGCCGGGCTCGACGCCGACGGGCCGCTCATCGGCGCCGCCGCCCTCGTCCTCGCGGACTGAACGCGCACGTCCCGATCCGGAACGCCACCGGTCCCCGAGCCGCCCCATCCCGGTCCCTGAGTAACCCCGCACCGATCCCTGAGCAACCCCGCACCGGTCCCTGAGCCTGTCGAAGGGCCCCTTCGACAAGCTCATGGACCGGATATCGGTAGGGCGGGTGGGACTTGAACCCACGCATCGTTCGGTTATGAGCCGAATGCCTTCACCAGCTTGGCTACCGCCCCGCGCGGAACCCAGTGTACCGAGTGGCCCGCCGGGCGGGAGTCAGTCCGCGGATTCCTGGCGGTCTGCGGTCGCCGTGTGACGCTCGGTCGTCGGGTCGACGACCTGCTCGCCGCGGTAGAGCGCTTCGAAGGTGTCGAGCGTGCGCTCGATGTCGTGTGCGGAGACGAGCTCCAACGATGCGTCCTGCATCCGGCGGTACTCCTCGGGCGAGGCGCTGAGTACCGTGGCGAGCCGCTCGGCCAGGGCGTCGACGTTGCCCGGCTCGAACAGGTACCCGTTGACCTGATCGTGCACGAGGTGGGGCAGCGCCATGGCGTCGGCCGCGACCACCGGGAGACCGGAGGCCATGGCCTCCATCGTCGCGATGCTCTGCAGCTCGGCGATGGACGGCATCGCGAAGACGGTGGCGTTCGTGTAGGCCTGCTTCACCTCATCGTCGGACACCTTGCCGAGGAAACGGACGCGGTCACCGATGCCGAGCTGCTGGGTCAGCTGCTCGAGGTTCTTCGCCTGGTCGCCGCCACCGATGACGTCGACGTGGGCGTCGAGTTCCTTCGGGAGTTTCGTGAGCGCACGCAGGAGCACGTCGATCTGCTTCTCGCTCGTGATGCGACCCACGAAGAGGATGGTGTTCCGCTTCCGCGGTTCGAACGACGGCGTGTACTGTCCGGCCTCGATCCCGCAGGAGATCGCGTGCACACCGGTCAGGCCCGTGAACTGCTCCAGGAAGTCGGCGGCCTTGCGCGTCGGGGTCGTCACGGCGAAGGCACGATCGAACACGCGACGGGCGGCAGCCCACTGCGTCCGGACGAGCCACTCCTGGGTGCGCTTGGGGATGACGGTGAAGTCGAGGATGTTGTCGGGCATGATGTGGTTCGTCGCCACCATGCGGATGCCGCGTTGCTCGGCCTCGATCGAGAGACCACGGCCGACCACGATGTGCGACTGCAGGTGCACGACGTCGGGCTTGACGCGGTCGAGGATCTTCCGGGCGTTCCGTCGCATCGACCACGGCATCGCGAAGCGCAGCCAGTCGTGCGGGTACCACCGGAGACTGAAGAGGCGGTGCGCCGTCATCGTCTGACCCTCGTGGGTCTCCCTCCACGTGCCGAACTTGCGCGAGCCCGCGGGCGCCACGATGTGGACGTCGTGGCCTCGGCGGACGAGTCCGGCCGCGAGGCGCTCGGCGAAGCGTGCGGCGCCGTTCACGTCGGGCGAGAAGGTGTCGGCGCCGATGACCACCCGCAGCGGCTTGTGGGTGTCGGGGGTCGGCGTCGTGCTGGACGCTTTCGCGAGGTGCTGGTCGTCGGGAGAAGTCAAGGTATCGGTGATTCCTCTGTGCTTGGCCAGTGATGTGAGGGGGTGCGGGCGGTCGCTCACGACCCTGATGCGGCGCGGAACGCCATGCTCAAGCATACCTGCAGCCCGTTCGGGCTCCAGGGCTCAGGCGGGCGCGTCGCCGGTCGCGAGGGCCTTCGCAGCTGCTGCGGCCGCCGGCGTCTGGCTCACCTGCGGGTGATGGCGAGCGAGCTGGAAGACGCCCCACACGGCGATCGCGCCGGCCACGACGAAGCCGAAGCCCGCCCAGAACGGTGCGTTGCTCGCCTCCCCCAGCACGATGATGCCGATGCCGACGGCGATCATCGGGTCGATGACCGTCAGACCCGCGATGACGAGGTCGGGAGGTCCCGAGGAGTAGGCGGTCTGCACGAAGTAGCCGCCGAGCGCACTCGCGGCGACGAGGCCGAGCCCGCAGAGGACCGTGAGCCAGTCGAACTCGCCCTGCTGCAGCCGTCCGATGATGACCTTGGCGAGCGTCGCGACGAAGCCGTAGAGCACGCCGGTCCCGACGATGTAGAAGATGGCCGTGAAGCGGGAGCGGAACACCATGAAGCCGAGCCCGAACACCAGGAGTACGACGCCGAGCATCACCAGGATCGTGACGAGCTCGGCCTCGGTGATCCGGTGCTCGCCAGTGAAGACCGCGGCGATCGTCACGAACAGGCCGACGCCGCCGACGCAGGCGACGATCGCGACGACCGATCGACGGTTCAACCGGACACCGCTGATCCTGCTGTTCACCACCGCCGTGATGACGAGCGCGACCGCGCCCAACGGCTGGACGAGGGTGATCGGCGCGAGGGACAGGCTGCCGAGCTGGAGCACGATCGCGAGCCCGAGCATCACCGTTCCGGTCACCCAGGACGGCCGACTGAGCAGCGCCAGGAGCTGGGCGACGTTGAGCCCTGAGGTCGCGTCGGTGCCGCTCGACGACTCGACCTTCGCCACGCCCCGGTGCTGCAATTGCGCCCCGAGCGAGAGGAAGACCGCGCCGAGGAGTGCGAACGGGATGCCGAGCAGCTGGGAGGGGTTCCGGGTGAAGTCGTCCGCGAGGTCGGCGATGTCGATGGCGGAGGGGATCACCCGTCGAGGGTACCCCGCAGCCCCGCCGATCCCGGCGCGGCAGGCCGAGCCCAGCGGATAGGCTCGAGCAATGGCAATTCTCGAGATCCACGTGACCGGTGACCCGGTGCTCCATTCCGTCGCCCGACCGGTCACCACCGTGGACGACGACCTCCGGCGCCTCGTCGCCGACATGTACGAGACCATGGATCTCGCTCCCGGGGTCGGACTCGCGGCTCCGCAGGTCGGGGTCCCGCTGCGCCTCTTCGTCTACAGCTACGAGGACGACGACGGCCAGCCGTGGCGTGGCGTCGCGATCAACCCGGTGCTGTGGATCAGTCCCCCGCCGGTGGGCGAGCTCGACGAGGAGGCCGAGTCGGAAGGCTGCCTCTCCGTCCCAGGCGAGCGGCACCCGCTCCGTCGCGCGGAAGCAGCCATGCTCATCGGGACCGACCTCGAGGGTGATCCGGTCGAGCTGCGGGTCGTCGGCTGGCGCGCACGCATCCTGCAGCACGAGTTCGACCACCTCAACGGCGTGCTCTACGTGGACCGCCTCGAACTGCCGCACTCGCGCCGAGCGGCGAAGGCGATCCGCAAGGCGGGCTGGGGCGTACCCGGGATCTCCTGGCTGCCGGGTCGCGACGACCTCGAGGGCTGAACCACCTCGACGGGGACACGACGCCGGCACGATCGATACGGCGTCACCTCGACAGGCGCAGGGTGTCCGGACATGCAACGAGGCCCGAAGAGTGGAGTCTTCGGGCCTCGTTGTCCAGTCTACGGCGTCCCCGTCGATTTCGTGAAACCGGCCTCGAACGACGAATCCCCCGGTCCGTATGGACCGGGGGACTCTGTGCAGCTCCTCGAGTTGGACTCGAACCAACAACCTATCGATTAACAGTCGATTGCTCTGCCAATTGAGCTATCGAGGAATACGTGCTTCGACCGGCCGGACGAATCCGGCCTCTGCGTTGCAGCGCGTATCTACTGTAGCAAAGGATTCGCAGACGCCAAATCGACACGCGATCAATCGATGCCGACGGCCTCGGGCGTCTCGTACTGGGTCTCGGTGCCGCCCGACTGGGCGAGCGCCGCGAGGAACTCGTGCGGCGGATCGGCGAGCATCGCGTCGATCGGGCCGTAGCCCACGACCCGCGACTGGTGGAGCGCCAGCACGTCATCGGTCACCTCGCGGAGCATGGCGAGGTCGTGTGTCACGACGATGACCGTACCGCCGTCGCGTCGGAACCCGTCGAGCAACTCGGTCACCGTATGCCGGACCGTGATGTCGATGCCGGCCGTCGGTTCGTCGGCGATGAACACCTTCGGGCCGAGGACGAGGGCGCGCGCGATGGCGATCCGCTGCCGCTGACCACCACTCAGCTCGTAAGGGTACTTGTCGAGACTGGAGAGCGGCATCTGCACGGCGTCCAGCAATGTGGCGACCCGGACGCCGAGCGCCTGCTCGCTGAACTTCTTGTCGCGCGCCAGGACCGGTTCCGAGATGAGCTCCGTGACGGTGAGCTCGGGCTTCAGGTGCGCACCGGCTTCCTGCTCGAGCAGCGACACCTCGAACGTGAGCTTCGTGAGTTCTCTGCGGCCCACCTTGCGCATGGAGCGACCGAGCGTGCTCACGTCGCCGCCGGACACGAACGGACGGGAGTCCGCTCCGGTCAGGTGGCGTCCGGACAGCACCCGCAGGAGCGTGCTCTTCCCCGATCCCGAGCTGCCGATGACCCCGAGCGAGCCGCCGACGGGCAGCTCGAAGCTGATGCCGTCCAGGGCTCGGTTGCTCGGACTCACGCCGTGAGCGGCGTAGTCGACGCTCAGATCACTCGCCCGGACCGCGGGTCCGTCCTGCTCTGGGTGCTTCATGAGACCTCTCCTTCCGGTGCACGGGAGCCACCGGATCGCCATCGAGTGTATCCGGCGATCCCGGCGGGGCCACGTGCCACGCTCGGTGGAGGCAGACCGCGTCAGGCCTCGGCGCGGAGCGCTCGCCGTTCCGCCTCGACGTCTGCAAGCTGCCGGGTGATCTCCCGATGGGACTCGTCGCGGGGGTCGGTGCGACGCAACGACCCGAGCAGCGCCGCCTTACGACCGAGGAGGTCGCGGTCGATCAACGCCCGCGCGATGTCCCGGACATAACTCGGCAGCTTCTCCTCGTTCGTCTCGGGTAATGGGGACACTCCGAGCTCGCGTACCAGTCCGTCGAAGCCGGGTGGGACCTGTGCGATGACGGTCTCGAGCCAGGCCTTGGTCCCGAGGTGGTCGAGGCTCACACTCATGGCGTCGCGCACCACGGCGAGGGAAGTGTTGGCGACCGAGCTCTGGACCGCGCGCTCCAGCATGGGACGTTCGAGGTGTTGGGGCAGCTGCAGGATCGCACGGAGGGCATCTTGCTCGAGCCGCGTCGACGGGTCCTTGGGCAGGTCGTTGAGCGAGGCCTGTCGCTCGCGCGGCGGCTCGGCAGCGAGTGCGCCAGGGCCCTGCTGGCGGGCGTCTCGTGCGGCGTTCTGCGAGCCTCCTGCGGCGGCACCGCCGGCGGCCCGCACGGCGCGGGCCACCTCGTCGAGTTCCATGCCGAGCTGCTTCGCGAGCACGCGGGTGTACCCGGGACGGAGCGAGGGGTCGCGGATCTCGGCGACGACCGGCGCGGCCGCACGGAGTGCGCCGACGCGGCCCTCGACCGTCTCGAGGTCGAAGCCCGCCAGCGTCCGCCGGATGATGAACTCGAACATCGGCTCTCGGCCGTCGACGAGTTTCCGGATGGCGCCGTCACCGCGGTTGAGGCGGAGGTCGCAGGGGTCGAGGCCGTCGGAGGACACCGCGACGTACGTCTGGGCGGAGAAGCGCTTTTCCTCACCGAACGCACGCGTCGCGGCCTTCTGCCCCGCCTCGTCAGGGTCGAAGGTGAAGATGACCTCGCCGGTGGCGGAGTCGTCGCCCATGACGCGGCGGATCATCTTGATGTGGTCGACCCCGAACGAGGTCCCGCAGGTCGCCACCGCGGTGGTCTCCCCTGCCAGGTGGCAGGCCATGACGTCGGTGTACCCCTCGACGACGACGACCCGCTTGCCGCGCGAGATGTCGCGTTTGGCGAGGTCGAGGCCGTAGAGGACCTGCGCCTTGTGGTAGATCGCCGTCTCCGGGGTGTTGAGGTATTTCGGCCCCTTGTCATCGTCGCGGAGGCGCCGGGCTCCGAAGCCGAGCACCTGCCCGGTCGTATCGCGGATCGGCCAGATGAGGCGTCCGCGGAACCGGTCGTAGACACCGCGGTCGCCGCTCGACACGAGACCGGCCGCGAGCATCTCCTCGTCGGAGAATCCGCGGGACCGCAGTGCCTTCATGAGGTGGTCCCAGCCGGCAGGCGCGAACCCGATCCCGAAGTGGTCGGCGGCGGCGGCGTCGAAGCCGCGTTCGCCGAGAAACCGCCGCCCGAGGTCGGCGTCGCCGTCGTGGAGCTGCTGCTGGAAGTACTCGGCGGCAGCCTGGTTGGCGGCGAAGAGCCGCGCCCGGTTGCCGTGGTCGACCTTGCCACCGCCCTCCTCGTAGCTGAGCGGGTACCCGATGCGCTGCGCGAGACGTTCCACCGACTCCGCGAACGTCACGTGGTCCATCTTCTGCAGGAAGCTGTAGACGTCGCCGCTCTCGCCACAGCCGAAGCAGTGGTACAGCCCGACCGTGGGGCGCACGTGGAAGCTCGGGCTGCGTTCGTCGTGGAAGGGGCACAAGCCCTTCAGCGAGCCGACACCGGCGGACTTCAGCGAGACGTAGTCGCCGACGACGTCGCCGATGTTGGTGCGTGCCTTGACCTCTTCAACATCGCTCTGTCGAATCCGTCCGGCCATGCTTCGATCCTAGTCTCGTGCGTCCATCGTCCATCCCTGAGGGCCTCCGCGCAGCGGAGTCCGAGTCCCGCTCCTGTGTGGAGGAGCGTCAGGCGCCGACATGCCGTTCGTGCCAGGAGAGGGCGCTCTGATCGGTCAGGCTCGCGATCTGATCCACGACGACGCGACGGCGTTCCGCGTCGGAACCGGCTGCGCGCCAGTCCGCCGCGAAGCCGACGTCGAGGGCCGACTCGCCGAGCGCGAACACCGCGTCCGACAGTTCGATGAGGATCTCCCGCTGCCGGACGTACAGCGGCTGGCGGGAGTCGCTGTACATCACGAACGCGGCGACGATCCCCTTGAGGAGGGCGATCTCGGCCTGGATGCCATGGGGCACCACGACGTCGGCCCCGAACCGCACGAGGCTGGCCTGCGGGAAGGCCTCCCGCGTCGCCGCGGTCGCCGCACCGGCGAACCGACCGATCATCTGGCTCGTGAAGTTCTTGAGCCGACCGAGGTCGCGCCGGGAGCCGTCCCAGGCGGTGATCCAGGTGTGCGAGGACTGCAGCCGGTCGAAGGCGGCGGCGAGGTCGTCGTGGGTGAAGTCGTCGCCGGCCCAGGACAGCGCTGTGTCGATCAGGCGGTCGTGACCTGCGCGGGCGTTCAGGAACGCCGGGTCGATGTACTCCCCGACGACGGCGTCCTCGAAGTCGTGCACGGAGTAGGCGATGTCGTCCGCGAGGTCCATGACCTGCGCCTCGACGCAGCGGACGCGCTCGGGAGCGCCGGCTCGCAACCAGCGGAAGGCCGCGGAGTCCTCGTCGAAGAACCCGAACTTGGCCCGGCCACCGGGATCCGGCACCGACTGGGCGGCCGGCCACGGGTACTTGCAGCTGGCGTCGAGACTCGCGCGGGTGAGGTTCAGACCGTACGGCTCACCGTCGGGACCGAAGACCTTGGATTCGAGGCGCGTGAGGATCCGCAGGGTCTGGGCGTTGCCCTCGAACCCGCCGATCGCGGCGGACCAGTCGTTGAGCGCTCGTTCGCCGTTGTGACCGAACGGCGGGTGACCGAGGTCGTGTGCGAGGCACGCCGTGTCGACGACGTCCGGAGCGAGGTCGAGGCTGGCTGCCAGCTCGCGACCGACCTGAGCAACCTCGAGCGAGTGCGTCAGCCGGTTCCGGGCGAAGTCGACGCCGCTCGTCGGGCTGAGCACCTGGGTCTTGGCGGCGAGTCGCCGGAGGGCACTGGAGTGCAACAGCCGTGCACGATCGCGCGCGAAGTCGGAGCGTCGCGTCGAGTGGTGCTCGGGCATCCAGCGTTCTTCGTCGTGCAGGCTGTAGCCGTCCCGATCCATGGAGACGCTCCCCTGCTCGATGATGCTATCCGCCACTGTGGTCCAGTTCCGCTCCCGCGATCTCGGTCTGCTCGTCGGCGCCCAGCGACTGCGAGTCGAGCCAGCCGTAGGGCAGTGCCGGTCGTTTCGGCGTGCCCGCGCGTCCGCGCTGGCCTTCGGCCGCGGCGCCCGGGTAGGGGGCCGTCCAGTCGAGGGTCGCGAGGAGGTCGTCGAGCTGGTCGAGCGACTCCACGGTCGCGAGGCTCGCGCGGAGGTCTCCTCCGACCGGGTAGCCCTTGAAGTACCAGGCGACGTGCTTCCGGATGTCGCGGCAGCCGCGCTCCTCGCTCTCGAAGAACTCGGCCAGGAGCTCGGCGTGACGCCGGAACGCGGCCGCGACGTCGCCGAGAGACGGCTCCGCCTTGCCGCCCTCGCCGGCGAACGCCGAGCTGAGGTCGCCGAAGAGCCAGGGGCGACCGAGGCAACCGCGGCCCACGACGACGCCGTCGCAACCCGTCTCGTCGACCATCCGGAGAGCGTCCTCGCCCGACCAGATGTCGCCGTTCCCGAGGACCGGCACCGAGGTGACCGTCTCCTTGAGCTTGGTGATCGCCGACCAGTCCGCGTGGCCGGAGTAGAACTCGGCGGCGGTCCGGGCGTGCAGCGCGATCGACGCCACACCGGCGCCCTCGGCGATCCGACCGGCCTCGAGGTAGGTGAGGTGGCCGGAGTCGATGCCCTTGCGCATCTTGATCGTGAGCGGGACGTCGCCTGCGGCACGGACCGCGCCCTCGACGATGTCGCGGAAGAGCCCGGTCTTCCAGGGCAGCGCCGCTCCCCCGCCCTTGCGGGTGACCTTGGGCACCGGGCAGCCGAAGTTGAGGTCGATGTGGTCGGCGCGATCCTCGGCGACGAGCATGGTGACGGCCTCTGAGACCGTCTTCGGGTCGACACCGTAGAGCTGGATGGAGCGGAGCGTCTCGCTCTCGTGGTGCTGGATGAGCCGCATGGTCTCCGGCGTGCGTTCGACGAGCGCGCGCGAGGTGATCATCTCGCTGACGTACAGGCCGGCACCGTATTCGCGGCACAGTCGACGAAACGCCGTGTTGGTGATCCCGGCCATGGGGGCGAGCACGACCGGCGAGTCGAGCACGATGGGCCCGATCGCGAGGCTCGGGCGCTGCGAGAGCGTGGTAGGAAGAGACATCACCCTCGATTCTCCCAGATGATCGGCGCTCCCGCGCCCAGTGAGGACCACATGTCAGACGCCGTCCCGCCCGCCGACCTCCAGCCGTCCGGCCGCGAGCGAGTCCGAGCAGCGGCCGCCGCACTCGGTCTCGATGTGGAGCTGATCGAGCGACCGCCCGCGCGCAGTCTCCACGAGGCGGCGGAGCTGCTCGGCATCGAGCCCGCAGACATCGTCAAGACGATCGTCGTGAAGCGTCGCAGCGGCGACTACCTCTTCGCCCTCGTGCCGGGCGGCCGCAAGATCTCCTGGCCGCCGTTCCGCACGCTGCTCGGCGTGAACAAGCTCGCGATGCCCGACGCGGCGACAGCCTTCCAGGAGACCGGCTACGAGCGCGGCACCATCACCGTCCTCGGCGCGAGTGCTCCACTCCCCGTCTACGCGGACGAGCGCATCCTCGAGCGCGGTGGGCGCATCTCGATCGGCGCCGGGGAGCACGGGTGGAGCGCCTTCGTCGATGCGGCGGAGTACCTCGCCGCCATCGGCGCCGTCACCGCCGACCTCACCGAGCCGGAGGACCCTCAGTCCTGAGCCGGCTCCGACGGGAGCACGAGGCAACTGTCGCCCTCGCAGACGACGGCGTCGCCCCCGAGGAGTCGGAGCGCCGGCCGGACCGTCGCCGGCTGTCGATCGCCGACGCTGCGCTCAGGCGACGTCGTCTCCGTGCTCACGCCTGCACCGGCTCGGTGCTCGCGCGTTCCGTCCAGACCTGCTCGAGGACCTGCGTGAACGCGGCCGCCTCCTGCGCCCCGGACACCCCGTAGGCACCGTCGATGACGAAGAACGGGACGCCCTGGATGCCGTACCCCTGTGCCGTCGCCTGGTCCTCGCGGACCGCCTGCGTGTACTGGCCGGATTCCAGCGCCGAGACCACGGCGGACCGGTCGAGCCCCACCTCGACGGCGAGGTCGGCGAGGTCCTCGATGCGACCGACATGACGGCCCTCGGTGAAGTAGGCACGCAGGAGGCGCTCGGTCATCTCGAGCTGCTTCCCCTCCGCCTTGGCGAGGTGCAGGAGCTCGTGCGCCTTCACCGTGTTCGTGTGCTGGAGGATGCCGAAATCGTACTCGAGACCGGCGTCCGAGGCGATCCCCGTCACCCGATCGAGCATCTGCTGCACCTGGTCGGCCGGCATGCCCTTGTGCTTCACGAGGAAGTCGATCTCGGTGCCGTCGAAGTCGACCGGGGTGTCGGGTGCCAGCTCGAAGGAGTGGTACTCGACCTCGACCTCGCGTCCGTCGCCGAGCTGTGCGAACTCCGCCGCACCCCGCTCGAACTTGCGCTTGCCGATGTAGCACCACGGGCAGGCGATGTCGGACCAGATGTCGATCTTGATGGGTTCACTCATGTCAGGGCCAACCACCGACACCCGTCGCTCATTCCCCCGGGGGCGCCGGGGCGTCTGGCACGTCGCGCGCCCCGCCGAAGCGACGGTCGCGTCCGGCGTACCGCTCGACGGCCTCCCAGAGCTGACGCCGACCGAAGTCGGGCCAGAGGGTGTCGAGGAAGACCATCTCCGCGTAGGCCGACTGCCACAGTTGGAAGTTGCTGGTGCGCTGCTCCCCGGAGCTCCGGACGAAGAGGTCGACGTCCGGCAGGTCGGGCAGGTAGAGCCGGCTCTGGACGAGACGCTCCGAGACGGCCGACGGCTTGATGCGGCCGGCGGCGACGTCGTCGGCGATGCTGCGGACCGCGTCGACGATCTCGTTGCGCCCGCCGTAGTTGACGCACATGGTGAGCGTCAGGCGGTCGTTGCCGCGCGTCAGCTCCTCCGCCGTCTGGAGCTCCTTGATGACGGAGGTCCACAACCGCGGCCGACGCCCCGACCAGCGCACGCGCACGCCCCACTCGTTCAGTTGGTCGCGCCGTCGATGGAGCACCTCGCGGTTGAACCCCATGAGGAAGCGGACCTCGTCGGGTGAGCGCTTCCAGTTCTCCGTCGAGAACGCGTACACCGACAGGTGCTTGATCCCGAGTTGCAGGGCACCGGCCACGACGTCGAGGAGTGCGGCCTCGCCCGCCTTGTGCCCTTCGACCCGTGTGAGCCCGCGTCGGTTCGCCCACCGGCCGTTGCCGTCCATGACGATCGCGACGTGCGACGGCACCTCACCCTTCGCGAACGATGGCGGGACCTCCCCCGTCCAATCGATCGGCTTGAACGGCACCGCGTCGCGGTGGGTGTAGGGCTTCGGGGTCACCCGCGGCTCCGATCCTGTTCGAGGTGCGCGAGCGACCGCAGGCCGCGCTCCAGATGCCATTGCGCGTAGGCGGCGGTGAACCCGCTCGCGCGTGAAGCCGTCTGCTCGGCGGCGGCCTCCGCGTACTCCCAGTCACCGGAGAGCAGTGCTCCGAGGAGCGAGAGGGTGTCGGCGTCCAGCCGAGGGCTGCCCGAGGGCGCGCAGTCGTCGCAGACGACCCCGCCGAGCTGCACGACCACGTGTGAGTACTCGCCCTCCGTGCCGCACCGCGAGCAGGCCCCGAAACTCGGTGCCCAACCGGCGAGCGAGAAGGCCCGGAGCAGGTAGGAGTCGAGCGTGAGCCGCGGACCGTGCTCGTGCTTCGAGAGCGACCGCAGGGCGCCGACGAGGAGCAGGTACTGCTGGAGGGAGCCCTCGGACTCGGTCAGGCGATCGGCCGTCTCCACCATCGCGCTCGCGGCCGTGTAGCTTCCGTAGTCGGCGCTGATCTCGGCGCCGTACGAACCGAGCGACTCGGCCTGGGTGATGGTGTCGAGACTACGGCCCTCGTAGAACTGCACGTCTGCGACCATGAACGGCTCGAGCCGGGACCCGAACTTCGAGCCCGTGCGACGGACACCCTTCGCGACCGCCCGGATCTTGCCCCTGCTGCGTGAGAGCATGGTGACGATGCGATCGGCCTCGCCGAGCTTGTGGGTCCGCAACACCACCACTTCGTCTCGATATACCGGCACGCATCGATTATCCCGCCTCGCACCGACAACGTGACCCGGGAACCGCCGTCGGGGATCGAAGGAGCGCCTGGAGAGATGAAGCCGTGAACGAGGTCCTCTTCGTCGTTCCGCTGTGGGTCGACCTCTCGGCGGTCGCGATCGGCGCCGTCCAGGGTGCCATGTTCGCGGCCAGGTTCCAGGATCGTCAGCTCGACTGGCTCGGCGTCGCCATCATCGGCGTCGTCGTCGGACTCGGTGGTGGTCTCATCCGCGACATCCTCCTCGGACAGGTGCCGGCGTCCCTCCAGAACAACTGGTACCTCCCCGTCGCCTCGGGGGCCGCACTGCTCGGCATGTTCCTCCTGCGCACCATCACGAGGCTCGGGCCCGTCATCATCGGGCTCGACGCTCTGACGATCGGCATGTTCGGAGCGATCGGCTCCACCAAGGCCCTGGCAGCCGGTCTGCCGGTCATCCCGGCGATCTTCGTCGGCACCGTCTCGGCCGTCGGTGGATCGGTCCTCCGCGACGTCATGCTCGGCGTCCCCGTCGCCCTCATGCACGTCGGGTCGCTCTACGCCGTGGCGGCCGCGGTCGGGACCGCCCTCCTCGTCCTCGCCGTGACCTTCGGTGCGCCACTCGGGGTCGCGGCGATCGTCGGTGTCTCCTCGACCGCGGTGATCCGCCTCCTGGCCGTCCGGTTCGGATGGACGTTGCCCGAGCAGCGCCAGATCGGCGGATGGCGGATCTGGCGCCGCTCGACGCGAGGCTGAGTCGGCTCAGTCGACCGCGAGTGCCGCGACGGGTGCGATGCGGGTCGCCCGACGTGACGGGGCCACCGAGGCCGCGGCCGTCAGGAGTGCGGCGAGCACGACGATCACCGCGACGATGGCCCACGGGATGACCGGGAAGATGAGGCCGGGCGAGCCGTTGATCGCGCCGAGCATCGACTGAGCGCCGGCCCACCCGTAGAACGTCCCGAGGACGAGTCCGACGACGACGGCCGCGATGGTCAGCTGCGCCGCCTCGATCACGATCATGCGACGGATCTGCGCCGCGGAGAACCCGAGGGCGCGGAGCAGTCCGAGTTCGCGAGTGCGCTGCAGGACGCTGAGCGAGAGGTTGTTGACCATCCCGACCGCGGCGATGAGCGCGCTCAGTCCGATGAGGGCGGAGAAGACGCCGACGGTCGTCGCGACCACGGCCTGCGTGCCCTCGTAGACCTCCGGATTCGCGGCCTGTGCGTTCAACACGAACTCCTGGAAGTTGGCCGCAGCGACCGCGAACATCGTCACGAGGGTCACGCCGATCACCAGTCCGATCGTCGTGCGTGAACTGCGCTCCGGGTAGCGGACGGCGTTCTCGGCGGCGAGTCGAGCCGTCGCGGAGGTGCCGAACAGGCGGCCGACCAGCCGCAGTGCCGGCGGCATCACGAGGTGCGCACCGAGCACGAGGCCGGAGAAGGAGACGATCCCGCCGACGATGCCGATGAGCACGCCGAGCGGCGACACGAGCCCGACACCGACCCCGGCGAGCAGGAGCAGGACACCGACCACGAAGAGACCGATCGCGACCGCGTTCCGGGCGGGCCGGGCGGTGGCCTCCTCCCGACTCAACTCCTGCGATCCGCCGATCGCCTGCATCGGGGTGACCGTCAGGACGCGACGCGCGCCGATCCAGGACGCGAGCCAGGTGGTCAGGACGACCGCGACGACCGGCAGGAGCACAGCCGGTTCGACGATCGCGTACGGCAACTCGGGCAGCACACCGGTCGCGACCCCGATCCGGACGAGCGCGAAGGTCGCGAGGAGCCCGACGAGCAACCCGGCTCCGCCACCGAGCAGGCCGACGACGACGCCCTCCCTCGCGACGGCGCGACGCTGCGATCGCGCCGTCGAACCGATCAGGCGGAGCAGCGCGATCGTCCTCGTCCGCCCGGCGACGATCGTGGCGAAGGTGTTCGCCGTGACGATCGCGCCGACGTACACCGCCAATGAGACGAACACGGCGGCCGCGAGGATGAGCATGATCACCACGGTGCCGCTGGACCCGGTCACATCGTCGGCCAGGATGAACGTCGAGAGCACACTCGTCACCATGAGCAACAGGACACCGAACGAGGCGCTGAGCGTCGCGACGAGAAGGCTCGCGCGATGCTCGCGGGCCCGGGGCCCGAGATCCGCCCGGCTCATGCCGCACGCTCCATGCCGAGCATGAGCGCCGAGATCTGCTCGGGGGTCGATCGGGGACGGTCCTCGACCACCCGGCCGTCCGCGAGGAACACGATCCGGTCCGCGTAGCTCGCGGCGATCGGGTCGTGCGTCACCATCGCGATGCTCTGCCCGTATTCGGTGCTGGCCGCCGCCAGCAGGGCCAGGACGCTCCGCCCGGTGCGGGAGTCGAGGTTGCCGGTCGGTTCGTCCGCGAAGAGCAGCTCGGGCCGCGTGGCCAGGGCACGCGCGATCGCGACGCGCTGCTGCTGTCCACCCGAGAGTTCGTGCGGACGGTGCCCGAGTCGGGACGCGAGTCCGAGCGTGCTCACGAGCACGTCGATCCAGCTCTGCTCCTCACCGGTCGGACGGCGGGCGTCGAGTTCGAAGGGCAGCCGGATGTTGGCCGCGACGTCGAGCGTCGGCACCAGGTTGAACGCCTGGAACACGAACCCGACACGACGCCGACGGAGGATCGTGAGCTGCCCGTCGTCGAGGTCCGTGATGTCCTGGTCGCCGAGACGCACCCGCCCCGCTGTGGCCTGATCGAGGCCCGCCATGATGTGCATGAGCGTCGACTTGCCCGAGCCGCTCGGGCCCATGATGGCGGTGAACCGGCCCCGTTCGATCTCGAGGTCGACGCCGTCGAGGGCGACGACCTGGTTGTCGGCGGGTCCGTAGCTCTTCCTGAGTCCGTGGACGCTGGCGACGACGGACGGCTGTGCTGAAGTGGTCATACTCCGAAGCTACGGAGCGAGGTGCCGGGTGCGCGTCGGGCGCACGAGCGACCCGGGTACATCCTGGGGATGATCCTGGATCACTCCGCGGTTGCCCGTTGGACCGCCGTCAGACCAGGCCGTGCTCGAAGGCGAACACGACGAGCTGGACCCGGTCGCGCACCTCGAGCTTCGCGAAGATCCGGCTGATGTGCGTCTTCACGGTCGCCTCGCTGAGGAACTCGGCGGCGGCGATCTCGGAGTTGCTCAATCCGCGCGCCGCGAGGAGGAAGATCTCGCGCTCGCGCGCCGTGAGCTCGGCATAGCGCTGCGGTGCGGCCGGAGCGGCCGGCGCCTGCTGGAAGTGCTCGAACAGCTCGCGGGTGGCCGACGCGGCGATGACCGCGTTCCCGGCATGGACGGTGCGGATCGCTGCGAGGAGGAATTCCGGCTCCGCGTCCTTGAGGAGGAATCCGCTGGCACCTGCTCGGATGGCCGTCGCGGCCGCCTCATCGAGGTCGAAGGTGGTCAGCACGACGATCCGAGGACGCTCGCTCCCGCGCGCATCCGCCTCCGCCAGGATCGTCTTCGTCGCCTCGATCCCGTCCATGACCGGCATCCGGACGTCCATGAGGATGACCTGCGGACGTGTCCGTGCGGCCAGTTCGACCGCTTGACGCCCGTCGGAGGCCTCGCCGACGACGCGCAGGTCCGGCTGCGAACCGATGAGCATCCGGATCCCGCCTCGGAAGAGCGCCTGGTCGTCGACCAGCGCGATCGTGATCGCCCCCGCTGCCGTCGCGTCACTCGGATCGGTCATCTCGTCACTCCCACCGTCGCGTACGGGATCGATGCGTAGACGGTGAAGAGACCGTCCACCAGGGTCGTCCCGAACCTGCCGCCTGCCAGCGTAGCGCGCTCGTTCATCCCGGCGAGGCCGTGCCCCGTGCCGGCCTTCGGCGGTTCGAGCTTCGCCCGGTTGACGACCCAGAGCTGCAGCTCGGGTCCGGTCCAGTCGAGATGGACGTCGATCGGCCCACGATGGTCGCCGTGTCGGAGCGCGTTCGTGAGTGCCTCCTGGATGATGCGGTACACGGCGAGCTGCGAACCGGTCGCCACCGGTCGTTCCTGACCGTGGTTCTGGACCACCACGTCGAGTCCGGCTCCGCGCAACTGCTCGTAGAGCCGCTCGAGGTCGGCCAGGACCGGCTGCGGGCCTTCGGTCTGCTGGAACCGCAACTGCGCGAGGAGCACCCGGACATCGGCGAGGGCTTCTCGGGAGATGCTCGAGATCGTCCGCAAGGCCTGGTCGGCCGAATCCGGGTCCGCGGCCAGCGCATAGCGGGCCCCGTCGGCCTGGGCGATGACGACGGCGAGGGAGTGCGCGACCACGTCGTGCATGTCGCGCGCGATCCGGTTGCGCTCCTGCTCCACGGCGACGTCGCGCTCGGCCAGGAGTTGCGCCTGGCGGCTTTCGCGGGCGAGCCGCCACGTGCGCATGAGGACGCCTGCGGTCCAAGCGAGGCCGAAGAAGGCGGCGAACGCGAGGAACATGAACAGTCCGACCGTCACCTGCGCGACCGGTGTCATGTCGTTCGCCAGACCGAAGGTACTGATCTCCGCGCCGATGCCCGTGGTCCAACTCGGGACGACGATCACGTAGAACGCGATGAGCGCGGCACCGACGAACGCGGATGCGAAGGAGACCCATCGCACCACCCGGCCGCCGTAACTCGCCGCGGCGTAGAGCACGACCGGGATCGCGAAGTTCGCGGGATCCGGCGCGAGCAGGAGGATGAGCTGCAGCAGCGCAGCGGCCCAGGCCACGGACAGCGCGATCGCCGGAGCGAGCCGGCGGAGCGCCAGTGCACCGCACATGCCGAGCAGGACGATGGTGTACCCGGCCGGGCGCGTCGTGTACGCAGCGGCGGTGAGGATGAACAGCACCGACGGCAGCGCGATGTCGAGGGCCAGCTGGCCGGGCCGGAGCGTGCGGAACATCCTCCAACCGTACGACCTGACCGCTGACGGATCGGTCGTCACCCGGAAAGATCATCCTCCCGGCGTACGCCGCGGAGCGGGACGCTGCGCCCGGCCGACCCGAAGGCCGACCCGGCGCAGCGGGATCGTCAGATGGAGGCCAGTTCCCGCGCCTCGACCTGCGTGCGCACGGCCCGGTTGACCGCCGAGACCACTGCCTTGAGCGAGGCCGTCGCGATGTCGCCGTCGATGCCGACGCCCCAGAGGCGCTGGTCGTTCACCTGGAGCTCGACGTAGGCGGCCGCCTCGGCGTCGCCCCCGGCGCTCAGCGTGTGCTCGACGTAGTCGTACAGCGTGACCTCGATGCCGCGCCCGGAGAGCAGGTTGAGGAAGGCCGCGATCGGTCCGTTGCCGGTCGAGGTGCGCTCCTCGACCTGCTCGCCGTCGCGAAGGGCGACCTCGAGGACCACGGTGCCGGTGAGGTCGCTCGACGTCTTCGTGGACTGCAGTTCGAACCGACCCCACTTCGCGTCCGCGACCGTTGCCGGCAGGTACTCGTCCTGGAAGATCGACCAGATCTGGCCGCTCGTCACCTCGCCGCCCTCGGCGTCGGTCTTCGCCTGGACGACGCCGGAGAACTCGATCTGCAGGCGACGCGGCAGGTCGATCGCGTGATCGGTCTTGAGGAGGTAGGCGACGCCGCCCTTGCCCGACTGGGAGTTCACGCGGATGACCGCCTCGTAGCTGCGCCCGAGGTCCTGCGGATCGACTGGCAGGTACGGCACGGCCCATTCGAGGTCGGCGACGTCCTTGCCCTGGGAGACGGCGTCGACGGACATCGCCTCGAAGCCCTTCTTGATCGCGTCCTGGTGAGAACCGCTGAAGGCCGTGAAGACGAGGTCGCCCGCCCACGGGCTCCGCTCGTGCACCGGGAGCTGGTTGCAGTGCTCGGCCGTCCGCTTGACCTCGTCGATGTCGCTGAAGTCGATCTGCGGGTCGACACCCTGCGTGAACATGTTGATGCCGAGCGCGACGAGGTCGACGTTGCCCGTGCGCTCACCGTTCCCGAAGAGGCACCCTTCGATCCGGTCGGCGCCGGCCAGGTAGCCGAGCTCGGCTGCCGCGATCGCGGTCCCGCGGTCGTTGTGCGGGTGCAGGGAGATGATGATGTTCTCGCGGTTGGCGAGGTTGCGGCTCATCCACTCGATCGAGTCGGCGTAGACGTTCGGCGAGGCCATCTCGACCGTCGACGGCAGGTTGATGATGACCTTGCGGTCGGGCGTCGCCTCGAGGACCTCGACCACCTGGTTGCAGATGTCGACGGCGAACTCGAGCTCGGTACCGGTGTAGCTCTCCGGCGAGTATTCGTAGTAGATCTGCGTTCCGGGGACCGTCGACTCCATCTCGCGACACTTCCGGGCACCGTGGAGGGCGAGGTCGATGATGCCCTGCTTGTCGCTGCGGAACACGACGTCGCGCTGCAGGACGCTCGTCGAGTTGTACAAGTGCACGATCGCCTGCTTCGCGCCGCGCAGCGACTCGTAGGTGCGTTCGATGAGGTGGTCGCGGGCCTGGGTCAGCACCTGGATGGTGACGTCCTCGGGGATCGCTCCTTCGTCGATGAGGCTGCGGACGAAGTCGAAGTCGGTCTGGCTCGCGCTCGGGAACCCGACCTCGATCTCCTTGTAGCCCATCTTCACGAGCAGGTCGAACATGATGCGCTTACGTTCCGGACTCATCGGGTCGATGAGGGCCTGGTTGCCGTCGCGGAGGTCGACGGCGCACCAGCGCGGGGCCTCGGTGATCCGACGGTCCGGCCACGTGCGGTCGGGCAGCGAGACGCTGAACTGGTCCTGGTAGGCGCGGTAGCGGTGGACCGGCATGCCTGATGGGGTCTGGGTGTTCTTCATGATCCTGGGATCTCCTCGTGGGATTGGGGGTGAGCCAACGACGAACTCCGCGACGAGGGAGGCCTGGAACTAGGACTCGTCGCGGCAGCTAAGGAGGAGCAGACCGGAGAACACGTCGTCAGCATAGCACTCCCCCGCGCCGCCGGTCAGGTGACCAGCGAGGCGAGGTCTCGCACGGACACGTCCGGGAGGTAGGCGCGCCCGACCGCGATGCCGATCGCCGGGAGGGTCAGCGGGTCCGCGTAGCCGAGCACGAGCGGACGCTCCTCCGGCTGGAACTTGCCCTTGAAGGCGAGGAGCGAGCGGAACCCGTAGACGGGTTCGAGCACGTTCCCGAGGTACGTCAGGACCCGGTCGATCCCGTCCGTCTCCGGTTGCTCGGTGCTCCTCGAGCGCGCGAGCGGAGCCCCGGAGAGGCTCATCTCCTCGATGTCGTCCTCCTTGAACCGAGCGGCGGCTTCGGCGATGAGGAACTCCATGACGCCGTTCATGCCGTCCGTCCGACGGCGCATGAAGTCGAGGGTCCAACCGACCAATTGACCGTCGCGCCGCACCGGGAGCCAACTCGTGACGCCGTGCAGCCGTCCTTGCTCGTCGACCGCGAGCAGGAGCCGGACCTCCTCGTCGACGAGCTCGTCGATCCCACCGAGGGTGAACCCCATCTCGGGCAGCTTCCGCTCGGCGACCCACTCCTCGGAGATCTCGGCGATCTGCGCCGCGAGCCCGACGCCGAGCGCCCCGTAGGTGGACCAGACGGCGGTGATCCCCGCGCGGTCGGCCCGGTTGACGGAGGATCTGATGTCCTGCCAGCGCTTGCCGACCATGCTCCAGCCCTGCGGGTGCAGGACCGTCTCCTCGGCGACCTGGACGGTGCGCCAACCGATCCGGTGGAGCGCTACTGCGGTCTCCTCGTCCACGCTGTACAACGCCACCGTCAGGCCCGAGTCCTCGCAGTGCTCGATGAACCGCTCGAGGACCCCCTGTTCGTGGCGGTCCCTCCCGAAGAAGCCGCCCGTGGTGACCGCGACCCCGGCGACGATCCGGTAGGCGACGCCCGCACTGCGCTGCGGGTCGAACCAGGTGAGGTTGCCCGGCCAGGTGGCCATGTGCCCGATGGAGTCGCTACCCTCGGCCAGGAGCTCGCGCAGCCGGCGCTCGTCGGCCGGCGCGATGGCGTTCGCGACCCGGCTCAGCGGCCAGACCGCGCCGAGCAGGATGATGCTCCACCAGACGGGTCCGACGGCGTGGAACACCACGCCGGTGAGCGGGGCGACCGGCACGAAGCCCGGAAGGACGTTCCGCAGGTACGCGGCGGGGACGAAGCGCTCCGGCGCCGCACGGAGGACCTCCCACACGTCGGGCCTCGGCGAGAATCCTCCAGGCTGGAGCAGGGCGACGACCACGAAGAGCGCGGCGAGCACGACCCACGACGCGCCGACCAGGGCGAGATACCCCAAGGCGCTGCGTCGGGTGGCCCGCACGGGGAACCCACGACGGAGCACGACCAGGAGCGCCGCCACGACGAGCGGCAGCAGGATCGCCGCCCACAGCGCGATCGCGATCTCGACGGACCGCTGCTGCGCGCCGTGCCCCGTCCCGAGCAACGAGGAGGGGTGTCCCGTCGGGTGGAGTCGCACCCCCGCTCCGAGCGACAGCGCACTCAGGACGGCGAAGGACACCATGATCGCCGTGGCGAACCAGACCGCGAAGCGTCTGCCGCGGAGCAGGCCCCACGCTGCGAAGAGCAGGGCGATCATGGGGACCACCGATAGGAGCACCGCTCCGAGGCCGTCGACGCGTACCAGCGTGAGGTCGCGCAGGCACTGTGCTGACACGCCGACCGTGCGGCATTGGCCGATGACCCGTCCGGCGTCCGGGATGTTCTGTTCGAGCAGGAGCACGAGCGGCGCGAGCGGACCGAGGTGCCGGCCGGAGAGGAAGGTGATGAGCGGTCCCACGCCCATCATCGCGACGACGGACGCCAGGAGCACCCGGGTCTCGTGGTGCGAGCTCCGCACGCGTCGCACCGACGGGCTGGCCCCGGCGAGCACAACCCCGAGCAGGACGCCGACCAGCGCTGCGAACAGTCGTGCGAGATCCTGCGGGAGTCCCGAGTACAGCAGCACGATCAGGGCACCGACGACGACGAACGCGCGGATCCGCCGACGCCAGAGCGGCCCGTGGAACGCACTCGACGCGGCAAGGGCGCCGAGCGCCCCGGCCACGGGGTCGAACGCCACGATGCGGGCGACCTCGCCGCTCCAGAACTCGCCGCCGAGCGTGCCGAGGAGTTGGAGCCCGATGGCGAGCGCGTTCCCGGCGACCGCGGTCACCAGCACCGCCAGGAGCGTCTTGGCGGCGCCGAACCGTCGCTCGGCGAGCACCAGCGCGGGGACGCCGATCAGCAGGAAGGCGAGGAGCCCGAGCACCCCGTCGGTTCCCAGGGCACCGGTCAGGAGCGCCCACCAGTGTCCGTCGACCACGACCTGCTCATACCCCACGCCGGCCGCCTCGCGGATCGCCGACCGCCAGGCGGGCGTCGCCGCCGGCGGCGTGCGCCACACGAACGCACTGACGACGAGCACCAGCGCCGTGATCCCGATACTCATCGGCACCGACCGGATCACGCCGGTCACGAGTCGGCCGAACGGCGTCGCCCTCCCCGCGCGCATCAGGCGAGCCCGAATCGTGCGGTGATGACGGGGAGCGCCCGCTCGAACACCGTGTGGACGGTATGCCAGTCGTGCGCGGTCCCGTCGGACACGAAGGTCGTCGTCCGCATGCCGGCGGCCGAGGCCATCGCGGCGACCCGCCGGACGCCGGGACCGTAGCGGCTGTCGTCGCTGCCGTAGCCGAAGACGCCGACGGTGTCCGCGTACGGGGTGTGTGCGGCGAGGATCGCGGAGGGGGCCGCAGCCTCGTACGCCGTCGCCGACCCGCTGAAGCCCTGTGCGATCGTCGTCGGTCCGATGGACGGGACGACCTCCCCCGAGATGTCGAGGATGCCGCCGTAGCGTCCAGGGTGCGCGGCACCGAGCTGGATGGAACAGGTCCCTCCCTGCGAGAACCCGGCGATGAACCAGTCCGTCCGCGATGCGGACACCGGGAGGTGCGCCGAGATCCACGCGGGCACGTCGACCGTGAGGTACGTCGCCGAGTTGCCGAGCGGCCCGTCGACACACATCGGGTTGCGGTCAGGAGCGCCGAGCTGGTCAGGCACGACCACGATCGGTGCGAGACCCGCATGCGAGGCGGCGAAGCGGTCGAGGATCCCGGCGATCCCAGCCGACGCGAACAGGTCGGCAGGCTCTCCCGGCTGACCGCTGAACGCCTCGATGACCGGCAGTGCCGGCGGGTGGGCGGTCAGGGCGGCCGGTGGCAGATAGACGAGCGCGTCCCGGTGGGCGAACCCCGAGGTCGTGGCCGGGATGTCGACATGTTCGACCCGGCCTTCGCTCGACAGGTCGGCGGGTCGCTGCCACGTCGTGGTCGTCCCCCGGGCGGCCGGCAGGGCCGAGAACGACTGGTACGGGCTGATCCCCAGCGCCGCCCGCACCGTCGCGAACTCACCGAAGTCCTGGTTCACGCCGACCGCCCCGATGAGCAGGAAGGCGGGGATGGCGAGGCTCGCCACGACGACCCGCCACGCGCGGGTCCGCACGATCGCCGCGATCGCGAGGGCGGCACCGGCGAACCCGACCGCCGCCCACGCACGGGTGACCGGCGTCAGTTCGATCCCGAAGACGTCGAACACGTCACCGAGCAACCAGGCAGTGGCATAGGCGAGGAGCGCTCCACCGCTCGCCACGAGCAGCATCGTCAGCCAGCCGCGAACCGTTCGGCGCCCGGTCAACAGGACGATCGCCAGGAGAACGGCGGCACCGCCGACCCAGACGAGGAGCTCCGGACGATCCAGCCTGATGGCCAGCAACCAGTCGAACACTCGGACTCCTTCTCGCGACCCCGAGGACCAGTATGTCCGCGGGCCCGCGAGCCTGTCGGCCAGACGACTGGTTCCACAGCGGGCCCAAAGCAGACACGCAAGTCACGTTCAGGTAACGGAGAACTCCCGCGCAGACCCGCGCGGGCGCACGGCGCCGATGGTCGACCGGATCCCGGTCAGAATCCCAGGCGACCGAGCAGTTTCGGGTCGCGCTGCCAGTCCTTCGCGACTTTGACGCGGATGGAGAGGAAGACCCGAGATCCGACGAGCGGCTCGATCCCGGCGCGGGCCCGGGCACCGACCTCTCGGAGCCTGGAACCGCCCTTCCCGATGATGATCGCCTTCTGGCTGTCGCGCTCCACGAACACGTTCGCGTAGATGTCGAGCAGGTCGGTCCCCTCGCGCGGGATCATGTCGTCGATGGTCACCGCGAGCGAGTGGGGCAGCTCGTCTTGGACGCCCTCGAGCGCGGCCTCGCGGATGAGCTCGGACACGCGGTCGATGACCGTCTCGTCGGTGGTGGCCTCGGTCGGGTAGAGGCGTTCCGACAGCGGCATGAGCTTCGTGACCTCGGTGACGAGGATGTCGAGCTGGTCGTCGGTCACCGCTGACAGCGGGATGACCGCGTCCCAGTCTCGGAGTTCCGAGATCGCGAGCAACTGCTCCGCGATCGTCGTCCGGCTGGCGGTGTCGGTCTTCGTGACGATCGCCACCTTCTTCGCGCGCGGGAAGCCGTCGAGCGACTCGTTGATGAAGCGGTCGCCCGGGCCGAGCTTCTCGTTGGCTGGGATGCAGAACCCGATGACGTCGACGTCGGAGAGCGTGGACTGCACGAGGTCGTTCAGCCGCTGGCCGAGCAGCGTGCGCGGGCGGTGGATGCCGGGGGTGTCGACGACGATGAGCTGGCCGTGGTCGCGGTGAACGACCCCGCGGATCGCGCGACGCGTGGTCTGCGGCTTCGAACTCGTGATCGCGACCTTCTCACCGACGAGGGCGTTGGTCAGCGTGGACTTGCCGACGTTCGGACGCCCGACGAAGGACACGAACCCCGCTCGGAAGTCGGACGGAGGGGTGGTGTCGTTCATGGGTGCTCCCGATGGTCGGTGGACGCCTGCTGGGCGTCCTGCAGCTGGTCGTCGCGCTGGGCGATGACGGTGAGGATGCGTCCCCGCCGCCCCTCGACCCGCTCGGCGGTGAGTTCGAGACCGTTGGTCGACACCGTCGATCCGACCACGGGCAACCTCCCGAGGGCCTTCGCGAGGAGCCCGCCGACGGAGTCGACGTCGTCGTCGTCGAGTTCGAGGCCGAACAACTCCCCCAGCTCGTCGACCGGCAGGCGGGCGTCGACCCGGAACCGTCCGTCGTGCAGATCGGTGATCTCGGGGGTGTCGGTGTCGTACTCGTCGGAGATGTCGCCGACGAGTTCCTCGATGAGGTCCTCGAGGGTGACGAGACCGGAGATGCCGCCGTACTCGTCGACGACCATCGCGATGTGGTTGGACTCCTTCTGCATCTGCTGCAGGAGCGAATCGGCCTTCTTGGACTCGGGTACGAAGCTCGCCGGCCGCAGGAGCGGCTCGATCGAACCCACCTCGGTGACGCCGTCGCCACCGAACATCGCGCGCACCAAGTCCTTCAGGTACAGGATGCCGACCAGATCGTCGATGTCGCCGTCACTGACGGGCGCCCGCGAGATCCCCGTCTCCAGGAACACCTCGAGCGCCTCGCGCACGCTGAGATCGCGCTGCAGACTCACGAGGTCGGTGCGCGGGATCATCACCTCGCGGACGAGCGTCTCATTGAACTCGAAGATCGAGTGGATGAGCTCGCGGTCGTCCTCCTCGAGGACCGAGTGCGCGGCGGCCTCGTCGACCATGCTCAGCAACTGCTCCTCCGAGGTGAAGGAGACCGAACGGGGCAACCCCGGGGTCACCCGGTTGCCCAGGGAGACGAGGACGTTCGCGACCGGGCCGAGGACCACGCGTGCGGCACGGATGGCGGGGGCACTGAAACGCAGCACTCCGCTCGCGTGGGTCCGGCCGACGCCTCGGGGGCTCGCACCGACGAGCACGAAGGAGGTGCCGGTCATGATGACGACCGCGAGGACGAGGACGAGCCACAACTCGTCGATCGACGAGGCCAGTGCGAGGGTGACGAGGACGGCGGCCGTGGTCTCGGCCAGGATCCGGATGAAGTTGATCGCGTTGACGTGCGCACCCGGATCGGCCGCGATGGCGCGGAGCGCGGATCCCGAGCGGGCGCCCTCTGCGAGGTCGAGGATGTCCGCACCCGACTGGACGCCGATCGCGGCGTCGGCTGCGGCCATGAGACCCGCGAACGCGACGAGCAGGAACGCGACGATGACGAAGACTGCGACGAGGGACATCAGCTGCTGCGTCGTCTCTCCTGGAGCGCGAAGGCGAGGAGGATGTCCCGCTGGATACCGAACATCTCCTTCTCCTCGTCGGGCTCCGCGTGGTCGTACCCGAGCAGGTGGAGCACACCGTGGCAGGTGAGGAGCTGGAGTTCGTCCATCGTCGAGTGCTTCGCGGCGGCCGCCTGCGTCTCGGCGACCTGCGGGCAGAGCACGATGTCGCCGAGCAGCCCGGGCGGCGTCGGGTTCTCCTCGGTGCCGGGACGGAGCTCGTCCATCGGGAAGCTCAGGACGTCGGTCGGTCCCGGCTCGTCCATCCACTGGACGTGCAACTGCTCCATGGCGCCCTCGTCGACCAGGACGATGGCGAGCTCGGCATCGGGGCTCACATGCATCGCGTCGAGCGCGAACGACGCCAGGGCGAGGATGCGCGATTCGTCGACGGCGACGCCGGACTCGTTGTTGATCTCGATGGTCATGAGCGTCCTCGCTTCGGCTGGTGGTCTCTGGCGGCGCCGCGACGCTCGGCGCGGTTGGCGAACTCGGCGGCCTGCTCGCGCTCGAACCGCTGCGCCTGTCGGACGGCGTCGTACTCGCCGTAGGCGTCGACGATCCGACCGACGAGGGTGTGGCGGACGACGTCCTCGCTCGTGAGCTGGGCGAAGTGGATGTCGTCGACGTCCTTGAGCACGCGGGTCACGAGTCGCAGACCGGACGCGCCGGTCGGCAGGTCGATCTGCGTGACGTCGCCGGTCACGACGATCTTGGACCCGAACCCGAGCCGGGTGAGGAACATCTTCATCTGCTCCGGCGTGGTGTTCTGCGCCTCGTCGAGGACGATGAACGAGTCGTTGAGGGTCCGGCCGCGCATGTAGGCGAGCGGTGCGACCTCGATCGTGCCGGCCGCGAGGAGCTTCGGGACGATCTCTGGGTCCATCATCTCGTTGAGCGCGTCGTAGAGCGGACGCAGGTACGGGTCGATCTTGTCCGTCAGGGTGCCCGGGAGGTACCCGAGTCGCTCGCCGGCCTCGACGGCCGGGCGCGTCAGGATGATCCGGTTGACCTCCTTGCGTTGCAGCGCCTGCACCGCCTTCGCCATCGCGAGATACGTCTTGCCGGTACCGGCCGGGCCGATGCCGAACACGATCGTGTTCTCGTCGATCGCGTCGACGTACGCCCGCTGCCCGACGGTCTTCGCCTTGATCGTCTTGCCACGCGAGGTGAGGATGACCTGCCCGAGCACCTCCGACGGGGAGGCCGAGCCGTTCTGCCCGAGCATGCGGGCGGAGGTGCTGACCTCCGCCGGCCCCGGGTCGTGTCCTTCTCGGACCATGGTGATGAGTTCCTCTACGAGTCGTCTGGCGGCGTCGGCCTGCGGCGCCGGGCCGGTGATGGTGATCTCATTGCCGCGCACGTGCACCGAGACACCGGGGTGTTCGCGCTCGACGGTCGTCAGGAGTCGGTCCTGTGGGCCGAGGAGACGGACCATGGCGAGCCCGTCCACCAGGAGGACGTGCTCGACCTCCTCCGGCCGAGCGGCGGTGGGGTGGTCTGGGTTCGAGGACTCAGGCTCCGCCAAGGGTGCCCTCCTGCAGGGAACCGCCGAGGACATGCGCGTGCACGTGGAAGACCGTCTGCCCGGCGGACTCGCCGGTGTTGAAGACGAGTCGGAACTCGCCACCGGTGTGCACCTTCGCGAGCGACGACGCCACCTCGACCATCTCAGCGAGCAAGGAGGGGTCGCCAGCGGCCAACTCCACGACGTCGCGGTACTCGGCGGTCTTCGGGACGACGAGGAGGTGCACGGGCGCCTGTGGTGCGATGTCGGCGAAGGCGATCACCCGATCGGTCTCGGCGAGGAGGGTCGTCGGGATCTCCCCCGACACGATGCGGCTGAATACCGACGGTGCTTCACTCATGTCCACCAGTCTAAGGTTCGTGGCGGCCTCGTGCGCGGGCTGGTGGATCGTCACCACCGACCGAGCAGCACGTTGAGCGCGGCGATCGCCGCAGGCCCTGCCGTCGAGGTGCGCAGGACGCCCGAGCCGATCCGGACCTCGATCGCGCCGGCCGCTTCGAGCCGCTCCCGCTCCGTCGGCGAGATGCCGCCCTCCGGACCGACGACGAGGACGAGTTCCTCGGCGAGCAGTGCCGACGGGTCGAGCTCCGAGAGCGCGAGTGCCGCGCTGGGTTCAAGGACGAGGACGGTCCGGCCGGCGACGATCGCCGCGAGTCCACGGGTGTCGACGACCTCGGCCACCTCGGGTACCCGGGCGCGGATCGACTGCTTCGACGCCTCGCGCACGATGAGCTGCCAGCGCGCACGGCCCTTGACCGCTTTGTCGCCCTGCCACCTGGAGATGCTGCGCTCGGCACCCCACGGGACGATGCGGTCGACACCCAGCTCGGTTGCCGCCTGGATGGCGAGTTCGTCGCGATCGCCCTTGGCCAGCGCCTGCACGAGGACGAGCCCGGGACGGTTCTCCGGATGCACCACGACCGATTCGACGCGGATCTCCAACTCGCCCTGCTCGCTGCGCACGACCGGTCCGGTCGCGATCAGGCCACGACCGTTGCCGATCGACGTCGTCTCGCCGACCCGCAGCCGACTCACGGCGACGGCGTGCTTCGCCTCGGGCCCACGGAGGGTCACCGAGTCGCCGACACCGGTCGATTCGAGGTCCTCGCGGAGGTACAGCGAACTCATCTCAACCGACGCCGTGGAAGCGGTCGCGGATCTTCGCGAACAGGCCCTGCTGGAACTGCGCGAGCGCCGGAGCACCCTGGCGTCGTCCCGAGGCGAAGCTCTTGATCAGCTCGCGTTCGCGGTGGTCGAGCTTCGTCGGGGTGACGACCTGGACGCCGATCTTGAGGTCACCCCGGCTGTTCCCGCGGAGGCGCGTGACGCCGCGGTCCTTGACCGTGATGACCTCCGAGCTCTGCACGCCCGGTCGCAGCTCGACCTCGACGTCGCCGTCGAGCGCGTGGACGGTGACCTGGCGGCCGAGGATGGCGTCGGTCATCGGGACTTCGAGCGTGCACAACAGGTCGTCGCCGTCGCGGCTGAAGACGTCGTGGTGCTTGACCTTCATCTCGAGGTAGAGGTCGCCGTTCGGGCCGCCTGCCGGGCCGACCTCGCCGCTCCCCGGCATCTGCAGACGCAGACCGGTGTCGACACCGGCCGGGATGTCGACCGAGACGGTGCGGCGGGCACGGAGCCGGCCCTGACCCTGGCAGGTGACGCACGGGGTCGCGATGATCGTGCCGTAGCCGCGGCAGGTGCCGCAGGGCGCCGAGGTCATGACGTTGCCGAGCAGCGAGCGGACGGCCCGCTGGATGGAGCCGGTGCCGTGACAGATGTCGCAGGTCACCGGTGAGGTGCCGGGCTGGCAGCAGGAGCCGTTGCAGGTGCTGCAGAGCACGGCGGTGTCGACCTCGAGGTCGCGGTGGGTGCCGAAGATGACCTCGTCGAGGTCGAGTTCGACGCGCAACAGGGCGTCCTCGCCGCGTGCGCGGCGGGACTTGGGTCCGCGCTGCTGGCCACCCCCGCCGAAGAAGGTGTCGAAGATGTCGCCGAAGCCGCCGAACCCGGCGTCACCTCCGCCGAACCCACCCGCCTGCGGACCGAGGTCGTACTGCTGGCGCTGCTTGGGGTCGCTCAGCACGTCGTAGGCGTGGGTGACCTCTTTGAACCGCTCTGAGGCGTCGGAACCCGGGTTCACATCGGGGTGCAGTTCGCGAGCGAGGCGGCGGTACGCCTTCTTGATCTCTTCGGGCGTCGCCTCCTTGGCGACACCGAGTGCTGCGTAGTGGTCGGGGTAGTCAGCCACTGAGGGCCTTTCGTTCGAGGTGCGGAAGGTGTTGGGGGACGCGACGAGGATGCGTCACTCGGCGTCGAGGATGCGCGAGAGGTACCTGGCGACGGCGCGGACCGCAGCCATGTTGCTCGCGTAGTCCATTCTCGTGGGGCCGAGGACGCCGAGCCGGGCGATTTCGCCACCAGAGGAACGGTAGTTCCCGGCGAGGACGCTTGTGGTCTCGAGGCCGAACGACGCGTTCTCGCGGCCGATGCTGGCGACCACGCCGTCGCGCTCGGACTCCATCTCGCCGAAGAGCCGGAGCAGCACGACCTGCTGCTCGATGGCGTCCAGGACCGGATAGATGCTGCCGGGGAAGTCGTCTTCGGTGCGGGCGAGGTTGGCGGCGCCGGCCATGACGAGGCGGTCCTGGCGCTGCGCCGAGAGCTGCTCACGCACCGCGTCGACGATGCGGACGGCCGCCGCGCGGTCGAGGTCGGCGATGTCGGCGGGGACGTCGCCGATCGCGTCGTGGGCGTCGAGGAGTGGACGACCCGCGACCGCCTCGTTGCACAACGAGCGGAGACGCGAGATGAGGTCGTCGTCGACCGGACTCTCCGTCTCGATGAGGCGCTGCTCGACGCGGCCGTTGTCGAGGATGATGACCGCGAGGACACGGTTCGGGGTGACGCTCACCAACTCGAGGTGCCTGACGCGCGCCCGCGAGAACATCGGGTACTGGACGAGCGCGACCTGGTTCGTCAGCTGTGAGAGCAGCCGCACCGTGCGGTGCAGGACCTCGTCGAGGTCGCCGGACGCACCGAGGAAGGTCTCGATCGCCGTCCGTTGGGCGTTGTTCAGCGGGCGGCGGTCGGCGAGGTGGTCGACGAACATCCGGTAGCCCTTGTCGGTCGGAACCCGACCGGAGGAGGTGTGCGGGGCGGCGATCAGTTCTTCGTCCTCGAGCTGTGCCATGTCGTTGCGGATGGTGGCTGCAGAGACCCCGAAGGAGTGGCGGTCGACGATCGTCTTGGACCCGACGGGCTCTCGCGAGGCGACGTAGTCCTGCACGATGACGCGGAGCACTTCGAGACCGCGATCCGACACCATCTCGATCTCCTCCCGTCATCCACCTCGGAGCGCCGACCATCAGCACTCGAAGACCCTGACTGCCAATCATATCGTGGCCTCCGCGCAGCCGTCCCTTGCGCGGCCCCGTGCCCCAGGAATACCGTTGGCCGCAGGCGTGGGTCCCTGATGAGCGACACCTGGTGCGATACGCTCAGCTGGACCAATTGAATATCACTCTCCGTGAAAGGTGCGAAGATGTCCGATCCGAACGCTCAGCCGCCCGTCGACCCAGCGAAGGGCGGGTCGGTTCCGCCTGCAGGAGACGGCGCGACGCCCCCTCCCGCAGCTCCGCAGCAGCCGCCTGCAGGCGCCTACCCGCCCCCGCCCGCCGGTGGCTACGCGCCGCCGCCGCCCGCTGCCGGCTCCTACCCGCCGCCGCCCGCAGGCGCCCCGCAGTACCAGCAGCCGTACGCCGCCGCTCAGCCCATGAGCCCGTCGGACGAGAAGCTCTGGTCGACGCTCATCCACATCGGTGGGATCTTCTTCGGATTCATCCCCCCGCTGATCGGCTACCTGGTCCTCAAGGACCGTGGCCCGTTCATCAAGGCGCACACGCTCACCGCGCTGAACTTCCAGCTGACGATGCTGATCGCGCTCGTGGTCGGCTCGATCCTGACGATCGTCGTCGTGGGTCTGTTCATCATCATCGCCGTCTACGTCGTCGTGATCGTGTTCAGCATCATCGCCGCGATCAAGGCGAACAAGGGCGAGCTGTACAGCTACCCGCTCACGATCCAGTTCATCAAGGCCTGATCCGTCGAGTCGCCTGAGAACAGCCCCGTCCGGTCCGCCGGGCGGGGCTGTTCTGCGTCTCGGGTGGCGTCAGTCGCCGACCAGACGGCGGACGACCGCGTCGGCGAGGAGCCGTCCGCGGCGCGTGAGCTCCAGCCGTCCGAGCAGGGCCTGGCGTGCGTCGACCAGTTCCTCGGCGATGAGCCCGGCGACCGCTGTGCGAGCCTCGGGGGCGAGCGTCCGGATGGGGATGCCGTCCCGCGTGCGGGTGAGCAGCAGGATGCGTTCGAGTTCACGGGTCTCGTCGTCCAGGGTCTCCCGCCCGGCGGCCGGCGACTCCCCCGCCGCGATCCGCTGGGCGTACGCCGCCGGATGCTTGACGTTCCACCAGCGCACCCCGCCGACGTGGCTGTGCGACCCCGGGCCCACACCCCACCAGTCCTCGCCGGTCCAGTAGGAGAGGTTGTGCCGGGAGCGGTGCGTGTCGTCCGTCGCCCAGTTGCTGACCTCGTACCAGCCGTAGCCGGCCTCGGTGAGGAGGTCGTCGGCGAGCTCGTACATGTCGGCCTGCAGGTCTTCGTCGGGGGTCCCCACCACGCCCGAGCGGATCTGGCGCGCCAGTTTCGTCCCGGGTTCGACGATGAGCGAATAGGCCGATACATGGTCCGGTGCGCAGGCGATCGCCGTCTCGAGTGAGACGCGCCAGTCGGCCAGGGTCTCCCCCGGCGTCCCGTAGATGAGGTCCAGGCTGACGCCGAGGCCGGCCTCGCGAGCCCACTGCACGACGAGCGGCACCCGAGCCGGATCGTGCGTGCGCTCGAGGGTGGCGAGCACGCTCGGCACCGCGGACTGCATCCCGAAGGAGACCCGGGTGAATCCGGCTTCGGCGAGCGTGCGGAGGTAGGCGGCGTCGACCGAGTCGGGGTTCGCCTCGGTCGTCACTTCGGCGCCGGGCGCGAGGTCGAAGTTGTCCGTCACGCCACGGAGCATCCGGACGAGGTCGTCAGCAGGCAGGAGGGTCGGCGTGCCGCCACCGAAGAACACGGTCGAGACCGGTCGGTCGGGGACGGTCGATGACGCCAGGACGGACTTGCCGAAGCGGAGTTCCGCGACCGCCTCGTCGGCGTAGTCAGACTGCTTCGCGCCGCGGAGCTCGGTCGCCGTGTAGGTGTTGAAGTCGCAGTAGCCGCATCGGACCCGGCAGAACGGGACGTGCAGGTAGACCCCGAAGTTGCGCTCGTGGGCTCCGACGGCCGCCGTCTCCGGGAGGAGTCCGTCGGACGGGGCCGGATCGGCGAGTGGGAGGGCGCTCGGCACGGTCCGTCGCTCAGACGCCGCGCGACGGCAGGAGTGCGCGGAGGTAGGCGTCGTTCATGGTCTTGCGACGACGCTTGGAGCCGACGAGCTTCGCTGCACCCTTCGTCGGGCGGAAGAACGAGCGCACGACGATCCAGACGGAGTCGTCCTCGCGCTGCTCGATCGTGAAGGACTGCTCGCCGCTCTCCGGATCGCCCTCCATCGTGCCGATGGCCAGGCTCACGTGACCCGGCTCCTCGGTGACGGAGATGACGCGATGCGGCCCGACGAGCGGTTCCCCGCCGACGGCGCCGGCGAAGACGACCGTCGTGCCCGGGGTGATGAACGGCGTGCCGTCCTCGGCGAAGCGCTGCTCCTCGTGCGTCTCGATGGGCTCCAGCGGCGTACCGTCCTCGGCGAAGGCGATGCCGCCGTACTGCACGCCCGTGCCGGGGTGCACCTCGGAGATCTCCACGCCGCTCGAGCGGTGCAGTCCCCAGGTGAGGAGGGCGCTGCTCGCGAGGGCGAACCGCTCATCACCGCTCCCGAGGCGGAACTCGTCCTCCGACGGCACGTAGCCCTCCGGCGGGTACTGCATGAGGTCGGTCCGCTGGGTGGCGCCGACGGCCGCGTAGTCGACCGCTTCGTCCTCGAATGAACTGCGTCGTGCGTTCACTTCTTGTCCTTCGTCTCCACGTCCCCGGAGAGCGCTGCGATGAACGCCTCCTGAGGCACCTCGACCTTGCCGACCATCTTCATCCGCTTCTTGCCCTCCTTCTGCTTCTCGAGGAGCTTGCGCTTGCGGGTGATGTCACCGCCGTAGCACTTGGCCAGGACGTCCTTGCGCATGGCACGGACCGACTCGCGGGCGATGATCCGCGCACCGATGGCGGCCTGGATCGGCACCTCGAACTGCTGGCGCGGGATGAGCTTCTTCAGCCGCTCGGTCATGAGCACACCGTAGGCGTACGCCTTCTCGCGGTGGACGATGGCGCTGAACGCGTCGACCTGGTCGCCCTGCAGCAGGATGTCGACCTTCACGAGATCCGCGGCCTGCTGGCCGGAGGGCTCGTAGTCGAGCGACGCGTACCCCTGCGTGCGGCTCTTCAGGTGGTCGAAGAAGTCGAACACGATCTCACCGAGCGGCATCGTGTACCGCAGCTCGACGCGGTCCTCGCCGAGGTACTCCATGCCGAGCAGGGCGCCGCGGCGGCTCTGGCAGAGCTCCATGATGGTGCCGACGTAGTCCTTGGGGGCGAGGATGCCCACCTTGACCATCGGCTCCGACACCTCGAGGATCTTGCCGGAGGGGAACTCGCTCGGGTTCGTGACGGTGACGACCTGCTTGTCCTCCGTCTTCACCTCGTAGGTGACCGACGGCGCGGTGGCGATGAGGTCGAGGTCGAACTCGCGCTGCAACCGCTCGGTCACGATCTCGAGGTGCAGGAGGCCGAGGAAGCCGACGCGGAACCCGAAGCCGAGGGCGACGGAGGTCTCCGGCTCGTAGTTGAGCGAGGCGTCGGAGAGCTTCAGCTTGTCGAGCGCGTCGCGCAGGATCGGGTAGTCGCTGCCGTCGATGGGGTACAGACCGGAGAAGACCATCGGCTTCGGGTCGGTGTAGCCCGGGAGGGCGTCGGTCGCCGGCTTCACCGCGGTCGTGACGGTGTCGCCGACCTTCGACTGCCGGACGTCCTTCACGCCGGTGATGAGGTAGCCCACCTCACCGACGCCGAGGCCCTTCGTGGGCGTCGGCTCAGGCGAGCTGACGCCGATCTCGAGAAGGTCGTGCACCGCGCGCGTCGACATCATCTGGATGCGCTCGCGCGGACTCAGCTGGCCGTCGATCATGCGGACGTAGGTGACGACGCCACGGTAGGTGTCGTAGACGGAGTCGAAGATCATGGCGCGCGTGGGTGCGTCCGGGTCGCCAACGGGGTTCGGGATGCGTCCGACGACGCGGTCGAGGAGGTCCTCGACACCCATGCCGGTCTTGCCGGACACCCGCAGGACGTCTTCGGGCTCGCCGCCGATGAGGCTCGCGAGCTCCTTCGCGTACTTGTCGGGGTCGGCCGCCGGGAGGTCGATCTTGTTGAGCACCGGGATGATCTCGAGGTCGTTCTCGAGAGCGAGGTAGAGGTTCGCGAGTGTCTGCGCCTCGATACCCTGTGCGGCGTCGACGAGGAGGATCGCGCCCTCGCACGCGGCGAGCGACCGCGAGACCTCGTAGGTGAAGTCGACGTGCCCGGGGGTGTCGATCATGTTGAGCGCGAAGGTCTCGCCGTTGAGCGACCACGGCATGCGCACGGCCTGGCTCTTGATGGTGATACCGCGCTCGCGCTCGATGTCCATGCGGTCGAGGTACTGCGCCCGCATGTCGCGGTCCGAGACGACCCCGGTGATCTGCAGCATACGGTCCGCGAGGGTCGACTTGCCGTGGTCGATGTGGGCGATGATGCAGAAGTTCCGGATGAACGCCGGGTCGGTCGATGCCGGCTCGAGGGCCTTCACTGCTTGGGGGCTCACGCGTTCCTCGGGGTCAGGGGTGGAATCGGGCAACCCTCATTGTCCCACGGCGGGGAGCACCCGCGCTGCGGTACCCTGGATTGCCAGAACTCTGCCCGACTGGTAATGTTGCCTGTTGGCTTGCGTGTGAGTTGAGACCACACGAGAACTCGCTTGAAGACGCCCTCTTCCGTCCGACGGCACCGAACATCATTTCCTCGAACCGAAAGTTGACCCAACGTGGCAAACATCAAGTCGCAGATCAAGCGCATCGGCACCAACAAGAAGGCCAACGAGCGCAACAAGGCCGTCAAGAGCCAGCTGAAGACCGCCATCCGCGCAACCCGTGAGGCCGTCGTCGCCGGTGACAAGGCTCAGGCCGAGTCCGCACTCAAGCTCGCCTCGAAGAAGCTCGACAAGGCCGTGAGCAAGGGCGTCATCCACGAGAACCAGGCAGCGAACCGCAAGTCGGCCATCGCCAAGCAGGTCAACGCGCTCTAAGCGACACCAGCTGCAAGGCCCCGGCGTTCCTCGGAACGTGCGGGGCCTTTCGCGTCCCCGGTGCATGCTCGTCTCTGAGCACACCGCAGTCCCTGAGCGCACACCCGTCCCTAAGCGCAGACGGGTCCCTGAGCGCACACGGGTCCCTGAGCTTGTCGAAGGGCCGCCCGCCACCACGGCCAGCTCGACGTTCTACCGCCTCGACGGGTTACCGCTCTGAGAGATCGACCCCGCGTGCCGCGATGACGCCGACGAGCCGCTCAAGCGCGAACACCGGGTCGCGGCTCGCGCCCTTCACGCCGGCGTCGGTTTCTGCGAGCATCTGCACCACGCGGCCGATGCCGGCGTCCGTCCAACCGGACAGGTCCCGACGGGCGCGGTCGACCTGCCACGGCGCGAGACCGAACTGCTGGGCGATCTGCCCGGACCCGCCGCGTGCCGACGACACCTTGGCCATCGTGCGGATCTTCATCGCGAACGCGGCGACGATCGGCACCGGGTCGGCACCCGAGTCGAGCGCCTGCCGCAGGGCGAGCAGCGCTTCCCCGTGGCGCCCGGCGATCGCGGCGTCGGCGACGTCGAACGCGCTCGTCTCGAGACGACCGCCGTAGTACTTGTTGACCGTCTGCTCGGTGATCTCCTCGGACGCGTCGGCCATGAGCTGACTGCACGCGGCTGCGAGCTCGGCGAGGTCGTCGGAGAAGGCGCCGACGAGTGCACGGAGCGCCTGGGGCGTGATCCGCCGACCGGCCGTCTTGAACTCAGCCGCGGCGAAGTCGGCCTTGTCGCTGTCCCGCTTGAGTTCGGTGCAGACGATCTCGACACCGCCACCGGTGCCCGCGCGGATGGCGTCGAGCAGCTTCTTGCCGCGCACGCCTCCGTTGTGCCGCAGCACGAGGTAAGCGCCCTCCGGCGGTGCTTCGAGGTACCGGATGGCTTCGATGAGGAACTGATCGGAGCACTTCTCGACCTGGCTGACGCGGACGAGCCGGGGCTCACCGAAGAGCGACGGGCTTGCCACCGTGAGCAGCTCGCCCGGGGCGTAGCTGTCGGCGGCGACGTCGTTGACCTCGAGCGAGGGGTCTTCGGAGATGAGGAAGTCGCGCAGCCGGCGGATCGCCCGGTCGGCCAGGAAGGACTCCGTGCCGGACACCAACACGATCGGCGCCGGGCGGATCTCCGACCAGCCGAGTTGCGGGATCGCCGCCGAGGCCTTGGCCGCCGTCTTCGCCTTCCCGCGACCGGCGGAACGTGGTGCAGCCACAGCGGCTCCTCTCGACCGTCCGAGTCTACCGGCGACCGCCGACGCCAGGTGGGGCGGTCGGCGGCTCACCCGCCGCGCTCCGACCACACGCGGAACCCGCCGCCGTCGCCTGGGCCGAGGACGATGGTCCCCGACTCGTCCGTGCGGAGGACCTCGGCCCCGGTGGCCTCGTAGAGCTCGAGCGCTGAGCGTGTCGGATGCCCGTAGCCGTTGTCGGCCCCGACGGAGACGAGCGCCACCGTCGCGCCCACCCGGCGCGCCAGGCGGTCGCTCTGATCGGCCGAACCGTGATGCGACACCTTGACGATGTCGACAGCATCCCCGAGTGCGTGCCGTCCGAGCAGTCGGTCCTGTGCCTCCTCACCGAGGTCGCCGAGCAGCAGCACCGATGTGGCGAGCAGGTCGAACCGGACCACCACGCTCGCGTCGTTCCCCGGTTCGACGCCGCCTGCCGCGGGGTCCGGCCACAGGACGCGCCATGGCGCCGCGCTCTCCGGATCCCCCAGCACCCCCTGGTCTCCGGCGCCGGCCTGTCGCACCTCGGCGCCGGCCGCTCGGAGCACTCGGGCGATGCGCTCGTCCTCCGGGTCGTCGACCGGCCCGAGCAGCACCTCGTCGACCCTCCCGACGACCGCGTCGAGGCCTCCGACGTGGTCGAGGTCGTAGTGGGTGAGGACGAGCATCTCGATGCGAGAGACCCCGAGCTCGTCCAAACACGCGCGGAGCGGTTCTGGGTCGGGCCCGACGTCGACGAGCGCGGTGGCGGTGCCCTGTCGCAGGAGGACCGCGTCGCCCTGACCGACGTCGCAGGCGGCGACGATCCAGTCGCCCGGCCGGTGCAGGGCCGGGCCGAGTCCGTCCCCGACCGCCCGACCGCACAGTGCCACGAGCGACACGACCACCGCCACCCCGATCGTCCTCGACCACCGCGGAGGCAGACCCCGACGGAACAGCAGGAGCGTGGCGATCAGGGCCGTCGGCACGGTGACGAGCACGACGCCCAGCGGCCCCTCCGGCCACGGCACCCGCGCAGCAGGGACGCCCTCGAACCACCGGGCCACCGCGGCGATCCAGGTCGCGGGCACCCACCCGAGCCACGCGACGAGCAATGCGAGTGGTGGTGCGAACGGGACCAGCAGGCAGGCGAGCAGCCCGAGCATGGTCGCGGGCGCGGCGGCCGGACCCGCGAGCAGGTTCGCGGGGACACCGCCGAGCTGGATCACTGGGTCGAGGAGGACGAGCATCGGCTGGCAGGCGAGCTGGGCGGCCGCCGGGATCGCGATGAGAGCCGCGATCCCCCGCGGCAGCCACCTACCGAGCAGGTCCGTCAGGGGTCCGCTCAGGAGCAGCAGACCGCTGGTGGCGAGCACCGAGAGCCCGAAGCCGTACTGCCCGGCCAGCCAAGGGTCGGCGACGAGGAGGACGACCACTGCCAACGACAGCGCGGCGAGGCCCCTGATCGGCCGCCCGAAGCCGCCCAGCACCAGCACGAAGGAGGCCATGAGTGCCGCCCGTTGCACGCTCGGTTGGGGCGTCACGAGGACGACGAAGGCGATGAGGCACAACAGGGCGCACGAGATCCTGAGCTTCCGCCCACCGCCGACCGCTGCGACCGCTGCGCTGACCAGCCACACGATGACCGCACAGTTCGCGCCCGACACGGCCGTCAGATGTGAGAGTGAACTGCGCTGCATCGACTCCGTGACCGCGTCGCTCACCTGGCTCACATCGCCGATCGCAAGGCCGGGCAGTAGTTCCCCGCCCGGGCCGGGCAAGGTGGACGCGAGCCCGACGAGGCCGGAACGGAGCGACGCCGACCAGTCGAGGATCGCCGGCGGCTCCCCCAGCAGCTCGGGTTCCTCCCGCGCGAAGAGCAGCGCTGCCCGCGCATCACCCGGTGCATTCCATCGGAGGGGGCCGTCGACGCGCCAGCGCTCACCGATCCTCGGCGCCCGATCCGCCGGCACCGGCGCGAAGACGAGGACCGGGACCGAGAGTCCCTCCAGGACTCCCCTGTCGTCCGAGACCGTCACCAGGTCGGCTGCGAACCGAACCGTGGGTGCAGCCGTGACCGACCCGGTAGGAACCGCGTCACCGGTCACCACGACCTCGGCATCCACGGGCGTGCTCCCGAGCGCTAGCAGCGCCTCCGGCTGCCGGTCAGGCGCGCGTGCGGCGATCGACGCGGCGACCATGCAGAACAGCGCCGCGGCGCAGGCGCAGAGCAAGAGTGTCGTGATGACGACAGCCCCTGTCCGACGCTCCCCGGGGCGATGCTCCGCACGGCGACGCCGGACGACCGTGCTGCACCCGAGGCAGGCGGAGGCGACGACGAACGCGACCAGTACCGCACCCCAGGCCAGCGTCGGAGCCGCGCTGCAGACGGCCGCACCGACCCAGGTGACCGCCGCCGGGATCAGCAGGCGTGGGAACCGCGTCGCGCTCCCACCTCGCCCGGATGTCGGTCCGGTGTCCGCGTCCACGGTCACACCGTCGCCGCCGCGCGAAGCCCCTCGAGGGTCTTCGCGCCGATGCCTTCGACGGCGCTCAGGTCGTCGAGGGTGGCGAACGGTCCATTCGCCTCCCGCCAGTCGACGATGCGTGCAGCGAGGGCCTCCCCGATCCGCGGGAGTGCGGTGAGTTCGGCCGCGGATGCCGTGTTCACGTTGACGAGCTGCGAGCCGGACGGACTCCCGGCAGCCGACCCGCTCGCGCCTCCGCCAGGTGGCACCTCGCCGACCACGGGGACATAGAGCTGCTCGCCATCGTTCACGAACCGTGCGAGGTTCACGGCACTGGTGTCCGCTTCCGGTAGGAGGCCGCCGGCGGACGCCACCGCATCGAACGCACGTGATCCGTCCGGCAGCCGATAGACACCAGGGGCCGCGACCGCTCCGAGTACATGGATGAACAGTTCGCCGGCCGCCGAGCCGGCGGGCGCGGTCGATCCCGGTGTGACGGCGGGCACGGCGCTCGCGTCAGCCGACAGCTCCACCCCACCGATCGTCCTGACCGCCCCGCCTGAGGTGAACAGCGAGACGAGGATGGCGACCACGAGCGCCGCGATCACCAGCACGACGACCGCCCCGGCGCGGAACTCCGGGCGCGGTAGCTCACCGAGCAAACGGCGCGTGGACGAACGCCTGGACGGCACCGGGTGGGACGTGGGTTCCGGTTCGATGGTCATCCTCGAACGCTACGAGCCCGGACGCCCCGCACCACACGCTCGCCGTCGCCATGGGCACCGACCGCACCGCGACGACCCCTGTGGAGCGCGTTCGCCTGGGATGCAGAATGCAGTCAGCTCACCGAGCGCCTCGGTGTTGACTGGTCGTCTTCCGACCGGGGGGGGTCAGGCCACTCTGGCTGGCTCAGCCCGCTCTCGCGTCGAAGACTGCCCGAACCAGATCCACAGCGGGCGAGCGGTCACGACGATGAGCACCGCGAACAGGCTCTGATTGATGACGCCGAACCACGAGAGTCCGCCGAGCAGAACGAAGACGGTCCAGTTCACGGCGATGTCGGCGACGATCACCGCGATACCGAGCACGATGCCGGAGCGCCGTCGAAGGACGATCAACACAGCGGTGATGGGGTCCAAGACCGTGAGTGTCACCCAGAACAGCCGGACGCCGGGCGGGAAGCCGCCGTAGACGTCCAACCCGCCGAGGATCAAATCCGCAGTGTGCGTGGTCGTTCCGATCAGGAAGCCGATCACCCACAGGATCTGGAACACGCGGAGCGCTTGTACTGATGGGGAGAGAGCGGTCACCCGGTCATGCTATCGAGGAGGCACAGGCAAGCGGTCGGGACGCGATCCGAGAACACCCTGCCGTGGATGGGACACGGGGTCCGACTCGATGGTCGTCCCCGAGCGCTCCGAGCGTGTTCGGGACGGGCCACAGGGCCCGCCCCGAACCGCATCAACCCTTCGTGGCGATGCTCACCACGCGCGGCGCACGCACTACGACGTTGACGATCTCGCGGTCGCCCACGGAACGCTGCACTGCCGCACTCGCGCGTGCGAGCTGCTCGAGCTCCTCGCCGGAGATCTTCGGCGACACCTCGAGCCGTTCGCGGACCTTGCCGTCGACCTGGACCACCGCGGTCACCTGGTCCTCGACCAACAGCGACCGGTCGGCCTTCCGCCACGGCACCAGCGAGACGGACGGCTGGTAGCCGAGCTTGGCCCACATGTCCTCGGCGGTGAACGGTGCGAAGAGGTCGAGCGCCATGGCCGTGACCTCGGCGGACTCGCGCACGGCTGGGTCGCCCGCGCCGGGCCCGGCGTCGATCGCCTTCCGCGTCGCGTTGACGAGCTCCATGAGCCGTGCCACGACGACGTTGAACTTGCCCGCCTCGATGAGCCCTGGAGCCTCCGCGAGGAAGTGATGCGTGACCTTCCGCAGCTTCTCGTCGCCGTCCTTCCAGGCGACGTCGGGCGAGCTGGTGACGTCGTGCGCGACCCGCCAGGCGCGTGCCAGGAACTTGGCCGAACCGGCCGGCGAGACGTCCGCCCAGTCGATGTCGTCCTCCGGAGGACCGGCGAACGCCATCGTGACGCGCAGGGCGTCGGCGCCGTACGACCGCAGCTCCTGGGCGAACTCCACCAGGTTGCCCTTGCTCTTGCTCATCTTCGAACCGTCGAGGATGACCATGCCCTGGTTGAGGAGCGCGCTGAAGGGCTCGGTGAAACCGACCTTGCCAAGGTCGAACAGGACCTTCGTGATGAACCGCGAGTAGAGCAGGTGCAGGATCGCGTGCTCGACACCACCGACGTACTGGTCGACCGGGGCCCACTTGTCGGCCTCCTTCGGGTCGAACGCGATCTCGTCGGAGGTCGGGTTCAGGAACCGGAGGAAGTACCACGAGCTGTCGACGAAGGTGTCCATGGTGTCGGAGTCGCGCTTCGCAGGCTTCCCGCACGACGGGCAGTCCACGTTGATCCAGTCCTCTGCCGCCGCGAGCGGGCTCATGCCCTTCGGACGCAGGTCGAGACCCGCGGCGTCCGGCAGCCGCACGGGGAGCTGATCCTCGGGGACCGGCACCTCGCCACAGGCGTCGCAGTGGATGATCGGGATCGGCGTGCCCCAGTAGCGCTGTCGCGAGATGAGCCAGTCGCGGAGACGGTAGTTCTTCGTCTTCGCGCCGAGACCGCTCGACGCGAGCGCCGCAGTGACCTTCGGGATCGCGTTCGCCTTGCTCAGGCCGTCGAACGGGCCGGAGTTCGTCAGGCGACCGTCGCCCGTCAGCGCGACACCCGTCTTGGCGGGATCGATCGACGGGAGGTCCTCCGGCAGCTCACCGTCGACGATGATCGGGATGGCACCGGTGACGGGCTGGGTGGTGTCCACCACAACACGCACGGGCAGGTCGAACGCCCGCGCGAAGTCGAGGTCGCGCTGGTCGTGCGCGGGAACCGCCATGATCGCCCCGTGACCGTAGTCGGCCAGGACGTAGTCGGCCGCCCAGATCGGCAGGCGCTCGCCACTCAGCGGGTTGATCGCGTAGCGCTCGAGGAACACGCCGGTCTTCTGGCGGTCGGTCGCGAGCCGAGCGATCTCGCTCTCACCCTTGACGCTGTCGAGGTAGGCCTGGAAGCGCCCCTTGACCTCGTCGGAGGTGTCGGCGACGAGCTCGGCTGCGAGCTCGGAGTCGGGCGCCACGACCATGAACGTCACGCCGTACAGCGTGTCGGGGCGGGTCGTGTACACGGAGACCGGCTCTGAACGACCCTCGATGGAGAACGAGACGTCCGCACCGTTGGATCGACCGATCCAGTTCCGCTGCATGCTGAGGACCTTGGCCGGCCAGGTGCCCTCGAGCTGGTTGAGGTCGTCGATCAGGCGGTCCGCGTAGTCGGTGATGCGGAAGTACCACTGCGTGAGCTTCTTCTTCGTCACCTCGGCGCCGCAGCGCTCGCAGTGTCCGTCGACGACCTGCTCGTTCGCGAGCACGGTCTGGTCGTTCGGGCACCAGTTGACGGGGCTCGCCTTCCGGTACGCGAGGCCCTTCTCGAACAGCTGGAGGAACAGCCACTGGTTCCACCGGTAGTACTCGGGGTCGCTCGTGTGGAGCTCGCGGTCCCAGTCGAACGAGGGGCCGTACTGACGGAAGCTGGCCTTCTGCTGCGCGATGTTCGCGTAGGTCCACTCGCGCGGGTCGACACCGCGCTGGATGGCCGCGTTCTCGGCGGGGAGACCGAACGAGTCCCAGCCGATCGGGTGCAGGACGTTGAAGCCCTGGTGACGCCAGTACCGCGCGACGATGTCGCCGAAACCGAACGCCTCGGCGTGACCCATGTGCAGGTCGCCCGAGGGGTACGGGAACATGTCGAGCACGTACTTGCGCGGACGTTTGTCGGCGGGATCGCCCGCTGCGAAGGGCTTCAGCTCGTCCCAGACGGGAAGCCACTTCTCCTGGATCGCCTGGAAGTCGTACCGCTCGCCGTCTCGGCGGTCGTCGGTGTTGCGCTCGTCTGACACGTCACTCTCAATCACTGCAGGTGCTGGGGGTGGAATCCCGTGGGTTGCTCGCACGGCGCTCGGCCGCAGGATGGACGGGCTGGAGCGCACGACGGCGCTCCGTCCAACGGTCAAGCCTACCGGGATTCGGCAGGCGGACGTCCGACGCCGAGTGCTGCCAGCGGGGCCGCCGCCTTGGTCCACGTCTCCTCGAGCTCCTCCCGGGCGTCGGACAGCGCCGTGATGCCACCACCCGTGCCGATCGACGCACCCTGCGGATCGATCACGATCGAGCGGATGACCATGGCGAGGTCCATCGATCCGTCCGCGGACAGCAGGCCGAAGGCACCGGCGTACACCCCGCGCGGCCCCGCTTCGAGGTCGTACAGCAGCTCCATCGCCCGGCGTTTCGGGGCCCCGGTCATCGATCCGGCCGGGAACGCGACCTCGACGACGTCGAGTGCATCCAGCCCTGCGCGCAACCGTCCCTCGACGGTGCTGACGAGTTGGTGCACCTGCGGGTAACTCTCGACGTGGTGGAGCGCCGTCACCGCCACGGAACCCAGCTCGCAGACTCTGGAGAGGTCGTTCCGCATCAGATCGACGATCATGAGGTTCTCAGCGCGCTCCTTGGGACTCGCGAGCAGATCGGCGCGCTGACGGGCGTCCTCCTCGGGATCGGCGCCTCTCGGCCGGGTCCCCTTGATCGGCTTCGTCCGGACGCGGCCGTCGGCCGAGACCTCGAGGAACTGCTCCGGAGACGCGCTCGCGAGACTGATCGAACCGAACCGGAGGAAGCCGCCGTGGTGCGTGGGGCTCGTCCTGCGCAGCAGCAGATAGGTCGCGAGCGGGTCATGGACCCCGTCGACGCGCAGGTGGTTCGTCAGGCACAGCTGGTAGGCGTCCCCACGGGTGATGTGTTCCTGGCACCGCTCGACGAGCCGCACGTATGCGGCGTCGCTGTGGCGAGGCGCGCAGACCCCGCCGGCAGCCTCGGCCACGGGAGGAGGCTCGGCCGCCGTGCTGAGCCGCTCGACGGTCGTCGCGATCCAGTCGGGATCGTCCGACGAGATCGTCACCGTCCGCGCCGCATGGTCGAACCGCACCTGATCGTCGAGGCGCAGGAAGAGCGCATCCGGGGTGGCGGCCGCGTGTGCAGGAACCCCGACGAGCCCTGCCCCCGACTCGTAGCCGAACCACCCGACCCAATCGCCCGGGTCGCCCTCCGCACGCACGGTGCGGAGGGCGTCGAGGATCGTCGTCCGGTCGACCGAGGCTGACACCTGGCTGACGCGCTCCACCGTGCCGAGCCGGACGTCCGCGACGAGGCGTTCGGTCCCGCGTCCGATGAGACTGACGCCGGTCCGGGCGCCCTGGCCCGAATCCAACCAGGCCGCCCAGGGCTCGTCAGCGAACACGCGGCGGTAGACGTCCTCCGGCTCGGACCAGGCCGGGAGGACGACCTGCCGGCGTGCTCCGGTGGATCGCATCAGCCGACGGCCGCGATCGGCGGCGCGACGATCCGGAGGCGACCGGTCACGAGCTCGTCGGGAACCGGCGTGTGCGAGATCACGATGACCGCACGACCCTCGGATCCCGCGACACCGAGCAGATCCTCGAGCAAGGCGGTCGCACGCTCGGGATCGACGTTGGCCGTCGGCTCGTCGAGCACGAGCACGGGGAACTCGCGGAGGAGCGCACGGGCGAGGGCGATGCGCTGCGCCTGCCCCCCGGAGACGAGCGCGCCGTGCTCCCCCACCGGGCGGTCGAGTCCACCACGCTCGGCGAGCCAGGACGAGAGCCCGACCCGCTCGAGTACGGCCTCGAGCTCCGCGTCGTCGGCCGTGTCCCTCGCGAAGAGGAGGTTCTGGCGGATGTCTGCGTCGAAGAGGAACGGACGCTGCTCGACGAGCCCGATCGACTCGCGCAGCGTGTCCGGACGGAGGTCGCGTGCCTCGACGCCGCCGACGCGGTACCCACCCTCGTACTCGAGGAAGCGGACGAGGGTGTGCGCCAGGGTGGTCTTCCCGGCTCCGCTGTCGCCTTCGACGAGCAGTCGGTCGCCGGCCGACAGCCGGAAGCTGATCGGTGCGAGCGCCGCCGCCGTACTCCCGGGCCAACGTGCGCTGAGGTGCTCCGCCTCGAGCATGACGCCGTCGAAGGTCGGCGTGAGGATGCTGCCGGAGTCCTCGTCCGGGATCTCGCGTGGGCGCTCGCTCGGGACCGCGTCCGCCACGCGCTCAGCACTCGCGACCGCTTCCCGCCAGGCCCCGAACGCGAGCGGCACCATCGCGCAGACCTCGAACACGGCGAGCGGGACGAGGACGATCACGGTGAGCGCCGGGCCGCCGATCGTTCCCAGTGCAGGCATGCCTGCCCAGAGCGCCGCGACGACGGACGCCCCGGAAGCCAGGGAAAGGACGGCGCCGGCCACCCCAGCGCCCGCGGCCCGCCGCACCATCGCGCGCGTGAGTGCCGCGTCGGCATGTTCGATCCGTGCCCGCGCGGCATCGACCGCGCCGTAGGCGGTCAGCACGTCGAGACCGGTCACGAGCTCGAGCAGGGCTTCCGACAGCGCACCGCGCAGCGGCGCGAGTTCGCGTTCGGCGCGCGCCGCCACCCGACTCACGAGCAACCACGAGACGAGGAATGCCGCGACGAGGCAGACCGCGAGCGCGATCCCGGCGGCCGGGAGCAGCGCGGTCGTGAGGATGACGGAGGCTCCGGCGACGACACCCGACACCACCAGTGGTTGGACGACCCGCAACGGCACGTTCTGCAGCTCGTCCACATCGGTCACCAGGCGGGTGAGGAGGTCGCCCCGCCCGGTGAGCTGCAGTCCGTCGGGAGCCACCGGGATGACGCGTTCGATGATGCCGGCGCGCAGCTGCGCCAACTGACGGAATGCAGCATCGTGGCTCAGCAGGCGTTCGAGGTACCGGAAGGACGCCCGGGCCAGCGCGAACGCGCGCACCCCGACGACGGCGACACCCAGCTCGACGATCGAGGGCTGCTCGGCGGCCTTCGTGATGAGGAACGCGCTCGAAGCGAGGAGCGCTACGGCGGCCCCCGCGGAGAGGATGCCGGCCAGGAGTCCAGGGACGAAGCGGCGAGCCGGTGGCTGCGCCAGTCGGATGATCTGTCGGACGCGCTCATCCATGGAGCATCACCTCGTCGTCCTGGACGCGTTCCGACCGCACGCGGATCTCGAGCACGGCATCCGCGTGTTCGACGATCGACGGTCGGTGGGTGATGACGATCACGACCGCCCCGGCCCGAGCGGCGTCGCGCGCGGCCTCGATGACGAGCGCCTCGGACGCGGCGTCGAGCGCCGAACTCGGTTCGTCGAGCAGCAGCACCGGCGTTCCGGCATCCGCCGGGGTGCGCCGCAGCCGGTAGAGGGCCCTCGCGATCGCGATCCGTTGCGCCTGCCCACCGCTCACGCCGTCGCCGACCGCGCCGATGGGGTGTCCGAGCGGCAGCGCGGACAGCCCGAGTGCCGACAACGCCTCGACGATGAGCGCCTCGTCAGGGGCGCCGTCGCCCAGCGCGACGTTGCTGCCGACCGTCCCGGCGATGAGGACCGGACGCTGCGGCGCCCACGACAGCCAGCGTCGTCCGCCGGGCGTGGGCGGCACGCGTCCGCCGTCGTGCAGGATCGATCCGGTGGCGTCCACGAATCCGAGGATCGCGGACGCCATGCTCGTCTTCCCGGCTCCGCTGGCGCCGACGACAGCCGTCAACACGCCGGCCGGGAACGTCGCGTCGAGGCCGTCCAGCACCCGCAGCTCGTCGTACTGCACGCCGAGACCGTCGAGTACCAGGCCAGACGTCGGGCGAGCGGAGTCGCCGACCGTTGCAGAATCGCCGACCTGATCAGGAGCCGACGGCGATTCGCGCACGGCCTTCGCTTCGTCGAGGATCTCGAAGACCTCGTCGGCGGCGGTGACGCCCTCCGCGGCCGCGTGGTAGTTCGCACCGACGTTCCGCAGTGGCAGGAAGGCCTCCGGGGCCAGGATCAGCACGAAGAGCCCGGTTCCGAGGAGGAGCGAGCCGTCGAGGAGCCGCAGGCCGATGCCGACCGCGACCACGGCGACCGCGAGACTCGACAGCAGCTCGAGGGCGAAGCCGCTCACGAACGAGAACCGCAGGACCTTCATCGTCTCGACGCGGTACTCCTCGGTGACGGTCCGGATCCGCTGCACCTGCCGGTGCTGCCGTCCGAACAGCTTGAGGGTCGCCATGCCCGCGACGAGCTCCAGGAACCCGCGCGACAGGTGGGCCAGGGTCTCCCACTGGCGCCGCTGCACCGCCTGGGTCGCGAATCCGATGAGGATCATGAAGACGGGGATGAGCGGGAGCGTCACGATCACCGTGATGCCGCTGAGCGGGTCCTGGACGAAGATCACCGCCGCGATGATCGGCATGGCGATCGCCGTGAGGATGAGCTGCGGGACATAGCGACCGAAGTACGCGTCCAGGGCGTCGAGCCCGCGGCCCGCCACGGTCGTCAGTGCGGCGGAGTTCCGACGCGAGACCCACCCCGGCCCGAGCGTCTCGAACGCACCCGCGAGGGCCCGCCGCAACTGACTGCGGACGATCGCGGAGCCACGGGCGTTCACCGAGTCGGATGCCAGGACGGTCCCGGCACGCAGCACCACGATGCCGATCAGCAGCCAGAGCGACGGCAGGAGCTCCTCGACCGGATCCCCCGCGATCGACCGGGACACGAGCTGGGCGACGAACCAGGCGAACCCGAGCGTGCAGGCGGTCTGGACGAGCGCGATGACCGCGCCGAGTCCGAGGACCGACCGGGCTCCGCGGGCATAGCGGAGCAGTCGCGGATCGAGGGGGCGCACGATGACAGGTTAGTGCGCGGCGGCTTCGATGTGCTTCCGCGTGATGCGCTTGCGGAACACCCAGTACGTCCATCCCTGGTAGGCGAGGATCAGCGGCAGGAAGATCAGGGCGGTCCACGACATCACCGTGAGGGTGTACTCGGTCGAGGAGGCGTTCGCGATCGTCAGGCTGTTCGCCGGGTCGTTGCTCGCCGGCATCACCGCTGGGAAGAGCGCGGTGAACAGGGTGAGCACGGCCGCCGCGACGGTCACGGCCATGAGCGCGAACGCACGGCCCTCCAGCCCTCGGCTGTTCGCGAACCAGGCGCTGATGAGCGAGACCGCGGCGATGGCGGCGAGGATCAGCACCGGGAGCGAGAAGTGCGCGAGGACGGTCCAGCCGAGGAACGACGCCGCGAGGAGGATCGCGACAAGCCCGGCACGGCTCGCGAGGCGGCGGGCGCGCTCGCGGATGTCGCCCTCGGTCTTCAGCGAGGCGAACACGGCTCCGTGGGCGAAGAAGAGCACGAGCGTCGTGAGACCACCGAGGATGCCGTACGGGTTGAGCAGGGTGAAGAGCGTGCCGGTGAAATTGTGGTCGGCGTCGAGCGGGACGCCCTGGACGATGTTCGCGAAGGCGACGCCCCAGAGGAAGGCCGGCAGGGCCGAGCCGACGATGATCATGAGGTCGAAGCGCCGTTTCCAGGAGGCTTCCGGCCGCTGGTGCCGGTACTCGAACGACACCCCTCTGATGATGAGCGCGAGCAGGATGAACAGCAGCGGGAGGTAGAAGCCGCTGAACAGGGTCGCGTACCACTCGGGGAAGGCGGCGAAGAGGCTCGCACCGGCGACGATCAGCCAGGTCTCGTTGAGGTCCCAGACCGGCCCGATGGTGTTGATGAGCATCCGGCGGTCGGTCTCGTCCTTCCCGAGGAAGGGGATCGTCATGCCGACGCCGAAGTCGAAGCCGTCGAGGACGAAGTAGCCGACGAACAGTGCGGCGATGATCCAGAACCAGAGAATCGTGAGGTCCATGATGCGCTCCTAGTAGACCGTGGTCGCGGGGGCGGCGGGCTTCTGCACGCCGTCCTCGTCGGGTTCGGACAGCTCGATCGGGTCGGGCCCGGCCTTGATCGTCTTCTTCAGGAGGCCGAACTCGACGACCAGCAGCGATCCGTAGACGACGGTGAAGGCGATCAACGAGATCAGGACGTCGAGGCCGGTGGTGTTCGGCGAGACCGCGTCCTCCGTCTTCAACAGGCTGAAGACGATCCACGGCTGGCGGCCCATCTCGGTGAAGACCCAACCCATGGTCATGGCGAGGAACGGCATCGGGACGGCCCAGACCGCAACGCGCCACATCCAGCGCTTCGGCTCGCGGCCCTTGCGGGTGAACCAGAGACCGGCGGCCGCGACGAGCATCGAGGCGAGGCCGAGACCGATCATCCAGCGGAACGCCCAGTAGGTGACCCAGATGACGGGCGAGTAGTCGCCCGGACCGTAGAGCTGGGTGTACTGCGCCTGCAGGTCGTTGATGCCCTCCACCGTGCCGTCGAAGGTGTGGGTCGAGAGGAACGACAGGAGGTACGGGATACGGATCGAGAAGAGCTCGTGGACGCCGTCGGGCGTGCCGAGGGTGAAGATCGAGAACGAGGCGTCGGCACCGCTCGCCGTGTTGTACATCGCCTCCGCAGCCGCCATCTTCATCGGCTGGGTCTCGACCATGGCGAGGCTGAGCTGGTCGCCGGCGAGCATGGTGGCACCGCCCGCGAGGAGCATGCTCCACGCTCCGACCTTGAGCGCCGGGCGCATCGCCTCGACGTGCTGGCCCCGGGCGAGGTGCCAGGCCGCAGCGGTGATGATGACGGCTGCGGAGACCATGAAGCACGCGAAGATCGTGTGCGGGAAGGCTGCCAGGGCGACCTTGTTGGTCAGCAGCTCCCAGATGTTCGTGAGCTCGGCGCGACCGCGCTCCTCGTTGATCCGGAAGGCGACCGGGTTCTGCATGAAGGCGTTCGCCGCGATGATGAAGTAGGCCGAGAGTACGGTGCCGAGCGCCACGATCCAGATGGTGGCGAGGTGGAGCTTCGGTGACAGCTTGTCCCAGCCGAAGATCCAGAGCCCGATGAACGTCGCCTCGAGGAAGAAGGCGAGCAGGCCCTCGAGTGCCAGCGGTGCGCCGAAGACGTCGCCGACGAACCTGGAGTAGGTGGACCAGTTCATGCCGAACTGGAACTCCTGGACGATGCCCGTCACGACGCCCATGGCGAAGTTGATGAGGAAGATCTTCCCGAAGAATCGGGTGAGCTGCAGGTAGTGCAGCTTGCCGGTCCGGACCCAGGCGGTCTGGAACCCTGCGACCGTCACCGCCATGCCGATGGTGAGCGGTACGAAGATGAAGTGGTAGACGGTGGTGAGGCCGAACTGCCATCGGGACAGCAGTAGCGGGTCGAGAAGGTCGTTCACGATGAACACTCCATTTTTCGCGGCATCCAGGGAAGGCGGCGCAGGTGCGGCCCGATCGGGGTGGTCATCCCCGTGGCTTCGATCCATGTCGTCGAGATCAATGGTACAGGACTTCACGCCTGTGGTCAGACCACACATCCAAGGGTGTCCTAACAGGCGTTTCCGAGCCGCTCCCACAACCGCGGCAGTAGGCTCTGAGCCGTGAACGACGTGCTCGGCTGGCTGCTCGACCTGGTGCAGAGCGTCGACCCCGTGACGCGCACGATCCTCGCCGGCGTCGGCATCATGCTCGAGACCTCGGTCCTCGTCGGCCTCGTCGTCCCGGGCGACACGGTCGTCATCGTCGCCAGCACCGCCGTCGTCGGACCCGTCCAGTGGATCTCGATGATCCTGGCCGTCATCACCGGCGCGCTCATCGGTGAGTCGGTGGGCTTCGCGCTCGGCCGCTGGTTCGGCCCGCGCATCCGTGCCAGCAGACTCGGCCGCCGGATCGGCGAGCGGCACTGGGCCCGGGCCGAGCGCTATCTCGACCGGCGGGGCGGCATCGCCGTCTTCATCTCGCGGTTCCTCCCGGTCCTGCACTCGCTGATCCCTCTCACGGTCGGGATGAGCACGATGAGCTACCGACGCTTCATCTCCTGGACGCTGCCCGCCTGCGTCATCTGGTCCTCGGCCTACGTCTCCGTCGGCGCACTGGCCGCGGGCAGCTATCGCGAGCTGTCGGACCGACTCCATTGGGCGGGCTACGTCTTCGTCGGCATCATCGTCGTCTTCGCCGTCGTGGTCCTCGTCGTGAAGCGACTCCTCCAGCGGAGCGAGGAGCGACACATGCTGGCCCAGGAGGACGCGACACCACCCGACGACGACTCGACGCCCCAGTAGCAGACGACCGTCATCGCCGCGAGACGGCGGGCCGGACGCACCGGCATGACAGACTGAACGGGTGAAGGCATCCGACGATCGTCCAACGGCCTCCTCCGACGCCGCCGAGCAGATCCGGCACTTCGCCGCACGGATGGAGGACGCCGTCCAGTTGCGCCGCCAGCGTCGTGCGAGGCGGCACGGACGCGAGGCGGCGGTCATCCCCTTCACCGGCTACGGATCGACGTCCTGGATCCGTGTCCTGGCCAGGGTCGTCCTGGCGGAACCGGGTAAGACCACCGTCCAACCGCAGCAGAAGGTGCGCGGCTGGAAGAGCTTCTTCGCGCTGAGCATCGCCGACCCGACGGTCGAGGTGGAGGTCGACGGGCAGCGTCACACGGTCACGGGCGATCGAGGCGGAGTGGTCGACGCGGTGGTCCAGGTGTCACTCACCCCCGGCTGGCACACCCTCAGACTGAGCTCGGAGGGCAGCGACCCGGTCGAAGCCCCGGTCTTCATCGTCGCCGACGACATCGAGTTCGGCATCGTTTCCGACATCGACGACACGGTGATGGTGACGGCACTCCCCCGCCCGCTCGTCGCGGCCTGGAACACCTTCGTCCTCGACGAGCACGCCAGGACACCGGTACCAGGTATGGCGGTCTTCCTCGAGCGCACGGCGCGTGAGCACCCCGGTTCGCCGATCATCTACCTCTCCACCGGCGCCTGGAACGTCGCGCCGACGCTCACCCGGTTCCTCTCCCGCAACCTCTACCCGGCCGGCGCCCTCCTCCTCACCGACTGGGGCCCGACGCACGACCGGTTCTTCCGCAGCGGTCGCGAGCACAAGCGCAACAACCTCGACCGGTTCGCCGAGGACTTCCCTCGTCTGCGGTGGCTGCTCGTGGGCGACGACGGACAGCACGACGAGGCCCTCTACCGGAGCTTCGAGGAACGCCACCCCGACCGCGTCGCCGCCGTGGCGATCCGTCAGCTCTCCCCCGGTGAAGCGGTGCTCGCCGGTGGACGCTCGAAGGTCGGCACCCAGCACGCGGGCGCCCCCTGGGTCTACGCGGGGAACGGCGCAGAACTGCTCGACCAGCTCCACGACAAGCTCTGACGGCACCGATGTCCGTCGTCCCCGTCCTGCGCACCAGATCGCGCCTGCCCCTGCTCCAGGTGCTGAAGACGGCGCTGGCAGCCATCGCGTCCTGGATCGTCGCGATCACGATCATCCCGGGCCAGCTCCCGGTCTTCGCCGCCATCGCAGCTATCCTCGTGGTGCAGCCGAGCGTCAACCAGTCGTTCGGGAAGGCGCTCGAGCGCAGCCTCGGGGTCATCACCGGCGTCATCCTCGCGACGGCCATCGGGATCGTCTTCGGACACTCCGCCTGGATCGTGCTCCTGGCCATCGTCATCTCCATCCTGCTCGGATGGGTCCTCCGCCTCGGGCCCGGATCCGCGAACCAGATCCCGATCAGCGCGATGCTCGTGCTGTCGATCGGCGCTGCGACCCCGGACTACGCGGTCGCGCGGATCGTCGAGACCGTGCTCGGTGCGGGCATCGGGCTCCTCGTCAACGTCGTCCTCGTCGCACCGGTCCTCCTCGCTCCCGCGAAGGCGGCGGTGACCGCCCTCGCGCTCGCGTGCGCCGACACCCTGGACCATCTCGCCACCTCACTCACGCGTGCGAACTCGGACGCGGATCTGGTGGCGCTGCTCCAGGAGGCCCGCGCGCTGAAGCCCCTGCGCGACCGGGCGATCGCCGCGGTGAAGGAAGGCGATGACAGCCTGCTGCTCAACCCGCGCCGATCGAGGCACCGTGACGAGCTCGACCGTCAACGCCTGCTGCTGCGTCGACTGGAGCCGGTGGTCACGAGGACCCTCGGCATGGCGCGATCGGTGCACGACCACGACGACCCGACCCTGCACGAGGAGCCGACGGTGGCGGACATCGCGGTCGAGCTCACGCGAGCGGCCCACGACCTCAGGCTGCTCGTCAACGATCGTGCCACGTCCGACGAGCCACCGACCGAGACCGCGGAGATCCCAGCACTGACCGCTCCCCTCGTGATCGCCCGCCCGCACCCCCAGCACTGGATCCTGATCGGGTCGCTCATGGAGGACCTCCGCCGCGTACGCGACGAGATCGTCGGCGAACCGACCTGAGTCGGCCGGATGCACGAAGGGCCGGCGGAGCGACGCTCCACCGGCCCTTCGACGTCCTGGGACTACGCCTGGTGCGCGGCCTGCAGTTCAATGGTGATCGTGACGTCGTTGCCGAGCAGCACGCCGCCGGTCTCGAGCGCCGCGTTGTAGGTGAGGCCGAAGTCCTCGCGGTTGATCTTGGTGGTCGCCGTGGCGCCGAACTTGTAGTTGCCGTAGGGGTCGGTCGCGAAGCCGCCGAACTCGACGGTGAAGGTGACGGGCTTGGTCACGCCCTTGATCGTGAGGTCGCCGTCCACGAGGAAGTCGTCGCCCTTGGCGCGGGCGCCGGTCGAGACGAAGTCGATCGTCGGGTAGGTCTCGGCGTCGAAGAAGTCACCGGTGCGGAGGTGACCGTCGCGGTCGGGCTGGTTCGTGTTGATCGATGCGACCTCGGCGGACGCGGTGACCTTCGTCTCGAGGGGGTTCTCCGGCGTGACGAACGTCGCGTTGAAGCGCTCGAACTTGCCCTTGACCTTCGAGACCATGATGTGGCGGATGCTGAAGCCGACCTCGCTGTGCGTGGTGTCGACCTCCCAGGTGCCAACCTTGTAGCCGGGAATCGTCAGGGTGTCGGTCATGCGGTACTCCTTGCGTCGATGTCGGCGCACTCGCGCCACGTTCTATTCAAACGCACGGACCTGGAAGCTATTCCCACATCCCCGAGAAATTCTCCTCACCGACATCAGCGCGACATCGGCCGGAGCGACGGCAGGCCGAGCCGGACGCGGAGCAGTCGGTGCGCCGCATCGGCGACCGTCGACTCCGGAATCCTGCCTGACCGGACCGCGGCGGCGATGTCGGCCACGAGTACGGCCGGGTCGACACCGTTCGACGACGGGTCAGCCCCGAGGACGAACAGCAGCATCGTGTTCCCGGCGGCCACGGCGCGGATCGCGTTCTCCGAGGGGTTCCGGTACTCCGCCAGGCCGGTGTGCTGCAGCATGAGCATGTCGTCGGTGATCGTGATGCCGGTGAAGCCGAGGTCGTTCCGGAGGCGCTCGTGCCACGCCGCCGACAGCGTCGCCGGCGCGGCGTCGACCGCCGAGTAGACCAGATGGCCGAACATCACGACCTCGGCCCCGGCCTCGATACCGGCGACGAACGGCAGGGCGTCGGTCGCAGCCCAGTCCGCGGCACCGATGGCCGTCGTCGGGACCGTCGAGTGCGAGTCTCCCGGCGCCTGCCCGTGGCCGGGGAAGTGCTTCAACGTGCTGAGCACTGCGCCCCGCTCACCACGGACGGCCGCGGCCACCCGCTCCGCCGAGGCATCCGGCGTCGTCCCGAGGGCACGGTCGAAGATGAAGGAGTTCGGATCGGCGGTCTCGTCCGCGACGATGCCGAAGTTGACGGAGCAACCCGTACCGGCGAGCATGGCCGCTCGCTGGCGGAACGCTTCCTCGCTCGCAGCGGGCGCTTGCGACTTCAGGGTGTCGGCAGCGGCGAAGACGTCCTCGTCGATGCGCCGGACATCGCCGCCCTCCTGGTCGATGCCGATGAGCAGCGGCATGGTCGGGTCGGGGCTGAGGGCACTCGTCACCGCAGGCAGCCCCGCGAGGCCCGGCACGTTGTCGCCCATGATGATGAAGCCGCCCGGCTGATACCGCTCGACGAACGCCCTGAGCATGCCCGGGTCGGTTCCTGGAGCGTGGAGCATCAGCATGGACGCGATCCGCTGTTCCAGGGTCATCGCTGCGAGTTCGGCGGCCGCACGCTGGTCGGCTGCAGCCGGAGTCGTGCTCGTGGGACGGTTCGTCGGCTTCGAGGATCCGGGCCCCGTGCACCCGGACAGGCCGAGGACGGCACCCGCCGCCATCGAGGCGCCGACTGCGAGAAACCCTCGTCGTCCCAGCTGCACCGGCCCACTCTAGGCTCGGATCTTCCATGCAGGCTGGGCGTCGCTCGCGGTGTGGCAGGAGTGACGAATGTGACATCGACGGCTACACTTGCGTGGGTGACCGCCAGGATGGACGCATGCGCAAGCCGCTGACAGCCCTCTCGCCCCGCTCGAGGGGCATCTCGCGAGCCGCAGCCCTCGGAGCCGCGCTCGTCATCGCGGTGTCGGTTGCGAGCCCGGCGGCCGCCGTGACCCCCACCTCGTTCCGGACCGCCGACTACCCGAGCTGGGACGACGTCCAGGCGGCCAAAGCGAACGAATCGACCGCTCAGGCCGAAGCCGACCGGATCGTCTCCCTCCTCGACGGTCTGCGCGACGAATCCGCCCGGCTCGGCGACGAAGCCGTCCGCCAGGGTGCGGCGGCAGGTGAAGCGAAGGCGGCGTTCGAGGCGCAAGCCGCCGTCGCCGACACCATTAGTGCGCAGGCGACGGCCGCGGCGTCGGCAGCGGCATCGAGCAAGCGTCAGGCCGGCGCGGTCATCGCCCAGATGACCCGCACCGGAGGCGTCGATCCGACGCTCTCCCTCGTCCTCTCCGGTGCGGCCGACGACGACCTCCTCTCCAAACTCAGTGCGATCAGCAAGCTGAGCGAGACCTCGGCGCAAGACCTCGCGTCCGCGACCGCCGCGAGCAACACGGCGACCGCGCTCGCTGAGCAGGCGACGGCGGCGGAGACCGAACGTCAGCGACTCTCGGAGGCGGCTGATGCCAGCTACGAGACGGCGCAGTCCGCGAGCGACGCCGCAGATGCGGCGGTCGCCGAGCAGCAGGCCAATCGCGACCGGTTGTACCAGCAGCTCGCCGTCCTCAAGAACACCACGGCGGCGGTCGAACAGGCCTACGCGCAGAGCCAGGAGGCGATCGCGGCGGAAGAGCAGCGGCGCAATGAGGCGACCGGTGGCGAGGGTTCCACGAGCGCTCCGCCGCCGGACCTCGCGGCCGACCCGGCCGGCGCGAAGGCGTACGCGCAGTCCGCGATCGGCGCCTACGGCTGGGGTAGCGGAGAATTCCAGTGCCTGCTGCAGCTCTGGACCCGGGAGTCGAGCTGGCGCGTCAACGCCTACAACGAGTCCAGCGGCGCCTACGGCATCCCGCAGTCCCTGCCCGGGAGCAAGATGGCCAGCTCCGGCGACGACTGGCGCACCAGTGCGGCGACGCAGATCAACTGGGGCCTGAGCTACATCGACAGCCGGTACGGCTCCCCCTGCGGCGCGTGGGCGCACTCCGAAGCGACCAACTGGTACTGACGCCTCGTCTCAACCGACCTGGGCCGCGCCGAGATTCGTCCCGGCCACCGCCAGCACCACGGTGACGAGCAGGGCGGCCCCGATGATCAGTCGGAACAGCAGACGGTCCGGCGCTCGGGTTCCGACGAGCACGAGCCCCCACACGACGAGCGCGAGGACGCCGACAGCGCCCAGCACCCCGACGATCGGCGGTGCGATGGGCCTGCCGACGAAGATCCCGCTCTGTCCGAGGACGGCGACCATACCTGAGACGCCGAGGGCCATGAAGGCCGTCCGACCGGCGGTCCGCGCGCCGAGCCGGTGCGGCAGACCGCGGACCCCGGTCCGCAGGTCGTCTTCGAGATCGGGCAGGGCGTTCGTGAAGTGGATCGCCACACCGAACAGTCCACCGACCGCGAGCGTCCACGCGGCCGGCGCGATCGGCGGGACAGCCGCGAAGGTGACCACGGCGGGCAACGCGCCGAACCCCACGATGAACGGGACGACCGACCAGGCCGTCGCCTTGAGACCCAGGTTGTACGCCCACCCGCAGACCAGGAAGAGCAGGTGCGAGGCAGCCGACGCCCAGCCGAGGGATGCCGAGAGCGGAATGCTCGCCGCACCGGCCAGCAGCGCCGCCGCCCGGACTGCCGAGACGCTGAGGTCGCCGCGTGCGACCGGTTTGTCCTGTCGTCCCGAGCGACGATCGCGTCTGGCGTCGAGCCAGTCGTTGGACCAGCCGATCGAGAGTTGTCCGACGAACACCACCACGGCGAGCAGGGCCGTCCGAAGGGGTGGCAGGCCGACGGCCGATCCGAGCATGACGGCGAGGACGGTCACCGCGACGGTCGGTCCGGGATGGGAGGACGCGAACAGACGACGGACCATGGAGAACACCGCCTCAGCTTAGGGTGACACCCATGCCACGGCGGTACACTGCAGCATGACCGTCTCCGTGAGGGCGATCGGCGTGGCCGTTCCTCAGACCATCCTTCATCAAGACGAGATCAGGGATGTGTTCCGCGACCAATCCGGGCGGACCCGGCTCGCCCAGCGTCTCATCGGCGCGGCGTTCGACGCGTCCGCGATCGACACCAGGCACACCGTCATCGACGCCTTCGACCACGAGGTCGAGACGACCACGGCCGCCTTCTACGACGCGGAGCAGCGGCAGGTGCTCTCCCCGCCCACCGGCGTGCGGAACGACGCCTACATCGAGCACGCTCCCCCGCTGCTCCTGGAGGCCGCACGGCGGGCGTTGGACGCCGCCCCCGGTCTGTCGGCGGCGGACGTCACCCACGTCGTGACCGCGTCCTGCACCGGGTTCTTCGCGCCCGGCCCGGAATACCTCCTCGTGCGCGACCTCGGGCTCGACCCGGGCACGGAGCGCTACCATCTGGGGTTCCAGGGGTGTTTCGCCGCGTTCCCCGCCCTTCGCGCCGCAGAGGCGTTCTGTACAGCAGACCCCGACGCCGTCGTCCTCGTGGTCTGCATCGAGCTCTGCTCCATCCACCTCCGTTCCTCCGACGACCCCGACGTGATCCTCGGTTCCTCGGTGTTCGCCGACGGTGCTGCGGCCGCCGTCGTGACCGGTCGGGACACCGGATCCTCCGCGCCCGTGCTCGAGTTCGACGGCTGGTCCACCGCGCTCGTGCCGGACGGCGAGACGGAGATGGCCTGGACGATCGGCGATCACGGGTTCGAGATGGTCCTGAGCGGCGCGGTGCCCAAGCTGATCGGCGAGCACCTCGAGATCGCCCTCCGCCCACTCCTCGCCGCAGCCGACGACGCCCCGGTCTCATCGATCGACCGCTGGGCGATCCATCCCGGTGGCCGGAGCATCCTCGACCGGGTCCAGCGCGGGTTCGGGCTCGACGACGAACTGCTGGCTCCATCACGCACGGTGCTCCGTGAGTACGGCAACATGTCGAGCGCCACCGTGCTCTTCATCCTCCAGCGTCTGCTCGACGGCGCGCCGGCCGACGCCGATGAACGGGTGTGCGCGCTCGCCTTCGGTCCGGGACTGACGATCGAGAGCGCGCTGCTCCGGCTCCGCGCCGGCCGAGTCTGATGCTGCCCGACCTCGGCCGCCGTGCGACGGATCTCCTCGAACTGATGGACGACCCCGACTGCGATCCCGCACTGCTGGACGCCACCTACGCCAGGTTCGAGACGGTGAACCGGCTCGTCTCGGGCTGGCGTGGCCTGTACCGGTCGCGCATCCGTCCACTCCTCCGCCCGTCCCGGACCACGACGATCCTCGACATCGGCTTCGGTGGCGGCGATGTCGCCGTGGCCATCGCCGACTGGGCGAGGGCCGACCACCTCCCCGTGCAGGTGGTGGGGATCGATCCCGACGAGCGGTCCGTGGCCTTCGCCCGTCGCCGGTACCCCGATGGCCCCGTCGCCTTCCGTCCGGCGCACAGCAGCGACCTCGTCGCCGCTGGCGAGGAGGCCGACATCGTCCTGTCCAACCATGTGCTCCACCACCTCGATCCCGCGGGACTGTCGAGCCTGCTCGCGGACAGTTCACGGATCGCCAGACGACTCGTCCTGCACAGCGACCTCGAGCGCAACCGACTCGCGTACGCGGTCTACGGAGTCGCCACCCGTGCAGGACGACGGCGCTCCTTCCTCCACGTCGACGGGCTGCGCTCGATCCGTCGCAGCTATCGCCAGGGGGAGCTGCAGCGCGTCGTGCCGAACGACTGGATCGTCGAGCGTCGGTTCCCCATGCGACTCCTACTGTCACAGAGCGTCCCATCAGTAGCGGACGAGCCCCGATGACCGAGGTGCTGGTCATCGGTGGCGGACCGGTCGGCCTCGTGTCCGCGATCCTCCTCGCTCAGGCCGGCGTCGACGTGACCGTCTGGGAACGACGGTCGGACTCCCCCTCCGGCACCCGGGCTATCGGGATCCACCCGCCGTCGCTCGACCTGTTCGAGCAGCTTGGCGTCCTGGACGAGATCCGCCGCGACGCGGTCCGGATCGATCAGGGCGAAGCCTGGAACGCCGGGCGATGCCTCGGGGCGGTCGTGTTCCGTGATCGGCCCGTACCGCACCCCTACGTCGCCGCGCTCGAGCAATGGCGGACCGAACGGGTCCTCCGTGCTCGACTCGACGCCGTCGCACCGGGATCGCTTCGGACTGGGACGAGCTGCACGCGGTTGACTCCGGCCGAGGACGGTGTCCTCGTGTCCGGGAACGACGCCGATGGAACGGTGAGCACCCGCGCAACCGTCGTGGTCGTCGCAGCAGGCGGACGCGCCGCCGTCGACGGGATGCAGGCTCCGGGCCCCGTGCACCGGTATCGGGACCGGTACCTCATGGGGGACGTCGCGGATCGGAGTGGGGCAGGTTCCATCGCCAGGGTGCACCTGCACCACCGAGGAGTCGTCGAGTCCTTCCCGCTCCCCCATGGCATGCGACGATACGTCGTCCACACCGGGTACTCGGACGGTCAGGACGCGGCCCGCCCGGAACCCACCGCGTCCGACCTCGCGTCCCTCGTCGCCGACCGCACCGGCGACGACGTCGACCCGGCGACGAACACCATGCTCAGCGCGTTCGGCGTGCTCCGTCGACGACGGAAGCGCGTCGTCGACGGTCGGGTCGTCTATCTGGGCGACGCCGCCCACGAGATCAGCCCGATCGGCGGCCAGGGCATGAACCTGGGCTGGTCCGACGCACGGGTCTTCGCGCCACTGATCGCCCGCATGACCGCCGGGCATCGCTCGACACAGCACGACGTGGCCGCGGCCGTCTCCCGCCAACAGCGCGCGATCCGTCGGGCCTCCTGGCAGGCGGAGATCAACATGCGCTTGGGACGTCCGCTGCCGGGCCCGCTCGTCGGGGTGCGGGACCTCGCGCTGCGAACCGCGCTCAACGGTCCCGCGATGCCGATCCTCGCCGACGCCTACACGATGCGCTGGCTGCGCTGACGCCGTCCGAGGTCTTCCGGTTCAGTGACCGACGTGCACGCCCGCGGAAGCCTGGTCCGTTCGCCGGATGAGGAACGACGCACCGATCGCGAGCAGCGAGAGCACGGCCCCGCACATGAACGCAGCCTGCACACCGGCCGCCGTCGCGTCGACCACGGCACTCCCGGCCGCCGCACGAGCCGCCGCCGTGGTCGACATCATGGTGATGAACAACGCCGTCCCCGCCGCTCCGGCGAGTTGCTGGACCGTGCCGACGATGGCACTGCCGTGCGGGTAGAGCTCGGGCCGCAGGGAACCGAGCGCCGAGGTGAGGAGCGGTGTGAACATGAACGCGAGGCCGGCGCTCAGCAGCACGTGGACGGCGATGATCATGACGATGGCGCTGCCGACGCCGAGCATCGTCAACAGCCAGAGCGCGGCACTCACGGCGAATGCCCCGGGGATCACGAGTGGACGCGGACCGAACCGGTCGAACAGCGACCCGACCAGCGGCGCGAGAGCGGCCATCGTCAAGCCGCCCGGCAGCAACATGAGGCCCGTGGTCAGGGTGTCGACCTGGAGCACGGTCTGCAGGTAGATCGGCAGGATGATCAGCGAGCCGAACAACGCCATCATGACGATGACGACCAGGATGATCGAGACGGAGAACGAGCGGTTCGCGAAGGTGCGGAGGTCCATGAACGCCCGGTCGTCGCGGGCGAGGGCACGCTGGCGGAGCACGAAGCCCAGGAGGGCGAGGACACCGACCGTGAGGGGGATCCAGACGGGCATGAGCGCGTGTCCCTCGGCGGACTCGCCGATGCTGCTCAGCCCGAAGATGAGACCGCCGAACGCGAACGCGGAGAGGACGAGCGACAGCACGTCGAAGCGGACCCGACGCGGCTCCGTCACGTTCCGCACGAGGACGGCACCGAGGACCAGCGAGGCGACGGCGATCGGGAGGACGATCCAGAACATCCAGCGCCAGTCGAGCACGCTGAGGATGAGGCCGGAGACGGTGGGCCCGACGGCCGGCGCGACCGAGATGACGATCGAGATCGCCCCCATCGTCCGGCCGCGTGCCGACACCGGCACGACGTTGAGCACGGTCGTCATGAGCAGCGGCATCATGATGGCGGTACCGCTGGCCTGGACGACACGACCGAGCAGGAGCGTGCCGAATCCCGGGGACAGCGCGGCGATGAGCGTACCGAGGCTGAACAGCACCATCGCGGTGATGAACATCGTCCGCAGGGAGAACCGCTCGAGGAGGAACCCGGTCGCGGGGATCACGACGGCCATGGTGAGCATGAAGCCGGTGGTCAGCCACTGTGCGGAACTCGCCGTGATGTCGAGGTCCTGCATGAGCCGCGGCAGGGCGACGCTCATGATCGTCTCGTTGAGGATGACGACGAACGCCGACACGAGGAGCAGCCCGATCAGGAGCTTGGACCCGGGTGGGAGGCGATCGTCCGAGGGCTTCCCGGTCGTCGGGACGGAACCGGTCGGATTCGGCACGGTTTCAGTCGTCATAGCGGTGTCATCCTTCTCAGGCCTCGGCCGTCGTGCGGGCAGACGCCTGCCCTCTCGAAAGACAAGCGCCGTGTCGTCGCGGGTATTCCCATGCGTGTCGACCGGTTACGCGCAGGGCGAAGACCTGTTCCGGCCGGACGGTTCCGGTGCCAGCATGAGGACATGACAGTTCCCACCATCACCCTGAACGACGGCCACACCATCCCTCAGCTCGGCTTCGGCGTCTTCCTCGTCGACCCGCAGGAGGCTGAGCGCATCGTCTCGGACGCGCTCGAGGTCGGCTACCGCCACATCGACACCGCGGCCATCTACAAGAACGAGGAGGGCGTCGGCGCCGCCATCGCGAAGTCGGGCATCCCCCGCGACGAACTCTTCATCACCACGAAGCTCTGGAACGACCGTCACCAGAAGGCGTCCGCTCACGCCGCCATCGACGAGAGTCTCGAGAAGCTCGGGCTCGACCACGTCGACCTGTACCTGACCCACTGGCCGACCCCGGCCAAGGACGACTACCTCGAAGCGTGGCTCGCCCTCGAGGAGGTCAAGGCGGCCGGCAAGGCACGTTCGATCGGCGTGTCGAACCACCAGGTCGAGCACCTCGAGAAGCTGATCGCCGGTTCCGAGACGGTCCCGGCGGTCAACCAGATCGAACTCCACCCGGCGTTCGCCCAGCGTGAGTTGCGCGCCTTCGGTGCCGAGCACGGCATCCACATCGAGTCCTGGGGCCCGCTCGGTCAGGGCAAGTACGACCTCTTCGGCGAGCAGGCCGTCTCCGCTGCAGCAGAGGCGCACGGCGTCACGCCGGCGCAGGTCGTCATCCGGTGGCACCTGCAGAACGGGCTCATCGTCTTCCCGAAGTCGAACTCGCGCGAGCGCATCGCCCAGAACTTCGACGTCTTCGGCTTCGAGCTGTCCGCCGACGAGATCGCGTCCATCGACGCCCTCGACTCGGGCAAGCGCGTCGGCAGCCACCCCGACGAGGTGAACTGACCTCAGGGTCCCGCCAAACCCAGGGTCTGACCAACGCAGAAGTCCCCGTCAGCTGTTCCGCTGACGGGGACTTCTCGGTGTTCGGGTGGATCTGAGGGGACTCGAACCCCTGACCCCCTGCATGCCATGCAGGTGCGCTACCAGCTGCGCCACAGACCCGTATTCAACTTGCTTGCCCCTGCTGTTTCAGCGGAAGCAACTTGAATAGGTTACTACATCTTGAGAGCGGTTGTGACCACTTTCGGTGCTCGGCACCGACGGGATGGTCAGTTCGCGGGCTGCGGTGCGGACGAGACCAGCGGAATCACCGGGCAGTCCTTCCACAGACGCTCCAGCGAGTAGTACATCCGCTCCTCCTCGTGGAAGACGTGGACGACGACCTCGCCGAAGTCGAGCAGGATCCACCGCCCCTCGGACTTGCCTTCGCGCCGCAGCGTCTTCACGCCGCTCGCGTTCAAGCGGTCCTCGACCTCGCCGGCGATGGCGACGACGTTGCGCTCGCTCCGGCCGGTGACGAGGAGGAAGGCGTCGACGAACGGCAACGGACCGGAGACGTCGAGCGCGACGAGATCCTCGCCGCCCTTGGACTCGGCTGCGGTCGCTGCGAGCTGGACGGCTTCCAGTGTGGTGTCGGACAGGGTCATGTGGTGTACTCCTCTGACGATCGCATGGAACGCGATCGGGTGAATGCCGGCAGGGCTAGAACGCTCCGCCGAAGAAACCGATGATGAGCACCGCGATCACGCCGGCGGCGAGCACCGCGGCGGCGATCGCGAGCGTCATCAACAGTTTGTTGCTCTGGTTGGTGGTGGCCGGGACGACGTCGCGGGTGGAACCGTGGCTGCTGACCGCACGGCTGGCCGCGACCGGAGATGCCGCGGTGACCGAGGCCGGCAGCTCATCGCCCTCGATGAGTCGGTCGATCCCTGCACCGTCGAAATGGTTCGGGTCCTGACCGGCGGAACCCAGTCCGCGGGGCAGATCGATGGTTCCGGTGATGAGGATCTCGCCCGTGGAGTTGGACGTGGCTCCCGCTTCAGCCTGGGCCGGAGCGACGGGGATGATGAGCGAACTCGTGGTGATCTGCCCCGTGCTCGTCATGCCGCTTCCGAGGAGGTCCTCGAACGCGACCTCGTTGTCCGCCTGCGAAGCCTTCTCGGCCTCGAGTGCCGCGACGAGCATGGAGTCGCGCCCGAACCCCTTGGACAGGGTCGACGCGGGGTCCTCGGAGATGTCGTCGCGATCCGAGACGTCGAAGAGTGAACCGGTGGCCACCGGCGCCGCAGCGGCGGGGGTCACGGAAGGCGTCGGCGCCTCGGCCGACCGGGCCTTGGCCGCGCGCTCGTCGGCGGCGGCCCGCTCAGCGGCCTTGCGTTCTGCCGCCTTGCGTTCGGCGGCCTTGCGTTCTGCAGCCTGCTGTTCTTCGGCCTTGCGCGCGGCGGCCTGGCGCTGCTCGGCCTGCTTGGTGGCCTCGGCTTCGCGACGTTCCTGCTCAGCAGCAGCGGCAGCCTTGGCGTCCGCTTCCTGCTGCGCGAGCTTCGCTGCCTGCTGACGGGCCGCCTTGTTCTGCTTCTGAGGCGGAGCGACCACCTGATCGGGCGTCCGCGGCGGCAGGGCGACCGAGGGGACCGGCTGCTCGACCGGAGGAGCGACCGGCGCTGCCGGGGAGCCCACCTGCTCGATCGAGCCGGTGCGCTCGAGTTCTCGCAACTGACGACGCGTGAGTCCACCGGTCGGGGCCGGAGCCGGCGCACCGGATGCCGGAGCGCTCGACGACGGCGCGGGTGACGTGGACGCTGGTGCCGGAGCGCTCTCGTCGCGCGACGGGGTCTGCTCGGGGATCGCTCCCCCGGCGACGGGTTCGGATGTCGACGCGCGTCGCGTCCGTGGCGCAGCAGTGTCGGGCGTCGCTTCGTCAGCGGACGTCGACGGCTGCTGGCTCGCTCGAGCCTGTCGCCTGGTCAGGGGCGCATCCTCTGGCAACGCGGTCATGTGGCTTCACTCCGATACAGGTGGTGCTTGGTGATGTACTGCACGACACCGTCGGGAACCAGATACCAGACCGGAAAGCCTTTGCTCACCCGGCTCCGGCAATCCGTCGACGATATCGCTAGGGCCGGAACTTCCAACAAGCTTACGTCGTGCTGTGGTAATCCGGAAACGTTCAAATCGTGTCCCGGTCTACTCACAGCGACGAAGTGAGCGAGGTCCCAGACCTCCCTGACGTCTTTCCAACTGAGGATCTGGGCGATCGCGTCGGCACCCGTGATGAAGAACAGCTCGGCATCGGGACGTTTGTGGCGCAGATCGCGCAGCGTGTCGATCGTGTACGTCGGTCCGGCTCGATCGATGTCGACCCGGCTGACGGTGAAGCGGGGGTTCGCTGCGGTGGCGATCACGGTCATGAGGTAGCGGTGCTCGCTGTCGCTCACGCCCGACTTCCGGTACGGCATGCCGGTCGGGACGAAGACGACCTCATCGAGATCGAAGTGCTGCGCGACCTCCGAGGCGGCGACGAGGTGCCCGTGGTGGATCGGATCGAACGTCCCACCCATGACCCCGATCCGAGGACGACGGGTCGTCGTCTCGGTGACGGGCGCGCTCACGCCGGACAGCCTAGTGGCCGTGCTCGCCGTGAGCGGAGGCCGACTCGCCCTTGTCGGCGTGACGGTTGGCGACGTCGCGGTAGCTGAAGGTCACAGCGCCGAGGATGGCGAACAGCACGAGGGCGACCGCACCGAACACCCAGGTCGGTGCGGCGAGTTCGACGGCGTGCTCCGATTCAGCCAGGACGGCGGTGGCCAAGACGGACGCGGCAATCGACATGATCTCTCCTTCTGTGCGACGCCTGGTGACGCCCGTACCAGTCTAGCGACTACCGACGGGTGTGGCCCGAACCACGCACGAGCCACTTCGTGCTCGTGAGTTCCGGCAGTCCCATCGGACCGCGGGCATGGAGTTTCTGCGTCGAAATGCCGACCTCCGCGCCGAATCCGAACTCGGCGCCGTCGGTGAAGCGGGTCGAGGCGTTGACCATGACGACGGCCGAATCGACCTCGGCGAGGAACCGATCGGCGTTCACCACGTCGTTCGTGATGATCGCGTCGGTGTGTCCGGTGGAGTATCGGTCGATGTGCTCGAGCGCGGCGTCGAGGTCGTCGACCACGCGCACCGAGAGCTCGAGCGACATGTGCTCGGTGGACCAGTCCTCCTCCACGGCGGGCACGACGTCGGCGAAGACCTCCCTGGCGCGTTCGTCCGCGTGGATCAGCACCCCGTGCTCGCGCAGGTCGCCGAGCACGGCGGGCAGCACGCGCGCGGCCGCAGCACGGTGGACGAGGATCGTCTCGAGCGCGTTGCAGACCGATGGGCGCTGCACCTTGGCGTTGCGGACGATGTCCACCGCCCAGTCGAGTTCGGCACTCTCGTCGAGGAACACGTGGACGACGCCGGCGCCGGTCTCGATCACGGGGACCGTCGACTCCCGGACGACCGTCTCGATGAGTGACGCGCTCCCCCGCGGGATGAGGACGTCGATCAGGCCTCTGGCGTTCATGAGCTGCTTCGCACCGTCGCGACCGAACTCGTCGATGGTCTGTACCGCATCCCCGGGAAGGCCGACGGACTCGAGTGCCGATCGCAGCAGCCCCACGAGGACCGCGTTCGAGTGTTCCGCCGCCGACCCGCCGCGGAGCACCACGGCGTTGCCGCTCTTGATCGCGAGGGCGGCGATGTCGACCGTGACGTTCGGGCGCGCCTCGTAGATCGCGCCGACCACGCCGAACGGGACGCGTACCTGCTCGAGCTTCACCCCGTCCGGAGTGTTGCTTCCGCGGACCACCTGGCCGACCGGGTCGACGATCGCGATGACGTCGCGGACCGCCACCGCGAGCCCGTCGATGCGGCCCCGGTCGAGGCGGAGACGGTCTTGCAGGCCGACACTGATGCCCTGCTCGCGTCCCGCGACGAGGTCGCGCTCGTTGGCGGCGATGACCGCATCCGCACCCTCGACGATCGCGACGGCGATGGCCTCGAGGGCCCGGTTCTTCTGCGCGGTGGTCGCCTGGGCGAGGACCCGGGAGGCACGCTTCGCAGCGGTGAGACGATCCGCGAGTGGCAGCACGGTGGTGGTTGGCGACGACATGCGTCGATTCTACTCAGCGGCGTCCGGTGGACGCTCTCCGCGTCACGCCGGTTGGAACCAGGTGCCGAGGTGCTCACCGCGGAGGGCTGACGCGACGTTCGTGGTCGACGTCACGAGGACGGACGTCCCCGCCTCGGCGGCCAACCGGGCGGCCGACACCTTCGTGCCCGCTCCCCCGGTACCGACGCCCGCGGAGCCGATGTCGCCGAAGGTGACGCCCGAGAGGGTGTCTCCGAACGGGACCTCCTCGATGCGCTCGGCACCCGCTTCGTGCGGAGGGCGGGTGTACAGCGCGTCGACGTCGCTCAGGAGGACGAGGACGTCGGCCGCGACGAGGACCGACACGAGGGCGGCCAGGCGGTCGTTGTCGCCGAACCGGATCTCGTGCGTGGCGACGGTGTCGTTCTCGTTGACGATCGGCAGGATGCGCAACCCGAGGAGCCGTTCCATCGCCCGCTGGGCATTGCTCCGGTGACTGGGGTTCTCGAGATCACCGGCAGTGAGCAGCACCTGGCCCGCGACGATGCCGAACCGGTCGAGGCTGTCCTGGTACCGGTAGATCAGCACGTTCTGCCCGACGGCGGCAGCCGCCTGCTGCGTCGCCAGGTCGCTCGGACGGGCGTCGAGGCGGAGGTAGGGCATCCCGGTCGCGATGGCGCCCGAGGACACGAGGATGACCTCGGTGCCTCGGGCGTGCGCCTCGGCCAGCGCCTCGACCAGCGCAGTGATCTGCCCGGCGTTGTCGCCACTGATCGAGGAGGACCCGACCTTCACGACGATGCGTCGCGCCGAGGGGATGCCACTGCGCTGGTGGATGGTCACCGGTCGTCGTCCTCCGTCGTGACACCCTCGTCCTGCGGTGCGTCGGCCGGCACGGAGCCGACCTCGAAGCCCTCGTCGTCGTTCCAGAGACCGGCCGCACGTTCACGGAGCAGCTCGGCACGGGCCTCGGCCTTGGCATCCATGCGCTCGAAGTACTCGTCGCGACGCTGGTTGCGCGTCGGGCGGTGGCTCGCGTCGAGACGCGGGTCCGTTCCACGCGGCTGCGTCAGCAGTTCCGCGGTGCTCGTGAGCGTGGGCTCCCAGTCGAAGACCACACCGCCACCCGCACCGATCATCACGGTCGCGCCGGCGACGGCACCGGCCTTGAAGAGCGCCTCTTCGACGCCGAGCTTCGCCAGGCGGTCCGCGAGGAACCCGACGGCCTCCTCGTTGTTGAAGTCCGTCTGCTGCACCCAGCGTTCCGGCTTCGCGCCGATGATGCGGTAGAGGTTGCCGTAGGTGCCACCCTCGACCGTGACGGTGAACTTGGAGTCGTCGACCGGCTTCGGGCGCAGCACGATCCGGGGCTTGGCGGCCTCGAGGGCTGCGCGGGCGCGGCTCTCCTCGACGAGCTCGCTCAACGCGAACGAAAGCTGTCGGAGGCCCTCGCGCGAGACCGTCGAGATCTCGAAGACCTTGTAGCCGCGCGCCTCGAGGTCGGGACGCAGGAACTCGGCGAGCTCCCTCGCCTCCGGGACGTCGATCTTGTTGAGGGCGATGAGCTGCGGGCGCTCGACCAGCGGCGTCTGCCCCTCCGGTACCGGGTAGGCGGCGAGCTCGGCCAGGATGATGTCGAGGTCGCTGATCGGGTCGCGTCCCGGTTCGAGCGTCGCGCAGTCCAGCACGTGCAGGAGCGCGGAGCAGCGCTCGACGTGACGCAGGAACTCGAGACCGAGGCCCTTGCCCTCACTGGCGCCCTCGATGAGCCCGGGGACGTCCGCCATGGTGTAGCGGACCTCGCCGGCCTCGACGACGCCGAGGTTCGGGTGCAGGGTGGTGAACGGGTAGTCCGCGATCTTGGGCTTTGCAGCGGACATCGCCGCGATGAGGCTGGACTTGCCGGCGGAGGGGTACCCGACGAGCGCGACGTCTGCGACGGTCTTCAGCTCGAGGAGGACGTCACCTTCCCAGCCGGGCGTGCCGAGCAGCGCGAACCCGGGGGCCTTGCGCTTGGTCGAGGACAGTGCCGCGTTCCCGAGGCCGCCCTGGCCGCCGGGAGCGACGACGAACTCCATGCCGGGCTCGACGAAGTCGACGAGTTCGACGCCGTCGACGTCCTTGACGACCGTCCCGACGGGGACGGGCAGGATCAGCGTCTCGCCCTGGAACCCGTTGCGGTGGTCGCCCATGCCGAAGCCGCCGGTGTCGGAGCTCCGGTGCGGTGACCGGTGGTACCCGAGCAGCGTCGTGATCTGAGGATCGGACACGAGCACGATGTCACCACCGTGTCCGCCGTTGCCGCCATCGGGGCCGGCCAGCGGCTTGAACTTCTCGCGCTTCACGGAGACGCAGCCGTTGCCGCCGCCGCCCGCTCGCAGGTGCAGTGTGACCCGGTCGACGAATGTGACCATGGACGCTCAGCCCCTCTCTGGATCATGGAACTCGGTTGTACGACAGCAGGGGGCGGGCCGAAGCCCGCCCCCTGCTGGAAAGACGTTGTTGCTACTCTGCAGCAGCGACGATGTTGACGACCTTGCGGCCGCCCTTGTTGCCGAACTGCACGGAGCCGGCCTCGAGGGCGAACAGCGTGTCGTCGCCGCCACGACCGACGTTGGCGCCGGGGTGGAAGTGCGTGCCGCGCTGACGGACGAGGATCTCGCCCGCGAGGACGACCTGGCCGCCGAAGCGCTTCACACCGAGACGCTGTGCGTTGGAGTCACGACCGTTGCGAGTGGAACTCGCACCCTTCTTGTGTGCCATCTCTTCTTCTCCTCGATGCCTTACTTGATGCCGGTGATCTTGACGCGCGTGAGCTCCTGACGGTGCCCCTGACGCTTCTTGTAACCGGTCTTGTTCTTGAACTTCTGGATGATGATCTTCGGACCGCGGAGGTTCTCGAGCACCTCGGCCGTCACCGTGATCTTCGCGAGCGACTTCGCGTCGGAGATGATCTTCTCACCGTCGACGTGGAGCACCGCGGGAAGCTCGATGTTGCCATCCTTGTCGGCCTTGACCCGGTCCATCGTGACGATGGTTCCGATCTCGACCTTCTCCTGCCGTCCTCCGGCGCGCACAACTGCGTAAACCACTACGTACCCGTTCTTTGGGGAGCGAAACGCTCCGACTGACTGTTGCTGGAAGTTACTGCTCGGAAAGGCTCGAACACGTGGGACACCTTGATGGCAGAAAACCGTTGGGCGTGGCAATGAAAACTCAATGCACACCAACGGTCGAGTTTACTTCATCGTGCAGTCCAGGTCAAACCAGCGGGCACAGAACCTCGTGACCGAGGCTGTTCCTCACGGCTCCCACACCGGACGCACTCGACAAGTGTACCCCGGGGGCTCCTGAACGCCGGCCGGGTGCCCGGCGCGTCCGAGCGCGGACGGGAATCGCGATGGACGCTCGATGGTTGGATGGTGGCATGACGGTGCTCATCGATCCCCCGCTGTGGCCGGCGCACGGCACGCTCTGGTCCCACGTGGTGAGTGACAGCTCCCTGGAGGAGTTGCACGCCTTCGCCGGACGCACCGGGCTCCCGCCGCGATCGTTCGACCTCGACCACTACGACGTCCCCGCCGAGCGCCACACCTCGCTCGTGGCGGCCGGCGCCGTCCCGGTGACCGGCGGCGAACTCGTCCGTCGACTCATCGCCAGCGGCTTGCGCATCACCGCACGCGAACGGCGCGCCTCCCGAGGAGACGCGCCGTCCTGATACGACCGGACTATTCGGTCTGACGCTGCGCGCCGTCCGACCCGACGGCCTGTCCGCCCGCGAGAGAAGCGGTGGACACCCGACGGCTGCGGCCGCGACCCTGGCCAGGCTGCTTCGGCTCGGGGAGCGCGTCGAGGACGGATTCGAGCAGGTGCTCGGGGTCCGCGACGGCTGCGCGACGCGGCTTGTCGGCGACCGGTGCGATCGGCAGGTCGAGCAAGGCCAACGTCGGGGCCGCGGATTCGCTCGGCGCCTCGGTGGGGCGTTCCTCCGAAGAACCCCGGCGGGATCCGTCACCGCCACGACGACGCGGTTCACGCTTCTCGCGCCGGCTCCGACGACCGTCGTGCGACCCGGACTGATCCTCCGGTGACGTCGTGGACTCGTCCGCGACCGGCCCCTCGGAACCCTGCGCCTCGGTGTGCTGGGACTGCGTGTGCTGCGCCTCGGCCACGACGGCGTCGGCCACGGCCTCGGCGGCGGCGAGCTCCTCGTGGTGTAGCGTGCGCGCCGCGATCAGGGCGAGCGCGTTCTTCGCGTCGTCGGTGATCCCGTGCGTCTGTCCGGCCGGCTTCTGCTGGGCGCCCTGGCCGTTCGAGGACGGCTGGCCGCCCTGTGACCCACCCTTGCCGCGCCGGCGCTGCTGCTCCGGCTGCGGCGTCTGGCGGTGCTTCACGACGGGGTCGTGGTGCACGACGACGCCGCGTCCGGCGCAGACCTCGCAGGGCTCGCTGAACGTCTCGAGCAGGCCGAGACCGAGCTTCTTGCGCGTCATCTGCACGAGACCGAGCGAGGTGACCTCGGCGACCTGGTGCTTCGTGCGGTCGCGGCTGAGGCACTCCACGAGGCGGCGCAGCACGAGGTCGCGGTTCGATTCGAGCACCATGTCGATGAAGTCGACGACGATGATCCCGCCGATGTCGCGCAGCCGCAGCTGACGCACGACCTCCTCAGCGGCCTCGAGGTTGTTCTTGGTGACCGTCTCCTCGAGGTTGCCGCCGGAACCGACGAACTTCCCCGTGTTGACGTCGACGACCGTCATGGCCTCGGTGCGGTCGATCACGAGGGATCCGCCGGACGGCAGCCAGACCTTGCGGTCGAGCGCCTTCTCGATCTGCTCGGCGATGCGGTAATCGACGAAGGAGTCGCCCGTGCCGTCGTACGGCTCGACCCGCTCGAGCAGGTCGGGGGCGACGCCGCGAAGGTAGCTCTGGATGTCCTGCAGCGCGTCCGAGCCCTGGATGACGAGCTTGTGGAAGTCCTCGTTGAAGACGTCGCGGATGATCTTGATGAGCAGGTCGGGCTCGCTGTGCAGCAGTGCCGGCGACTGGACCGTCTCGATCTGACGGGAGATCTCCGACCACTGCGACTTCAGCCGCGTGACGTCGAGCGTGAGCTGCTCCTCGGTCGCTCCCTCGGCGGCCGTGCGGACGATGACGCCGACGTTCTCCGGAAGGACCTCCTTGAGGATCTTCTTCAGGCGGGCGCGCTCCGTGTCGGGCAGCTTGCGCGAGATGCCGTTCATCGAGCCGTTCGGGACGTAGACGAGGTACCGACCGGGGAGCGAGACCTGACTCGTCAGGCGCGCGCCCTTGTGTCCGACCGGGTCCTTCGTGACCTGGACGAGGACCTTGTCGCCGCCCTTGAGCGCGAGCTCGATCCGGCGGGGCTGATTGCCCGTCTCCACGGAGTCCCAGTCGACCTCGCCGGAGTAGAGCACTGCGTTGCGTCCGCGACCGATGTCGACGAACGCCGCCTCCATGCTGGGCAGGACGTTCTGCACGCGACCGAGGTAGACGTTGCCGATGAGCGACGCCTCCTGGCTCCTGGCGACGTAGTGCTCCACGAGCACGCCGTCCTCCAGCACGCCGATCTGCGTCTTGCCGTTCTTGGAGCGGACGACCATGACACGGTCGACCGATTCGCGGCGGGCGAGGAACTCGGCCTCGGTGACGACCGGACGACGACGACCCGCGTCGCGTCCGTCACGGCGACGCTGCTTCTTGGCCTCGAGCCTCGTCGAGCCGCGCACCTTCTGCGGTTCGGTGATGAGTTCCGGCTCACGCGGCGTGCGGACCTTGACCACGTTGCGGGTGTCGGAGCGCGAGTCGCCACCCCGCTCGCCCTGCTCCGGTCCGTCCTCGCCGGCACGACGACGCGTGCGACGCCTCGACGAGCTGAGCTCGGCCTCGAGCGGTTCGTCGTCGCGGTGGACGATCGGCGGCAGGTCGGGTGCCTGGAACAGCAGCATGGTGGTCGGTGGACGCACCGGTGCCGCAGGTGCCGACTGCTCGCCGGGCCCGGCCGCCTGGGCGTCCGTCTCGGTGCTGGTCGACTCGTCCGCCGTCTCGGGCGTCGTGAGGTGCTGTTCGGTCGGTTCGTGCTCGGTGCCCGGCGTGGCCGGATCCTCGGTGTGCTCTTTCACCATTCCTGGTGTACTCCCCTATGCCGGGTCGGTGGCCGCGCCACCCTCCGGTTCTTCGTCTCGTGCGTGCGGCCGCGGGTGCAGCCGTTCGCAAATCCTGTGTGATCGCTGGCTCTCGGAGCTCTCACGATCGTGCCGGCACGTGCCGGCGGGTCCTGGGCTCTCATTGCCCAACAAGCCTGTTGTGTCGTGCGGTCGAGCGCGGCTCGGGCACCACCCCACGATTATCGCACGAACAGGGCCGACGGTCCTGAGTACGGACCACCCGGGCATGTCCCGCCGCCGTTCAGGCGGGCGTGCGAGAATCAGGGCGTGTCAACTCCGGTCATCGACGCGCGCCCCAGGGGCCTCGCGATCTTCCTCATCGTCGCAGGCGTCATCGGGTGGATCGCGGCGTTCGCGCTCACCCTCGACAAGTTCCAGCTCCTGCAGGATCCGAACGCCCAGCTCGGCTGCAATCTGAGCATCCTCGTGCAGTGCGGGGTCAACCTGAACTCCTGGCAGGGTGCCATCCTCGGGTTCCCGAATCCGATCATCGGTCTCGCCGCCTGGATCGCCCCGATCGCCGTCGGCGTCGCGGTCCTCGCCGGTGCGCAGTTCGCGCGGTGGTTCTGGATCGCCTTCAACATCGGGTTCCTCGGCGCGCTGGGATTCGTCATCTGGCTGATCTCGCAGAGCATCTTCGTCCTCGGCACGCTGTGCCCGTGGTGCATGGTCACCTGGTCGGTGACGATCCCCTCCTTCATCGCGGTCACCGCGTTCACCCTGCGGAACGGCATCATCCCGGCGTCCCCCGCCGTCCGCCGCGTCGCCGGGGTCGTGTCCTCCTGGATCGTGGTGGTGACGCTCGGGTGCTACCTCGTCGTGGCGGTCATCGCCCAGCTCCGCCTCGACGTCCTGTCCTACCTGTAGCCGGTGGCGGCCCGGACGGCCGCCTCACGCACACGACGAAGCCCGCCCCGGAATCGGAGGCGGGCTTCGTCGTGCGGAGTCGGTGCGTCAGGCGAACCAGAGCGCGAGCTCGCGGGAGGCGGACTCGGGGCTGTCCGAACCGTGCACGAGGTTCTGCTGGACCTTGAGGCCCCAGTCGCGGCCGAAGTCGCCGCGGATGGTCCCGGGCGCGGCGGTTGTCGGGTCGGTCGTGCCGGCGAGCGAGCGGAAGCCCTCGATGACGCGGTTGCCGGCGACGCGGATCGCGACGACGGGACCGCTCAGCATGAACTCGACGAGGGGCTCGTAGAACGGCTTGCCCTCGTGCTCGGCGTAGTGGGCGGCCAGCAGCTCGCGGTCCGGCTCGACCATGCGCAGGTCCACGAGCGAATAGCCCTTCGCCTCGATCCGACGGAGGATCTCGCCGGTCAGGTTGCGTGCGACGCCGTCAGGCTTCACGAGTACCAGGGTTTCTTCAACAGCCACGGTCAATCCTTCGCTTCTCGGTAGAGCGCCTGCTGACGCTCGATCTTGTCGCCTTGGACCATCGCATAGGTCCAGACGGCTGCGGCCATCCCGCCGACGAGGAACATCATCGGCACGAGCAGGCCGGTAGCCACGATAGCGGCTTGCACCGCCCAGCCCAGCCAATACCCCCAGCGGAATCGCAGGAGCGGGATCGTCGCGACGATGATCAGGCACAGCACCGCTCCGCCGATCAACGCGACCGGGGCCGGGAGGGCCTTCAGCCCGAAGATGACGAGCGCGCCGAGGAACATGACGATCATCTCGAAGCCCAGGATGATCGATCCGAGAGTCTGCTTGATGCTCCGTGGAGCCCGGCTCCGTGCCATGCCGCTCATGCGGTCGCCTTCCATTCCCGATCGTCGGCGATCTCGATCGCCTCGCCCACGAGGGTGATCGAGCCGGTGATCACGACCAGGCGGCGCGGCGCCTTCTCGGCCCAGCGCCGTGCGTCCTCCGCGGCCTCGTCGAGGGTGTCGGCGAAGGTCGACGCCGGCAGGTCGAGCGACGCCGCGAGGCGCGAGAGCTCCTCGGCGGGGATCGCCCGCTCCGACTCGGACTGGGTGAAGAAGAAGCCGGATGCGGCGGGCGCCAGGGTCGTCAGGATGCCGGCGGCGTCCTTGTCCTGGAGGATGCCGACCACGAAGGCGATCTCGTCGACGTCGAAGTAGCTGCCGAGCGCGGCGACCAGGGACGCGGCACCGTGCGGGTTGTGCGCCGCGTCGACGAGCACGGTCGGTTCGGTGCCGATCAGCTGCAGACGGCCCGGGGAGGCGACCTCGGTGAGGCCCTCCGCGAGGACGTCCTCCGCGACCGGCTGGGTCGCTCCGCCGAGGAACGCCTCGACCGCGGCGATCGCGAGCGTCGCGTTCCGTCCCTGGTGGTCCCCGTAGAGCGGGAGGTACAGCTCCGGGTAGGTGCCGGCGCGCCCTCGGACGGTGATGAGCTGTCCGCCCACCGCCACGGCGTCCTGCACGAGGGCGAACTCCTCACCCTCGAACACGGCCGGGTCGTCGACCGCGGCGGCGGCGTCGATGATCGCCTGACGCGCGTCAGGGTGCTGAGCGGCCGAGACCACCTGCGCTCCGGGCTTGATGATGCCGGCCTTGGTGCGCGCGATCTCGGCGATCGTCTTGCCGAGCCGCTGCACGTGGTCGAGGTCGATGGGCGTGAAGACGGCGACCTCGGCATCGGCGGCGTTCGTCGAGTCCCAGGCACCGCCCATCCCCACCTCGACGACGGCGACGTCGACGGGGGCGTCGCCGAAGCAGGCGAAGCCCAGGACGGTGAGCGCCTCGAAGAAGGTCAGCGCGGGCTCACCGGCCGCCGTGAGCTCGGCGTCGACCATCGCGAGATACGGCTTGATGTCGTCCCAGTTCCTGGCGACGGCCTCGTCCGAGATCCGCTCGCCGTCGATCCCGATGCGCTCGGTGAACCGGACGAGGTGCGGACTCGTGAAGAGACCGGTGCGGAGCCCGTGGGCACGGAGGATGCTCTCGATCATGCGCGCCGTACTCGTCTTGCCGTTCGTCCCGGCGATCTGGATGATCGCGAAGGACGACTCAGGGTTGCCGAGGAGGTCGAGCGCCCGCTTGGTCGCACCGAGCCGCGGCTGCGGCTGGGCCTCCCCCAGCCGCTCCAGGAGTTCGCGGTACACGGCGTCGGCGGCATCGGCCGCGGACAGCTCGTCTCCGGGGATCAGGTCATCGGACATCGGTGGTCTCCTCTGCACGCGCGACGGTCACGGTGAAGGCTCCGGCGTTGCCGAACTTCCCGGCAGCGAACGACTGGGCGAAGCCCGACGCCCCAGCCTGCGCCTCGACGTCCGACCAGGTCAGGGACGTCGCCAGGGTGTCGCCGGCGAGGTCGACCACGTCGAGGGCGCTGCGCACGGCACGTTCGTCGGCGTCGTCCTCGAATCGGAGCTGGAGCCGGATCCGGTCGCTCACCTGCAGATCCGCCGCCTTCCGGGTGTCCTGCACGGCGCGGATGACGTCGCGGGCGAGTCCCTCCGCTTCGAGTTCGGGCGTCAGCGTGGTCTCGAGCAGGGCGAATCCACCCGAGGGCAGGAGCGCGAGTGCGACACCACCGGCGGCGCCCGAGGAGGCCTCCATGACGAGTTCGTACTCACCGTCGACGAGCTCGATGCCGCCGGCCGTGACCGTGCCGTCGACCTCCGACCAGTCGCCGCTCCGAGCGCCCTTGATCGCCTGCTGCACCGTCTTGCCGAGGCGCGGACCCGCCGCGCGGGCGTTGATCGAGAGGCGCGAGGTGACACCGAACTCGGTGCCGCTGGTGTCGGTCAGCTCGGCGAAGGAGACGGCCTTGAGGTTGAGTTCCTCGCGGAGGATCGCCTCGAACGGTGCGAGCGACGCGGGGTCGGGTGTGACCACCGTGAGCGATGCCAGGGGCAACCGGACACGGAGACCGGCCTGCTTGCGGAGGGCGAGGGTGACGCCGGAGACCTCGCGGACCCGGTCCATCGCCTCGACGAGGGCCGCGTCCTCCGGGAACGCCTCGGGCTCCGGCCAGTCGGTGAGGTGCACGCTGCGGTCGCCCGTCAGGCCGGTCCAGACCTGCTCCGTGATGAGTGGCAGGAGCGGAGCGGCGACCCGGCAGTACGTCTCGAGGACGGTGTAGAGCGTGTCGAAGGCGTCGCGGTCGAAGGCGCCACCGTCGGTCGACCAGAAACGGTCACGGGAGCGACGGACGTACCAGTTGGTCAGGACGTCCGCGAAGTCCCGCAGCGAGGCCGCTGCGAGGGTCGCGTCGAACGCCTCGAGGTGGTCGGTCACGGTGACGACGAGCTCACGCGTCTTGGCGAGGATGTAGCGGTCGAGGACGTCGGTGGAGTCCGTGCGCCACACGGCGTCGTAGCCACCAGGCACCGCCGTGTTGGCGTACAGCGAGAAGAAGTACCAGGTGTTCCACAACGGCAACATCACCTGTCGGACGCCCTCACGGATGCCTTCCTCCGTGACGACGAGGTTGCCGCCGCGCAGCACCGAGCTCGACATGAGGAACCAGCGCATGGCGTCGGAACCGTCGCGGTCGAAGACCTCGTTGACGTCCGGGTAGTTGCGCAGCGACTTCGACATCTTCTGGCCGTCGCTGCCGAGGACGATGCCGTGGCTCACGACGCTCGTGAACGCCGGCCGGTCGAACAGCGCGGTCGACAGCACGTGCAGGAGGTAGAACCACCCGCGCGTCTGGCCGATGTACTCGACGATGAAGTCCGCCGGGCTGTGCGAGTCGAACCACTCGCGGTTCTCGAACGGGTAGTGCACCTGGGCGAACGGCATCGATCCGGAGTCGAACCAGACGTCGAGGACGTCGGTGATGCGGCGCATCGTCGACCGGCCGGTGGGGTCGTCGGGGTTCGGCCGCGTGAGCTCGTCGATGTACGGGCGGTGCAGATCGGTGGGGCGTACGCCGAAGTCGGCCTCGAGCTCGTCCAGCGAGCCGTACACGTCGATGCGCGGGTAGGCCGGGTCGTCGCTCTTCCACACCGGGATCGGCGAACCCCAGTACCGGTTGCGGCTGATCGACCAGTCGCGTGCACCCGCGAGCCACTTGCCGAACTGCCCGTCCTTGACGTTCTCCGGCACCCAGGTGATCTCCTGGTTGAGTTCCTCCATGCGGTCGCGGAACTCGGGCACGCGGACGAACCAGCTCGACACCGCCTTGTAGATGAGCGGCTGCTTGCAGCGCCAGCAGTGCGGGTAGGAGTGCTCGTAGCTCGCCTGACGCAGGAGGCGTCCCTGTGCCTTCAACAGCTGGGTGAGCGGCTTGTTGGCGTCGAAGACCTGGAGACCGGCGACGTCGGACACCTCGGGGAGGAACTTCCCGCCGTCGTCGACGGAGACGATCACCGGGATGCCGGCGGCCTCGCACACCTTCTGGTCCTCTTCACCGTAGGCGGGGGCCTGGTGCACGATGCCGGTGCCGTCCTCGGTCGACACGTAGTCGGCGACGAGGATGCGCCAGGCCTGCTCCATGCCCCACTCGGCGTCGGCGTAGTAGTCCCAGAGGCGGTCGTAGGAGACGCCTTCGAGCTCGCGCCCGACGACCGTCCGAGAGACGGCGGCCTGCGCCTCGGCCGCGGAGTCGTAGCCGAGGTCCTTCGCGTAGTTGCCGAGCAGCGCCGAGGCGATGAGGTACTCGCCGCCGAGCACCTCGGTGTCGGCGTGGGCGGAGCCCTCTTCGCGGAGCACCGTTGCGTCGGGGGTGCCGTTCGGGCCGGCCGGGACGACCGCGTACTCGATGTCGGGCCCGACGGCGAGCGCGGCGTTCGTCGGCAGGGTCCAGGGCGTGGTCGTCCAGGCGAGCGCGCGGACGGCGGTCAGGCCGAGGCTCTCGGCCTTCGGACCGACCAGCGGGAAGGTGACGGTGACGGTCTGGTCCTGGCGGGAGCGGTAGACGTCGTCGTCCATCCGCAGCTCGTGGTTGGAGAGCGGCGTCTGGTCGCGCCAGCAGTAGGGCAGCACCCGGTAGCCCTCGTAGGCGAGGCCCTTGTCGTGGAGCTGCTTGAAGGCCCAGATGACCGACTCCATGTAGGTCACGTCGAGGGTCTTGTAGTCGTGCTCGAAGTCGACCCAGCGCGCCTGGCGTGTCACGTAGTCCTGCCACTCCTCCGTGTAGCGGAGGACGGAGTCGCGTGCGACCTGGTTGAAGGCGGCGAGCCCCATCTCGTCGATCTGGCGCTTGTCGGTGATGCCGAGCTGTCGCTCCGCCTCGAGCTCGGCGGGGAGGCCGTGGGTGTCCCAGCCGAACCGGCGGTGCACCTGCTTGCCGCGCATCGTCTGGAACCGGGGGAAGAGGTCCTTGGCGTAGCCCGTGAGGAGGTGACCGTAGTGCGGGAGACCGTTCGCGAAGGGTGGGCCGTCGTAGAACACCCATTCCGGAGCGCCCTCGCGCTGGTCGATGGAGGCCTGGAAGGTGCCGTCGGCGGCCCAACGGGCGAGCACCCCCTCCTCGATCGAGGGGAAGCTGGGCGACGGCGTCACGCCGAACGCCGCGCCGTTCGACGCCGACTCGGTTGGGGTCGGTTCCTGGGACTTCGGGTAGCTCATCGTTCTCCTGGCAGGTCTCGTGGGTCCTGCGAGGACGCCGGCGTTGCCGACGCGGTACCACCCCGCTTGCCGCTCCACTGGAACGGCCGCTCTGCATCGGCTGTGACGGGCCTGACCCGCTCGGTTCTACTGGGCTCCCGCTGAGCGGTCGCTGTTCTGCCGAGGACTCCCCGGTGATGGCCGGATCGATGTCGATGGGTCCTATCGTACAGCCTGCGGAGCGGCTCCGAGGAGGGTCGGCTACGAGGAACTCGGCCCGTCGATCCGGGCGAGGGCGCAGCCGTACCCGTCCACCACCGGAGCGATCGCGCGGCGGAGGTAGTCGCCGAGCTCGCCCCGGCCGACGCCTGCGGCCGCCCAGGCCCCGGCTCCGGCGACGATCGCGCCGGCGAGCGCCGCTGCGGCGGACCGGATCGTCAGCTCGTCGGCGCGGACGGCGAGGCGCGCGAGCGAGACCCGGAGCACGGCTTGGAGACGCAGCAGCCGTTCGAGACCGGACGCCTGCAGCTCCCAGGCGGTGTCCATCAGTTCGATCTGCGTCAGCGCCCAGGGCACGGCGCCGTTCGAGCGCTCCTCGGCGATGCCCAGGAGGGCGGCCTGCAGTGACGGCATGGCGTCGGCGACATCCGTCGCGGGGGTTTCCCCGCCTGCGGCGAGCGCCCGTTCGAGTCCGGCGAGCGCGGCGTCGACGTCGACCCAGAGGACGTCGCTCTTGGAGCCGAAGTAGTTGAAGAAGGTGTTGCGGCTGACGCCGGCGCGGCTCGCGATCTGGTCGACGGTGGTGCCGGGGTATCCCTGTTCGAGGAAGAGTTCGGCGGCCGCCTCCTCGAGGACGCGTCGGGAGGATCGTCGGGGTCTGCCGACGGCGTTCCGTGCCGGTGGTCGTGCCATGGGGGCTCCTTCCGCCGCCTGTGAGCCTAGCCGTCGTGCGAGGGGTCGGGGCGTGGTGCTGAGGCTCTATGCTGGTTCCGAGACGGCGTCCAATAATTCGTCCGACGCCGCCACCGGGCCCTCAGCACCCGGTCGATCGTCTTCTGGAGTCCCTGTGCCCGCATCCCCCTCCCCTGCCCGTCGGCGCCTTGCGTCCTCGCGTCGTCCGTTGCGCATCGCCGCGGCGCTCGTTCCGCTCGCGGTCCTGCTCGCGGCGTGTGCACCGGGGACGCCGGCCGCGTCGAGCACGCCGAAGGCCGGTGGGACCCTCGTGTACGCCAGCGGGGACGCCGAGCCCACGTGTCTCGATCCGCATGTCGGCGGCAACTACCCACAGGCCCTGTTGAGTGCGCAGTTCCTCGAGCCGCTCGTCTCGCGAGACGCCAAGGGTGAGATCATCCCGTGGCTCGCCGAGTCCTGGACGACGTCGGAGGACGGTCTGACCTGGGAGTTCACCCTGCGGTCGGACGTGACGTTCACCGACGGCACCCCGTTCGACGCGGCGGCGGTCAAGGCGAACATCGAGCACCTGCAGGACCCGGCGACGAAGTCGTCCACGGGCTACCTCGCGGTCGGTAAGGTCGCGTCGGTCGAGGCGGTCGACGCCACGACGGCCCGGTTCACGCTCTCCGCTCCCGACAGCGCGCTCCTGGAGTCGTTGTCGCAGCCGTGGACGGCGATGGAGTCCCCGACGGGGATCGCCCGCGGTGAAGCGGCGAACTGCGACGCTCCGGTCGGTACCGGACCGTTCGTCGTCGACGAGTGGGTGAAGCAGGACCACGTCTCGCTCGTCCGGAACGACGCCTACGACTCGGCACCGGGTGATGCCGCGAACGACGGTCCGGCTTACCTCGACGGCATCACGTGGCGCTTCATCCCCGACTCCGCGTCGCGCTTCGCGGCGCTGCAGAGCGGCGACGTCGACATCATCGACAACGCGCAGCCCGACACGATCGCGCAGGCGAAGGACTCGAAGACGATCGTCGACCTGGACGCACCACGTCCCGGTGCCTCGAACCGCATCGAGCTCAACGCGGGACAGGCGCCGTTCGACGACCAGCGCGTGCGTGAGGCCTTCGTGCGGTCGACGGACGTGAACGCCGGCATCGAGTCCCTGTTCTTCGGCACGGCGAAGCGTTCCTACTCCCCGCTGTCGAGTGCGGAGGCGACCGCCTACTCCGACGAGAGCCTGTTCGGCTACGACCTCGATGCGGCCAACAAGCTCCTGGACGAGGCCGGCTGGACCGAGAAGGACGAGGACGGCGTCCGGACGAAGGACGGCGTCCGGCTGACCGTGCGCTTCCCGGTCAGCACGAACCAGTCGATCCCGGCCGAGCAGTCGCTCTTCGAGCAGATCCAGGCCGGAGCCGGTGACGCCGGCTTCGACGTGCAGCTGGAGCTGCTCGACCTGTCGAGCTGGTACGAGGCGCTCGGCTCCAACGCCTACGAGGCCGTCAGCGCTCCGTACACGAAGGTGGGACCGGACGTGCTCCGCGTGCTCTACGACTCCTCGGGCATCATCCCGGCGCCGAGCGGCTACTTCGCGAACCACGCCCAGCTGGACGACCCCGCGCTCGACGAGATCCTGAAGCAGGCGAGCGACACCCTCGATCCCGAGGAGCGGGCGTTCCTCTACGAGCAGGCGCAGCAGATCATCCTCGACGGCTACTACATCCTGCCGCTCTACGACCAGCAGAACCACTTCCTGCTGAGCACCTCGCTGCAGGGCGTCCGCGCGCTGCCGACGGTGTCGACGCCGGTCTTCGGGGACGCCTGGCTCGTGGAGTGAGCTCCATCGGCCGCTCGGGACGCGACCTCCGCCGCCTGGCCGGGCGGATCGGGGCGCGTCTGGCCGGTGCGGTGTTCGTGCTCTGGGCGGTCGCGACGGTCACCTTCTTCGCCGTCCGGCTGATCCCCGGAGATCCGGCGCAGGCCTATCTCGGTGGCCCCGGCTCCCAGGCCTCGGCTGAAGCGCTCGAGCGGGTGCGCGAGCAGTACGGCCTGGACCAGCCGCTCCTCGTGCAGTACCTGGCGCAACTGGTCCGACTGGTCCAGGGGGATCTCGGCGAGTCGGCGTCGCTCCGCACACCGGTGGCCCAGGTGCTCGCCGAACAGCTCGGCGGGACCCTGGTGCTGGCGACGGCGTCGCTCGCCGTCGCCTGGATCCTCGCGCTCGGCCTCGCGGTCTGGTCGACCCGGGGTGGGCGGATCTCCGCGGCCCTCGGATCGGCTGTCGAGCTCGTGGCGGCGTCGCTCCCCCAGTTCTGGCTCGCGACCGTCCTCATCACACTCTTCAGCACCTGGCTCGGATGGCTCCCTCCGGTGAGCACGGGTGATGCGGTCGGTCTCATCCTCCCGGTGCTGACCCTGGCCATCCCGGTCGCCGGGTTCCTGGCCCAGGTGATGCGGGAACCGTTACTCGACGCAGGGAGCGCACCGTTCGCCGTCTCCGCAGCCGCCCGTGGTGAATCGACCACCGGCCTCCTGCTGAGGCACGGCCTACGCCACGCCGCCGTGCCCGCGGTGAACCTGTCGGGATGGGCCTTCGGGTACCTCATCAGCGGAGCGGTGGTGGTGGAGACCATCTTCGCCCGGCCCGGTCTCGGACGGACACTGCTCCAAGCGGTGACCGTCCGTGATGTCCCGGTGGTCACCGGCGTGGTGTTGAGCTCGGCGGTGGCCTACGTCGTCGTCATGTTCCTCGCGGACCTCGCGGCAGAGCTGCTCGACCCACGCGACCGGATCCGGCGGTCCGGCTGATGAGCGGGCTCGCGATCACCCCGACATCCGGAAGCCCCGACCCCCGGGTCCGCCGCGGACGGCGCCGCTCGTCGGGATTCGGCGCACCCGAGATCGTCGCGGCCGTGGTGGTGCTGTTCCTGCTCGGCTGTGCGCTCGCCCCCCAGCTGTTCGCGACAGCATCACCGACGGCGGTCGACCCGCGGGCCGCGTTCTCGCCGCCCTCCCTCACCCATTGGTTCGGCACGGACGAGTCCGGTCGCGACGTCTGGAGCCGGGTCGTGCACGGCGCGGGGACCTCGCTCCTCATCGGCGTCGCCGCGACGGCCATCGGACTGATCCTCGGAGCGGTCCTCGCGACGATCGCCGCAGTCGGCGGCCGGATCGCGGACTTCGCCGTGGGACGCGTCCTCGAGGTGCTCTTCGCGTTCCCCGGCCTGTTGCTCGCGCTCCTCGTGATCGTCATCGCGGGGCCCGGTCCGGTCACGGCGACGATCGCGGTCGGCCTGTCGACTGCGCCGGGCTACGCGCGCCTCATCCGCGGTCAACTGCTCCAGGTCCGCTCCTCCGACTTCGTCGAGGCCGCGCGAGTGCTCGGGCACGGGCCGGCCCGGATCCTGTTCCGACACATCCTCCCGAACGCCGTCGCCCCGCTGTTCGTCCTCGCGACCCTCGGCATCGGACAGGCGGTCGTCTGGGCGTCCGCCCTGAGCTACCTCGGGCTCGGGGCGCAACCACCCGCGCCGGAGTGGGGTGCCATGCTCGCCGCAGCACGCACCTACCTCGCGACGGCGTGGTGGCTCACGGCGTTCCCGGGTCTGATGATCGTCGCGACCGCCCTGTCCACCACGGTCCTCGGCCGGGGTCTCCAGCGCCGATCTCGGGAGGACGGCCGATGAGCGACTCCACTCCACTGCTCCAGGTGGAAGCACTGACGGTCGGATTCGGCAGTGGGGACGCCGTCGTCTCCGACGTCTCCTTCCAGGTCGAGCGCGGCACCTGCGTCGCGATCGTCGGCGAGTCGGGCTCCGGCAAGAGCGTGACCGCCAGATCGCTCCTGGGCCTCGCCGGCGCGTCGGCGCGGGTGGCGGCCGCTCGACTCGACTTCGACGGCACCGATCTCCGCGGACTCGGAGCATCGGCCTGGCGACGCCTTCGCGGGCGTCGCATCGGACTCGTCCTCCAGGACGCGCTGGTGTCGCTCGACCCCCTGCGACCGATCGGCCGAGAGATCGACGACGCACTCCGACTCGGCACCGACCTCGACCGGACCGCCCGCACCCGGCGAGTGCTCGAACTCCTCGAATCCGTTGGCATGCCCGACCCGGCTTCCCGCATCGGCCAACGTTCCGGTGAACTCTCCGGCGGGCTCCGTCAGCGCGCGCTCATCGCGTCGGCGATCGCACTGGACCCCGACCTCCTCATCGCCGACGAACCGACGACCGCGCTCGACGTCACCGTCCAAGCACGTGTCATCGGCCTCCTCGACGACGTCAAGCGGCGCGGCGCGGGCCTCCTGCTGATCAGCCACGACCTCGCCGTCGTCTCGTCGATCGCCGACCACCTCGTCGTGATGCAGGACGGTGTCGTCGTCGAGCAGGGGCCGGCCGAACAGGTGCTGACCAGGCCGACACACCCGTACACCCGAGCCCTCATCGCCGCGGTCCCCACCGACCGCGCTCGAGGGACGCGCCTCAGCGCAGACCAGCCGGTCGACGCGGCCCCGGTGGCCGAACAGCCGACGACGCGCACCCGTCCGACGACGCAGACCGGATCGGATGCACCAGCGCTGGAGTTCCGATCCGTCACCCGGAGCTTCGAGCGTGGCCGGAGCGCCTCGCCGATCGTGGCGGTCGACGAGGTCTCGCTCCGCCTGGAACCGGGGACGACCCTGGGCGTGGTCGGCGAGTCCGGTTCGGGCAAGACCACCCTCGCCCGCATCGCACTCGGTCTCACCGCACCGCAGTCGGGAGCCGTGCTCTTCGAGGGCGAACCGTGGTCGGAGCTCCCCGAGCGAGCGCGTCGTCCACGACGGAACCGTCTGGGCTGGGTCTCGCAGGATCCGCTGAGCTCGTTCGACCCACGCTGGCGCGTCGACGCCATCCTCGCCGACGCCGTTCGTGGACGCGCGGCCGCACCTCGCGACATCAGCCGTCTCCTCGCGGACGTCGGCCTCGATCCCTCGCTGGCCCGCGCTCGCCCGCGGACGCTCTCCGGCGGGCAACGGCAACGCGTGGCGATCGCCCGGGCACTCGCGAGTCGACCGTCGACGCTCATCCTCGACGAACCCGTCTCCGCGCTCGACGTCACCGTCCAGGCCAGGATCCTGGACCTCCTCGACGAGCTGCAGCGACGCCACGGCCTCAGCTACCTGCTGATCTCCCACGACCTCGGCGTCATCCGCCACATGAGCGACCGCGTCGCCGTGATGCAGCACGGGCGGGTCGTCGAGCATGGCGACGCCGAGCAGGTCTTCACCGCCCCGGCCCACCCCTACACCGCCCGACTGGCAGCCGACGCTCCGCGCCTCATCGCACCGGGTGCGGCATCAGGGAGCGACGCGGTCTGAGTCCGGCGTCGGGATCCGGTCGAGCACCGCCTGGACGACGGGCGCGAGGGTCTCGGCGTACACCCAGCTCAGGTGGTGGTGATCGCGGTACGCGAGGACACCGCCGATCACCGGCGAGCACCGATCGGACGCGCACAGGGCGTCCGAGAGGTCGACAGCACGGACCCGTGGGTCGGTGCTCGCGAGGGCGGCCTCGTACTGCGGATCCTCCGTGAGCGCGTCGCTCCGGTCCCGGGCGCACCCGTCCTCCGGAGCAGCGTCGTCGCGGACGCACTCCAGCACGTCGTCCGCCATCGTCGGGGTGTCGCGCAGGACGACGATCTGCTCGATCGTCTCGGGCACGAGCGCCCAGCGCTCCGCATAGGCTTCCGCAGCCACCTCCCGCCAGTCGCGGTCCCCCTCGGCGACGACCGGGTTCCGGGCGCGCGCCGAGACGACGAGCGTGTCGATCCCCGGCTCGTGCCGCAGCAGCTCGAGGGCGTCGCGGTTCCAGCTCAGGCACCCGGCGCGCATCTCGGCGAGCACCGCCGCGCTCGTCCCGGGCTCCGTGCGCTCGGCGTCGCTGAACGGGCAGGAGCTCTTCGCCGCGACGAGGAGCCGCCACCCGTTCGTCTCGGCAGCCGTCGCGAACGCCGGCAACCACTGCTCGGCGTGCGAGTCCCCGATGAGCGCCACCGTCCTCGTCGCCTGCTCCGCGCCGGCGCCGTAAGCGCAGACCTCGAACGCGGCGGCTCGGATATCGGTGATGCAGCGGTCCGGCGGCAGGTCGGCGAGCGACGCGTCAGGAATGACGACCCCGCTGGTCTCATCCCCGGGAGACGCCGAGGAACCGTCGAGCGAGGTCTCACCACCAGAGCCCTCCGTGCCGTCCGATGACGCTCCCTCGTCCCGCGGACACGCTGCAGCATCGACGAGCTCCGCGGCACCGAGGCAGTTCGACGGGGTCGCGACCAAGGTCTCGATGCGTTGCTGTTCGGCGGCGATGCGCGCCTCGGCACCGGGGAGCACCCCGATCGAGGCGATCGACAGGACGCTCATCGCGAGGGCGGTCGCGCCGATGACCCGTCGTGGCCGCCAACCGGCCATCCGCCCGAACCGGATCGGGCGCTCCACGAACCGCGTCGTCACCTCCGCGAGGACGCCGGTGATGACGAGGACGACGAGCTGTTCGGGGAAAGTGGTCGACCGAGCGAGCACGATCCCGCCGAACACGATGAGGGGCCAGTGCCAGAGGTAGACCGCGTAAGAGCGGTCGCCGAGCCACTGGATCGGCGCCCGGGCGAGCAGCGTGGTCGGCGACCACCGGACGTCCGGGGCCCAGGCCGCCATCACGGCGATCGTCCCGCCCACCGGCAGCGCAGCGGTCAACGCCGGGAAGGGCGTCTCCCCCGAAAACCAGACGGCAGCCGCCCCGATTGCGGCGAACCCGAGCCAGGCGACGACCGTGCGCCCACCCGCCCGCAGCCCCCAGCCGCGCCCGGCCCCCTCGGCGACCATGATCGCCGTCAGTCCCCCGGCGGCGAACTCCCAGGCCCTCGTCGTCGTCGCGAAGTAGGCCGGAGACGGGTCCTGCACGGTGAAGACGACCGACCAGGCGGCCGACGCGATGCAGACGAGTCCGATCGCGATCGCGACGCCCCGACGCCGCACCGTCGGCGCAGCCGAGCGACGGGCGACCCGCACGGCGAGCCAGCCGGCGCCGAGGACCAGGATCGGCCAGATGAGGTAGAACTGCTCCTCGACTGACAGCGACCAGAAGTGCTGCACCGGCGACGGAGCGTCCTCCGCCGCGAGGTAGTCGATCGCGGATCCGGCGAGCGCCCAGTTCTCGATGTACAGGGCCGACCATGCGATCTCGCGCAGGAACCGGGGCAGGTCCCCGAGCGGCGCGAGGTACCAGCTCGCGACGAAGGTCGCGGTGAGGACGGTGAGTGCGGCGGGGAGCAGCCGTCGTGCGCGCCGGGCCCAGAACCGCCCGAGTCGGACCGAACCGGATCGCTCGACCTCGTCGAGGAGGTGCGCCGTGATGAGGAAACCGGAGATCGCGAAGAACACGTCGACGCCGACGAACCCGCCCGGTATGAGCCCCGGCCAGAGATGGAACACCACGACGAGCGAGACCGCCACGGCACGAAGGCCCTGGAGGTCGGCTCTGACGGGTCCGGTGACGGCTCTGGTCGACACGGTCCGATGCTATCGGCGGAGGATGGCGGTCGGCGGTCCGGCGACCTCCCGGTCCCCTGCGATAGCATGGGATGTTCCCACACACTCAGGCACGCAGACACGGTGCCGCACATATCAGCAGGAGATCGCCTCATGACCGCTGCCAGCATCCCGGACAAGCCGGCCCTCGAAGGTCTCGAGCAGAAGTGGGGCTCCTCCTGGGAGTCCGCGGGGACCTACCGGTTCGAGCGCGACGGCGCCACGCGTGAGAGCATCTACTCGATCGACACCCCGCCGCCGACCGCATCCGGCTCCCTGCACATCGGTCACGTCTTCAGCTACACGCACACCGACGTGATCGCCCGCTACCAGCGGATGACCGGCAAGCGCGTCTTCTACCCCATGGGCTGGGACGACAACGGCCTCCCGACCGAACGCCGCGTCCAGAACTACTACGGCGTCCGGTGCGACCCGACACTCCCCTACGACGCGGACTTCACCCCGCCGTTCGAGGGTGGCGACAACAAGAGCACGAAGGCCGCCGATCAGATCCCGATCTCGCGTCGCAACTTCATCGAGCTGTGCGAGCGCCTCACCGTCGAGGACGAGCAGCAGTTCGAGGCCGTCTGGCGTGCGCTCGGCCTCTCCGTGGACTGGACGCAGAGCTACCGCACCATCGGCGACGAGTCGATCACGGCGAGCCAGCTCGCGTTCCTGCGCAACCTGGACCGCGGCGAGGCCTACCAGGCGATGGCGCCGACCCTCTGGGACATCACCTTCCGAACGGCGGTCGCCCAGGCGGAGCTCGAGGACAAGGAGCAGCCGGGCACCTACCGTCGGCTGTCCTTCCACCGCCCGGACGGCGGCACCATCGAGATCGAGACCACACGGCCGGAGCTCCTCCCCGCCTGCGTCGCCCTCGTCGCCCACCCAGACGACGAGCGCTTCAAGCCGCTGTTCGGTACGACCGTGGCCACGCCGGTGTTCGGTGTCGAGGTACCCGTGCTCGCCCACCACCTCGCCCAGCCCGACAAGGGCGCCGGCATCGCGATGGTGTGCACCTTCGGTGACATCACCGACATCGTGTGGTGGCGCGAACTCGACCTCCCCAACCGCGCGATCCTCGGCTTCGACGGCCGCGTCATCTCGGAGGCCCCTGAGGCGATCACCTCCGAAGCCGGTCTCGAGGCGTACGCGCAGCTCGCCGGGAAGACCGTCTTCAGCGCCAAGCAGACCGTCGTCGACCTCCTCGCAGCCTCGGGCGACCTGATCGGTGAGCCGAAGCAGATCACCCACCCGGTGAAGTTCTTCGAGAAGGGCGACAAGCCGCTGGAGATCGTCTCGACCCGCCAGTGGTACATCCGCAACGGCGCCCGCGACGAACAGCTCCGCAGCCGCCTCCTCGAACTCGGCTCGGAGCTCGAGTGGCACCCCGACTTCATGCGCGTGCGCTACGAGAACTGGGTCGGTGGTCTGTCCGGCGACTGGCTGATCTCCCGCCAGCGCTTCTTCGGTGTGCCGATCCCCCTCTGGTACCCGCTCGACGCCGACGGCAACCCGGTCTACGACCAGCCGATCGCGCCGGACCACGCCGCTCTGCCCGTCGATCCCTCCAGCGATGCCGCACCCGGTTACGACGAGTCGCAGCGCGGCGTCCCCGGTGGGTTCATGGGCGAGGTCGACGTCATGGACACCTGGGCCACGTCGAGCCTCACCCCGCAGCTCGCGGGCGGCTGGGAGCGCGACCCCGAGCTCTGGGATCTCGTGTTCCCGTACTCGCTGCGCCCGCAGGGTCAGGACATCATCCGCACCTGGCTGTTCTCCACCATGCTCCGCAGCGTCCTCGAGTACGACCGGAAGCCGTGGGAGCACGCCTCCGTGTCCGGCTTCATCGTCGACCCCGACCGCAAGAAGATGTCGAAGTCGAAGGGCAACGTCGTCACGCCGGCGGCCATGCTCGAACAGCACGGTTCGGACGCCGTCCGGTACTGGGCGGCCTCGAGCCGTCTCGGCACCGACGCCGCCTTCGACCCGCAGAATCCGACGCAGATCAAGATCGGCCGACGCCTGGCGATCAAGGTGCTCAACGCCTCGAAGTTCATCCTCGGGTTCACCGGTCGTGAAGACGCCCCGGTGACGGAGGCCGTCGACCTCGCCATGCTGAGCGTCCTCCGCAAGACCGTCGCCGACGCCAGCAGTGCGCTGGCCGGTTACGACCACGCGCGCGCGCTCGAGCTCACCGAAGCGTTCTTCTGGACGTTCTGCGACGACTACCTCGAGCTCGTCAAGGAGCGGGCCTACGGCGAGGAGAGCCCTGAGCAGGCTTCGGCGGTGGCCGCGCTGCGGATCGCGCTCTCGACCCTGCTCCGCCTGTTCGCCCCGTTCATCCCGTTCGCGGCCGAGGAAGCCTGGTCTTGGACGCACGACGGCTCCGTGCACCGTGCCAGCTGGCCCACCGACGAGGAGTTCGCAGGACTCGCAGCGGGCGAACCGCAGGTGTTGCAGCTCGCGAGCGAGGCACTCACGGGCATCCGGCGCGCGAAGACGGATGCCAAGGCGTCCCAGAAGACCCCGGTGGACTCCGCGGTCATCGCCGGACCCGCCGCATCGATCGAGCTGCTCGCGCTCGTCGCAGACGACCTCCGCGCCGTCGGACGCATCGAGTCCCTCGAGTTCCGCACGGCCGATGTCCTGTCGGTAGGCGACATCGTCTTCGCCCCGGCGGCCGACGCCGAGGAGGCACGCGCATGAGCGTCACCATCCGTCCCGCCGTCGAGAGCGACCTGTTCGCGTGGCACGCGCTGTACTCCGGCTACGGGGAGTTCTACGGCAACCCCCTGACCGACGAGAAGGCCGTCCTCGTCTGGGGCTGGCTGAGCGACCCGACCCACCCGTTGACCGCGCTCGTCGCGGAGGACGCACAGGGCGCCCTCGTCGGGCTCGCCCACTATCGCGTGTTCCCCCGTGCCCTCGCCGGTGGGACCGGGCTCTACCTCGACGACCTCTTCGTCGCCGAGGACGCCCGCACCGGAGGAGTCGGGACCGCGCTGATCGAGCACGTCCGCGACCTCGCGAAGGCGGACGGCCACAGCGTCGTCCGGTGGATCACCGCCGCCGACAACGAGCGCGCCCAGGCCGTGTACGACAAGCTGGCGACCCGCACGAGCTGGGTCACCTACGACCTGGAGCCGTGATGCAACTCGGAACCCGCTGGGTCGTCGGCGCCAAGCCACCGGAGAACGTGCCGACGCCGGTGCAGACGGCCATCGCCGCTGAGGAGCAGGAGTTGCTCGCACAGGGCGTGGACGCATCCGCGTGGCGCTGGACCCTCACCTGGCTCGAACGCCGACCCGTCGTCGAGCTCGACGACGGTACGACCATCCGTCAGCACGCGGACGGTTCCGTCAGCCTCACCCGGCCGGACGACGACCACGCCGACGACGAGGACTGAGCCTCCTCCCCGGCACGCTGGATAGGGTGAGGTATGGAATCACACACGAATCCGTTCCTCCAGCCGAGCACACTCCCCTATCAGCTGCCGCCGTTCGGCGAGATCCGCGAGGAACACTTCCGCCCCGCCTTCACAGCCGGGTTCGCGCAGCAACTCGACGAGATCGCGGCGATCACCGCGCAGGACGACGCGCCGACCTTCGAGAACACGCTGATCCCGCTCGAACGGAGCGGCGCGATCCTCAGGCGGGTCGCAGCGGTCTTCTTCAATCAGAGTTCGGCGGACAGCTCCGCGTTCACCAATGCACTCGAGGAGGAGCTCGCGCCACAGCTGGCCGCCCACGAGGACGCGATCAGGCTCGACCCCGCGCTGTACGCGCGGATCGCGGCGGTCCACGCACGTCTCGACGACCTCCAGCTGTCGGCCGAGGCGGCCTACCTGGTCCGACGCGTGTACAGCGAACACACGCTCGCGGGCGCCGGTCTCGACGCCGAGGAGAAGCAGCGGCTCTCCGACCTCAATCTCCGCCTCTCGACGCTGACCACCCGGTTCGAGAAGCAGCTCCTGGCCGACACCAACGACCTCGCCGTCCACCTCACCGATGCCGCTGAGCTCGACGGGCTGAGTGCGGGCGAGATCTCCGCCGCGGCCCAGGCGGCCGCCGAACGAGGTCTCGACGGATGGCTCATCACCCTCGTCCTCCCGACCGGCCATCCGGCGCTGTCGTCGTTGACGCACCGCGGCGTCCGCGAGCGGATCATGACGGCCTCCCGTGCCCGCGGCACGCACGGCGGACCGAACGACAACCGTGACCTCGTGCTCGAGATCACCCGCCTCCGAGCCGAGCGCGCCGCGCTCCTGGGGTTCCCGTCGCACGCGGCGGTGGTCACCGCGGACCAGACCGCGGGGACCCCGGAGGCCGTCGCAGCGCTCCTCTCCCGTCTGGCGATCCCCGCCGCCCGCAACGCGGATCGGGAACAGCGCGAGCTCGAGCGGGTCACCGGCCTCGGGACCGTCGAAGCATGGGATTGGCCGTTCGCGACCGAACAGGTCAGGATCGACCGGTTCGACGTCGACACCAGCGTGATGCGCCCGTACTTCGAAGCGGAGCGGGTCCTGTTCGACGGGGTGTTCGCCGCAGCGACCAAGCTCTACGGCATCACCTTCGCCGAACGGACCGATCTCCAGGGCTACCACCCCGACGTCCGTGTCTTCGAGGTCTGGAACGAGGACGGCTCCGGCCTCGGCCTGTACCTCCTCGACCTGTACACCCGCGACAGCAAGCGCGGCGGCGCCTGGATGAACGCGCTCATCTCCCAGAACCGCCTGCTCGACCAGCCCACCGTCGTGGTCAACAACCTGAACGTCCCGAAGCCTGCCGACGGCGAACCCACCCTGCTGAGCCTCGACGAGGTCACGACCTTCTTCCACGAGTTCGGCCACGCGCTGCACGGTCTCTTCGCCGAGGTCGAGTACCCGCGGTTCTCCGGTACGAACGTCTTCCGGGACTTCGTCGAGTTCCCGAGCCAGGTGAACGAGATGTGGATGCTGTGGCCCGAGGTGCTCGCCGGCTACGCCAGGCACGTCGAGACCGGTGAGCCGATGCCGCAGGAACTGGTGGCGAAGCTCCAGGCGTCCGAGGGATTCAACGAGGGCTTCTCGACGAGCGAGTACCTCGCTGCGGCGATGCTCGACCAGGCCTGGCACAGCATCGGTGCGGATGACCGCGTCGACGATGTGGAGGCCTTCGAGGCGGCGGCGCTCCGATCCGCCGGACTCGACAATCCGGCCGTCCCGCCCCGGTACGCGAGCACGTACTTCGCCCACACCTTCTCGGGTGGATACGACGCCGGCTACTACTCCTACATCTGGAGCGAGGTGCTCGACGCCGACACCGTCGACTGGTTCACGGAGAACGGCGGACTGACGAGGGAGAACGGCGACCGCTTCCGCACCAAGCTCCTCGGGGTCGGCGGTTCGAAGGATCCGCTGGAGGCCTACCGCGACTTCCGTGGGCGCGACGCGGTCATCGAGCCGCTCCTCCGACGCCGCGGGCTCGAGGACTGAACGACGAAGCCCGCCGCAGCTACTCCGGAGGATCCGGGGCGCTGCGGCGGGCTGTCCACCGCTGGGTGTCGTCTAGGCCGACTTCTCCTGGCGGCGAGCCGCACGAGGGACGATCGTCGGGGCCGCGTTCTCGACGACGGACTCCCGGGTGATGACCACGCGAGCGACCTCGTCGGTGGAGGGCACCTCGAACATGATCGGCCCGAGCACCTCTTCCATGATGGCTCGGAGCCCTCGGGCACCGGTCTTGCGGAGGACGGCGAGGTCGGCGATCGCTTCGAGTGCCGCCTGGTCGAACTCCAGCTCGACGCCGTCGATCTCGAACATGCGCTGGTACTGACGCACGAGCGCGTTCTTCGGGACCGTGAGGATCTCCATGAGTGCGTGCTGGTCGAGCGGTGTGACCGTCGTGACGACCGGCAGGCGACCGATGAACTCGGGGATGAGACCGAACTTGTGGAGGTCTTCCGGCAGGACCTCGCCGAAGAGGTTCACGTCGTCGCCTTTGCTGTGCAGGGGTGCACCGAAACCGATGCCCTTCTTGCCCGCGCGGGAGGAGATGATCTCCTCCAGCCCGGCGAAGGCGCCGGCCACGATGAACAGGACGTTCGTCGTGTCGATCTGGATGAACTCCTGGTGCGGGTGCTTCCGGCCGCCCTGCGGGGGTACCGAGGCGACGGTGCCCTCGAGGATCTTGAGGAGCGCCTGCTGGACGCCCTCACCGGAGACGTCGCGCGTGATGGAGGGGTTCTCCGCCTTACGGGCGATCTTGTCGACCTCGTCGATGTAGATGATGCCGGTCTCCGCGCGCTTGACGTCGTAGTCGGCGGCCTGGATGAGCTTGAGGAGGATGTTCTCGACGTCCTCGCCGACGTAGCCGGCCTCGGTCAGTGCGGTCGCATCGGCGACGGCGAAGGGGACGTTGAGTCGCTTCGCGAGGGTCTGCGCGAGATAGGTCTTGCCGCAGCCCGTCGGGCCGATGAGGAGGATGTTGCTCTTCGCGATCTCGATGTCGTCGTGCACCGTCTCGGCGGGAGCGAGCGTGGCACGGGAGCGGACGCGCTTGTAGTGGTTGTACACCGCGACCGAGAGCGCCTTCTTCGCGGCCTCCTGGCCGATGACGTACTCCTCGAGGAAGGCGAAGATCTCCTTCGGCTTCGGGAGGTCGAACTCGCTCACCGTCTCCTCGCTCGCTTCGGCGAGTCGCTCGGCGATGATCTCGTTGCACAACTCGACGCACTCGTCGCAGATGTACACGCCGGGACCAGCGATCAGCTGCTGGACCTGCTTCTGGCTCTTGCCGCAGAACGAGCACTTGAGCAGATCGGCGCTTTCGCCTATCCGTGCCATGTCTTTCCCTCTCCCTGGAGATTCGGTGCTCCGAGCCTAACCTGTCCGTGCGACAACTCGGCGCGCCACCCCGCTGGGATGACGCGCCGAGTCGTGAGCACGGGAACCGGGTCAGGCCGTGATGGCCGCGATCGGGTTCTTCCGTGAGGTGAGCACCTGGTCGATGAGACCGTACTCGAGCGCCTCGGCGGCCGAGAGGATCTTGTCGCGGTCGATGTCCTTGTTGACCTGCTCCACCGAACGGTTGGAGTGGTGGGCCAGGGTCGACTCGAGCCAGCCGCGCATGCGGAGGATCTCGGCCGCCTGGATCTCGATGTCCGAAGCCTGTCCGTGGCCGGCCTCGCCGACGGCGGGCTGGTGGATCAGGATGCGGGCGTTCGGGAGCGCCAGGCGTTTACCCGGCGTACCGGCGGCGGTGAGCACGGCAGCGGCGGAGGCCGCCTGTCCGAGGACCACCGTCATGACGTGCGGACGGATGTACTGCATCGTGTCGTAGATCGCCGTCATCGCGGTGAACGAGCCACCGGGCGAGTTGATGTACATGACGATGTCGCGGTCGGGGTCCATGCTCTCGAGCACGAGCAGCTGGGCCATGATGTCGTCGGCCGATGCGTCGTCGACCTGCACGCCGAGGAAGATGATGCGGTCCTCGAAGAGCTTCGCGTACGGGTCCTGGCGCTTGTAGCCGTAGGCCGTGCGCTCTTCGAAGCTCGGGAGGATGTAGCGAGCACCCGGCATCTGCAGCGAGCGGCCCGCCGCACTGAACGTTGGAGTCTCCATGTGTTGCATTCCTGTCTGGTCGAAGCCGGGTTACTTGTCGCTGTCGACGGTTCCGCCGCCGCCGGCCACGTCGAGCGCGGACTCACGGAGGTGGTCGACGAAACCGTATTCGAGCGCCTCTTCGGCGTTGAACCAACGGTCGCGGTCGCCATCGGCGTTGATCTGCTCGACGCTCTTGCCGGTCTGTGCCGCGGTGATCTCGGCGAGACGGCGCTTCATGTCGAGGATGAGCTGCGCCTGGGTCTGGATGTCGCTCGACGTCCCGCCGAATCCGCCGTGCGGCTGGTGGAGGAGCACGCGGGCGTTCGGGGTGATGTAGCGCTTGCCCTTGGTGCCGGCCGTGAGGAGGAGCTGACCCATCGACGCGGCCATGCCGATACCGACCGTGACGATGTCGTTCGGCACGAACTGCATGGTGTCGTAGATGGCCATGCCGGCCGTGATGGAGCCACCGGGCGAGTTGATGTAGAGGTAGATGTCGCGCTTCGGGTCGTCCGCGGCGAGCAGCAGCAGCTTGGCCGCGATCTCGTTCGCGTTCTCGTCGCGGACCTCGGCGCCCAGCCAGATGATCCGGTCCTTCAGCAGGCGGTCAAAGACACTGGGCGAGAACTGTGGTTCGGCCATTATCGCTCCGTTTCGGTTGTGCAGTGGTTCGAATCTATCGGAGGCGACGCACCACCAACGCCCTGTTCGCCCTCGGCAGACTCCCGGGCCGCGGGGTTCGCCGGAGGCGGACGGCGAGCCGACGGACCGCGCGACCGCCGGGTCTCAGCGGAGCGGATCCGTCTCGAGTTCGTCGGCGTAGGCGCGGACGGACCGGTGGTAGCGCGGGAGGTGCGGCACAAGGGCACGGAGGGCGACCGCGGTCGCTCGGCGCGGGTCCCCCGAGCTGGCGAGCGCCAGTGCCAGGAAGGCCGCGGTCGCGTCCGCGTACGGACCGGTCGGATCGTCCGCGAGCTGCTGTTCGAGCAGATCGACGCTCTCAGCGGTCCGGCCGAGGTTACGGAGCGTGCTGGCCAGTTGGATGATCGCCTGCGGACGGTGCTCCTCGTCGAGCCCGGCTTCGAGGGCGGCGCGGTAGAAGACCTCGGCCTCGACCTCGTGGCCGGCGGAGTCGCGTGCACCGGCAGCCTGGAACGCGGCACGGGCGTCACCCGCCGGACGCTCCGCGACCAGCGCGTCGATGGCCGCGATGCGCTGCTCGTCGTCGATGGTCTCGTCGGCCCAGACGGCTGCGACCCGTTCGTCCCAGCCGGTTGGTTCGATCGTCGTCATCATTGCTCCCATTCGGCTGATGTGTCCGGAGACGACGACAGGGGCGGAATCGCTTCCGCCCCTGTCGTCACTGCTGGTTGCTGTCCTACTCGGCAGCGGCCTCGTCGGCAGCGGCCTTCTTGGCCGGTGCCTTCTTGGCGGGCGCCTTCTTCGCAGGTGCCTTCTTGGCGGCGGCCTTCTTCGGCTCGGCATCGACCGGAGCCTCGTCGGCGGCGTCCTCGGCCGGAGCCTCGGTCGTCTCGTCGGCTGCAGTCTCGGTGGCGGCGTCCTCGTCCTCGACCACGGCGACGAAGTCGCTCAGGTCGACGGGCTTGCCGTTGGAGTCGACGACCTCGGCCTTGCCGAGCGCGATGGCGATGGCCTTGTTGCGGGCGACCTCGCCGACCATGGCTGGGATCTGACCCTGCTGGCCGAGTGCCTCGATGAATTCACCGGGTTCCATGCCGTACTGCGACGCGCTCTGGATGAGGTATTCGGTGAGCTCGTTCTGGTTCACCTGGACGTTGAGCGACTCGGCGAGGGCGTCGAGGAGGAGCTGCGTGCGCAGTGCCTTCTCGCTGGACTCGGTGACCTCGGCGCGGTGCTCGTCGTCCTCGAGGCGGTTCTCGCCCTCGAGGTGACGGTGCACCTCGTCCTCGATGACGCTCTCGGGCACGGGGATCTGCGCGGCCTCGAGCATGGCGTCGACGAGCGCGGTGCGTGCGTCGCGGCCCTGGGTGATGACCTGCTGGCGCTCGACGACCTCACGCAGCTGCGCCTTGAACTCGTCGATGGTGTCGAACTCGCTCGCGATCTGAGCGAAGTCGTCGTCGGCCTCGGGGAGCTCGCGCTCCTTGACGGCGGTCAGGGTGACGGTGACCTCGGCGTCCTCGCCCTCGTGCTCGCCACCGAGCAGCGGCGAGGTGAAGGTGGTGGTCTCACCGGCGGTGAGGGAGTCGAGTGCCTCGTCGATGCCGGTGAGCAGCTCGCCCGAACCGATCTCGTAGGAGACGCCGCTCGCGCGGTCGACCTCGGCGTCGTTGATCTTGGCGACCAGGTCGAGCTGGGCGAAGTCGCCCGTCTTGGCCGGGCGGTCGACGGTCACGAGCGTGCCGAAGCGCGCGCGGATGCGGTCGAGCTCGTCCTGGACGTCGGCTTCGCCGGCTTCCTGGGCGTCGACGGTGAGCTTGAGGCCCTCGTAGTCGGGAAGCGTGATCTCGGGACGGACGTCGACCTCGATGTTCACGAGCAGGTCGCCGGAGAAGTCCTTCTCGTTCGGCCACTCGACGATGTCGGCCTGCGGGCGGCCGAGCGGACGGAGTTCGTTCTCCTCGAGTGCCTTGCGGAAGAAGCCGTCGAGGCCCTCGTTGACGGCGTGCTCGATCACGGCGCCCTTGCCGACGCGCTGGTCGATGATCGCCGGTGGCACCTTGCCCTTACGGAAGCCGGGGACGTTGATGTCCTCGGCGATGTGTCCGTAGGCGTGGGTGATGCTCGGCTTGAGCTCCTCGGGCGTCACCGCGATGGCGAGCTTGACGCGAGTGGGGCTCAGCTTCTCGACCGTGGTCTTCACGTGATTACTTCTCCTGTGTCGGGGATTCTGCCTCAGTTGAGGACGCAAAACGGAGTCGGGGCGACAGGATTCGAACCTGCGACCTCCCGGTCCCAAACCGGGCGCTCTACCAAGCTGAGCTACGCCCCGGATCGGCGACAATCCGGCCAGCCGGCCCGACCGACGAGCGGTGGGCGAAATGGCCTCGGTCAGTCTAGCCCAGAATCTGTGCGGCCCCTGTGCGGTTTCCGGGGCGGAACCGGCCTCGGCACACGTGGCTGCACGGATGGGCGCTCGGGATGCAGTAGCATTACCGGGTGAGTTCGTCGCAGTGCGGCGCCTCGGGGATGTAGCTCAATGGTAGAGCCTCAGTCTTCCAAACTGATTACGCGGGTTCGATTCCCGTCATCCCCTCTCAATACATCAGAACCAGGCGGCGGCGCGAAAGCAGGCGCGACGGTTCGGTCATCGCACAGGGCCTTCCTGACGTCACACCCTTCGACAGGCTCGTCGCACTCTTCGACAGGCTCCGGGGGCGAAGCGTCCCGAGCGAACCTCTCCCGGTCGCTGAGCCTGTCGAAGTGCCCACGAGGACGCCTTGTCGTTCCGAGGTCAGAACGGAGCAGGGTCCGGTTCTGTGCGGTGGTGCTTTCCGTCGGGCGTCGTCCACTCGAGGACTCCGCCCGGTCCGTGGTCGAGGTTCCACCCAGGGAGGTGCTTCATCCGATGGTGATGTCGACAGAGACAGGCGAGATTCCCGACATCCGTCGTCCCGCCGTCCTCCCACGCGACAGAATGATCGAGGTCGCAAGCCCGGGCCCGCCTCCCGCAACCGGGTGCCCGACAGGTGCCGTCCCGCAGGCGTACAGCGCGTTGGAGATCGGCCGGAACGCGGTACCGGTTCCGGCCGACGGAGAGGACCGCACCCGTTTCTGCCTGGACGAGGATCCGGGTGAAGCTTGGTGCGTTCACCGCGATCCGTGCCGCGGTCTCCGGGTCGATGGGACCGTACCCATCGAGGGTTGCCGGGGTGTCGGAGACACCGGCCATGCTGAGCGCCGGGACGGAGATCTGCACGATCGGTGTGATGTGTTCCTGGACCTCGATCGGGTGCGGGAGCACCGGGCTCGACATGACGTCCTCGGGCGTGACGCCGGTCAGGGCGACGGCCGCGAGGGCGTCCGCCTGCAGTTGTGCGCAGGTGCGGGTGTCGCCGGCTGAGCGTGACTCCGCTGCGGCGGCTTCGACGCGCTCGAGGACGCCTTGCGCGATGGGTGCCGTGGTGAAGAGGTGCACCCAAGCCATGCCGTCGGCTGCCGGCTCGAACTCAACCCGGCGGTCGGCCTCGGAGCGGACGGCTCGTGCCGTGATCGATTCCGGGTGGAGGCGCTCGCGGAGCACACGGGCACGGCTCTTGAGACCCGCAGCGGTCATGCGCTCCGCTTCAAGCAGGACCTTGTCGAGGAACACCGCCCGCCCGGCGGCAGGGACGTCGCAGAGCTGGTCGGTGATCACCTGCGCATGCCTCGCCGAGATGCGGCCTGCCTCGAGCGACGCCAGCACGGCCGGCGCTTCGTTGACGAGCCGTTCGGCGTCGTTGGTCGCACACTGGACCGTCCGCTCCGGGATCCGGGTCGCCATCGCGAGGGCCGCACACGTCGACCGACGAGACAGAGCCTTGCGTTCGGCCGGCGGGAAGACCGCAGGGACCGTGGCGTCGGCAAACGCGTCAGCATAGGCGGCGGAACGGGCCAGGAGGCGCGCCTTTCGTGCGTCCAAGACGGCCTGCTGACGGTGGAGGTCCGCCCACTCCTCCGAGAACTCCGCGAGCTGCGCGGCGTACTCGTCGCCGACGCGGGTCGCGGTGAGGGTGGTCTCGGTCATGGGACAAGTCCACCATGAACCACTGACATTCCAGATGCCGAGTGAGGGTGACTGTGGAAGTTGCTCGTGTGCCCTTCGACAGGCTCAGGGACCGGGAGGAGGAGCGCCGGTTCTCCGCGTGCCCTTCGACAAGCTCAGGGACCGGGAAGAGGAGCGCCGGATTCGTGAGGTTCTCCGCATGCCCTTCGACAGGCTCAGGGACCGGAGGAGGTCCCCCAGGGACCGGAGGTGGTCATCGGGGTCGGGAGGGAGACCACCGGAGCGGGGAGGTCGCTCGTGTGCCGTTCGAGGGGTCGAAGCGCGGGGAGGACGGAGCACGGGATGCGCGACGGCCTAGGCTGAGCGCATGCGACTCGACGCGATCTGGCCCCACATCTGGACGGTGGCCGGCGCGCTCGTCTTCTTCGTCGGGGTGTACGCGCTCGCGACCGGACGACTCGGCGTCGGCCTCATCTGCATGATCGGCTGCGTCGTCTGCCTGTCCGGCTCGCTCGCCGCGCAGCGTCGCCTCAAGAAGCGCGACGCACGCCGCCGCTAATCCTCGTCGACCGCTGCGGAGTGGACCGCTCTGAGCGCGACGTAGTGCGCGGCGTTCTGCCGGATCGCCTCCTGCTCGTCGGCCGTCAACTCCCGCCGCACCTTGGCCGGGACCCCCGCGACGAGCGAACCGGGCGGCACGATCATGCCCTCGAGGACCACGGCTCCCCCGGCGACGAGCGACCCGGCACCGATCACGGCTCCGCTCAGGACCACGGAACCCATACCGATGAGGCAGTCGTCCTCGACGGTGCAGCCGTGGACGACCGCGTTGTGTCCGACGGAGACGTTGCGCCCGATGACCGTCGGGTGGCCGCTGTCCGTGTGCACGGCGACCCCGTCCTGGATGTTGGACCCGGCGCCGAGCGTGATCGAGTCGGAGTCCGCACGCAGGACGGCGTTGTACCAGACGCTCGAATCCGCGGCGAGCGTGACGGCTCCCACCAGCACGGATCCCGGCGCCGTGTAGGCGCTCGGATCGATGCGGGGCGAGCGTCCGTCTGAGAGTTTCCTGACCGTACCGTGCAGCGTCATACCGGCCACGCTATCGCAGGCGGCCCCGACGGACGGGAACCCGCGTCGTTCCGGGGTGAATCGCCGGTACGGTCAGGCTTTCCTTGCTGAGTGCACCCTTCGTAAGCCGAGCCTCGACTTCCTTGCGGAATGTCTGCGGCTGAGTACCGTTGCATTCAAGCAGACCGACGAATCCGTCCGACCAGGGCCTCACTCGTCAACGAAGGGGAAACACCATGACCGACATCACCACCTCCATTCCGCAGGCCGTCGCCAACCCGGACGTCGCAGCAGGCACCGCGCAGTTCCTCAGCCCCGTCGTCGTCGACCTCACCGCCATCGTCGTCAACGGCAAGCAGGCCCACTGGCACGTGCGTGGTGCGAACTTCATCGGGGTCCACGAACTGCTCGACGACATCGTCGACCACGCGCAGGAGTGGGCCGACCTCGCCGCGGAGCGCATCGTCGCCCTCGGCCTCCCAGTCGACGCACGCCTCAGCACCGTCGCCGCGAAGACCAGCACGCCCGAGCTGAGCGAGGGCTTCCAGCAGTCCGACCGCACCATCGCCGAGGTCATCGCCCTCATCGACGCAGCGTCCGCCTCGGTCAACACCGCGGTCGACGAGCTCGACGAGCTCGACCAGACCAGCCAGGACATCGCGATCGAGATCGCCCGCGGCCTCGACAAGGACCGCTGGTTCCTCTTCGCGCACCTCAGCCGCTAGCACCCCGGCGGGGCGACCCGCGAGCATCACCTACGAAGGGGCAGTCCACCGTGGCTGCCCCTTCGTCGTGTTCCCGCGGGCCGCGCAGCGTCACGCCCCCGGGCCGGGCCTCCCGGCTGCCGTCAGGCGCCCACCCAGCATCGTCGCCAGGACCGGCATGGTGCGCAGGGCCTCCGGTGCGCAGGAGAACGGGTCGAACGGCACGACGACGAGGTCGGCGGGGCGGCCGACGGCCACCACGTCGTCGTCTCCTCTGGTCGACGCCGCCAGTGCTTCCTCGACCGTGATGGCCTGCTCGCCGTGCCAGGCCTCGCGTCCATCGCGGCTGCGCGTCACGGCGGCGGCGATGGAGACCCACGGGTCGAGCGGAGCGACCGGGGCGTCGGAACCGAGTCGGAGCGTGGCACCGGCGTCGAGGAGGCTGCGGAGCACGAAGGCACGGTCGGTGCGCCCGGCCCAGTGGACCTCGGCGATGTCCCGATCATCCATCGCGTGTTCCGGCTGGACACTCGCAGCCGTTCCGGTCCGCGCGAACCGCGCGAGGTCCGACGCCCGGAGGAGCTGCGCGTGCTCGATCGTGCCCTTCGCGCCGGTCGTCTCGATGGCGTCGAGCGCAAGGGTGTTGGCTCGGTCGCCGATGGCGTGCACCGCACAGTGGAGGCCGTTGGCGGTCGCAAGGGTGAGCAATGCGGTGAGTCGCTCCGGCGGGACGTTGAGCATCCCGTGCGCGTCGGTTCCGGGGGCCGAACCCGGATAGGGCGCGTCGCAGCAGGCCGTCCGGGTGTTGAGGGATCCGTCGGTGATGACCTTGAACGGCCCGACCTGCACCAGGCCGTCCGTTCCGGCGAGCACTCCCCCGGTCACGAGCCCGGCGTCGATCGCGCGCTCGAGGTGCTCGGCGTACACACCGAAGGAGATGCGGAGCGCGCGAGTCCCGTTCCCGACCCGACGGATCCAGTCCGCGGCGTTCCAGCGCATCTCCAGGTCGACGACACCGACGACGCCGCGGGATGCCGCCTGATCGGCTGCGGCGTCGACCCAGCGGTCGGAGAGCTCGTCGGCGACCTGGTCGAGCTGTTTGAGGACGGCGAACGACTCCTCCTCCCGCAACAGGCCGGTGGGGTGGTCGGCGAAGCCCGTGGCCCGGAGCGCCGCGCTGTTCAGCCAGCAGCAGTGCAAGTCGGCACTGACCAGCACGACCTCGCGGTCCGGGGCGATCGCGTCGAGCAGTGCGAACGTCGGCGTGTCCGGCCAGAGGGCGTCCCGGAACCTCGCGCCCTCGACCCAGCCGTCACCATCGGCCTCCTGAGCGATCCGCTCAGCGACCAACTCGACCGCCTCGGCGGCGGATGCGGCCGAGGACAGGTCGACGCGCCTGGCCGTGCGCGCCCACTGGGTGAAGTGCACGTGGTGGTCCCAGAGCCCGGGCAGGAGGAAGCCACCACCGCCGTCCAACACCCCGGGGTCGGAGCTGAGCAGGACCTCGGGATCGGCGGGTCGGATCGCCACGATCGAGCCGCCCTCCAGCAGGACGTCGACCCGTTCGGCATCGGACGAGCCTCCGCGGCGCGGTCCGGACAAGTGGACGTTGGCGATCGTCGTGACGAGGTCGCCGACGGGTCCAGGGCGGTGCTCGGTCATCACATCGGTCCTCGTCGGTTCGGCAGGCGGGTTCGGTTCAGCGCTGACAGTTCGGGCACCAGTACAGCTTGCGGGCGCCCATCTCCTCGAGGAGGATGTTCGTCCCGCAGACCCGGCACGGCAGTCCCTCCCGCTTGTAGACCCAGTGGCGATCAGCGCGGTTGGCCATCGCGAGGCGGTAGTCGGCCGCCGACAGGTCGTCCATCGTCATCATCTGTCCGGTCTCGACCCCGATCGCGAGCAACCGCGTCCAGTCGAGCCAGATCTCGCGAAGCGTCTCGACGGGGACCGTCTTCCCGGTGCGGTGCGGATCGAGACGGGCGCGGAACAGCAGTTCGGCGCGGTAGACGTTGCCGATCCCGCTGATGATCTGCTGATCCATGAGGAGCAGACCGATCGGGGAACCCTTGCGGTGCGCACGCGACACGAACCGCTCCCCCGCCTCCGCGCTCGGGTCGAGCAGTGGATCCGGTCCGAGCCGATCGATGACGGCCTGCACCCCGGCGGCGTCGATCACCTCGCAGGCGGTCGGCCCGCGGAGGTCCGCCACGGTCGCCTCGGTCAACAGCCGCACGCGCACCTGACCCACCGGTTCGGGTGGGAACCGCTCGTCGATCTCGGCGAGTGGACTCGACTGCTCGGACATCCGGACCCTGGCCCGGCGCGGTGCACCGATGCTGTGCAGGGAGTTCTCCCCGTCCGCATCGTGGATCGGCGCATCGTCGTCGTCGAGCACCGTGCCGCGCTGGTTCGTCTGCCCCATGCGGCCGTTCGAGGCGGCGATGGTCGGGTCCGACCGGATCTCACCGGCGAAGTCCCACGCGCCGTACAGACCGAGGTGCACCCGCAACCACAGTCCGTCGTCGAACTCGAGGAACATCTGCTTGCCCACGGCCTTGGCGTCGGTGACCGTCCGGCCGTCGAGCACGGCGGCACCCTCGGCGAAGCGCCCCTGGGGAGACGACACGGCGACCCGGTGTCCGACGAAGTTCTGAGCGAACTGTCGGGCGATGCGATGGACGGAGTGCCCCTCGGGCATGGTGACTCCTCACTCGGTGGGGGCGCGATCCGGCGCGCCGCGCGGTGGCGGTGGAGGACGCGTCAGGCGTCGACGTGCTTGCCGGCGATGGTGCCGGTCGCCTCGAACTCGGCGAGCTGGGCGATCCGACGGGCGTGACGTTCCTCGAGGCTGAACGGCTCGGCGATGAACGCGTCGATGAAGGACACCGCCTCGTCGGTGCTGTGCTGACGCGCACCGATCGAGATGACGTTGGCGTCGTTGTGCTGCCGAGCCAGCTGCGCCGTGCTGAGGTTCCAGACGAGCGCCGCACGGACACCGACGACCTTGTTCGCGGCGATCTGCTCGCCGTTACCCGAGCCACCGAACACCACGCCGAGGGCGTCAACACCGGCCTGCTGGTCGCGCACGACGCCCTTCGCCGCGTTGATGCAGAACGCCGGGTAGTCGTCCAACGCGTCGTACTCGGCCGGGCCGTGGTCGACGACGTCGTGACCGGCTGCGCGCAGGTGGTCCTGCAGGAACTGACTGAGCTCGAGACCGGCGTGATCGGTGGCGATGTGGATGCGCATGTGGAAAGTCTAGGGTTCCGGGCGCCGGCGTCGCGTCAGTCGAAGATCGGGTCCGCCGTGCGGCTGCGCTTCAGCTCGAAGAAGCCCGGGTAGGCGGCAGCGGCGACGACACCGTCCCACAGCGCGAGCGCCTGCTCGCCCTTCGGCGCCGGCGAGATGACGGGTCCGAAGAACGCCACGTCGTCGATCGCGATGACGGGGGTGCCGACGTCCTGGCCGACCCGTCCGATGCCGTCGAAGTGGCTCTCGCGCATGGGCCCGTCGTAGGCGTCCGTCGTCGACGCTTCGGCGAGCGCCGCCGGGAGCCCGGTCTCGGCGAGTACCTCGGCGATCACGGCGTCGACGTCCTCCGCGCGTCCGCCGGGATGGATCCGCGTCCCGAGCGCGTCGTAGAGCGGCTTGACGACCGCGTGTCCGTGTTCGGCTGCCGCAGCGGCGACGAGCCGCGTGTATCGGAGCGCCCGGGGGAAGAAGGCCCGGTAGTCGTCGCTGACGTCCTGGTCCTCGTTGAGGACGGCGAGGCTCATGATGTGCCAGTGGACGTCGAGGTTCCGGGCTTCGGTGACCTCGTCGACCCAGCGCGAGGTCATCCAGGCCCACGGGCAGGAGGGGTCGAACCAGAAGTCGACGCGGGTGTTGTCTGCAGCGGAAGTCGTCATGCTGTCACCCTACGCGCCGATCCCCGTCGACTCCCCCGAAACGGACGGACGGCGGGTCTAGGCTGGTTGACCGTGCCGCGGTCGTCACGAGCGACCACGTGCAGTTCACACGTCACGTGTCCATCAACACCAGGGAGCAGTTGTGCCAGGAGAGAACCTCACCCGAGTCGAAGCCCAGGAGCGCAGGGCGCTCGTCGACACGTCGAGCTACGAGGTCGTGCTCGACCTCACGACCGGTCCCGAGGTGTTCCGCAGCACCACGACGGTCCGCTTCACCGGTGAACCCGGTGCTTCGACCTTCATCGACGCCATGACGCGCACCGTCCACTCCGTCACGCTGAACGGCGTCGAGCTCGACCCGTCGACCGTCTCCGACGGCGTGCGCATCCAGCTCGACGGCCTCGCTGCGGAGAACGTGCTCGTCGTCGACGCGGACGCCGAGTACACCAACACCGGTGAGGGCCTCCACCGATTCGTCGACCCCGTCGACGGCGAGGTGTACCTGTACAGCCAGTTCGAGGTGCCGGACTCCCGTCGGGTGTTCGCGGTGTTCGAGCAGCCCGATCTGAAGGCGACGTTCACCTTCACGATCACGGCGCCCGCGGCCTGGCAGGTCGTCAGCAACTCGCCCACGCCCGAGCCGGCACCGGCGCACGACGGCGCGGCGACCTGGAGCTTCGCACCCACGCAGCGCATCTCCTCCTACATCACCGCGATCGTGGCCGGCCCGTACGACGTGGTGCGCAGCGAGCTCACCTCGAGCGACGGCCGGACCATCCCGCTGGGTGTCTTCGCGCGGAAGAGCCTGGCGGAGTACCTCGACGCCGACTACATCTTCGAGAAGACGCGTCAGGGCTTCGCGTACTACGAGGAGAAGTTCGCGTACCCCTACCCGTTCGAGAAGTACGACCAGCTCTTCGTCCCCGAGTTCAACGCGGGCGCGATGGAGAACGCCGGCGCGGTGACCTTCACCGAGACCTACGTGTTCCGCTCGAAGGTGACCGACGCGATCAAGGAGCGCCGGGTCGTCACGATCCTGCACGAGCTCGCCCACATGTGGTTCGGCGACCTCGTCACCATGAAGTGGTGGAACGACCTGTGGTTGAACGAGTCGTTCGCCGAATGGGCTTCGACGATCGCCACCGCAGAGGCCACCGAGTGGACCGAGGCGTGGACGACGTTCAACGCGATGGAGAAGACCTGGGCCTACCGCCAGGACCAGTTGCCGTCGACGCACCCCATCGTCGCGACCATCAACGACCTCGAGGACGTCCAGGTCAACTTCGACGGCATCACCTACGCCAAGGGCGGCTCCGTCCTGAAGCAGCTCGCCGCCTGGGTGGGCATCGAGGCGTTCTTCGCCGGCGTGGGCAACTACTTCCGCAAGCACGAGTTCGGCAACACGGTGCTCGACGACCTGCTCGTCGAGCTCGAGGCGACGAGCGGCCGTGACCTCCGCGAGTGGTCGAAGCTGTGGCTCGAGACCGCCGGGGTCGGGACGTTGAGCCCGGAGTTCACCGTCGACGCCGACGGCGCGTTCACCGCGTTCGCCGTCCGTCAGACGGTCCCCGCGGACTACGACACGCTGCGTCCGCACCGCCTCGCCATCGGCCTGTACCGACTGCAGGACGGCAAGCTCGTCCGCACCCGACGCGTCGAACTCGACGTCGACGGTGCACTCACCGAGGTGCCGGAGCTCCTCGGTGAGACGCAGCCCGACCTGGTGCTGCTGAACGACGACGACCTCGCCTACGCGAAGATCCGCCTCGACGAGCGGTCGCTCGCGACGGCGATCGGCCACCTCGCCTCGATCGAGGACCCGCTCGCACGCTCGCTGGTCTGGGGCGCCGCCTGGGACGCGACCCGCGACGCCGAGTCGAGCGCCTCCGACTACGTGGAGCTCGTCCTCGGGAACATCGCCACGGAGACCGAGTCGACGACCCTGCGCACGACGCTCGGCCAGCTCGGTCTGGCCGCGCGCAACTACGTCGCTCCGGAACGCCGCCTGGCGACCGTCTCACGGGTCGGCGACGCGCTCTGGACGCTCGCCCAGGAGGCTGAGGCCGGCTCGGACGCGCAGTTCCAGTTCGTGAAGTTCTTCGCCGCCCTCGCCTCGACCCCCGAGCACGGCGAGCACCTGCGTGCGCTGCGCGACGGCTCCGCGGCACTCCCGGGCCTGGAGATCGACACCGACCTCCGCTGGGAGCTCCTCGAGGGCCTGGTCCTCCTCGGTCTCGCGGACGGTTCGGACATCGACGCGGCGCTCGCCGAGGACAACACGGCGAACGGTGCGCAGGCGGCCGCTCGCGCACGGGCGACGATCCCCACCGTCGAGGGCAAGCGTGCAGCGTTCGACTCGGTCGTCGAGCACGACGACCAGCCGAACGCGATCGTCCGGAACGTCGGTCTCGGGTTCGGACATGTCATCGACCCGGCCGTCCTGCAGCCGCTCGTCGAGCCGTACTTCGCCGCGCTCACCTCGGTCTGGGAGTCGCGCAGCTACAAGATCGCCGAGTACATCGTCGAGGGGCTCTACCCGGCGGCGCTCGCCTCCACCGAGCTCCGCGACTGCACCCGCGCGTGGTTGGACGCCAACGCCGATGTCCCGGCACTCCGACGCATGCTCGTCGAAGCCCTCGCCGGGGTCGAGCGGGCACTCGCGGCACAGGCACGGGATGCCGCATGATCCACTCGGCCGGATAGCACTCCGGTACCAGGATCCTCTGGAGAGAACCCCTCCACGGCACGACCCGCTGTGGAGGGGTTCTCCGTATCCTGGAGGGATGCGCCGACCAGTGAACGACGACCGACCCTCAGGGTCGTCCTCGTCGTGACCACTCGGAAGCCCTCCTCCGCCCCGGACCGGGCCGCGACGGAAGCCGCACTGATGCTCCCGCGCCCGCCCGGGGTCGTCCGACGCTGGTGGTCGAGGCATCCGTGGACCGCCGACTCGCTCATCGCCGCCGGGTACCTGCTCGTCGCGCTCTCGGTCAGCACCGTCGAGTGGTTCGACGTCGACCTGGCGGCCCAGCCCGGTCGCATCGCCCTCGCCGTCGCGATCGTGGGCGTCACGACGCTCGCCGTCCTGCTCAGGCGACGGCGTCCGCTCGCGATGGCCGTGCTCGTCATCGTCGTCGGGCTCGTCTCGGTCGCGCAGACGGTGGGCGTCGACGCGTTCGCGGTGCCGATCCTGCTGTACTCCGTGGCCGTGTACCGGACCGTCGCACTGGGCTGGCAGGCCTTCGCCGCCGCCGCGATCGTCGCCGTCCTCGCACCCTTCCTGCCCTGGGCCGCGCCACACGCACCGGGAGAGCCGCAGCAGACCATCATCTCGGTCGTCCTCTTCGCGCTCTTCGGGCTGCTGATCGGGATCAACGTCGGCAATCGCAAACGGTACGTCGAAGCCCTCGTCGATCGGGCGGCGCAGCTGGCCCGCGAGCGCGACCAGCAGGCCCAGCTCGCCGCCGTCGCCGAGCGGACCCGCATCGCCCGCGAGATGCACGACATCGTCTCCCACAGTCTCACCGTCATCGTCGCACTGAGCGAGGGGGCCCTGGCGACGAAGGACCCGACGGCGTCCCGATCCGCCATGACCGCTGTCACCGACGCCGCCCGGAGCTCCCTCGTCGACATGCGACGCATGCTGGGGGTCCTCCGTGAGACGGGCAGCGCGCCCCTCGCTCCGCAACCCGACGCCGCGTCGATCCCCGCGCTCGTCGAGACCTTCCGCGGACTCGGTCTGCCGGTCGCCCTCACCGCCTCCGGGCCGTCGACGGACGACCCGTCGATCCTGCTCGCCGTGCACCGCATCACGCAGGAGGCCCTCACGAACGCGCTGCGGTACTCGGAGCGGCCGAAGCGCGTCGACGTCGTCATCACCACCGACGACGAGCACCTCGAGCTCATCGTCGAGAACGACGGGTCCATTCCGGACGCGCCGTCGCTCGGCGCCGGCCAGGGCTTGCTGGGCCTCCGCGAACGCGTCGCGTTCCAAGGGGGTCAGGTCACCGCCGGAGCCGTCGGCGATCGACTGTGGCGCGTCCATGCCGTCCTGCCACTGGAACCACGTCCGACGAGAACGGCTCCGCCGACCACCGAACCACGAGGAACCACACCATGACCGATCCCGTCCGCATCCTGCTCGTCGACGACCAACAGCTCATCCGGCTCGGATTCGGTCTCGTGCTCGGCGCGGAGGACGATCTGGACGTGGTCGGTGAGGCTTCGAACGGCGCCGAGGCGATCCTCCTCGCCGCCACCCTGCGGCCGGACGTGATACTCATGGACGTCCGGATGCCGGGACTCGACGGGATCGAGGCGACCAGGAGGATCGTCGCCGCGAACCCCGACAGCCGCATCATCATCCTGACGACCTTCGACCTCGACGAGTACGCCTTCGGAGCGCTGCGGGCCGGCGCGAGCGGCTTCCTCCTGAAGGACGCCCTGCCGAACGAGCTGACGTCCGCGATCCGCGCGGTCCACGCCGGCGACGCCGCCGTCTCGACCCGCATCACGAAGCGGATGCTCGAACTCTTCGCGACGGCCCTCCCCGGCACCCCCGCGGCCGCCGAGGACGGCTCGGCAGCAGAACTCGCCGAGCTGACACCGCGGGAGCACGACATCCTCGTCGCCATGGCGGAGGGGCTGAGCAACGCGGAGATCGCCGCCCACTTCGTCCTCTCCGAGTCGACGGTGAAGACGCACGTCGGTCGCGTGCTCATGAAGCTGCAGCTGCGCGACCGCGTGCAGGCCGTCATCTTCGCCTACAAGCACGGACTCGTGCGTCCATGACCGTCCACGCAGGCACCGTCCGGCTCGCACTCGGGCGGCTCACACGGTTCACTCCGAGTCGCTCGATACACTGAGGCCCATATGAACTGGGATGAGATCTGGCCTGACGTGACCGCCTTCCTCTGGACGGCGGGGTGGAAGATCATCGGCGTGGTGATCGTGATCGGCCTGGCGTTCGCCGCCGCATGGGTACTCCGATTCGTCATCCGACGCGTCGTCGGCCGCATCGTGAGCGGCGTCAAGAAGAGCGCCGACGTCACCGACACGCAATCGCTGCTCGCCTCGCCGCTCGCCGCCGTCCGACTCGTCCAACGCACACGGACCCTCGGCACCGTGCTCAGCAACATCGTCAACGTCACGATCGTCATCGTCGCGGCCATCCTCGTCGTCAACGTCATCGACCCGAGCATCATCGGCTCCTTCGCGCTGCTGACGGCCGCGGTGGGTGCCGGTCTCGGTTTCGGCGCGCAGAACATCGTCAAGGACATCCTGAACGGCCTGTTCATGGTGGTCGAGGACCAACTGGGCGTGGGCGACGTGGTCGACCTCGGACCCGCCACCGGCGTCGTCGAGACCGTCGGCATCCGCATCACCCAGGTACGCGACGTCAACGGCACGCTCTGGTTCGTCCGCAACGGCGAGATCCTGCGGGTCGGCAACATGTCGCAGGGCTGGTCGCGGGTCATCATCGACCTGGCGATCCCGTACGACACCGACGTCGAGGCCGTCCAGGAGCGCATGCTCGACACGGCGAACGAACTCGCACACGACCCCAAGTGGCGCTCCCGCATCCTCGAGAAGCCCGAGCTGTGGGGTCTCGAGTCGATCTCGGGCGACGCACTCGTCATACGCCTGGTCATCAAGACGCGCACGAGTGCCAAGGACGACGTGGCTCGCGAACTTCGGATGCGGTTGAAGCGGGCCGTCGACGAGATGGACGTCAAGCTGCCGTCGCTCAACAGCATCGTCCTCTCGGGTTTCGAGGGTGCCGCAAGCGTGACCGGTTCGCGTCCCCCGCGCACCCACCCGACCACGGTGGTCCCGCCACGGGCGCCGAAGACCAAGCGACCCCCGAGAGGGCAGCAGTGACCGACTCCCAGGCACCAGGCACGTCCTTCTACGAGCAGGTCGGTGGACACGCCACCTTCAAGGCCCTCGTGGACGAGTTCTACCGCGGCGTGGCCGGCGACCCCGTCCTGAAACCGATGTACCCCGAGGAGGACCTCGGTCCGGCGGCCGACCGGCTGATGCTCTTCCTCGAGCAGTACTGGGGTGGGCCGGGCACCTACAGCGCCGAACGCGGTCACCCGCGTCTCCGGCTCCGGCACCAGCCCTTCCACGTGAACCCCGACGCTCGCGACCGCTGGCTGTTGCACATGCGCGCCGCCGTCGACAGCCTCGACCTCGCGCCGGTGCACGAGACGACGCTCTGGGACTACCTCGAGCGGGCAGCCCACGCCATGGTCAACACCTTCGACGAGGATCCAGGGGCACCGCGCCGCAGTCTCCTCTGATTCCGGCCGCGCGGTCGTAGGATCGGACGCACGTCCGTGCCGAAGGAGTCAACAGATGCCAGCAGCCGTCCCTCCCAATCCGTCCGCTGATCGAACCGAGGCCGACGCGATCGTGATCGGCAGCGGGCTGGCCGGGCTCGTCGCCGCCGCAGAGCTCATCGACGCCGGTAAGCGGGTCATCCTGCTCGAACAGGAGCCGGAGTCGAACCTCGGAGGCCAGGCGCACTGGTCGTTCGGCGGCCTGTTCCTGGTCGACTCCCCAGAACAGCGCCACCTCGGCGTCCGTGATTCGCTCGAGCTCGCGACCCAGGACTGGTTCGGCGCAGCAGCGTTCGACCGCCCCGAGGACCACTGGCCCAGGCGCTGGGCAGAGGCCTACCTCGATTTCGCCGCGGGCGAGAAGCGCGCTTGGCTCCACGACCAGGGCGTGCGGTTCTTCCCGGTCGTCGGCTGGGCGGAACGGGGCGGTTACGGCGCCATCGGCCACGGCAACTCCGTTCCCCGCTTCCACATCACCTGGGGCACCGGACCCGGTGTCGTCGAGCCCTTCGTCCGACGGGTGAGCGCCGGCGTCGAGGACGGCACGGTGTCGGCTCACTTCCGGCACCGTGTGGACGAGCTGCTCACCGAAGACGGCGCGGTCGTCGGCGTACGCGGCTCCGTGCTCGCCCCGTCGCATGCCGAGCGTGGGGCTCCGAGCTCACGCGACGTCGTCGGCGAGTTCTCGTGCAGGGCGCCCGCGGTGCTCGTCGCGAGCGGTGGCATCGGAGGGAACCACGACCTCGTCCGCGAACAGTGGCCGGCCCGGCTCGGGACGCCGCCGACGACCATGCTCTCCGGTGTCCCTGCGCACGTCGACGGACGCATGCTGGCGATCAGCGAGCGCGCGGGCGGGCATCTCATCAACGGCGACCGGATGTGGCACTACGTCGAAGGCATCACCAACTGGGATCCGATCTGGCCGCAGCACGGCATCAGGATCCTGCCGGGGCCGTCGTCGCTCTGGTTCGACGCGACCGGGAAGCGGCTCCCGGTGCCGCTCTTCCCGGGCTTCGACACGCTCGGTACCCTCGCGCACCTGCGTGCCACCGGCCACGACCACAGCTGGTTCGTGCTGACCCAGCGGATCATCGAGAAGGAGTTCGCGCTGTCGGGGAGCGAGCAGAACCCCGACCTCACCGGGAAGGACCTCGGGCTGCTCGCGAAGCGCATCGGTCCGGGAGCGCCCGGCCCCGTCGAGGCGTTCAAGGAACACGGCGCTGACTTCGTCGTCGCAGACACGCTCACCGAGCTGGTCGCCGGCATGCAGGAGCTGAGCCCGGAGACGCCCATCGATGCGGCGAACGTCATCGCCGAGGTGGAGGCCCGCGATCGCGAGATCGACAACCCGTTCACGAAGGACCTGCAGATCACGGCGCTCCGCGGCGCCCGCTCCTACCGGGGCGACAAACTCATCCGCGTCGCCGCGCCGCATCGGCTCCTCGATCCGAAGGCCGGACCGCTCATCGCGGTGAAGCTGCATGTGCTGACCCGCAAGAGCCTCGGTGGGCTCGAGACCGACCTCGCGAGCCGGGTCCTCGGTCCCGACGGGAACCCGGTGCCCGGTCTCTACGCCGCCGGTGAGGCGGCCGGCTTCGGCGGTGGAGGGATCCACGGCTATCGCGCGCTCGAGGGGACCTTCCTCGGCGGCTGTCTGTTCAGCGGTCGGACCGCCGGCCGCGCGATGGCCGCCGGCTGAGGATCAGGACACGGCACCCGCGAGCACATGCCCGCGTCGGGTGCTCAAGCGGACCCATCCGCCTGAGCGGAAGACGGCCGCACGCTCCGGCTCGGCGATGAAGCCGAGGCCCACCGCGGCGAACGCGGCACCGGTCGGGAGTCCGTGGCCGTCGCCGAGGGGCCGGGACCAGACCTGCGACCGCACCTTCTGGACGATCTGATCGCCCACCGCCGTGGGGAGCGTCTCGGCGATCTCCGAGGCCCCGGTCCTGGCGACGAGTTCGAGCTCGATGGTGTCCACGTCGCCCGCGCGTTCCCAGCCGCCACGCGGCGGCGCCTGTCCGACCCACGGAGCCGTCCTCGTGGACGGCGGCAGCTCGAGCGGCACGGTCTCGCGAGCATCCGCGACCAGGTCCTCGGCAGCGACGCCGCCGAGCGTGCGGACGATGCGGTCGATGAGTTCACGCGGGGTCGCGAGGACGTCGGCCGTGGCGGGTTCGGCGAGTGCGAAGGTACGCATCCCGATGATCGTCGGACTCCGGTCGAGCAGACCCTGCGGGTGTAGCACCGGAGCGGAGACCGCCAAGACGTCCCCGGCGGCCAGGAGTCGCACGCCGGAGTCGTCGATCCGGGCGGCGCGTGCGAGGAAGGTGCGGAGGTCGGCGAGCGAGGTGGCGTCGAGGAGCTGCAAGGTGGTGGACATCTCCTCTCAATCTACGCCACCGCCGCGTGCGCTCCGGCACCGCGCCGCCGGGGCCTGGATAGACTCGGCGGGTCGGGTCGGGCATCGACGACCGAGCCTCGACCCCGGATGAAAGGCGTGTTCGCGTGAAGGAACCGATCCACTCCCTGCTGACCGCGCTGGACCTCAGTGCTCCCGGTGTCCGGACCGACGAGGACATCTTCACCGGTCCGTCGCAATGGATGCCACAGGGGCGGGTCTTCGGTGGTCAGGTGCTCGCCCAGTCCGTCGTCGCCGCGACCCGGACCGTCGACGCCGAGCGCATCATCCACTCGATGCACGGGTACTTCCTCCGACCGGGCGACGTCGACCTGCCGATCACCTTCGCGGTCGACCGCATCCACGATGGACGCTCGTTCGCCACCAGGCGCACCCAGGCCTACCAGAACGGGGTGCCGATCCTCTCGATGATCTCGTCCTTCCAGACCCAGGACGAGGGTCCGGAGCATCAGATCGAGCTGCCCGACGGGATCCCGGACCCGGAGACGCTCCCGTCAGCCGCCGAGCTCCTCAGCGGGATCGACCACCCGGCGGCCGAGGCGTGGGCGACGGGACGCCCCTTCGACCTCCGACACGTCGGCTCCCCCGTCTACCTCCGGGTGGAGGGCGAGCGGACCACCCGGCAAGCGGTGTGGTTCAAGACGATCGAAGACCTGCCCGACGACCCGGCGCTGCACCGTGCCGCGCTCGCCTACGCGAGTGACTACACGATCCTGGAGCCGGTGCTCCGTCGTCACGGCGTTCCGTGGGCCACGCCCGGCATCAAGATCGCCAGTCTCGACCACGCCATGTGGTGGCACCGTCCCGCGCGCGTGGACGAATGGCTGCTCTACCTGCAGGATTCCCCGAGCGCCACCGGCGGAAGAGGTCTGTCCCTCGGGCGCATCTACGATCGGGCGGGTCGCCTCGTCGCGAGCGTCGCCCAGGAGGGCATGGTGCGATTCCCGAAACCTCGGTGACCGGGGTCGCTCAGCGTCGCGAGAACTCGATCGGATCCTCGAGGAACGGCTCCCATGCGGCACGTTCGACGTCCGAGATCCGGCGCGGCTTGAGGGTCTTGGCGTCCACCATGACGACCGTCGTCGACGCTCGGGCGTACAGCGTCTGAGATGCCCCGCCCAGCGGCGAGTACACCTCGTACGCGACCTGCAGGCTGGCCCCGCCGATCTTGCCCATCCAGAGCTGGACGTCGAGCGGATCGCGCTGGTACGGGATCGGGGCCAGGTACTCGATCTCCTGGTGCGCCACGAGCGTCAGCGTCTCGGCCTCGAGGCTCGCGTCGATGACCGCGGTCGGCGGCACGTCCTCCGACGCCAACGTCGGGATCCAGAAGACGCGGACACGCGCCTCCTCCAGCAGCTTGAGCATCGAAGCGTTGTTGACGTGGTTGAAGGCGTCGAGGTCGCCCCACCGCAGTGGGATCGGCACGTGGAGTCTGGTCATTGCTGGGCCCTCCGTGGGTCGGGGACGTACGGGTCGTAAACGGACGACGGCCCACCGGCAGAAGCCGATGGGCCGTTCGCACGAGTCCTAGTCGCGCGTGAGCTTGCGGTACGCGGAGCGGTGCGGCTTGGCCGCGTCCGGTCCGAGGCGCTTGATCTTGTCTTCTTCGTAGGACTCGAAGTTGCCCTCGAACCAGTGCCAGTTCGACGGGTTCTCCTCGGTACCCTCGTACGCCAGGATGTGCGTCGCGATGCGGTCGAGGAACCACCGGTCGTGGGTGATGACCACGGCACAACCCGGGAACTCGAGGAGTGCGTTCTCGAGGCTCGAGAGCGTCTCGACGTCGAGGTCGTTGGTCGGTTCGTCGAGCAGCAGGAGGTTGCCGCCCTGCTTGAGCGTCAGCGCGAGGTTCAGGCGGTTGCGCTCACCACCGGAGAGGACACCCGCCTTCTTCTGCTGGTCCGGGCCCTTGAATCCGAACGTCGACACGTAGGCGCGGGACGGGATCTCCTGGTTGCCGACCTGGATGTAGTCGAGCCCCTCGGACACGACCTCCCAGAGCGTCTTGTTGGGGTCGATGCCCCCGCGGGACTGGTCGACATAGGAGAGCTTCACGGTCTCGCCGACCTTGAGCTCGCCGGCGTCGAGCGGCTCGATGCCGACGATGGTCTTGAACAGCGTGGTCTTACCGACACCGTTGGGGCCGATGATGCCGACGATGCCGTTGCGCGGGAGGCTGAAGGAGAGGTCGTTGATGAGGACGCGTCCGTCGAAGCCCTTCTCGAGCTTCTTGGCCTCGAGGACCGTCGAGCCGAGTCGCGGACCGGCGGGGATCTGGATCTCTTCGAAGTCGAGCTTCCTGGTGCGCTCGGCCTCCGTCGCCATCTCCTCGTAGCGAGCGAGACGCGCCTTCGACTTCGCCTGGCGGCCCTTCGCGTTGCTGCGGACCCACTCGAGTTCGCTCGCGAGGCGCTTGGCGAGCTTCGCGTCCTTCTTGCCCTGGACGTTGAGGCGCTCGCCCTTCTTCTCGAGGTAGGTGGAGTAGTTGCCCTCGTAGGGGTACAGGCGACCGCGGTCCACCTCACAGATCCACTCCGCGACGTGGTCGAGGAAGTACCGGTCGTGGGTGACGGCGAGCACGGCGCCCGCGTACTGGGCGAGGTGCTGTTCGAGCCAGAGCACGCTCTCGGCGTCGAGGTGGTTGGTGGGCTCGTCGAGGAGCAGGAGGTCGGGCTTCTGCAGGAGGAGCTTGCAGAGTGCGACACGACGCTTCTCACCACCGGAGAGGTGGGCGACCGTGGCGTCGGACGGCGGGCAGCGCAGGGCGTCCATCGCCTGCTCCAGCTGCGAGTCGAGGTCCCAGGCGTCAGCGGCGTCGATCGCCTCCTGCAGCACGCCCATCTCGGCGAGCAGGGCGTCGAAGTCGGCGTCGGGCTCGGCCATCGCGAGCGAGATCTCGTTGAAGCGGTCGATCTTGCCCTTGATCTCGCCGACGCCCTCCTGGACGTTCTCGAGCACCGTCTTGTCCTCGTCGAGTTCCGGCTCCTGCATGAGGATGCCGACGCTGAAGCCCGGCGTGAGCTTCGCCTCGCCGTTCGAGGGGGTGTCGATCCCCGCCATGATCTTCAGGATCGTGGACTTACCGGCACCGTTCGGGCCGACGACGCCGATCTTCGCTCCGGGCAGGAACGCCATCGTCACGTCGTCGAGGATGAGCTTGTCGCCGACCGCCTTGCGGGCGCGGACCATCGAGTAAATGTATTCAGCCATGTCGCCGTCCAGTCTACGGCCGGACCCGTCGTTTGCGCTGCACGACGACGCCCGCGACGACGGCCGCCGCCGCGATCGCGCAACTCGTCGTCACCTCGAGGAGCCGGGCGGGTCCGCCGAAGAACATCGACACCAGCAGCGCGACGAGCGCGACGACGACCATGACCGTGAGCCACGGGTGTCCCCACATGCGGATCCCGCCGACGCGGTCGCTGCTCTCCGACGCCGAGACCTGGTCGAACCGTCGGCTGCGCAGTTGGGCGATGGCGATCACGATCCACACGAAGATCGCGATCGCGCCGGTGGAGTTGACGAGGAACGTGAAGACCTCGTCCGGTGCGAGGTAGTTCAACAGGACGCATACGAGCCCGACGACGGCCGAGCACAGGATCGCGACCGCCGGCGTGCCGCGTCGCGTCGTCGCGCGGACCGCTCGCGGGGCCTCCCCGCGGCCCCCAAGCGAGAACAGCATGCGCGACGCTGTGTACAGCGACGCGTTGAGCGTCGACAACAGGGCTGTGAAGACGATGATGTCCATCGCCACCCCGGCACCGGGGATCCCGGCGGCGTGCAGCATGGTGACGAAGGGGCTGATCCCCGGCGTGATCTCCGTCCACGGCACCACGATGAGGACGACCAGGATCGAGCCGATGTAGAACAACAGGATCCGCCAGACGACCGAGTTCACCGCTCGCCGGACGGCACCCTTCGGGTCCACCGATTCTCCTGCCGCGATCGTGGCGACCTCGGCACCGAACATCGAGAAGATGATCGGCAGCAGGGCCGCCAGGACGCCGCCGATGCCGAACGGCAGGAAGCCCCCGTCGGTCGGAGCGAGGTTGGCGACGGTCGCCGTCTCGGTCGGGACGACGCCGACGATGATGAGCGATCCGAGCGCGATGAACAGGATCACGGCCGCGATCTTGATCGACGAGAACCAGAACTCGAACTCACCGAAGGACTTCACCGAGACGAGGTTGGCCGCGAGGAACGCGACGGTGATGACGAGCGCCGGGATCCATTGCGGGAGACCGGGCACCCACTGGCTCACGATCTGCGCTGCGGCGGTCGCCTCGATGCCGACGACCACGACCCAGAACCACCAGTAGAGCCATCCGATCGCGAGACCGGCCCAGGGTCCGATGAATCGCGAGGCGTAGGCGGAGAACGACCCGGTCTCGGGCGACGCGGAGGCCATCTCCCCCAGCATGCGCATGACGAGCACCACGACCACGCCGGCCAGGGCGTACGCGAGGATCACGCCGGGCCCCGCTGCGAGGATCGCCGTGCTCGACGCCACGAGGAGCCCGGCGCCGATCATGCCACCGAGGGCGATCAGCGCCAGGTGACGAGGCTTGAGTGTGTGCGCCAGCGCCGCAGGAGCGACGGCGAGACGTCCGTCGGCCAGGAAGACGGCCTCGGTGGCAGGTTCCCCGCCCGGTGATGGGTTGGCGGTCATGCGGGCCCTCGATTCCGGATCGAGCCACCCAGGAGGTGGCGATATCTGAAATGTCAGGTTATGGCATGCTCACAGCTCGCACCAGCCCGGGAGTGGTCAGCGGCTCTACCAGTCGATCGCGCGGGTGACCCCGACGAGGCATCGCCCGGTGTCGAGCTGCGACACCACCGACGAGTGGTATCCCGTCGCCGGCCCGTTCTGCCCGAGGATGCATTGTCCTTGCCACCGGATGGCGAACTGGATCGAGTCGGCCGGCTCGCCGATGCTCGTCGTGTCCGAGGAGACCTCCATCTCCGCCTTCGGGAAGCCGGCGGCGACGAGACCGTCGATGATCGCCTGGCCGCCAGCGGCGGGGTTTGCGGCGAGCGTGGCGGCGTTGACCGCGTCGAAGAACGGCAAGTTGTCGGTGGCGGTGCCCTCGGGGAGCAGCACCGGCGCCGCCGGAGTCGTCTCAGTGGCGGTCGGCGTCTGGCTCGGCGTGGCCGTCGGCTCGGGAGCGGGCTGGGTGCAACCCGTCACGACGATGCCGAGCAGGCCGAGCACCACGCCGGCCCGTACGCCGGCGATCGACGAGCGGCGACGGATCGAAGTGACGGCTGAGGCGGGGCGGTCGCGGAGGCTCTTCTGCACGTCGAGCAGTCTACGTGGCGCGTCAGAACGGCGTGTCCTGCGGCGGCGCCGACGCCCACTCCCCGGTTCCGGATCCGGTCGACTCGGATGCGGCGGACGCCGGACTCGCCCCAGCTCCGACCGGTGACTCGACGGCCCCCTTCGGCTGCCAGCCGATGTCGGGCCCGATGTGATCGGCTTCGATGTCGACCGACGTCCCTCGTCGCTCACCCTGCTCCCAGTCGCGGATCCGCAACCGACCGAGCACGATCACACGTTGTCCTTTGACGATCGATGTGGCGGAGGCGGTCGCCAATCCACGGAAGGCGCTCACCGTGTACCAGTTCGTCTCCTGCGCCACCCAGGAGCCCTGCTTCTGGTCGTACCGACGTTGCTGCGACGCCAGGCGGAAACTGGTGATGTCCAGCCCGGATGTCGTGCGATGGTGCTTGGGGTCTGTCGCGACGTGTCCGCAGACGGTGATCTGGTCGTTCATGGGTTCCTCTCCTGTCGGTTCGTCGATCCTGGCGGTGGATCGCCGAAGCGTCCGGGGCGGGTCCGTGCCGATCGCCACCCCGGACGCACTGCCAGCCTCACCGATCCCGTAGGCCCTGTGTCGAGCCGGGCAACCCTCGTCGATGTCCACAACCGCGCACCTCGCTGTGGAGGACCCTCGTTCCGCCCCGACCAGGGCCGATGTCGGTGGCCCCGCATACGCTGACGAGTACCAGCCGGCAGTCCCCGTCCGGCATCACCCCACCAGCGCAGGAGGAGTCCCATGCCCAACGCCCTGAGCATCCGTCCCGGCTACTGGCGCGTGACGACCCCCGACGGCCGCGTGCTCGGAAACATCGAGGCCGTCGGAGCGGACGGCGTTCCGGAGTACCGGGCCAACCGGTTCCGACCGGCGGTCCTCGGGTACGCCCCATTGGGCAGCTTCAGCGATCTCGCGGTCGCCATCGACGCCTTCCGCAACTGAGCGGCGACCCTCCCGCCGTTCCCGTCGAACCCGGTGCGTCGCCCGTGTTCACGCCCGAACGAGGGGTAGTCTGCGGCCCATGCAGTGGTGGAATGACTTCGTAGAGTGGGTGACCTCAGCTGAGGTCCGCCCCATGCTGTTCGCTGCGGCCCTCTTCATCGTGGCCGTCGTGGTGTCCTCCCTCGTCGCCGCCGGCGCAAGCCGTCGCGCGCTTCGGGCCATCGTGGACCAACGCGATCGAGAGCAGAAGAACGTCGCGATCCTGGCGCTCGTCGACGCCGCCACCGAGGCCAGCGTTTGGAACTCGCTCACCCCTCAGGAGCAGGTGCTCAGTGATCGGGCGGTCGCCCAGGCCGACACGCTCGTGCGACTCAGCCCGATCAAGGGTGCGGCCGTCGCCGCGGACTGGGCGAATCACCAGCTCCACGAGATGAAGCGCAACTCCGCGACGTTCGGGTACGAGTTGGACCCGGTGGTCGAGGACTTCCGCGACCGTCTCGTCGAGTGGTCGAAGAAGCCGGCACGGGCCCGGAAGGACTTCGACGGCGACCTCCGTCGCTGGCGCGCCGAGTCCAGCGGATCGGAACAGGCGCTCGTCGCTGAGCAGGAGTCCTGGGTCGCCAAGCAGCACCACGAGCAGTACGCCGAGGTGAAGCCCGCATCCACCGCGCCGGCTTCACGGCCCGGTGACATCACCCGCTCGACGGGCGGCACGATCAACACCAGCACGACGCAGCGCATCATCGACGACGTCGCGGTCCTGGAAGCCGAACGCAAGCAGTCCAGCGTCAGCTGACCGCGAGACCGACAGACGGCGGCCCGATCAACCGATCGGGCCGCCGTCTTCGTGTCAGGGGTTCGTGGTCAGCGCCACCAGGTGTCGAACTTGCTGACCGGGACCTGGCGCTTGTGCTCCGTCGCCGTATACCGGGCCTCGATCGCTTCGGCGGCCGCCAGATCGATCTCGCTCCCCTCGAGGAAGTCGTCGATCTGCTGGTAGCTGAGTCCGAGATTCTCCTCATCGGTCTGGCCGGGAGTGCCGTCGAGGAGATCGGCGGTCGGTGCCTTCAGGTAGAGCCGTTCCGGAGCGTCGAGCGACTCCAGGAGGGCTCGCCCCTGACGCTTCGTCAGGCCGCTGAGCGGGAGCACGTCGGCTCCGCCGTCGCCGAACTTCGTGAAGAAGCCGGTGACCGCCTCGGCCGCGTGGTCCGTCCCGACGACCAGGAGCCCCTGCTGACCGGCGATCGCGTACTGGGCGACCATCCGTGCCCGGGCCTTCGCGTTGCCCTTGACGAAGTCACTGAGGGGTTCACCGGTCGCATCCGCGTACTCGGCTTCGAACCCGTCGACCGCGCGCTGGATGTTGAACACGACGGAGTCGTCCGGGCGGATGAACGACAACGCCAACTGAGCGTCATCCTCGTCGTGCTGCACGGCGTACGGCAGACGGACGGCGACGAACCGGGCCTCGCCACCCTCGGCTCGGACCTCTTCCGCCGCCAGCTGGCACAGGCGCCCGGCGAGCGAGGAATCCTGCCCCCCGCTGATGCCGAGAACGAACCCCTTCGTGTGCGTCGCCCGCAGGTACGACTTCAGGAAGTCGATCCGGGAACGGACCTCGGCCGCCGGGTCGATCGTGGGGCTGACATGGAGTTCCGCAATGATGCGGGCCTGGATCTCGCGCATGTCCCCAGGCTACTCGCTCGCCGGAGGCGCACCCGGAACTCCGAGGCACTTGCAACACACCGGAAACACGACTCGGTGGGCGAGGCGGATCTCAGGCCCAGCCGAGCTCGTGCAGCCGCTCGTCGTCGATCCCGTAGAAGTGCGCGATCTCGTGGACCAGGGTGGTGTGGATCTCGTCGGCGAGCTCGTCGAGCGTCTCGCATGCCGCCAGATGCGGCTCGCGGTAGACGATGATCCGGTCGGGCATCTCGCCGAAGCCGTAGCGGTCACGCTCCGTCAAGGCGACACCGTCGTACAACCCGAGCGTGTCGAGCGTGCCGTTCTCAGGGCGATCCTCGACGACGAAGACGACATTGTCGAGACCGTCGACCATCTCGTCGGGTAAGCGGTCGAGTTCGTCCACCACGAGGGCTTCGAACGCCTCGGTGTCCAGCTCCAACATGCCCGCTCCCCGGATACGACAGAAGCCGGAGGGATCCTCCGGCTTCTGTACGACATGGGGTGAGTAACGGGGCTTGAACCCGCGACCTCCTGGACCACAACCAGGCGCTCTGCCAACTGAGCTATACCCACCATGCGACCTGCTCCGCGGAGACCGCGTCACAAGCGACTGGATGAGTCTATTACATGTTTGGGGCGTACCGTGACACGACCGCTTCCGAAACCTGCTTCGCGTCGTCGGAGGACGGGCCGGGGAGGTCGACGAACAACGCTCCGCGGTAGTAGGCGAGCTCACGGATCGACTCGAGGATGTCCGCCAGCGCGCGGTGACCGCCGTGCTTCGACGGGGCGTTGAAGTAGACCCGCGGGTACCACCGACGGGCGAGTTCCTTGATCGAGGAGACGTCGACGTTGCGGTAGTGCAGGTGGGCGTCGAGTCGTGGCATGTAGCGCGCGAGGAACCCTCGGTCGGTCCCGATGGTGTTCCCGGCCAGCGGAGCCTTCGACTCGTCGGGGACGAAGCGCTGGATGTACTCGATGACCTGGAACTCCGCGTCCGCGACGCTCACGCCGTTCGGGATCTCCTCGAGCAGCCCCGAGGTGCGGTGCATGTTCGTCACGAACTCACCCATGTTGTCGAGTGCCGACTGATCGGGCTTGATCACGACGGAATAACCCGGGTCGAGGATGTTCAGTTCGAAGTCGGTGATCACGACGGCGATCTCGACGAGTTCGTCGACCTCCAGCTCGAGTCCGGTCATCTCGCAGTCGATCCAGACCAGACGGTCCCCAGCTGTGCTCATGGGTCGAGTCTACTCAGCACGACCGACGCCGCCGGTTCCGTAGACTCGAGCGGTGATCATCGCCATCTCCGTCCTGCTGCTCGTCAACGGTGTCTACAACGTCGTCGTCTGGCCCCGCTTCCTCAAGCGGATCGTCGCCGACCCGCGTGCCCGCGACGATCAGGGACGTGCGACGACGTTCCTGCGCGTGCACGTCATCCTCATCAGCATCGCCCTCGTCCTCGCAGCCCTGTCGCTGGTCTTCGGTGTCCTCGGCCTCCTCGGCGTCGGCGCCTGAGACACCGCTGCGGTATCCTGGACGACGCCCGCCTCCGTAGCTCAGGGGATAGAGCAGGAGCCTTCTAATCTCTTGGTCGCAGGTTCGAATCCTGCCGGGGGCACACCAGAAGCTCTCGCGGACCCTTACTCATCTCTTGGTCGCAGGTTCGAATCCTGCCGGGGGCACCTCACACGACATCGCGGACCCTTCTCATCTCTTGGTCGCAGGTTCGAATCCTGCCGGGGGCACACCCCTTCGACAAGCTCAGGGACCGAAACCCGAGCCCTGACCCCTCGACAAGCTCAGGGACCGGAACCCGGACGCTCATCGTCACTCGCGCAACCAAGGATTCCAACGTCCACGACCGTCGTGAGCGAGGGCGTCGAGGACGAGTGCGGAGACCTGGTCCGCCGCGCCGGTCGCCTCGATGCGGAGCCCGGCATCGAGGTCGGGCCGCTCCCGCTCGATGAACGCGTCCTCCTGGAGGGTCCACCCCGCGAGCCAGTCCACACCGTCACCGCGCCCGATGAGGCGGTCCGTGCGCTGCACCACCGGCGCGTCGAGCCACAGCACCGTGTCGGCGAGCACCCGCGACGACCGCGACGACGAGCCGCAACCCTCGACGATGAGTGGACGGTCGCTCGGCACCAGGTGCGCCTCCGCACGGGCGGACCGTTCCCAGTCCCAGCGCCGCCACTCCCCCGCTCGCCGCTCGGCGAACGGTCTGAGGATCCACTCGACGAGGAGTCGAGCACCCTCGTCGAGCCCCTCCCACCCCGGATACAGGTCGTCCATGTGGACGACCGTACTGGCCGTCAACGCGGACGCGACCGAGGAGGCGAGCGTCGTCTTCCCCGTGCCCGACCGTCCGTCGATGAGCAGGACCGGCGGAACCGCGCTCACTGACCCACGACCCGGAACGTACCGGCGAGGACCGCCGTGGACAGCGCGAGGGCCATGATCACCATCGTCACCAGGACGGCCAGAAGATCGGCCCGGCCCAGGCGGGACGGTCTCGCCCAGGTGCGTTCGATCGGTGCCCCGAACCCCCGCGCCTCCATCGCCGTCGCGAGTTTGCTCCCGCGGCGGATGGCGAACACGAGCAGCACGAACGCCATGGACGCGAACCGCCGGACCACTCCCCGGTCCCCCAGCCCACGGGCACGACGGGCGAGCGCGAGACTGCGCCAGTCGTCGATGAAGAGTCCGAGCATCCGCGCGCCAGCGAGGATCCCGAGCACGAACCGCGACGGCAGCTTCGCGATCTGAGACAGCCCGTCGGCCAGATCGGTCGGATCCACCCGCGCGAAGAGCAGGATCGTCGGGAGACCGAGCGCCAACACGCGGATCGTCACGGCGACCGCCAGTTCGATCGAGTTGTCCGTCATGCGGACGAACCCGAGCGACAGGTACTCCGTCCCTCCCGGCTTCGCGTACAACAGCATGCTGATCCCGCCGATGGGCGCGAAGACGAGCACCGGCAGGGCCCGCTTCAGCAACGCGGTGAACCGCAGGCCGGAGAGCGGGAACAGCATCACTTCGAGCAGGACCGCCGTGCTCGCACTCACCCAGTCGATCGTCAGCAGCAACGGGACGGACAGGATCAGGACGGCCAGCACCTTCGTCACCGGATTCACCCGATCGAGCGGCGGTCGATGGTGCAGCACCGTCGAGCGCTCCGCTGCCGTGAGGCTCGTCATGCGGCCCGCCTCCGGAGCTCCGGCGGTTCGAGGAGGATGCGATGGTCGCCCAGATGCTCGACGACCCCCGCGTCATGCGTGACGGAGACGATCGTCGCGCCGCGTTCGCGCTCGTGCTGCAGCAGGCGGACGAGTGACAACCACGTGCGTCGATCCTGCCCGAACGTCGGTTCGTCGAGGACCATGACCGCCGGCCGGGCGGCGAGGACGGTGGCCACCGACAACCGGCGCTTCTGACCCCCCGAGAGACTGAACGGGTTCGCCTCGGCGAGACGACCGAGACCGAGCGCATCGAGGATCTCGGAGACCCGCTCGTCGATGGCGGTCCGGGACCAGCGGAGGGCCTGCAGGCCGACACCGAGCTCGTTCCGCACGGTCGATGAGACGAACTGGTGCTCGGGATCCTGGAAGACCGTCCCGATGCGCGCGAACAATTCGGTCGACTTCCAGCGGATAGGCCGGGATCCCAGCCTGCCGGCGAGCTGCGGAGCGGCGGTCACCGTCCCCGTGATCTCCGGCAGCAGTCCCGCCAGCGTGAGCGCGAGCGTGGACTTCCCCGCGCCGTTGGGGCCGACGATGACGGTCCCCGCGCCTTCGGGCACCGCGAGCCCCAGGTGCTCCTGCACCGGCTGCTTCCGCGTTCGACCGATCGCCAGGTCGTCGGTCGTGATGACCGCCGCTGATGGGCCGGACACCGGACGAGGGGCCAACCCCAGCGGGATGCCCGGCACCCAGACGCCCGCATCGGCCAGGCGCTGCCCGACGTCGTCGAGGACGAGGTCGGGTGGCCCGTCGGCGAGGACACCGCCGTCGGCGTCGAGCACGACGACCCTGGTCATCAGCTCGCGCCAGACGTCGACGCGGTGTTCGATGACGACCAGGGTGGACGAACCGTCATCGACCAGCCGAGCGACGGCGTCCCGCACCTCGGCCACCCCGGCCGGGTCGAGGTTCGCGGTCGGTTCGTCGAGCAGGAGGAGCGAGGGCTGCATGGCGAGTACGCCGGCGAGGGCCAGCCGCTGTTTCTGACCGCCGGACAGCGCCGAGGTCGAGTGGTCCAGCGGCAGGTCCAGTCCGACGGCCTCCAGCGAGGTGTCGACGCGGCGCCAGATCTCCTCGCGCTCGATGCCGAGGTTCTCGCAGCCGAAGGCGACGTCGTCGCCGACCTTGGACAGGATCACCTGCGAGTCGGGATCCTGCAGCACGAGCCCGATGCGACCCCTCGCTCGTTCAGGCGGAACGCCGTCCACGAGGAGCGAGCCGTGGGACTCCCCCTCGTCCGCTCCGCCGAGCACGCCGGCCAGTGCGTGGATCAGCGTCGACTTGCCGGCACCGGACGCCCCCAGCAGGAGGACCCGCTCGCCCGGTTCGATCACGAGGTCGAGGTCGCTCACCGCCCAGGCCTTCCGACCGGCATGCCGCCACCCCCAGTCCCGCGCGACGACGCGCGCCGGACCGGTCGCAGCCGCTCCCGGCACGATCAGACCTCGCGCCGAGCGTCCCGCCCCGACGCGAACCGACTGAGCGCTCCGGTCGACGCGAGTGCCCTGACGAGTGCCCAGCCGACGACACCGGCGAGGATTGCGCCCGAGACGAGCAGCGAACCGAGGTAGATCGCGTTGAACTCGACACCCTTCTCGAGGTTGCCCGACATGACGAGTTCGAGGAGCCACGCGCCGGCCCCGGCACCGGCACCGGCGAGGATCGCCGGAACGAGGCCGAAGCGCTTGTACGCGAACGCCGCGAACACCAGCTCGGCACCGAGGCCCTGAGCGAGCCCGGAGTACACCGTCGTGATGCCCCATGCGTTGCCGATGAGGGCGGAGACGATCGCCCCGATGGTCTCGACGAGGAGGGCGGCGCCGGGCTTCCGGATGATGAGTCCGCCGAGCACCCCGCCGAGGAGCCAGATCCCGACGGCGATCCCGCCGAAACCGGGCGTGACGGCGCTGGCACCCGCGTACCAGAGTGATCCGATCGTGTTCCACGCCCAGAAGATGAGGCCGGTCGCGACGCCGAGTACGGCGACCACGACGATGTCGACGACCCTCCAGCGCAAGGTCCGCGACACAGCGCGTTCAGAGGGTGAGATCTTGGTCGATGCTGACACGATACGTGCCCTTCCTGTAGACGGAAAAGAGCACGGGATAGCGAGAAATGGTCTCCCTGCGCTGGCATGATCCAGATCAGGTTCGACGGTCGAAGGCGAATACCTTCCTCTCAGCCCGGTTCACCGGACTCCCGTGGTGGCACGAGTCTAACCCCTGCCGTGCGCGGTCGCACGACAGGGGTTGGACGGAGGGGGCTACTTCTTGAGGGCCTTGATGAGGCCGGCGAGCGCCTTGCCGCTCACCCAGATGAACGGGATCGCGACGGCGATCAGCGAGATGAGGTTCGGGTCGAAACGGAGACCCTCGTCGGTCTTGATGTAGGCACCGACGGGGATGGAGACGCCACCGCCGCCACCGCCGCTCGGGGCGTCGTCGCCGTCGCCCTCGGAGCCGCCGCCGAAGCCGTAGTACGTCAGCGCGACGGGCACGAGCTTCGTCCCGTCGATGTCCTGCTGCTCCCCATAGGCCGCGGTCACGCCGAGCCCCTTCGCCTGTTCTGCCAGCTTCTCCACGAGATTCGTCATACGGCGAGGCTATCGCTCGGCATCTCCCGGTCCAAGGGGTTGATCCGTGCTCGCAGCACCCTGCGAGTCCCCGCGACTGCCGAGTCCGCGACGCCTCGGCTTCCCGAGGAGGGAGGCGGGGGCGATCGCGAGATCGCCGAACCGGCTTGCGACCCGGTCGATCGTCTGCTCGGCTTCACGCCACTCCTCGTCCGGGTCCCAGAGCCCGGCACCGGCCTCATCGGCCGGGACGAGCTGGTCGACCTTCACCCCCACGAGGCGCACGAGGCGTCCGCCACGATCGAGGTCGTCGAACAGCGAGGCCGCTTCGTCGTACACCCGCCGGCCCACGTTCGTGGCTTCGCCGATGGTGCGCGACCGGGTGACGACGCTGAAGTCCGCATAGCGCACGCGGATGCTGATCGTCCGGCCGGCGTAGCCGCCCTTCCGGAGTCGGATCGCGACGAGGCCGGCGAGGTTCAGCAACTCGCGCTTGAGGATGGTCGGGTCGGAGACGTCCGTCGGGAAGGTCACCTCGTGGCTGACGCTCTTCTCACGTCGTGCCAGCTCGATGCCGCGCGGATCGATCCCGTTCGCGAGCTCGAGGAGTCGGCGACCGGAGGCCTCACCGACCGCGCGTTGGAGCATCGACAGCGGGGTGGAGGCGAGCTGACCGATGGTCCGGATGCCACGGTTCGTCAGCTGCTCCTCCGTCCGACCACCGACGCCCCACAGTGCACCGACCGGCAACGGGTGGAGGAACGCCAGGGTCTCGTCGGCCGGCACGACCAGCAGACCGTCGGGCTTGGACAGGCCGGAGGCGAGCTTCGCGACGTACTTCGTCGCCGCCAGGCCCACCGAGCACGGCAGGCCGGTCGCGTCGAGGACCCGTTGCTTCACGAGCGCGGCGATCGTCCGCGGGCTCCCGAGCAACCGGACCGCGCCGGAGACGTCGAGGAAGGCCTCGTCGATGCTCAGGGGCTCGACGAGCGGCGTGACCGACTCGAACACCTCCATCACCCGGTCGGAGTACTCGCGGTACCGGCCGTGGTGGGGCGGCAGCACGACGGCGCTCGGACAGAGCCGCATCGCCTGGGACACCGGCATCGCCGCGCGCACGCCGTACCGGCGAGCCTCGTAACTGGCGGAGGTGACGACCGACCGCCCCTCCTTGTTGCCGACGATGATCGGCAGACCGCGCAGCTCGGGCCGTTCCAAGAGCTCGACCGAGACGAAGAACGCGTCCATGTCGACATGGAGGATGGGGGTACCGCTGTCGTCGGCATCGTGCGCCGAGACGCGACGAGACGCTCCATCCTGCCGACTCATGCCTCCATTGTCGCAGTCGCCTCCGACACGCTCTCCACAGGGGCCGAGGCGGGAGGGCCCGGCGACGCTAGGCTGTCCGGCGATGAGCACGCGAACGCGGACCGGGTCGGCCCCGGCGGTCCCAGACCTCTCCGGGCGGGACCTCGCCCTCGACCTCGTGCGCGTCGCCTGCGTCGTCACGGTGGTCGTCGTCCACCTCCTGATGGTCGCCGTGGCGGTCGAGCCGGACGGCGCGATCGGCATCTCCCGGGCGCTCGAGCAGCAGCCGTGGTTCGATACGGGCACCTGGTTCGGCCAGATCATGCCGATGTTCTTCATCGTGGGCGGCTTCGCGACGATCACCGGCTGGCGCAGCACCGTCCGACGTGGTGGCGGGACCAGCGACTTCCTCCGGTCCCGGGTCTTCCGACTCGCCCTGCCGACGATCCCGGTCCTGCTCTTCCTCGCCGCAGGGCTGTGGCTCGCCGGGGCGCTCGCTGTCGACCCCGCCATCATCGAGGCCGTCGCCGCCGGCGTCGGCTCCCCGCTCTGGTTCCTGGCCGCCTACCTGCTGTGCCAGGCGGTCGCGCCTTTCCTGGCCACCTGGCACGACCGCAACCCCGTCCTGACCTGTGCGGCCCTGCTGGCCGGCGTGATCCTCGTCGACGTCGTCCGGTACTCGACCGGCCTCCTCGGCATCGGTCTCGTCAACCTGGTGTTCGTCTGGCCGCTGCTGCAGCAGTTCGGGTTCTTCCTGGCCGATGGTCGTCTCCGCACCGTCCCTCGCCTCGTCCTCGTGGCCGTGGTGCTCGTCTCCTACGGTGCGCTCGTGCCGATCACGACCTGGCTGCCGTACTCGACCAGCATGCTCGGCAACCTCAACCCACCGACCCTCCCCCTCGTCGTCCTCGGCGTCGGGCAGCTCGCCCTGCTCGCCCTGGTGCACCCGCTGCTCACGGCGATCATGCGGACCCGCGCCGCGCGAGCCGTCGTCTTCCTCATCGGGTCCCGGCTGATGACGGTGTACCTCTGGCATCTCCCCCTGATCATCGCGGTCGCCGGTCTCCAGCTCGCCCTCGGCATCCCCTTCGCGGAACCGCTGAGCGCGGCATGGTGGTGGACCCGACCGGTCGTGCTGCTCGTCGTCGCGGTCCTGCTCGCGGGCGTCGGCACACTCCTCGGCCGCGTCGAGCACCCCCGCAAGCTGCGCCTCGACCCGGAGCGCAAGCCGACACACGTCGCCGTGTGGATCGCGCTCACGAGCGCCTTCATCATGCCCTTCGCGGAGATCTCCCACCCGCTCACCGCCGCGATGGCGGCTGCCGGCGCTGTCGGCTCGATCATCGCGGTCGTGCTTCTGAACCCGACCCGTCGGCCGGTCGAGCGCGTCGCGAGCGGATCAGACCAGGCCGTGGACCAGCGGCCGTAGCCATTCGCGGAAGGCCTCCCGGTCGTCCCGGAGCGACTCACTGACCACGATCGTGTCGGGCGCGACCACCCAGGCCCCCGGTCGGCAGATCGGAAGCACCTCGAGGTCCAACCGGAACGAGCTGGATTGCCGACGCAACTCGAACTGGCGCTCGCGGATGAGTTCGTAGACGTCGGTGAGACGGCTCGGCGATCGACCTGCGAGCGCGCGTTCGTACTCACGGATACGAGCCGACGCCCATCGGTGCGCCTCGTCGTACGCCCGGTAGGCGAGCTCCTGCAGGTCGAGGGCTCGATCGAACACCTCGAAGTGTGGTGGACGGACCTCGGCCATGAAGAGGCGCGTGTCGCGACGAGCGATCCCGGTCCACCAGCCGTCGAACTGGACCGCGAGCGCGTCGAGGTCGAGGCCGGCGACGTCGATCCGCTCCAGCCCCGGCGTGACGGCGGGAAGCTGCGCGACGCATCGCTCCCCGAGCCCTGCCATGTCGCGGAACGCGAGCGCCAGCATGAGAGCCATCGGAGCGTCTTCCGTGACCTGCCACCGCATGGTGCCTTCGACCAGCATGGCGGAAGTGTATGCCGGGCCAGCAGTCGGCACCAGGGCTTCCCCTGGCCGACGACATCGGGCCCGTGCCGCCGTCGTCGACGCTGGCACGGGCCCGATGGTGCAGCAGTGACCGCTACTGCGAGGCGCGTTCCAGGACGAGTTCGCGCACACGTGCCGCATCGGCCTGTCCGCGCATCGCCTTCATCACGGCGCCGATGACCGCGCCGGCCGCCTGGACCTTGCCGTCGCGGATCTTGGCGAGGACGTCAGGCTGAGCGGCCAGTGCCTCGTCGATGGCGGCGATCAGCGGACCGTCGTCGGACACGAGCGCGAGACCGCGAGCGTCGATGACCTCCTGAGGAGTGCCCTCCCCGTCGATGACGCCCTCGAGCACCTGGCGCGCGAGCTTGTCGTTGAGCGTTCCGTCCTCGACGAGCGCAGCGAGTGCCGCGACGTGCTCGGGCGACACGAGGCTCGTCGCCTCGACGTCGCGCTGGTTCGCGATCCGCGAGATCTCACCCGTCCACCACTTCCGTGCGGCTGCCGGAGCGGCGCCGGCCTCGACGGTGGCCGTGATCTCGTTCAGCAGACCACCGTTCACGACGTCCTGGAACTCCAGGTCGGTGAAGCCCCACTCGCTCTTCAGCCGACGGCGGCGGACCGCCGGCTGCTCGGGCAGGGCCGCTCGGAGTTCCTCGATGAGTTCGGGCGACGGCACGACCGGGAGCAGGTCGGGCTCCGGGAAGTACCGGTAGTCGTCGGCGTCACTCTTCGGCCGGCCGGCCGACGTGGCCCCGGTGTCCTCGTGCCAGTGCCGCGTCTCCTGGACGATGGACCCGCCGTCCTTAAGGATCGCCGCCTGCCGCTGGATCTCGTAGCGGACGGCGCGCTCGACGGAACGCAGGGAGTTCACGTTCTTCGTCTCCGTGCGCGTACCGAGCTTCTCCTGGCCGCGAGGGCGCAGCGAGATGTTCGCGTCGCAGCGGAGGTTCCCACGCTCCATCTTCGCGTCGGAGATACCGAGCGCCACGACGATGTCGCGGATCGCGGAGACGTAGGCCTTCGCGATCTCGGGCGCCCGGTGCTCGGTGCCGTAGATCGGCTTCGTGACGATCTCGACGAGCGGCACACCCGCGCGGTTGTAGTCGACGAGCGAGTACTCGGCACCCTGGATACGGCCGGTGGAACCGCCGATGTGCGTGAGCTTGCCGGCGTCCTCCTCCATGTGCGCGCGCTCGATCGGCACCGTCACGATGGTGCCGTCGGCCAGCTCGACGTCGACCGAGCCCTCGAAGGCGATCGGCTCGTCGAACTGCGAGATCTGGTAGTTCTTCGCGAGGTCGGGGTAGAAGTAGTTCTTCCGTGCGAACCGGCTCGAGGGTGCGATCGAGCAGCCGAGGGCGAGCCCGAGGCTGATCGAGTACCGCACCGCCTGCTCGTTCACGACCGGGAGCGACCCGGGCAGACCGAGGCAGACCGGCGAGATGTTCGTGTTCGGAGCGTCGCCGAAGCCGTTCGGTGCCGAAGAGAACATCTTCGTCTTGGTGTTCAGCTCGACGTGCACCTCGAAGCCGAGCACCGGCTCGTACAGTTCGAGGGCTTCTTCGTAGGAGAGGAGCTTGTCCTTGGCCATGGGTTACCGACCTCCGAGAGCGGGTGCCTGCGAGATGAGGGTGTGCCCCCACGTCGATTCGAGGAGCGCCTCGAGGGCGGCGCCGACCCGGTAGAGCCTGGCGTCCTCCCGTGCTGGCGCCATAAACTGGATGCCGACGGGCAGACCGTCTTCGGGCGCGAGACCGATCGGCACGCTGATGCCGGGCACGCCGGCGAGGTTCGCCGGGATGGTGGTGACGTCGTTCAGATACATCGCCAGCGGGTCGTCGATGCGCTCGCCCAGCTTGAACGCCGTCGTCGGGGCGCTCGGGCTCACGAGGACGTCGACCTGGTCGAACGCCGCCGCGAAGTCGCGCTGGATGAGCGTCCGGACCTTCTGGGCGCTGCCGTAGTAGGCGTCGTAGTAGCCCGCGCTGAGCGCGTAGGTGCCGAGGATGATCCGTCGCTTCACCTCGGGACCGAAACCGGCCTCGCGCGTCGCGGACATGACCTGCTCGACCGTGCCGCCACCCTCGGGCGTGACCCGCATCCCGAAGCGCACCGAGTCGAACTTCGCGAGGTTGCTCGACGCTTCGGCCGGGAGGATGAGGTAGTAGGCGGCGACGGCGTACTCGAAGTTCGGAGCGGAGACCTCGACGATCTCGGCACCGTTCGCCTCGAGGACCGCGAGCGCCTCCTGGAAGCGGCTCTTCACACCGGCCTGGAAGCCTTCACCGTTGAGCTCGGTGACGACGCCGACCCGCAGACCGCGCAGCACGTCGCCACGCGCGCCCTCGCGGGCCGCAGCGGCCATCGAGGGCCACGCGTCGCGGAGCGAGGTGGAGTCGAGGGCGTCGTGCCCGGCGATGACGTCGTGGAGGAGGCCCGAGTCGAGGACCGTGCGGCTGACCGGTCCGACCTGGTCGAGCGAGGAGGCGAGTGCGATCGCCCCGTAGCGGCTGACCGCGCCGTAGGTGGGCTTCACGCCGACCGTGCCGGTCACGTGCGCCGGCTGGCGGATGGACCCACCGGTGTCGCTGCCGAGGGCGATGGGCGCCTCGAACGCGGCGACCGCGGCAGCGGAGCCACCGCCGGAACCGCCGGGGATGCGGTCGAGGTCCCACGGGTTGTGGGTCGGGCCGTACGCCGAGTGCTCCGTGCTCGAGCCCATGGCGAACTCGTCCATGTTCGTCTTGCCGAGCGGCACGAGACCGGCGGCACGTGACCGCGCGACGACGGTCGCGTCGAAGGGCGACAGGTACCCATCGAGGATCTTGCTCCCCGAGGTGGACGGCATGTCCGTCGTCACCAGGACGTCCTTGATGGCGAGCGGGACGCCCGCCAGCTCGCCGAGGTCCTCGCCAGCGGCACGGCGTGCGTCGATGTCGGCGGCGACGTCGAGCGCGTGGTCCGACACGTGGAGGAAGGCGTGGACGTCGCCGTCGACCTGCGCGATGCGGTCGAGGTGCGCCTGGGTGGCTTCGACGCTGGAGACCTCGCCCGCGCGGAGCTTGCTCGACAGCTCCGCTGCCGTGAGACCGATCAACCCGCTCACTGCTCCTCCCCCAGGATCGCCGAGACCTTGAAGCGGCCGTCGGCCGATTCCGGCGCGTTCTGCAGCGCCTGTTCGCGCGTGAGCGTGTTGCCGACGACGTCGTCGCGGTACACGTTCTCGAGCGGGATCGGGTGGCTCGTCGCCGGGACGTCAGGCGTGGCCACCTGCTGCACCTTCTGGATGTTGTCCACGATGGAGTCGAGCTCCGTCGTGAGGTGGGCGATCTCGTCCTGGCTCAGGGCGATTCGAGCGAGGTTCGCGAGATGCGCGACCTGCTCGGTAGTGATTTCCGACATGCGTCTCCCGTACGTGTAGCGGTGGCGGTCGCTCCAGTCTATTCGCCAGGGACGTGGTCGTCCGTCGGGCTCCGCCCCTACAGTGGAACGGTGACCCAGAACGACTCGAGCAGCCGTCCCCGTCCCCCGCACGAGCGTCCGTGGCTCGCGAGCTACGCCGCCGACGTGCCGGACGACATCCCCGAGCAGACCGGCAGCCTCGGCGATCTCGTCGAGGCCTCGGCGGCGAGCTACCCGGACGCGGTCGCGCTGGAGTTCTTCGGGTCCACCACCACCTACACGGAGCTCGAGGCGCTGATCGCCCGTGCCGCCGCGGGCCTGCGCGCACTCGGTGTCCGGGCGGGCGACCCCGTCGCCCTCATGCTCCCGAACTGCCCGCAGCACATCGTCGCGTTCTACGCCGTCCTCAGGCTGGGCGCCGTCGTCATCGAGCACAATCCGCTCTACACCCCCAAAGAGCTCCGCCACCAGTTCGAGGACCACCGCGCGACGTTCGCGATCGTCTGGGACAAGGTCGCCGAGCACCTGCAGGACTTCCCGGCCGACCTGGCGGTGCACTCGCTCGTGACGATCGACGTGACCCGGGCGATGCCGCTCCACATGCGCGCCGCTCTCCGTCTGCCCATCCCGAAGGCGAGAGCCTCACGGGCCCAGCTCACCGCACCGGTCTCGGGCACGGTGCGGTGGGAGCAGCTCCTGACCTCGGCGCCGCTGCCGGCGAGCCACCCGAAGCCCGCGACCGACGCCCTCGCGCTCATCCAGTACACGAGCGGGACGACCGGCTCGCCCAAGGGGGCCGCACTCACCCACGGCAACCTGCTCGCGAACGCGGCGCAGTCCCGAGCCTGGGTGCCCACGGTGAAGCGCGGGGAGGCCGTCGTCTACGCGGTGCTCCCGATGTTCCACGCCTACGGCCTGACGCTCTGCCTGACCTTCGCCATGAGCATGGGCTCGCGCCTCGTCCTCTTCCCGAAGTTCGACCCGGCGCTCGTCCTCAAGGTCATGAAGAAGCGACCGCCGACCTTCCTGCCCGCCGTACCGCCCATCGCCGACCGGCTCCTGACCGCGGCGACCGAGCAGGGCGTGTCGCTGCAGGGCACCGAGATCGCCATCTCGGGCGCGATGCCACTGCCGCACGACCTCGTCGTCCCGTTCGAAGCCGCGTCCGGCGGCTTCCTCGTCGAGGGCTACGGGCTCTCCGAGTGCTCACCGGTCATCTCCGCGAACCCGGTCTCGACCGCACGGAAGCCCGGGACCATCGGCCTCCCGCTGCCGAGCACCGAGGTGCGCGTCGTGGATCCCGACGACCCGGAGACCGACCGTCCGGCCGGCGAGGCGGGCGAGCTGCTCGTCCGCGGCCCGCAGGTCTTCCACGGCTACTACAACAAGCCCGAGGAGACCGCCGCCGTCCTGCTCCCAGGCGGCTGGTTCCGCACCGGCGACATCGTGTCCATCGACGAGGAGGGGTTCATGACCGTCGTCGACCGGATCAAGGAGCTCATCATCACCGGCGGGTTCAACGTGTCGCCGAGCGAGGTCGAGCAGGTGCTCCGCGGACACGCGTCGGTCGCCGACGCCGCCGTCGTCGGTCTCCCCGATCCCCACTCCGGCGAGCAGGTCGTCGCGGCCGTCGTCGCGGCTCCCGGTGCCACCGTGGATCCGGATGCCCTCCGAGCCTGGGCGCGGGAGATCCTCACCCCGTACAAGGTGCCAAAGCGGGTCGTCGTCGTCGACGAACTCCCCAAGTCGCTCATCGGCAAGGTGCTGCGGCGCCAGGTCCGCGACGAGCTGCTGCAGGCCGACCAGGACTGAGCTCAGTCCGTGGGCGCCTCGTCGGCGGACGCTGCGCCCTCGGCCTCGTCCTCGGCCGGGACGTCCGGCTCGCCGAGCGCCGCCGGACCCTCGGAGACGAGCAGGGCGAACTGCTCGGCGTCGATGATCCGCAGACCGAGCGCTTCGGCCTTGGCGAGCTTCGACCCGGCACCCGGGCCGGCGGCGACGAAGTCGGTCTTCTTCGAGACGCTCGAGGCAGCCTTCCCTCCCGCCTGCACGATCGCTTCCAGCGCACCCTCCCGGGTGAAGCCCTCGAGCGAACCGGTGGCGACGACGGTGACACCCGACAGCACCCCGCCGGCCGCGACAGCGGCGCCCGGCCCCGGGTGTCCCGGAGTCGCCCACTGCACGCCCGCCGCAGTCCACTCCTCGACGATCTCGCGATGCCAGTCGACCTCGAACCAGGCGATGAGCGCATCGGCGATGATCCCGCCCACGCCGTCGACCTCCGCGAGCTCGTCGCGGGTGGCCGCACGGATGGCATCGAGCGAACCGAAGTACTCCGCGAGTGACCGGGCGGCGACCGGGCCGACGTGGCGGATGTTGAGTGCCACGAGCAACCGTGCGAGCGGGCGGGTCTTCGCGCCGTCGAGGTTGGCGAGGAGTTCGATCGCGTTCTTGGACGGCACCGAGGACTCGTCACCGTCGAACTCGGCCGCGGCGGGATCGTGCACGCCGTCCTTCTTGGCGCGTCGGCGGCGGAAGGGCGTGACGCGCTTCTCGGATCCGTCCTCGTTGAGCTTGGGCAGGCCGGTCTCGTTGTCGCGGACGATCACCGTGACCGGGAAGATGTCGGCCATCGTGAGCGAGAAGAGTCCGGCCTCGGTCGTCAGCGGTGGTTCCGCGGGCTCCACCGGCTGGGTGAGCGCCGCTGCCGCCACCTCGCCGAGCGCCTCGACGTCGAGCGCGCCACGGGAGCCGATGTGCTCGACGCGTCCGCGCACCTGCGCCGGGCAGCTCCGCGCGTTCGGGCAGCGCAGGTCGATGTCGCCCTCCTTCGCGGGGGCGAGGGTGGTACCGCACTCGGGGCAGTGCTCGGGCATGACGAACTCGCGCTCCGAACCGTCGCGGAGCTCGACCACCGGGCCGAGGACCTCGGGGATGACGTCGCCGGCCTTCCGGAGGACGACGGTGTCACCGATGAGCACCCCCTTCGCCTTCACGACGTCCTGGTTGTGCAGGGTCGCCTGACGCACCTCGCTGCCGGCGACGAGCACCTTCTCCATGACGGCGAACGGGGTGGCGCGACCGGTGCGCCCGACGCTCACGACGATGTCGAGCAGCTTCGTGTTCACCTGCTCGGGCGGGTACTTGTAGGCGATGGCCCATCGCGGAGCACGACTCGTCGCGCCGAGCTCGCCGTGGAGCGCGAGATCGTCGACCTTCACGACGACGCCGTCGATCTCGTGCTCGACGCTGTCGCGGTGGGCGCCGAAGTACTCGATGAACTCCGCCGCACCGGTCGCCTCGTCGTGGACCCGGTAGTGCGAGGAGGTCGGGAGCCCCCAGCTGTGCAGCAACTCGTAGACCTGTGACTGCCGAGCGACTGGTGGCTGTTCCCACGCGCCGATGCCGTGGACGAGCATCTGCAGGCGGCCGAGCCGGTCGTGCATGAGTGCGAGCTGGGCCGGGTTCTTGCTCTCCGCCTTCTGGCGCAGGGAACCGCTCGCCGCGTTGCGCGGGTTGGCGAAGACCCGTTCACCGGCCGCCGCCTGGTTGGCGTTCAGTTCGCGGAAGGCCTCGACCGGGAAGAAGATCTCGCCCCGGACCTCGACGACCTCCGGGAACTCGACCTCGGGGTCGGACGAGGTCAGTCGCTCGGGGATGGAACGGATGTACCGCACGTTCTCCGTAACGTCCTCGCCGACGACGCCGTCGCCTCGCGTGGCCGCGCTCACGAGGCGGCCGCGCTCGTACCGGAGGTTGATGGCGAGGCCGTCGATCTTCAGTTCGCAGAGGTACTGGACGGACCCTCCGGCGTCGCGCTCGACCTTGGCGGCCCAGGCGAGGAACTCCTCGATCGAGAAGACGTTGTCGAGGCTGAGCATGCGCTCGAGGTGCGTGACCGGGGCGAACAGCGTGGTCTCGGCGCGCCCGCCGACGGTCTGGGTGGGGCTGTCCTGGCTCTGCAGCTCGGGGAACAGACGCTCGAGCTCCTCGAGCCGCCGGAGCATCGCGTCGTACTCTTCGTCGGAGGCGAGCGACTCGTCTCGCTCGTAGTACGCGTCGCGGAGCTCGAGGATGCGCGAGGTGAGTTCCTCGGCCTCGGTCGATGCCTGCTGGAGGGTCTGTCCGGTGCTGTTCGCCACGGCGTCCAGTCTACGAGCGGCGTCCGACACCGGCGGGCGCTTGACACCCGGCACGTCCTCCCGGATGTGCGCAACGGGGTCGGGGCGGGTCTCATCGAGGAGTAGGGTGTCGCAGTGCCGCAGGAACCATGCGCGCGGAATCGGAGGAACCATGTCCCAGTCCAGCAGTCCGGGAACGGGGGCGGCTCCTACCAGCAAGCAGCTGACCGCGCGCGTCATCGGCATCTCCGTCTCGGCCGCGGTCGGTGGCTTCCTCTTCGGATTCGACTCATCCGTGGTGAACGGCGCGGTCGACGCGATGCAGGACCACTTCGCGCTCAGTGAGGCGCTCATCGGCTTCGCGGTCGCGTCAGCGCTGCTCGGTTGCGCGCTCGGCGCCTACCTCGCGGGCCGGATCGCCGACAGCCGCGGTCGCATCTTCACGATGCTGCTCGGTGCAGGCCTGTTCTTCGTCTCCTCCTTCGGAGCCGGCTTCGCCTTCTCCCCCTGGGACCTCGTCATCTGGCGCATCGTCGGCGGGCTCGGTATCGGCATCGCCTCGGTCGTGGCTCCGGCGTACATCGCGGAGATCGCACCGAGCGCCATCCGGGGCCGGCTCGCCTCGCTGCAGCAGCTCGCCATCACGCTCGGCATCTTCGCCGCGCTCCTGTCCGACTCCGTGCTGGCGGGCGCCGCCGGCGGCGCGTCGAACCCGCTGTGGTTCGGCGTCGAGGCCTGGCGCTGGATGTTCATCGCGTGCGCACTCCCGGCCGTGGTCTACGGCGTGCTGGCGATGCGGCTCCCCGAGTCGCCCCGGTTCCTCGTCCGCAAGGGCAAGTCGGACGAGGCCCGTCGGATCTTCGCGACCGTCTGGCCACAGGAAGAGGTGGATCGCGCCGTCAAGCTCGCCGAGCAGGCGGTGAAGGACGATGAGCAGCAGAAGAAGGCGACCCTCTGGGGCGGACGCTTCGGGCTCCTGCCGATCGTCTGGATCGGCATCATCCTGTCGATCTTCCAGCAGTTCGTCGGCATCAACGTGATCTTCTACTACTCGACGACGCTGTGGAAGGCCGTCGGGTTCCAGGAGTCCGATTCGCTCCTCATCTCGGTCATCACGTCGGTGACGAACGTCGCGGTCACCATCGTCGCCATCCTGCTCGTGGACCGCATCGGTCGACGGCCGATCCTCCTCGCGGGCTCCATCGGCATGACGGTCTCGCTCGGTGCGATGGCGATCGCGTTCACACAGTCGGTGACCGACAGCGCCGGCGAGGTGTCGTTGCCCCAGCCGTGGGGGACGATCGCCCTCGTGGCCGCCAACGTGTTCGTGGTCGCGTTCGGCGCGTCGTGGGGACCGCTCGTCTGGGTGCTCCTCGGCGAGATCTTCCCGAACCGCCTGCGCGCGAAGGCACTCGGTGTCGCGGCGATGGCGCAGTGGATCGCGAACTTCCTCATCACGGTCAGCTTCCCGGCCCTCGCCGCGTTCTCCCTGCCGGTGACCTACGGCATGTACGCGCTGTTCGCGCTCCTCTCGTTCGTCTTCGTCCTCGCGAAGATCCCTGAGACGAACGGCCTGACGCTCGAGGAGGCGGAGACCCTCTTCGTCAAGAAGCCCAAGAAGTCCAAGGCGGGCGCACCGTCCCGATCCTGAGACCGACGCGGAACGCCCGACGAGCCTGGCTCGTCGGGCGTTCCGTCGTTCCGGGGTCGTCAGGCGGAGGCGGCGGCTCCGACGGGTACCGCGCTGACGGTGCGGTCGATCGTGAACTGACCGAGGACGCGCGTCCCGCTGTACAGCACGGCGGTCTGTCCGGGAGCGACGCCGTCGAGCGGCGTCTCCGGGTGGACGACGAGTTCACCACCGACGAGCGTCAGCGCGGCGGGGACCGGGTCCGCGTGCGCACGGATCTGGACGTCGCACGGGATCGGTTCGGCACCGACCTCCGGAGCCCTCCCAGCCCAGGTGAAGCGCGAGCCGGCGATCTCGCCGATGGCGAGCGCCTCCTTCGGCCCGACGACGACCGTGTTGTCCTTCGGACGCACCTCGAGGACGAAGCGGGGACGTCCGTCCGGCGCCGGCACGCCGAGGTGCAGGCCCTTGCGCTGGCCGACGGTGAACGCGTGGGCACCCTCGTGCGAACCGACGACGGCTCCGTCGCGGTCGAGGACCTGGCCGGTCTCGGTACCGACCCGCTCCCCCAGCCAGCCCTTCGTGTCGCCGTCGGGGATGAAGCAGATGTCGTGGCTGTCGGGCTTGTTCGCCACCGTGAAGCCGCGCTCAGCGGCCTCGGCACGGACCTCGGCCTTCGACGGCGTCGCCCCGAGCGGGAACATCGAGTGCGCGAGCTGTTCGGCGGTGAGCACGCCCAGGACGTACGACTGGTCCTTCGCCCAGGCACTCGCCCGGTGCAGTTCTCGATCACCCTCGGGGCTCGTGACGATCGTGGCGTAATGGCCGGTCACGACCGCGTCGAACCCGAGGTCGAGCGCCTTCTCGAGCAATGCGGCGAACTTGATCTTCTCGTTGCATCGCATACACGGGTTCGGGGTCCGGCCGGCGCGGTACTCGGCGATGAAGTCGTCGACCACGTCGAGCTTGAAGCGCTCCGAGAAGTCCCACACGTAGTACGGGATGCCGATCAGGTTCGCCGCACGCTGGGCGTCCATCGAGTCCTCGATGGTGCAGCACCCGCGACTGCCGGTCCGGAGCGTACCCGGCATCCGGCTGAGCGCCAGGTGGACGCCGACCACCTCATGGCCCGCGTCGACGGCGCGTGCCGCTGCCACGGCGGAGTCGACTCCGCCACTCATCGCTGCCAGAACTTTCACCGGGCAAGTCTATGCGCCAGCCGCCGGACGGCCACCCGCAAGCAGCGACGGGAGGGCTGCTCAGGGACGAGCGCCCAGTGCCGTGTCGCGGTCGGCGGAACCGGCCCGACTCGCCTGCGCGTACGCGCGCGGCAGCGCCTGGAGGAAGTCGTCCACGTCGCCCTCGGTCGTCGTCCGGCCCAGCGTGATCCGGAGGACCGATCGGGCCTCGGTCTCCGGGCGTCCCATCGCGAGCAGGACATGCGACGGTTCCGGGACGCCGGCCTGGCAGGCGGAACCCGTCGAGACCGCCACCCCTGCGAGGTCGAGCAGGAAGAGCATCGAGTCCCCCTGTGCGCCGGGGAACACGAAGTTCGCGTTCGACGCGAGTCGCTCGCTGGGATCACCCGTCAGCTCGGCCTCCGGAACGGTCGCCCGCACGCCGGCCACGAGTCGGTCGCGCAAGGCGCTGAGACGCTCCTGTTCCGCGGTCCGCTCGAGCGCCATGAGCTCTGCGGCGACGGCGAATCCGACGGCTGCCGCGACGTCCTGCGTGCCGGAGCGGAGTCCGCGTTGCTGTCCGCCACCGTGCTGCAAGGGCTCGACCACGGCTGCGCGACTCACGACCAGGGCTCCGATCCCCACGGGACCACCGATCTTGTGCGCGGAGACGCTGAGCGCGACGAGACCACCGGCACCGACGGATCCGGATGCGGCGCGAAGGTCGGCGAGGTCGATGGGGAGGTGTCCGTAGGCCGAGACCGCGTCCAGGTGGAACGGCACCTCGGACGCTGCGGCGAGCGCCGCCAGCCGGACGACGGGCTGGATGGTGCCGACCTCGTTGTTCGCCCAGAGCGCCGTCGCCACGGCGATGTCGGGGCCGTGGTCGGCGAAGTGCGCGGCCGCCGTGTCGAGTGAGACCCGGCCGAGGTCGTCGAGCGGGATCCAGAGCGGGGATGCACCCTCGTGGCGCTCGAGCCACTCGACGGTGTCGAGCGTGGCGTGGTGCTCCCCCGCGGGTGCGAGCACGGCGGCGCGGCGTCGATCCTGCTGGCGGTGCCAGTAGAGACCCTTGAGGGCGAGGTTGATGGATTCGGTGCCGCCGGAGGTGAAGACGAGTTCGATGGGGTCGCATCCGAGGGTCGCCGCGACCCGCTCACGTGCCTCTTCGAGGAGGCGGCGGGCCTGTTGCCCGGGGCCGTGGATGGAGGCCGGGTTGCCGACGGTCGCCATCGCGGACGCGTAGGCCTCGATCACCTCGGATCGCACCGGGGTCGTCGCGGCGTGGTCCAGGTACACCACCATGCCGCTCCTCCCCTCGCCGCGTTGTCCGCGGATCTTCGCGCACTCCCGCACTCACTACTGTAGAACCCATGAACGCTGGTGACCCCTTCCACGATCTCGGCGTCCGCCTCGGCCCGTCCGGTGGTGAGCTCCGTGTGTGGTCCGAGCATGCGGATGCCCTCGAACTCGTGATCTTCGACGACAAGGATCTGAACTGGATCACCCACTCGGTCGAGATGACCCGCGACGACGACGGTGTCTGGAGTGGGAGTTCCGAGGAGCTGGTGCTCGGCCGACGCTATGCGGTCCGCGCCTCCGGGCCGTCCTCGCCGAACAACGCCTTCGACCCGAGCCTCCTGCTGCTCGACCCCTACGCCCGCGGCCTCGCCCGGGTGTCGGCAGAGCAGTGGCGGTCCGTCGTCGTCGACGACGCGTTCGACTGGGGCGGTGTGCAGAAACCCCGTGTCCCGCTCGACCGGACCGTCGTGTACGAGGCGCACGTCAAGGGGCTGAGCAAGCTGCACCCCGACGTGCCGGAGGAGCTGCGGGGCACGTACGCGGGCCTCGCCCACCCCGCGATGATCGCGCATCTGCACGACCTCGGGGTGACGAGCGTCGAACTGCTTCCGGTGCACGCGTTCACCTCTGAGCAGCGTCTCATCAAGCAGGGCCTCGTCAACTACTGGGGCTACAACACCCTGAACTTCTTCAGTCCACACGCCTCCTACGCGACGAAGACGGCGCAGGCGGGAGGCGCGGACGAGGTCCTCCGCGAGTTCAAGGGCATGGTGAAGCTGCTGCACGAGGCCGGCCTCGAGGTCATCCTCGACGTCGTCTACAACCACACCGCCGAAGAGGGGCCCGGCGGCCCCCGCACGAGCTTCCGCGGCATCGACAACGCGACCTACTACCGTCAGGACGCCACCGGCGCCTACATCGACGTGACGGGCTGCGGCAACACCGTGGACTTCGGCCACCCGGTCCCCCAACAGCTCGTGCTCGACTCGTTGCGGTACTGGGCGGACGAGGTGCAGATCGACGGCTTCCGGTTCGACCTCGCTGCGACGCTCGGTCGGAACGAGGCGGTCGAGTTCACGCCCGACCACCCCCTGCTCGAGGCGATCGTCCACGACCCGTCGCTCGTCGACGCGAAGATGATCGCCGAGCCCTGGGACGTCGGGATGGGCGGCTGGCAGACGGGGAACTTCCCCGCCGGGTGGCACGAGTGGAACGACCGGTACCGGGATCGCGTCCGCAACTTCTGGCTCTCCGACATCGACTACGCGAGACGGGCGGACGCCCCTGTCGGGATCGGTGGGTTCGCGACCCGTCTGGCCGGATCGAGCAACACCTTCTCCGCTGAGCGCGGTCCGCTGGCCTCCGTCAACTTCATCACGGCCCACGACGGGTTCACCCTGGCCGACCTCGTCTCGTACGACGTCAAGCACAACGTCGGGAACGGCGAATCCAACCGCGACGGGACGGACAACAACCGTTCCTTCAACCACGGTGCCGAGGGCCCGACGGACGACCCCGCGATCCTCGCCGCTCGTCGCAAGGCGATGCGGAACCTGCTCGGCACGCTCCTGCTGTCGGCGGGTGTCCCGATGCTCACGGCTGGCGACGAGTTCGGGCGGAGTCAGCGCGGCAACAACAACGCCTACTGTCACGACTCCGAACTGACGTGGGTCGGGTGGACGAGGGAGCCCTGGCAGGACCAGTTGCTCGCACACAGCCGCCGGCTCCTCGAACTGCGCCGCGAACACCCCGCCCTCCGACCGGAGCATTTCGCCGCCGCCGGGACGACGGTGCCCGGCGCGAGCGTCATGGACTGGTTCGACGCGTCTGGCGGGACCATGAGCACCGAGGACTGGACGAGTCCACGGAACCGGACGTTGCAGTTCTTTTCGACGAGCACGCCGGAGTCCGAGGAGCTCGACCGCGTGCTGCTCATCGTGCACGGCGTCGAGCAGCCGGTCGAGGTCACCTTGCCCCAGCACGAGGGCGTGACCGCGTTCGTGCGCATCTGGAACTCCGCAGACGACGCACCGACGTCCGAGGAGGAGCAGTTCGTCCCCGGCCAGACGGTCCCGGTCTCGGCCACGTCGATGCAGCTCTTCCGAGCCGTCTGACGATGGCGAAACGGAGGGCCGAGGGCGGTGGCACCCCGGCGACGGTGACGTTGACCTCGCTGGGCATCCCGTTCACCCCGCGCTCCTACCGACACGATCCGTCGGTGACGGCCTTCGGGCTCGAAGCAGCCGCAGCGCTCGGGGTCGACCCGCCCAGGGTGCTCAAGACCCTGCTGGCGGAGGTGGACGGGTCGCTCGTCGTCGCGATCGTCCCGGTCACCGACCAACTCGACCTCAAGGCGCTCGCGACGGCCCTCGGCGGGAAGCGGGCGACGATGGCGGACCCCGCCGTCGCCGAGCGCAAGACGGGCTACGTGGTCGGCGGCATCAGCCCGATCGGGCAACGCACCACGCTCCCGACGGTGCTCGACGAGAGCGCCTTCGAGCACGAGACGGTGTTGGTCTCGGGTGGTCGGCGCGGGTTCGACCTCGAACTCGCCCCATCGGACCTCGGATCGGCCGTGTCCGCCGTCGTCGCGCGGATCGCCAGATAGTCGGATCCCTCGGCGCGCCGGTCCGGGGGTCGTACCGGCGCGTCGGGAGAGATCGCCCTACTGGTCCGCCACGGCGACGAGCCCGAGTTCCGCGGGGGTGAGGAGCAGCTCGTGTCTCGGCACGATGCGCACCGTGTACCCGAACCCGCCGGCCCGATCGAGGGGAAGCGTCCCGGCGTACTCGAGTGTGTGCTCCGGCCGACTCGTCGACGGGGACTGCTGCTGCTCGAGCGGCTGCGTCCGGATGTCGAGCAGTTCACCCCCGGCACCGGGCACCCCGTAGACCACCTCGACGGTCACGTCCTCGGGTGACAGCGATCCCAGTTGGACGTAGGCGCGCAGCCGCAGCACGTCACCGACCTGCGGGACCGCGTCGACACCGCCGCTCTCGACATGGGCGACCGCCAGCTGTGGCCAGGCCTCGCGCACCCGCTGCTTGTAGGCTGCCAGCTCGCGTGCCCGCTGCTGATCGGACGCGTTCAGCTCGCGCTCCATCGCCGCCGCCGGGAGGTACATGCGCTCCGTGTACTCGCGGACCATGCGGTCGGCGCTGAGCGGTTCGGACAGCGTCGAGATCGTGTGTCGCACCATCTGCATCCAGCGCTGCGGCAGCCCGTCGTCCTCGCGCTCGTAGAACCGCGGTACCAGCTGGTGCTCGAGGATCTCGTACAGTGCCGTGGCCTCGAGGGCGTCGCGTTCCTCGTCGTCCGCCGCCCCGTCCGCCGACGGGATGACCCAACCGTTCTCGCCGTCCGCGTACTCGTTCCACCATCCGTCGAGGATCGACAGGTTCAGTGCTCCGTTGAGTGCGGCCTTCATACCGGAGGTCCCGCAGGCCTCGAGGGGACGCAGCGGGTTGTTCAACCACACGTCACAGCCGGGGTAGAGCGTCTTGGCCATCCCGATGCCGTAGTCCGGTAGGAAGACGATGCGCGATCGGAGCTCGGGATCCTGGGCGAACTGTACGAGGCGCTGGATGAGCCGCTTGCCGTCGTCGTCCGCCGGGTGTGCCTTGCCCGCGACGACGATCTGGACGGGCCGTTCGGGGTGGAGCAGGATCGCGCGCAGTCGGTCGGGATCGCGCAGCATGAGGGTGAGCCGCTTGTAGCTCGGCACCCGCCGGGCGAACCCGATCGTCAACACCTCGGGGTCGAGCAGTTCGTCGATCCAGGACGGGAGCACCGCTTGCGGGTTCTGGGTCCGATACCCGTCGGCGATCCGGCGCCGCACGTCGGCGACGAGGCGCTCCCGCATCCCGTGCTTGCGCGACCAGAGCTCGGCGTCCGGGAGCGACGGATCGGACCAGTCCGCCCGACTCGTGTCGGTCGTCCCCCACCGGTCCACGGCGAGGTCGACGAGCGACGGATCCGTCCAGCTCGGGGCGTGGACGCCGTTCGTGATGGACGTGATCGGCACGTCCGAGACGTCGAAGCCGGGCCAGAGCCCTCGGAACATCGCGCGGCTCACCTCACCGTGCAACCGACTGACGCCGTTCGCGCGCTGCGCCAGACGCAGGCCCATGATCGCCAGGTTGAAGACGTCGGCCGAGCCGCCGTTCGCCGTCTCGTCGCCGAGTGCGAGGGCGTCCTGTGCGGCGACGCCCGGGAGCAGGTCACCGCTGAAGTACCGCGTGATCACCTCGCGGTCGAACCGGTCGATCCCGGCCGGAACGGGGGTGTGCGTCGTGAAGACGGTCCCGCCCCGCACGAGCTGCAGCGCCTCGTCGAAGGAGAGCCCGTTGCCGACGAGGTCGCTGATCCGCTCGAGTCCCAGGAAACCGGCATGGCCTTCGTTGGAGTGGTAGACCTGCGGCAGCGCGTGGTCCGTGAGCTCGCTCCACTGCTTGATCGCTCGGACGCCGCCGATGCCGAGGAGGAGTTCCTGCAGGAGGCGGTGCTCGCCGCCACCGCCGTACAACCGGTCCGTCACGCCGCGCAGGTCGGCGACGTTCTCCGGGATGTCCGTGTCGAGCAGCAGCAGTGGCACCCGACCGACCTCGGCGATCCAGACCCGTGCCGACAGGCTCCGGTCGTCCGGGAGCGCCAGGGTGACGGTGACCGGTGTCCCGTCCGGCTCCCGGAGCACCGTGACCGGGAGTCCGTCGGGGTCCTGCACGGGATAGGACTCCTGCTGCCAGCCGTCGTTCGTGATCGACTGCGCGAAGTATCCGGAGCGGTAGAGGAGGCCCACGCCGACGAGCGGCACCCCCAGGTCGGAAGCGCTCTTCAGGTGGTCGCCGGCGAGGATGCCGAGTCCGCCCGAATACTGCGGCAGGGCCGCGGCGATACCGAACTCGGGCGAGAAGTAGGCGATCGTCTGCGGTTTCGGGTCCGGAAGACCCTGGTACCACCGCGGCTCCTCCAGGTACCGGCGGAGGTCGGCGTGCAAGGCGTCGGCGCGGCCGACGAAGTCCGCATCGGCGGCGAGTTCCGCCAGTCGCTCCGGTGTCACGAGTCCGAGGCCGCTGATCGGATCGTGGTCGGACTCGCGCCAGACGTCCGGTGCGATCTCGTCGAACAGGCGCTGCGTCGGCTCGTGCCACGACCACCGCAGGTTCGCAGCGAGGGCCGTGAGCGAGGTCAGGGACTCGGGGATGAGCGCGCGGACGGTAAACCTGCGGATAGCCTTCACGCGCTCACTCTATGGCAACCGCAGCGGCCGCTCAGGACACGGCCGCGCCCGAGGCCTTAGCATGACGCGCGACACCCCGCGCGCCCCTTCATCGGTGGTCGTTTCGCGGTACGGTCGGACCAGTGGCACCGAAGGAGATGGAACGCACTATGCCGAAGTCAGTACCGCAGTCCTCCACCGTCGACGACGCCGGACCGGTGTCGCTCACGCTGTCCCCGAGCATCGGGCGCATCCCGATCCTGGATCCGACGCCCTCGGTCGAAGGTGGCCGTTGGCCGGCCAAGGCGTTCTCGGGCGAGGTGGTGCCGTTCGGCGCGACCGCGTTCCGCGAAGGGCACGACCTCATCGGCGTCGAGCTCCTGTTGACCGACCCGCGCGGGAAGACGGTCGCGCATCGGATGTCCCCCGGCGCCCCGGGCACTGACCGATTCGAGGTCGAGGTCCAACTCGCGACGGAGGGCCCCTGGCGGTACCAGGTCCGCGCCTTCGCCGACGAGTTCGCGACCTGGGAGCACAACGCCCGGGTCAAGATCGAGGCCGGTGTCGACGTCGAGCTCATGTACCTCATCGGCGCCGAACTCCTCGAGCGCGCCGCTACGGACAAGCTCCGCCCGGCGAAGGACCGCCGCTTCCTCACCGCCGCCGCCAAGCTCCTCCGCGACACCGAGGCCGAGCCGGAAGCCCGGTTCGCGGTGCTCGACGATCCAGAACTCCTGGCCATCGCCGACCGTCGGCCGTTCGCCGGTCTCGCGAGCACGAGCGACGAGCGCGTGGTCCGCGTCGAGCGCACCCGGGCCGGCGTCGGTTCCTGGTACGAGTTCTTCCCGCGGTCGGAGGGTGCCGAGCGGAACCCGGACGGCTCCTGGACGTCGGGCACTTTCCGCAGCGCAGCCGGTCGGTTGCCGGCCGTCGCCGCGATGGGGTTCGACGTCCTCTACCTGCCGCCAATCCACCCCATCGGCGTGACGTTCCGCAAGGGACCGAACAACACCCTCACACCCGGCGAGCACGACCCGGGCTCCCCCTGGGCGATCGGTGGTGCCGCGGGCGGTCATGACGCGATCCATCCCGACCTCGGCACGGAGAAGGACTTCGTCGCCTTCGTCCGCCAGGCGAAGAAGGTCGGTCTGGAGGTCGCCCTCGATCTCGCCCTGCAAGCGTCGCCGGACCACCCCTGGGTGACCGAGCACCCCGAGTGGTTCACGACCCTCCCCGACGGCACGATCGCGTACGCCGAGAACCCGCCGAAGAAGTACCAGGACATCTACCCGGTCAACTTCGACAACGACCCCGAGGGCATCCGGGCCGAGGTGTTGCGCATCGTCCGCCACTGGATCTCGCTCGGCGTCCGCATCTTCCGCGTCGACAACCCCCACACCAAGCCGCTCGACTTCTGGGAGTGGTTGCTCGCGACCGTCAACCGGACGGACCCCGACGTCGTGTTCCTCGCGGAGGCCTTCACCCGTCCGGCCCTGCTGCAGGGTCTGGCGAAGGTCGGGTTCCAGCAGAGCTACACCTACTTCACCTGGCGCAACACGAAGGAGGAGCTCGAGGAGTTCCTCGGTGCGGCGGCGACCGAGACCGCCGACTTCCTCCGGCCCAACCTGTTCGTCAACACGCCGGACATCCTCACCGAGTACCTCCAGTTCGGTGGCCGGGCGGCGTACAAGGTGCGTGCGGCGATCGCCGCGACCGCCGCTCCGACGTGGGGGGTCTACGCCGGGTACGAGCTCATCGAGAACGTCGCCCGTCCCGGTGCCGAGGAGAACATCGACAGCGAGAAGTTCGAGTACCGTCCGCGGGACTGGGCCGCTGCGGAAGCCGCCGGCACCTCGCTGTCGCCGTACCTCACCCTGCTCAACCGGATCCGGCGTGCGCATCCCGCCCTCCGGCAGTTGCGCAACATCAGCTTCCACTGGAGCGACGACGACCAGATCCTCGTCTTCAGCAAGCATCTCGACCAGCGGTTCACCGGGACCGGTGAGCACGACACCCTGCTCGTCGTCGCCAACCTCGATCCGCACTCGGTCCGACAGACCATGGTGCACCTCGACCAGACCGTGTTCGGTGGTGTCCCGGGCGGCAGCTTCGACGTCACCGACCTCGTCACGGGAGCCGAGTGGATCTGGTCCGACAGCAACTTCGTGCGCCTCGACGCCTTCACCGAGCCCGTGCACATCCTGAGCGTGAGGATCCGACCATGACGACCAGCCCTGTGACCCCAGACGGAGCCGCTGCACCGAAGCGCTCCGGCCGTCGAGCCGCACCGATGCCGGTCGACGCCACACCGGCGCCCCGGGAGCTCCCGCTCCTCTCCGTCGAGGACTGGATCCTCGACGCCGTCGCGGAGGGCCGCTACCACGATCCGCACGAGATCCTCGGCCAGCACCTGGTCGACCTCGGCGGGGTGAGCGACCCCCTCGTGGTCGTCCGCGCCAGACGCCCGCTGGCAGAGCAGGTGACGGCGGTGCTCGCCAACGGTGCGCGCGTCGAGCTCGCGCACGTCCGCGCCGGCATCTGGCAGGGCTTCCACGTCGACGGCATCATCGACTACACGCTCGACGCCCGCTACAGCGACGGATCGATCTGGAACGCCGACGACCCGTACCGGTTCGCGCCGTCGATCGGCGAACTCGACCTGCACCTCATCGGCGAGGGTCGCCACGAACGACTCTGGGACGCCCTCGGCGCACACGTCACCGAGCTGCGTGGGGTCACCGAGTCGGTCGCCGGCACCGCGTTCGCCGTCTGGGCACCCCACGCACGCGCGGTCCGGGTCATCGGCGACCTCAACTCCTGGGACGGCACCGCGCACGCCATGCGCAACATGGGTGCGACGGGTGTCTGGGAGCTGTTCATCCCCACCATCGGCGCCGGCGAGCTGTACCGCTTCGAGATCCTGACCCAGCGCGGCGACTGGGTCCGTCGGTCCGACCCGATGGCCCGGTTCACCGAGCGCTCCCCCGCCACCGCATCCGTGACCGGTGTCAGCGACTACCGCTGGACCGACGAGGCGTGGCTCGATCGGCGAGCCGCGAGTGATCCGCACAACGGACCCATGAGCGTCTACGAGCTCCACGTCGGCTCGTGGCGTCCCGGGCTCGGCTACCGGGACCTCGCGGACCAGCTCATCGAGTACATCGCGGAGCTCGGCTACACGCACGTCGAGTTCATGCCGCTCGCCGAGCACCCCTTCGGCGGCTCCTGGGGCTACCAGGTCACCGGCTACTACGCGCCGACGAGCCGCTTCGGTTCGAGCGACGACCTCAAGTACCTGATCGACCGTCTCCACGGCGCGGGGATCGGCGTCCTCATGGACTGGGTGCCCGGCCACTTCCCCAAGGACGAGTGGGCCCTCGCGAACTTCGACGGTCAGCCCCTCTACGAGCACCCCGACCCGCGACGTGGCGAACAGCCGGACTGGGGCACCCTCGTCTTCGACTTCGGGCAGCCCCAGGTCAAGAACTTCCTGGTGGCCAACGCCCTCTACTGGCTTGAGGAGTTCCACGTCGACGGCCTGCGCGTCGACGCCGTCGCCTCGATGCTGTACCTCGACTATTCGCGGAAGGACGGCGAGTGGCTGCCGAACGTCCACGGCGGGCGCGAGAACCTCGAAGCGATCAGTCTCCTCCAGGAGGCGAACGCGACGGCCTACCGGCGGAACCCCGGGATCGTCATGATCGCCGAGGAGTCGACGAGTTGGCCCGGCGTCACGGCGCCGACGAGCGCGGGCGGTCTCGGGTTCGGTCTGAAGTGGAACATGGGCTGGATGCACGACTCGCTCCAGTACATCGAGCACGACCCGCTCTACCGGTCACATCACCACGGCGAGATCACCTTCTCGATGGTCTACGCCTTCAGCGAGAGCTTCCTCCTGCCGATCAGCCACGACGAGGTCGTCCACGGCAAAGGCTCCCTCCTCGCGAAGATGCCCGGTGACCACTGGCAGCAACTCGCGAACATGCGCGCCTACCTCGCGTTCATGTGGGCCCACCCCGGCAAGCAGTTGCTCTTCATGGGCCAAGAGTTCGGTCAGCCCTCCGAATGGTCTGAGGAACGCGGTCTCGACTGGTGGATCCTGGACCAGCCGAGCCACCGGGCGCTGCTCGGCCTCGTGTCCCGACTCAACGCCGTGTACACGGAGCACCCGGCGCTCTGGGCCCTGGACCACGACGCCGCCGGCTTCGAATGGCTCGACGCCGGGGACGCGCAGAACAGCGTGCTCTCATTCCTGCGCTGGGACGACGACGGCAACGTGATCGCCGCACTGGTCAACTTCTCCGGCGCCCCCGTCGGCCCGTACCGGGTCGGCCTGCCTCGCGCCGGTCGGTGGGAGGAACTCCTCAACACCGACGCCGTGGAGTACGGCGGATCCGGCGTGGGCAACTACGGATCGATCGAGGCGTCGGCGTCACCGTGGGCAGGACGCCCGGCTTCCGCCGAGCTCACGCTCCCCCCGCTCGGCATGATCTGGCTCAAGCACGTCGGCTGATCAGGCTTCCGCAGCACCCGGATGCACGACGAAGGCCCGCCTCCCGAGGGAGGCGGGCCTTCGTCGTGCATCGGTCGGTCAGTAGAGGAGGCCGGTCAACCGGGCCCTGGCCTTCATGACGCGCGGATCGGTGACGCCGGCGACCTGGAAGAGCTCGAGCAGGCGCGTCCGGACGGTGTCCTTACCCGACTGGTCGAGGTCGGGGAACAGCGTCAGCAGACGGTCGAAGGCGTCCTCGAGGTGTCCTCCGGAGAGGTCGAGGTCGGCGACGGCCAGCTGGGCGTCGAGGTCGTCGGGAGCAGCAGCGGCGCGTGCGCGGATCTCATCGAGGGTCTTCCCCGTGAGGCGGTGCAGCAGACGGACCTGAGCGAGGCCGGCCACGGCCATGTCGTCCTTCGGATTCTGCGCGATGGCCTTCTCGTACGCGGCGATGGCCGTCGGGTAGTCGGCACGCTCGATGGCCTCGTACGCCTCGGCGTGGAGGGGCGGCAGCGGCTCCTCCACGGGTTCGGCTGGAGCTGCGGCGTCCCCTTCGGCGACGACGGCCCGACCGGAGACCCCGTTCTGTTCGGCCAGCTGCAGCAACTGCTCGATCACATCGCGCACCTGCGACTCCGGGATGGCGCCGTTGAACATCGGCACCGGGCGTCCGCCGACGACGGCGACGACCATCGGGATCGACTGCGCCTGGAACGCCTGGGAGAGCTGCGGGTTCGCGTCGACGTCGACCTTGGCGAGCACGAAGCGGCCGGCGTATTCGGCGGCGAGGCGTTCGAGCACCGGGGAGAGCTGCTTGCACGGTCCGCACCACTCGGCCCAGAGGTCGATGACGACGGGGACGACGGAGGACAGCTCGACGACCTGACCGAACCCGTCGTCCGTCGCGTCGAAGACCAGGGACGGGACCTGGACGGTCTGGCCGGTCGTCGCGCCGGGCGCCTCTGCCGGTGCGCCCGCCTGCGTCGACGCGCCCGCGGGCGGCGTCTGGTGGCGACGAGCGAGACCGGAGAGGTCGACGGCGCCGCGCAGGTGTGCTGCGCTCGGCTCCGCGGCACTCACGGGAGCTCCGATGCGGCGATGAGGGTCTGGGTGAATCCGAGCAAGGTGATCTTCTCTCCGGAGTTGACGGCTGGCACGTAGAACAGGAGCTGGTCGCCGTAGGTGGCCTGCGTCCCCTTCGCGCTCTCGGTGATCCCGGAGAGCGCGGCGACCGCACCCGAAGGTTTCACGGTAGCACCGGCCGTGACGACCGAGACCACCTCGCCCTCCTGCACGTTGACGGCGACGATCGCACCCGAGTCGTTGGTCGCCAGTGCGACGTTCGGGCCGGTACCGGCGGCCGCCGAGAAGGCGATGCTCGCCGTCGTCGGCAGGTTCGCGGCCTTCGTGGCGCGGTCCGCAGCGACCTGGGTCCGGAAGACGTCACCATCGGCGTTGAACATGCCGGCGAAGGTGCTCGCATCGCCGTTGGTGATGATGTCGGCGTATGCCGCGGCGATCTCCTCCGGCGGCATGACGAGCAGCTTCGAGTCCGGCGGGACGCTCGCGGCACCGATGGTCGCGGGCGCGACGTTCTCGAGTCGGGCGCCCTCGAGGAGCTTCTCCGCGTAGACGACCTGGTAGTTCGACCGCGGGTCCTGCTGGGTCATCACGAGGACCGTTGGCGACACCGTCTCGTCGGCCTTGTCCTGGATGGCGGTCATGACCGTCCGAGGCCAGGCATCCGTCGCCTGGGGCAGGGTGAGCGTGACTGGCGACGCGGGGATGGGCGTCGCTCCGGCGGCATCGGCCACCTTGGAGCGGAGGGCGTAGTTCGCCGTGCGCTCCTCGAGAGCCGGCCCGGAGAACCGGACGGCTGCAGCGGTGCCGTCGAGCGCAGCATCGGCCTCGGACGCCGCCGTCGAGATCCGCGACACGATCCGCTCGACCTGTGGCACGGTGACGACGGGCGCGGCGAAGTCCTGGTCTTGGCTGTCGGCCGGCAGATCCGTCGCAGTGACGGTGGGCGTCGGTGACGGCGCTCCGATGGTCGGCCAGTAGTCCTGGGAGCAGCCACTCAGGCCCAGGGTCCCGATGAGGACGAGCGGTACGCCCACGACGAGTGAACGGCGCAGCGAAGAGCGCTTCGTCTTGCCGGCTCCGAGTTCACGGGGGCGGCGCGGCTTCGGTTGTCTCGACATCTTCGTGATGCCCTTCTGTCCTTGTCCCGGACCCTTGCGACGCGGGCCTCGCGAGCGACGCATGCGCTGGATCCCCGAGAGGTAGAGCACGATGCCGGCGAGGAGCACGAGGATGCCACCGGCGATCAGGGGACCGGCCCACGGGGTGGCGTTGTCGAGTGGCCAGGACAGTCGGAGGGAATCCGGAGCTGCGGCCGAGCCGTCGGTCGCGATGAGCACGTCGATGTCCTTCGGCAGGTTCATCGTCGCGATGACCGCGCCCGCCTCGTCGTACTCACCGAGCCAGAGGTCGGATCCGCGCGGGTCCGGGCCCTTCTCGGCGGTGGTGGTGTCGTCGCTGGCCTCGGGGGCCGGCGTCGCCGACGGCTCGGGACTCGGGGTCGCCCCATCGTCGTCGGTGGCGTCCGCCTCGGCCGTGACGGTCGTGGTCGTCAGTGCGGTACCGGCACTGTTGACGCCCACGCGGCTGTAGGGCTCGTCGCCGAGCCAGGCCGTGATGTCGTCGGAGCGCCCGTAGCTCATGAACACCTGCGTGTCGCCGCCCGCGCCCGCCACGATGGACTGCGCTCCCGGCTGCGACTGCAGCACGCTCCCGGGGATGACGATGAACCGGTCTCCGCTGTCGACCGTCGTCGACAGGCTGAAGGTGCCGGGCGAGAGGAACACGGTCCGTTGCGCGATTCCCGTCACGATCATGACGGCTGCCACGACGAACGCGGCGATGGCGAGAACGAAACGCACGGATTACTCTCCTCTGGCGTCGGAACGACGCGGGTGATCCTGCGTCCGACGGGATCCGGCGGGTCGGGCCGGCAGGAGACGCAGGTGGTTCAGGCTATCGGAAATGACTGAGAGGCGGCTAGACGGCCGCTGGGAGGCCGGGAGCCGGCCAGTGGGTCGGCAGCGGCAGCGCCTCGGGACGCACTGCAGCGACGATCTCGGTGAGCACGCGTCGGGTCTGGCTCTCCCCCACCCACAGGTGCTTGGCGCCGTCCACCGGGACGAGCGTGACCCCGGGGAGGACGCCGAACCGTTCCGCCGCTTCCGCGGGTCGGAGGTAGTCGTCGAACTCGGGCACGAGGACGACCATCGGCCGGTCGTCGCCGGCCCATGCCCGGAGCTCGTCCTCCGTCGTGCGGTGCAGCGGCGGAGACAGGAGGATCACTCCGTCGACGGCCGGGTCGCGCCCGTACTTCAGGGCCAGCTCGGTCCCGAACGACCATCCCACGATCCACGGGTGCGGAAGCCCGCGCTCGGCCACGAACGCGAGCGCGGCCTCGACGTCGGCCCGCTCCCCGACGCCGCCGTCGAAGGCGCCGTCGCTCGTCCCTCGAGGAGACGAGGTGCCGCGGGTGTTGAAGCGGAGCACCGCGATCCCCGTGAGCGCAGGCAGGCGCGCCGCGGCCTTCCGCAGCACATGGGAGTCCATGAACCCGCCGGCGGTCGGCAGCGGGTGGAGCGTCACCAGGGTCGCGACGATCTCGCCATCGGCCGGCACCGCGAGCTCGCCGACGAGGGTCAGGCCGTCGGCCGTGTGCAGCTCGATCTCCTCGCGGACGGCGGGGAGCTCGGCGCCACCACGGATCTCGATGGTGTCGGTCATGAGTCAGTCCTCCGGGGCAGTGTGGTCGGGTCGATTCGCGGCGTGCGGGCGTTCACCGGATCCGCCAGCAGTGGGAGTGCCAATGCCGCCGGGCAGCGATGTCGGCCTGGTCGCCCAGGACCCCGTCGGCGCGCCACGTCACCACATGTGCGGTGCCGGGCGGGATGGACTGTCCGCATCCCGGACACACGTAGGTCTTCTGCGCACTGGAACCGCTGACGGGCTGGACGAACCATGACCCGTCTCGATGGTCCTCGGTGCGTTTCCACCCTGCCATCAGCCGTTCGAGACCGTTACCCTCGTCGTCGCCGGGCCGTGGCCGGTGGCGGTGGTGTCGGGGCATGGGTCAAGTCTAGGCTCAGCCTCCACGACCGTGTCGGGAGGCGGTTCCGGTCAGTACCAGCCGTTGGACTCCGAGTGGGCCCACGCGCCACACGGCGTGCTGTACCGACTCGTGATGTATCCAAGACCCCAGGTGATCTGCGTCGCGGGGTTGGTGGCCCAGTCGGCTCCGGCCGAGGCCATCTTGGAGCCGGGAAGCGCCTGCGGGATGCCCGTGGCACCGGAGCTGGCGTTGTAGGCGTACACGTTCCAACCCGACTCGCGGTTCCACAGCGACACGAGGCAGCTGTACTCGCCCTCACCCCAGCCGTTGGCCATGACCATGTCGTAGGCGATGGCCTGGGCCGTACCCGGGTCGGGCGTGCCTGCCGCGGGAGCGCTACCCGTGGACGAGGAACCTCCGCCGGTGGCCGCCGGCGTCGCCACGGGAGGAGGCGGCGGCGGAGCGACGACCTCGTAGCTGTCGCGGGCGAAGGTGTACTGGTAGTTCGAGCTTGCGACGACGGACTGCGCGGCGTTACCACCGAACTGCGCCTGCTTCTCCGCGTAGGAGGATGCCACGACGCTCGAAGTCGGATCGACCATCGTCACGGCCACGAAGCCGAATGCAGCCGTCGCGGCGAAGATCCCGAGGACCTTCTTGCCGCGAGAGCGCGGACGACGGTACGACTGAACCGCCTTACCGGTGTTCGGCTGGGCTGATGGTTTCCATGGGGTCACGTCAGTTGAGTCTTGAGGCACGATGCATCGATGGTAGCCGAGAATGCCTGATCAGGCCACCTGGTCGACCGACGCTCAGCGAACCGCCAGCATGACGTCCACGACGCTGTCGAGCAGTGCGTCGACCTGCGACTCGCGGTATCCGGCCCATTCGTTGCGGAAGACGGCCGTGCGGACGCGGTCGACATTGAGCGGTGTGCCGTCGTGGAAGTAGGCGACGAGGCGGTCCGCGAGGGCGTCCACGTCCTTCCGGCTGTAGCCGCGGGCGAGCAGGCTCACGCGCTGGAACCGTTGGCCCTCCGGCCTCGTCAGCCGGTTGAGGATGACCTGCGCGGTGCCGCGGGCGTCGCGCAGCCACTCCTTGGCGCCGCGCTCCTCGACCGACCGTTCCCGCTCGCGGAGCGAGAAGGCGTCCTCGAGTCGCTCGAGCGCCGCGTCGACGTGCTCGGTGCTGTAGCCACCCCGGACGAGCCGGAACGCCACGTGCCGGATGTCCTCCGCGCTCAGGATCGCGTCGGCGTCGGCGTCGGTGTCCTGCCCGTAGGCGGCGCGAGCGCGGTTGAGGAACTCGTCGACCTCGGCCGGATCGTAGCCACGCTTCGAACGTTTTGAGGTGGGGAAGATCGTGCTCACCGGACCATTCTCCCCCATGAGGGGCTGATCGGGCGAAATCGGACCGAGCCGGGACTCAGACCGCGAGTCCGCCGAACAGCAGGTAGACCACGTAGGCGACGACCGCCGACGGCAGGATCGAATCCAGGCGGTCGAGGAATCCCCCGTGTCCCGGCAGCCACGAGCTCATGTCCTTCACGCCGATGTCGCGCTTGATGAGCGACTCGGCGAGGTCGCCGACCGTGGCACTGCCGAGGAGCAGCAGGCCGAGCAGGAGACCGACCCACCACGGCACACCGAGCATGAGGATCGCGAGCAGCACACCGGCCACGACCGCGACGACACCCGCCCCGGCGAAGCCCTCCCAGGTCTTGTTCGGGCTGATCACCGGCGCCATCTTGTGCTTGCCGAACGACAGGCCGCTCACGTAGGCGCCGACATCGACGCAGATGACGAGGATCAAGAACGCCAGCGTCCACCACTCGCCCTCGGGCTGGGCGACCAGGAACACGGCGAAGGAGGCGAGGAAGGGGACGTAGACTTGGATGAACGTCCCGGACGCGAGGTCGCGGACGAGCGTGGGAAGGTCGGTCCGCTTCGAAGCGATGGCCTGCTCGGCCACGCGCCAGACGATGACGAGCAGGATGCCGAGCAGGACGACGGACCAACGCCAGACGTCGTGGAGGAAGAACGCCGCCGGCTGCATCGCGACGGCCGAGATGACGGTCGGGATCGCCGGCACCCGGCGCCCGGTCTGCTCGAGGGCCTTCCGCAGCTCCAGCGTGGCGAACGCCACCACGGCCGAGGCCAGGACGACGAAGATCACCTTGAAGATGATCAGACTCACGAGCATGATGCCGCCCGCGGCCACCCCGATGAGGATGGCGTTCACGAGATTGCGGCCGACCCGCGCCTCGATGCGTTCGTTCGTCGCGTCGAACTGCGCCTTCGTCGCCTGGACCTGCCGTTCGATGTCGGCACGTTTGGCGTCGACCTGCCGCTCGAACTTCGCGCGGCGGTCCTTCAGCTGGGACCGCAACTCCTGCGAACCCGACTTGCCGGACCGGCCGGGTTCGGGCTTCGACGGATCGCTCGATCGCCCGGGAGCGACATCGTCTTCCACAGGTACCTCCAGCGGGCGTGCCGTCGGTCGAGGGACCGGTCGGCGAACGGAATCAGCGGTGGGACAGCAGCTCAGATGGAGAGCAGCTCGGTCTCCTTGGCCTTCAGCGCGGCGTCGACGGCGTCGATGTGCGACTTCGTGACGGCCTCGAGCTCCTTCTCGCCGCGTGCGACGTCGTCGTCGCCGACCTCGCTCTTGAGCGCCTCGAGGTCGTCCTTGCCCTTGCGACGGATGTTGCGGATGGACACCTTCGCGTCTTCACCCTTGCCGCGGACGATCTTCACGTATTCCTTGCGACGCTCAGCGGTCAGCTCGGGCATGGTGACCCGGATGACGGTGCCGTCGTTCGTCGGGTTGGCGCCGAGGTTCGGGATGTCGCGGATCGCCTGCTCGATGTCGCGCAGTGCGGACTTGTCGTAGGGCGTCACGACGATCGTGCGCGCTTCCTGGTTCTGCAGGGAGGCGAGCTGCGCCAGCGGCGTCGGCGTGCCGTAGTAGCTCACCAGGACTTTCTGGAACAGCTGGGGGTTGGCGCGACCCGTACGCACCGTGGCGAAGTCATCCTTCGCGGCCTCGACGGCCTTCGACATCCGGGTACCAACATCCGAGAGGACATCCGCGATCACGAGCACTCCTTTGATTGCATTACTGGGTTCAGTCTAGTCGGGCGGCGGGCCTCGGCCTGGCCGCCCTGCCGCCTACGCGGAGGTGACGAGGGTGCCGATCGCGGCACCGCGGATGGCCGCCGTGACGTTGCCGGCCGGCTCCATGCCGAAGACGCGCATCGGCATGCCGTTGTCCATGCAGAGGCTGAAGGCCGTCGAGTCGACGACCTTGAGGCCGCGCTGGAGCGCCTCCTGATAGGAGATGGTGTCGATCTTCGTCGCCGTCGGGTCGACGCGGGGGTCGGCGGTGTAGACGCCGTCGACGCCGTTCTTAGCGACGAGGACCTCGACGGCTCCGATCTCGAGCGCGCGCTGTGCCGAGACGGTGTCGGTCGAGAAGTACGGGAGTCCGGCGCCCGCTCCGAAGATGACGACGCGACCCTTCTCGAGGTGTCGCTCGGCACGGAGCGGGATGTAGGGCTCGGCGACCTGCGTCATGGCGATGGCCGACTGCACGCGCGTGGCGGCGCCGGCCTGTTCCAGGAAGTCCTGGAGCGCCAGGGCGTTCATGACCGTTCCGAGCATGCCCATGTAGTCGGCTCGGCCGCGGTCCATGCCGCGCTGGCTGAGCTCGGCTCCGCGGAAGAAGTTGCCGCCTCCGACGACCACTGCGACCTCGACCTCGGCGGTCGCTTCAGCGATCTCGCGGGCGATCGACCCGACCACGTCGGGGTTGACGCCCAACTGGCCGCCTCCGAACGCCTCACCTGACAGCTTGAGCAGTACCCTGCGCTTCTTCTCCGGCATCCGCCTGTCCTTCCTCGTCCCTCACACAACTTAGCGTCAGGAGCCGCCCGCTGTCCGCGACAGTGGTCGACTCACTGACCGGATCGTCACCGATCCCACGTGCACGGGTATGCCCGCGCACGCAAAGGGGTCCGGATCGCCACTGGCGATCCGGACCCCGTCACAACTGCTACGCGCCGACCTTGAAGCGGGCGAACCCGGTCACGGTGAGGCCCGCGTCAGCGAGCACCTTCTGCACGGACAGCTTGTTGTCCTTGGCGTAGTCCTGCTCGAGGAGCGCGACCTGCTTGAAGTACGAGGTCACGCGGCCCTCGACGATCTTCGGCAGCGCAGCCTCGGGCTTGCCCTCGTTCTTCGAGATCTCGGTGACGATCTCGCGCTCCTTCTCGACCTCGTCGGCCGGGACGTCGTCGCGGCTGAGGTAGGACGGGTTGGCGAACGAGATGTGCTGCGCGATGCTGCGAGCCGTCTCCGCGTCGTCGCCCGTGTAGCCGACGACCACGCCGACCTGCGCGGGCAGGTCCTTGTTGGTCTTGTGGAGGTAGACGGCGAAGTGCTCACCGTGCACCACCGCGAGGCGGCGGAGCTCGAACTTCTCACCGATGATCGCAGCGGAGTCCGCGATGACCTCGGCGACGGTCTTGCCGTCGGCCGGAGCCGCGTTCCCCTCTTCGACGGTGGTCGCGCCGGCGGCGACGACTGCGTCGAGGACGAGGTCGGCCAGAGCGAGGAACTTCTCACCCTTCGCGACGAAGTCGGTCTCGCAGGCGAGCTCGATGAGCGTGGCGGTGTCGCCGTTCTCCTTCGCGGCGACGAGGCCCTCGCTCGTGGAGCGGTCGGCACGCTTCGCGTTGCCCTTCGCACCCTTGAGACGCAGGATCTCGGTCGCCTTCTCGACGTCGCCATCGGCTTCGACGAGTGCGTTCTTGGTGTCGACCATGCCGGTGCCGAGCTGCTCGCGCAGCACCTTCAGGTCAGCGAGAGAAAAGTTGGCCATTGCTGGTGTCCTCCTTGATTACTTCTCGTCGGCGACGACGGCGGCAGCTGCACCCTCGGCGTCGGCGGCGGACTCGGTTGCAGCGACCTCGACGTCTTCGACAGCCGGGGCTGCCTCGACGGCGTCGGTTGCGGCGATCGCCTCATCGGCGACCTTCTCGGTCTCGGCGGAACCCTGCTCGCCGCCCTGGAGCAGCTCCTGCTCCCACTCGGCGAGCGGCTCGGCCGGGGCGTCGCCCTCGGTCGGCTTCTGGTGGCGCTGGATGAGACCCTCGGCGGCGGCGTCGGCGATGATGCGCGTCAGCAGGCCGACGGAACGGATCGCGTCGTCGTTACCCGGGATCGGGTAGGTGACCTCGTCGGGGTCGCAGTTGGTGTCGAGGATGCCGATGACCGGAATGCCGAGCTTGCGCGCCTCGTCGATCGCGAGGTGCTCCTTCTTGGTGTCGACGACCCAGAGCGCCGACGGCGTCTTCGAGAGGTTGCGGATACCACCGAGCGACTTGTGGAGCTTGTCCAGCTCGCGCTTCTTGATGAGGAGTTCCTTCTTGGTGAAGCCGCTCTTGGAGGCGTCTTCGAAGTCGAGCTCCTCGAGCTCCTTCATGCGGGCGAGTCGCTTCGACACCGTCTGGAAGTTGGTGAGGAGGCCACCGAGCCAACGCTGGTTGACGTAGGGCTGGCCGACGCGCGTCGCCTGCTCGGCGATGACTTCCTGCGCCTGCTTCTTCGTGCCGACGAAGAGGATGGTGCCGCCGTGGGCGACCGTCTCCTTGACGAAGTCGAAGGCCTGGTCGATGTAGCCGAGCGACTGCTGCAGGTCGATGATGTAGATGCCGGAACGCTCGGTGAAGATGAAGCGCTTCATCTTCGGGTTCCAACGGCGGGTCTGGTGCCCGAAGTGCACGCCGCTGTCGAGCAGCTGGCGGATGGTTACGACGGCCATGAGCCGTTCTCCTGTTCTGCGCTCGCCACCGCACCGCTGACGCGGACGGGTGGGAGTGCCTCGGTTGTCTGACGGACCGGATGGCCTCGTCCCTGGTGCCCGGCGCACGTCCGCCACGCTCCGGAGAGCGAGGACCGATTGGAAGTGGTGGCCGAAATGGCACGCGTAGTCACCCCGACGAGCGAGGTGCTCCGTTCAGCATAGCATCAGGCCACCGTGATGACGGCGCTCCACAGCCCGTCCGGCCACGTCCGTCTCCCCGCTCCGAGGCGCCCACCCGCCCTCGCTTTCCCCAGCCCGTCAGGCTCGGATCATGATGACCTCGATCGCCAGTTGGTTCCTCATCTCCTGTCTGGTGCTCCTCGCACCCGTGAGCACGTCTGGGGCGGCGCCGGCCTGGAGCTGGCCGATCGCTCCCCCGCACGTCGTCACCGAGCCGTTCGTCGCGCCGCCCGACCCGTACAGCGCCGGCCACCGGGGTGTCGACATCGCCGCATCGCCCGGTCAACCGGTCGTTGCAGCAGCCGCCGGCGTCGTGACGTTCAGCGGGACGGTGGTCGACCGACCGCTCGTCGTGATCCGGCACGACGACGGACACGTCTCGAGCATCGAGCCGGTGGTGGGTTCGGTCGAGGTCGGCAGTCCGGTGACCCGCGGGGCATCGATCGGGACCGTCGGCGTCGGCGGACACTGCGCCGACGGCTGCGTGCACTTCGGGGTGCGGCGCGACGGCGTCTACGTCAATCCGATGCTGCTGCTCGGCGAGGTGCCACCGGCCGTCCTGCTCCCGCTGACCGCGACGGCGGGGGCTCAGGCCCGCGGGTGGGCGTTGCGGTAGCTCTCCTTGATGCGTTCGACGGAGACGTGCGTGTAGATCTGCGTCGTCGCGAGACTCGCGTGGCCGAGCAGTTCCTGGACCGCGCGGAGGTCCGCTCCTCCGTCGAGCAGGTGCGTCGCGGCGGTGTGCCTCAGGGCGTGAGGCCCTGCCGGACCGCCGCCGGGCACGGCGTCGAGGAGCCGGGCGACGAGTGTGTAGACGGAGCGCGGGCCGAGCCGCCCTCCGCGCGTGCCGAGGAAGAGGGCTGCGCCGGGCGTCGGTCCGCGGTCGTTCGCGGCTGCACGGGCGACCAGCTGCGGGCGGGCGCTCGTGAGGTAGTCGACGATCGCCGACTGAGCGGGGACGCCGAACGGCACGACCCGCTCCTTGTCGCCTTTGCCCGTGACCCGGACGGTGAGTCGGTCGAGGTCGAGGTCGTCCCGGTCGAGTCCGCACAGCTCGGACACGCGAAGGGCCGAGGCGTAGAGCAGTTCGACGACGGCGAGGTCGCGGAGGGCGTTCGGCTCCCCCGATGCGGCGCGGTCCTCGAGCCCCGCGAGGAGGTCGTCGAACGGGCCCCGGCCGACGACGCGTGGCAGGGTCCGACCCGTCTTCGGACTCCGGAGACGTGCTGCGACGTCCGAATCGACCCTGCCGGTGCGGAGGAGCCAGGCGCTCCAGGCCTTCGCCGTGGCGGTGCGTCGCGCGAGCGTCGCCTTGGACGAGCCGGCCTCGGAAGCGGCCCAGAGCCAGTCGCGGAGGAGGTCCAGCGTCACGCCGTCGACGAGCTCGACGTCGCGTCCGGTGGCGAAGTCGGCGAGCTGCCGAAGATCGGAGGCGTAGGCGCGAACGGTCTGCGGCGACAGCCGACGCTCGGAAGCGAGGTGCTCCGAGAACCCGTCGATGCTGCTCCAGATGTCCACGTGGACAGCATGCCCCACGCGTCCGACGCCGTGGCCTTCCCCCGCCGAGCGATCACCTCACGCCCGTCCCCCGACGAGCACCCACCCGCGCTCCCGTTCCTCGACGGCCCCGGCGAGATCGAGCGCACCGAGCACGCCGGTGACCTCGCGAGGACTCAGACCACTCGCTGTCGCGAGCGCCTCGACGGTGCGTGGCGAGCGCGCACTCATCACATCACGGACCCGGCGTTCCTCCGGGGAGGCGAACGCCTGCGCGTCCGCATCGACCGCGGTCCACCCGGCGAGCTCCGCCATCTGCGCGGCGTTCGTCACGCACGTGGCGGCGTACTCACGGATCAACCGGTGACAGCCAGCCGACGACGGACTCGTGACCGGGCCGGATTCAACGCCGGATGCTGTGCGCCGGATACCCTGAGGACCAATGACTGACTCCTGTGTCCTCATCCTGATCCCGATCGGCATCGTTCTCGCGATCTGGGCAGCGATGCAGTTCCTCGTGGGCAGCAGGCGAGTCGCCATCGGAGTCCTCGTCACCATGGTCCTGGTCTACATGCTCGGCGTCTGCGTCATGCTGTTCAACGCACCGTTGCTGGCGCAGCTCGAGCCACCAGCGGATGAGCTGACGGCACCGTCTATCGGCGGCGGCATTTTCTTAGCGTTCGTCGGTCTCTACGCCGCCGGGGCGGGTATCGTCACGGCGCTCGTTCTTCTTGCCGGGTACTGGGTCATGGCCAAGCTCCCGCGCCGAGCCGGTCGAAGCCGCGAGTAAGAGGGCCGGCTCCGCGCCCGTTCGCTAGGCTTCCCGCTATGTCCGCAGCTCCTCCGCCCCCGCCGCCTGCTGACTGGTACCCTGATCCAGAGGAGGCTAACTCCGAGCGTTGGTGGGTCGGCGCGGCCTGGGAGCCCAGAAAGTACACCCCTCGACTCGAGGCTGGTCAGCGCAACCCCAACCTGCCGTCTGCTTCCGAGCGACGGATGCAGGCTTCGATCGAGCGCGAGCTCGATGCTGAGGATGCTGCGGCGGCGGCTTCGACCGCGGCAGTCGCAGTGCGTTGGGACCGTCGCTTGAAGATCGGGGCAGGCCTGACGGTGCTCGGCGTGATTGCCCTCAGCATCACCGTGCAGTCGATCGCAGCGAATAATCGTGCGTCGTCCTCCGCGGAGGACGCAGCCGGGCCCCGTCTCTCTGGCGCATGCAGCAACGCGATGATCGCCGCAGAGAACGAACCATCCGAGAGCGAGGTGGCCCTCCTCGCGACGTTCGACGAATGTGGCACGGCCGAACAGTGGATCCTCGGCATCCAGGAGCACCCGACGGCTGGGTCGTTCACCTCGTACTCGAGGGCGGAGGCGATAGACCTCCTCGACCTGGGCTGCATCCGACGCACGGACGCCGTCGTCTGCATCGACGCCGCGGCGCACGGGCACTTGACGTATGAGCTCGATGACCCGCGGCTCGTCGAGCTGCAGGTCCCGCGCGGCTGATCGCGCCTTCGAAAAGCGAAGCGTCCCATCAGACGATCACGTCTGATGGGGCGCGGTGGTGCGGTGATCGAGGCGCGAGTTATTCGCGCTCGAGGCGGACGGTCATGGTGGTGCCGAGCGCGGTGACCTCGTAGGACATCTCGCCGTTCTCGTAGGTGAACGTCTTCGTTGCGTCACCGGCGGCCATGATGGCGCTCTCGGTCTTCGAGGTGTCGTTGGCCGAGTCCCAGGTGAACGACTGCGACGCGTCGGCCGGCGCGCCAACGGTTCCTGCCCAGTAGAGCGACTTCGTGTCGGTCGCGACCCAGTAGACCTCGATGGTGTCGCCGGTGATGGTCGCGGTCTGGAAGCTGTCGGGGCTGTTGGAGTTCGTCTGCTTCCACTCGCCGGTCAGGTCGACGGGCCTCGGAGCCTCGGTGGTTGCCTGCGCGGCAGGGGTCCCCGGCTCGTTGGTGTTGGCGCCGGAGGAGCACGCGGCCGAGCCGAAGGCGACGGCGGTGAGCAGTGTGAGCGCGGCGACGCGCTTGGTGATGGTGCTGTGCATGTCGCTCAGCATAGTGATCGCCTGACTTCGGACAGATCGTCTGCGCGCGACGTGCCTCAGGGGCCAGCTGGCGGCCACGGCTGAACGATGAGCACGTAGGCGCTCCAGATCGCTGCAAGAGCAGAACCGGCGATGATCCAGCGCATGAGCGAGGGCTTCGTGCCTGCCGGGTTGACCAGTTGAGTGACGAGCAGCGACAGCAAGGGCAGATATAGCGCGAGTCCGATGAGGTCGTCCTGTGACGTGCCACAGTCGATGCGAGCGGCGGCGACGTAGGGCGTTATCGGACTGACCACAAGAAGAGCGATGGGCACCAAGCCAATCGCGAAGAACCCGGCCATCAGGACGACAAACCTCCGGGAACGGGTCTTCACGTGTTTGGTCGAGCGGTGCTGCACCCAGAGCCAGCAAACGATGGCGATCACGGTCAAGCCGATGGAGTACAGCGGTTGCGCATCCCCCTGGTAGGCCGAAGCCCGACAGTTCAACCGGCGCAGTACCGAGCCCACGAGAGGAAACCAGGCTAGGGCGACGATGACGTACGCCAGGACGACTATCCCGGTCGGCCGGGGAATCTGTGGCGTCCACCGCGACGCGGTCAGCGATTCAAAGTCAGGATCGGTCATGTCATCACTCATTCCCGGCACGGTTGCTGAGCCGTTCGGCCGCTTCAACATCATCGGCGCACGGCTCGACCGTCCAAGCAGTCGCGATCACCGCAGCCCACTTAGTCCCAACGGTGCAACCGCCTCACGCACCTCTGCGGCGAAGCGCGCCCTGAAGTTCCCCAGCGGGAACGGGATCGCCTCGTCGTGCAGCAGCGGAGCCCCTGCTGCGACGAGGGCCGGCGCCAGCGCCCGGAACGTGGGCGCGTGGCAGATCACGATCCCGTCAGGGGCGAGGTCGAGGATCTCGCGGGTGCGCACCGGCGCGTGCTCAAGGAGAGCCCGTCGGCGATCGCCGGACGAGAGCTTGTTCACCGGGTACGGTGCGAGGTCGATCAACCAGACCCCGTCATCGCGCAACCGCGTGAGCCACGGCGTGCGGTCGTCACCGGTGGCGACCTTCGCTCCGTACAGGGCGAGGACTACGCCGCGGAACAGGTTGTCGGCACGGGAGACGGTCGGCGCGTAGAAGAAGCGGCGCTCCGTTGCCGCGGCAGCTCCGGAGTCGGGTGCCGACTCGGCGACCAGGAGGAGCTTCATGTGGTCCGGCTTCCACTGCATGCGGAGCTGCTGGTACCAGGGGTCTTCGGCGAGCGTCACGGCCTCAGCGTATCGACGCCTCTCGGCATAATGGGGCTCATGCCCAAGTTCGTCACGCCCGTCGCTGTGCTCGCTGCAGCGCTCCTCCTGCTCACTGGCTGCTCCGGTGGCAACGCCGGCGACGGCCGCCCGTGCGAGACCGTTCCGCCAGAGCTGCTGAGCGCGATCGCGGACGGCGCCAACGATGGTCCCGCGATCACCCCGATCAGCGCCGGCGCCGTGAAGTCCATCGAGCGCGGCGACGTCTACATCGTCGCGATGAGCTTCACGACGCCGGGGTTCGAGGACGAACCCGCGGTCGGCGTCTGGGGCATCGGCAGCTCGCTCACTCCCGGTTCCGGGCCCTTGGTCGCCATCGACAGCTTCGCGGCCGAGTTCACCGTGTGGCCGCACCAGATGAACGGCGAGGAGTTCTCGGTGGCCGAGGACGGCGTCGACGAGGCGAAGGCCTGCCTCGAGGGCTGAGCGAGCCTGGCGAAGAATCGTCGGGCACGACGGACAGCCGCTGCGGCCGACCTCGATCTGCGCTGTGATCGAATTCGAAGTGGCCACCGAGGTGGGCTACAGGGCATACGGTTTCGATCGAACACTCGCCGAGCCTGGCAAGACCGAGCCTCCTGGTGGAGCGAAGTCCCTGGACTGCCGTAGCCGGACAGTGGGGCTGCACGTCGGGAGCTGTGAGCGTCACCTTTAACCCGCCTCGCGCGGACGGCGTCGTGACGGCAGGCTTCGGCGGCTCAGGCGACTGCGGCGGTGTCTACGTTCAGGGCGACGCATCCATGTTCTCGGATCCACGCACGAGGGCCGAGATCCTCGTGGAGCGATCTGAGCTCAGCACGCCCTGATCGTCACGGACCTCTACCGAACCGGCCAGGTGTACCAGACGATCCCCACGATCACTATCACGACGATCAGGAACCCGATCGCGGCGCGGATGACTCGACGGCGGCTGAAGGTACCCTTTCGAAGAGACTCCCGCGAAACCCGATCAAGGTTTGGAAACACTCCTTGGGAGAGCGGTCCAGCGTCGCCAGGCGAGGGCGGCGGCGCTGCCTCACCGGTTGGAAGCTGCGGATCCCGGTCGCGTTCCTCATTGAAGTTCCCCATACTCGAACCTACCAAGAAGGCAATTTCGCCGCGCCAGCCGAACCGGGTTGGTCCAGCGGAGGACCCTCCGAACGTGCTCGGCGACATCATCGCCGGCGCAAGAGGCGCCTAGCCGCGAAGGGCGGAGGCGACGGCGCCTGAGGTAGCCCGTTGCTTGCGGGTCGGCCGCAGCGCGGCCAGCAAACAGACCACGCCGCCGCCGACGCCTGCAGCCAGTTGGTGAACCGGTGCTGGCATTTTCCTTGGTGTGACTGGCGGCCGACAGCGAGCTCTGACTCGCCTGTGCATTGATCCAATGCCACAACAAACTTGGCATGAAAGACGGTGACACCCAGCCGAGCGATGGTGATCCACGTGGGCGAACCAGCGTTGGTCGGCTTGTTCGGCGTGTTCGCCAGCAACCGACCCTCCTCCGCGATCGTGACCGGTTCTGCGGCCGAAGACAGCAACCGGTCCAACACTGAGAACCTGTCCGCTAGAGCTACGACCAGCGATTGGGACTAGCACGGCGCCGGCCTCCGGCGCCGTGACTGTTCGACCCCGCGTCCATCCTTCGTCGCGCCAATCAGTTCGACAATCAAGTACAAAAATCGCGATTTAGGCGTCGTCCGCTGAGCTCCATCTCCGGCCCTAACATGCAAGTCGAGTTCCATGCCCTGCACGGCGCAGCAGGCGCCGACGTTGACGGCCCAGCACGTTGCCTGAGACCACTTCCATACTGGCTACCGCGACCTGACTAACATCCCTATTGAAATTCTGAACTCATGTCACGATGCGTATGCCCGAGTGAACGACCGGCGGCGCGAAACTATGTAGTACGCCAATGGTGAAGGCGGGTCGGTTGCAATCGGATGTACACAATGGTCACGAGACCTGCCGAATAGTCCAGGTACACGGATGCGAACGGCCCGTTGTCATCTTCAAGGATGAGGCCGGCTTGCCCGTCGACGGGCCTCTCCATGATGGTCAGGCCGTCTCTGCGCCCCATCCCATGCAGCAGCAACGTCACAGCATCGTCGAGTCCGCGGACGACTCGGACGCGATGTCCAGCTGAGTCCGCGGACTGCACCGCGACGAGAACGGACGGGTCGAGCAAACCTCTGAGAGCGGATGGATCCTGCTCGAACGCCGCGCGACGGAAAGAACGAACAGCTCCCCCATGATTCGGACGCGACAACCAGTCCCAGAGAACGGTTGTCACTCGACGCAGCGACGTGCCGGACGGCGAAGGCGCTCGACCATGCGAGGCGATCGCAAGCGGTGTTCGTGGAGAGGACATGATTTCCTCGAACGTCTCAAGGCTCGGATCAGTCGTCTCTGGAATCACCGTCCGAGGACACTGCGCGCTGAGTGCCATCGATTTCGCGGTCGTCTTCGTCAGTTCCCTCATACAGCGTCCCAGTGCCGTCTGGATATCCGGCTGCGTCCGGGTACTCGAATTCGATCTTGCGGTGGGTCGAGAATCCTTGTGACATGATGCCCCTGTTCCTTGCGTCGGTCCCGACCCTGCTTGTGCCTGCGGTCGGGAGTGGAGGTGTCTTACAACAGCTATGACCCCGCCCGGTGTGCCGATGTGACTCCATCGCGGAAAGTCGCCGCGGGCAGGATCCCCGTCACAGGCGCACGCGCCTCCTGGTCAGAGCTGATGACCTCCGTTCGGCGAATGATGGACGGTCCTTGCTCAGCATTCGCTCGATGAAGGGAAGGTCTGACATGAAGATCGCCGTCATCGGGAACACCGGAAACCTCGGTGTCATCGGCTCGAAAGTCATAGCTCTGCTGCACGCACACGGGCACGAGGCCATCTCTCCTGCGCTTCCGCCCCACCTCGACTCCCACGCTGCGTCTGAGCTGGTCAGAACATTGCGGGACACCGAAGTGCTCGTGGACACGTCATGGTCCGGACGCGCTACTGCATCCGACCTGGCGACGCCACTCGAACATTCCCTTCCCAGCCTGCTGCAGCGCTCCGAGGCTGGGATCGGTCGCCGCGTGGCACTCTCCGTCGTGGGCGCGGACCGGCACAGTGGGCCACTGCCGAGATACCTCGCCGCAAGGCGCCATCGGGAGGAGTTGGTTCAGGAGTCTGGCCAGCCCTTCACGATCGTCCGCGCGACCCAGTGCTTCGAACAGCTGGTCGACATCGCCGAATCGCTGCGTCACGGAGGAGAGATCAGGGTGCCAAGCGTGCTCGCACAGCCGATGGCTGCGGACGACGTGTCCGCTGAGTTGGTTGCAGCGGCCCTGGCCCCACCGCTAGATCGCATCGTGGAGGTGGCCGGGCCCGAGACGTTCCGTCTCGACGCGTTGCTCCGACGAGTCGTCGGTCGCGAAGACACCGTCCTCCGACCCTCGAGCGCGATACCAGGGGATGAAGCTGGACGAGAGGGCGCTCCTGCCAACGCGAGCTTCGTGCACGTTCTCCATACGATTCGGCGTTTGGAAGTCCAGTGAGCTCTCTCGACTCGCCTCACTCGCGTGAGCCCGTCCGACGTCACGGCACAGGTTCACTTCAGGCCCCTCCGGCGTTCCACTGCCGGAGCTTGTCCGGGTTGACGACGAGCCAGACCTCGGTGATCTTCCCACGATGCACAGCCAAGGCGAGGACCCCCACAACCTCGTCATGCCGACGCAACAGCAGCCCGGACTCACCGTTCACTGATTGCTCAGCGGATCGGAGTGGGGGCCTTTGTGCGTACAGGTCGATGAGGAGCCGCGCTGCACCGATGACGCCGCTCGCCGTGCCGAGCGGCCTACCTGCCCGGCCCCCACCGTCGGTCACCACGGTCACCTCCGAGTCGAGGAGGGACATCAACCGTTCCTCGTCGCCATCCGCGCACGCTCGGTCGAGGGCGGACAGCAAGCGACGCTGGTCGGAGGCATCGGCCGTCGACCCGGAGTGATGATGGACGCGCCGTCGTGCCGAACGGGTGAGCGCGCGGGTCTCGTCCGCCGTCCTGCCGACCACGTCGGCGACCGTCCCGTACCGGACACCGAAGACATCGTGGAGGACGAACGCCATGCGTTCAGCCGGCGAGAGGGTGGCGAGTGTCACGGTCAGCAGCCGTTGGAGTGACTCATCGAGGGTGACGCGATCTGCAGGGTCCCCGACACGGTCGTCCCTGCCGCCGCCGTCCAGGGAGTGATCGTCGGGTCGTGTCATCTTCGCCGCTCGATTCCGCTGGTGGTGGTCGAAGGTGGGACGATCAGCCACGCGCGGAGAGTCGTCCGAGTTTGGCGGGGCTCATGACCCACTGCAACTGACGGACGCCCTCTGCCGACGAGACGAGCACGATCGACGTCGTGACCACACCGTCCTGCACGAGCTGAGCCGCAGGCTGGCCGTTCAGCTCGACGACCTCGATGACCTTGCCGGTCCAGAAGTGGGAGGAGAATGCCGCGATAAAGGACGCCACGCGTTGACGCCCGACCACCGGGATCCGGGCTGCGAGCGGCGTTCCGTCGCCGTCGGTGTAGCTCACGACCTCTGCGGTGAACAGTTCCTCCAGTGCGACGACGTCTCCGGCCTGAGCGGCGGCGAGGAAGGCGTTCAGAAGGCGACGCTGCGCACCGGTCTCCACTCTCGCCCGACGCTCCTGCTGCAGGTGCTTCCGGGCACGGCTCACGAGTTGGCGGGACGCACCTTCACTGACTTGGACGATCTCCGCGATCTGCGAGTACGGGTAGTCGAACGCCTCACGGAGCACGTACGCGGCGCGTTCGGTCGGCGTGAGCTTCTCGAGCAGCAGGACGATCGCGAGATTCAAGGCCTCCCCGCGTTCGGCACCGAGCGCCGGATCCTGGCTCGTGTCGACCGGCTCCGGGAGCCACGGACCGACGTAGGTCTCGTGCCGGGCTCGAGCGGTTTTCAGATGATTGATCGAGAGGCGCGTGGTGGTCTTCGCGAGGAGTGCGGCCGGTTCGAGAACAGTGCTCCGGTCGTACGCCTGCCAGCGGATCCAGACCTCCTGGACGACGTCCTCGGCGTCGGAGCCGCTCCCGAGCATGCGGTAGGCGATGCCGAAGAGTCGACGACGGACACGATCGAACTGGGAAGCCGCGGTCGCGAGGTCCTTCGCACCGGCGCCCGTCGACGTCTGATCGGACACCGACCCATCGTCCGTCGTACCCATTGATATCCGCTCACCTTCTTGGCGCTGCACTCGGCGATACAGGGCCCACCACTCTGACAACGTCGAGCCCACGGGTGTGACAACGGTCTTGAGCGAAGCGAGGCGCGGTGACGTCACACCCGGGGGCGATGCGCGGTCAGTACTGATGAGACGAAAGGGACATCATGCAACGGATCCTCATCATCGGGGGCGGCTACGCCGGTTTCTACACCGCCTGGAGACTCGAGAAGCGGCTCCGTCGGGGCGAGGCCGAGGTGACGATCGTCGATCCGCGTCCGTACATGACGTACCAACCGTTCCTCCCCGAGGTCGCATCCGGGTCCATCGAGCCGCGACACGTGGCGATCTCGCTGCGGAGTGAGCTGCGACGGACCAGGATCATCGCCGGGAGCGTGCTCGAACTCCACCACGATCGTCGATCGGCGACCGTGCGACCGGCAGAGGGCCCGGACCGTGCGCTCGACTACGACATTGTCGTCGTCACGGCAGGCGCAGTCACGCGGACCTTCCCGATCCCGGGTGTCCGCGACGACGCGATCGGACTCAAGTACGTGGAGGAGGCGGTGGCGATCCGCGACCGGCTTCTCACCGCCTTCGACCGCGCGGCCACCCTCCCGGCCGGGCCCGAGCGCGCTGCCCTGCTCTCCATGACGTTCGTCGGCGGTGGATTCTCCGGGATCGAGGGGTTCGGCGAGCTGCTCTCCCTCGCCACCGCGCTGTTCAAGCACTACCCGGAATTGTCCTTCCCCGAACTCCGCTTCCACCTCGTCGAGGCGGCGAGCCGGATCCTGCCGGAGGTGACCGACGGACCGGGACGCTGGGTGGTTCGTCATCTCGAAGAACGAGGAGCGCTGATCCATCTCGGGACGCAGTTGCTGTCCGCGCGCGACGGACACGTGGTGCTCTCGAACGGCGAGGAGTTCGACACCGGTCTGCTCGTCTGGACGGCCGGAAACGCCTCGACACCGATCGTCGCGAAGCACACGGACCTGCCGATCGATGCTCGCGGACGACTCCTCGTCCGCTCCGACCTCCGCGTCGGCACCGAGGACGACCCGGTGGAGGACGCGTGGGGCGCGGGCGACGACGCAGCCGTCCCGGACCTGGCCGGTCCTGCAGGTTCGACGACCGTCCCGAACGCGCAGCACGCGGTCCGCCAGGGCAAGCGGCTCGCGAAGAACCTCCTGGCGTCGATCCGGGGGCGGCGAACGAAACCCTACGTGCACCACAGCCTGGGCGTCGTCGCGACTCTGGGCCTCGGGCGTGGCATCTTCCAGTACCGGCGTCTCGTGATCACGGGGGGTCGTCGCCTGGTTGATGCACCGTGGGTATCACGTCCTGGCGGTGCCGACCTGGCAGCGGAAGGTGCGGGTCCTGTTGATCTGGGCGACAGCGGTGCTGTTCGGTCGGGACGTCGTGTCGCTGCGCTCAACCGAGCACCCCCGCGCCGCGTTCGAGGCCAGCGGAGAACCGGCTCCGGCGGCAGCGTCGCGGGGCGACTGAGTCACGCCCCAGTGGCACGTCACAGATCCGGTGCCGGCCTTGTCGTTATGGAGATCAAGGGTTTCGACCGGCCGAGGGCACGTGCCCGGTCGGTCGGTGCCCGCATTTCCATCAAGGAGTTCCTGTGATATTCAGACGTCTCGGTATCGTCTCTGCCCTCGTCACGATCGGTGCGCTGGCCCTGTCCGGCTGCGTCGGAGGTGGTTCGAGCAGTGACAGCGATGGCGCCAGTACGAAGTCCATCATCACGACCAACGGCTCCGAGCCGGAGTCTGGCCTCATCCCCAGCGACACCAACGAGGTCGGCGGCGGCAAGATCCTCGACGAGCTCTTCGCCGGTCTCGTGTACTACGACGCCGACGGCAAGCCGGTCGACGACCTGGCCGAGTCCATCAAGACGGATGACTCGATCACCTTCACCATCACGATCAAGCCCGACCAGACCTTCACGAACGGCGAGCCGGTCGTCGCGGCGTCGTTCGTGAACGCGTGGCAGGACGCGGTGGTCAACCTCAGGAAAAGCGCCAGCTTCTTCAGCGACATCGCCGGCTTCGACCCGGCGGGTGGTGCTCCGCTCACGGGACTCCAGGTGCTCGACGACCAGACCTTCTCCGTGACGCTGAGCAGCGCGGTGTCCGACTTCCCGCTGCGTCTCGGCTACTCCTCGTTCTACCCGCTGCCGAGGTCCGCGTTCGACGAGGCCGGCAAGGTCACCGAGGAGTTCGGTCAGAACCCTGTCGGCAACGGCCCGTACATGCTCGACGGCGAGGGTGCCTGGAAGCACAACGAGTCGATCGCCCTCGTAACCAACGACGAGTACACCGGTGGCCGCACGCCGAAGAACGGTGGCGTGACCATCAACTTCTACGCGTCCTTCGACGCTGCCTACGCCGACCTGCTCGGTGGCAACCTCGACGTCCTCGACCAGATCCCCGACTCCGCGATCTCGACCTTCCAGGACGACCTCGGCGACCGCGCTGTGAACCAGCCCGCCGCGATCTTCCAGTCGTTCACGATCCCGGCTCGCCTCCCGCACTTCAGCGGTGAGGAAGGCCAGCTGCGTCGCCAGGCGATCTCCTACGCGATCAACCGCGAGCAGATCACCGACGTGATCTTCGAGGGCACCCGCACCCCGGCGACCGACTTCACGTCTCCGGTGCTCGACGGGTACTCGAGCGAGGTAGACGGCAATGAGGTCGCGGTCTTCGACGAGCATCAGGCCAAGGAATTCTGGGCTCAGGCTGACGCGATCTCTCCGTGGGACGGTTCTTTCCAGATCGCCTACAACGCCGACGGCCCGCACCAGGCCTGGGTCGACGCGGTCACCAACTCCATCAAGAACACGCTCGGCATCGAGTCCTCCGGTGTTCCGGTCGCCGTCTTCGGTGACTTCCGCGCCAGCGTGACGGGTCGCACGATCGAGACCGGGTTCCGTTCGGGTTGGCAGGCGGACTACCCCGGGCTCTACAACTTCCTGGCGCCGCTGTATGCGACGGGCGGGTCCTCGAACGACGGCGACTACTCCAGCACCGAGTTCGACGAGCTCCTCGCCGAGGGAGCCGGAGCATCCGACCTCGACGCCGCGAACGCGAAGTTCCAGGCCGCCCAGGAGATCCTCTTCGCCGACCTCCCCGCCATCCCGCTCTGGTACCAGAACGTCATCGGCGGCTACGGCGAGGGCGTCGAGAACGTCCGGTTCGGGTGGAACTCCGTGCCGCTCTACAGCGAGATCACCAAGTAGCACTGCGGCAGGGTGCCCGTGACGCCCAGCACACGGGACACCCTGCCGGTCCGTCACAACGGCGTGCCGCGTTCGGTCAGAGCTGATGAGCCGACCCGGACAGGAGCACGACGTGAGCAGAGGACCAAGCAGACCCCACAGCAGGCGGGCCTCATGGACCGACCGAGCCGCGGTCGCGTTCCGAACCCGGACGGCGCCCGGCCGTGCACTCAGCGCGACGCTCGAGGAGCTCCGTCACCGTCGGATCCCACTCCACGCGACGAGTCTGTTCGCCGTCGTCTCGGCGGCCGCCCTCGCCGTGCTCCTCGTGAGCGGTGTCGTGCTCATGTTCTTCTACACTCCGTCGAGCGACCCGGTCATCTACCGGGGCGGATATCCGCTGCTCGCCGGCGTCGAGGTGTCCAAGGCGTTCGCCTCGACCATGGCCATCAGTTACGAGGTCGGCGGCGGTCTCCTCATCCGCCAGGTCCATCACTGGGCCGCACTCCTGCTGCCGGCCTCGCTCATCCTGCAGGTTCTCGTCATGTTCTTCACCGGCGGGTTCCGTCGGCCCCGCCAGTGGAGTTGGGTCCTGCTGTTCCTGCTGCTCATCGTCGCGCTCGTCGGCGGGTGGAGCGGCTACGCCCTGCCAGACGACATGCTGTCGGGTTCAGGGCTGCGGATCGTGCAGGGCATCGTGCTGGCCATCCCGGTCGTGGGGACGTGGGTGTCCGCCCTGTTGTTCGGTGGCGAGTTCCCGGGCACCATCATCGAGAACCTGTATCCGATCCATGTCGCGATCGTGCCCGTGCTGCTCATCGCGCTCGTGCTCGCCCTCGTACGCCTGTGGTACGTGCATCAACCCGCGCAGTTCGCCGGCCCGGGACGCACCGAGGAAAACGTCGTCGGTGTCCCGTTCGCGAACGCCGCGGTCCGGGCGGCAGGGTTGTTCGCGATCGTCTGCGGCATCCTGCTGCTCGTCTCCGCGACCGTCACCATCAGCCCGATCTGGCTGTACGGCCCGTCGTCACCCGGAGACGCCTCCGCGGGGAGCCAGCCCGACTGGTACACCGGCTTCCTCGACGGCGCCCTCCGCCTCGTGCCGCCCGGCTGGGAGGTCGAACTCCTCGGACACACATGGTCGATCGCCCTCCTCGGACCCCTGGTCGTCGTCAGCGTCTTCCTGCTCGCAGTCGCCGTGTACCCGTTCGTTGAGAACTGGGCAAGCAGTGACCACCGCGACCACCATCTCCTCGACCGCCCTCGCAACGCGCCGACTCGCACCGCTCTCGGCGTCGCGGGCATCGTCTTCTACGGCGTGCTCTGGGTGTCGGCCAGTGCCGACCTCGTCGCCACCCACTTCCACCTCACGATCGAAGGGGTGATCCACGTGTTGCAGATCACCCTCCTCATCGGCCCCGCGATCGGCTTAGGGATCACGCGGAGCGTCTGCGTCGCGCTGCAACGACGCGACCGGGAAATGGCGCTGCACGGCTTCGAGACCGGCCAGATCCTGCGGCTCCCGGGCGGCGAGTACGTGGAAGTCCACCAGCAACTGGATCGATATACCCGCTGGGCGCTGCTTCAGCAGGATCATCCGGCGGCATACGCCCCGCGGCCCGACGACCGCGGTCGCCTGCACGTCACGAGTCGCATCCGCGGCGCGATCTCCCGCTGGATGCTCGAAGACCGCATCGAACTGATCGCCCGCGACCCGCACGAGCCGATCCGAGAACTCGGAGGCGGACACGAGGATGCCCCAGGGCTTCGGCCTGGCTGAGCTTTGTCGATCCAAGACACACTCACGCTCCTGAACACCCGGTTGTCACACATCGCCCGTCTGCACGGTCTCAGTTCATGGGACCATCGTGACGGGCCCGCAGCGAGCTGACGGATGGAGACAGGAATGACCACGGAGGACGACCACCCAGCGCACAACCTCGACGAGGCGGCTCGGCAGTTCGGCGACTGCCGGCGCCGGTTATTCGGCATCGCCTATCGGATGGTCGGCACCGCATCCGACGCCGAAGACATCGTCCAGGACGTGTGGATCCGCTGGCAGGCGTACGACCGCAGCGTCGTCCGCGAGCCCGCCGCCTTCCTCGCGACGACGACGACCCGCATGGCGATCAACTTCCTGCAGTCGGCGCGCGCCCGTCACGAGACCTACATCGGTCCGTGGCTGCCGGAACCCGTGGACACGAGCAACGACCCGACTCTTGGCGCCGAACGGGGTGAGGCGCTCAGCTTCGCCATTCTGCTGTTGCTCGAGAAGCTGACGCCGACCGAACGCGCCGCTTACGTCCTTCGCGAGGCGTTTGACTACTCATACGCGGAGATCGCGGACGTCGTGCAACGCGGCGAAACGGCGACCCGGCAGCTGGTGAGCCGTGCGCGCAAGCATCTGCGGGCCGAACGACGAACGCAGGTGCCGGACGAGGACCAGCGGCGCCTGCTCGACGCGTTCCTCGTGGCTGCGCAGCACGGGGATGTCGCCGGCCTCGAGCGGATCCTCGCGGCGGACGTCGTCAGTTACTCGGACGGCAACGGCGTGAAGCTCGCAGCGCGCATACCGGTCATCGGCCGCGGCCGTGTGGCGTCCTTCGTCGCCGCGTTCTCGAGCCACTTCTGGATCGGAAAGATCCTCGAGCCGATTCGCCTCAACGGTCAGCCTGCGATGGCACTTGTCGAGGACGGCCGCATCACGACGGCGGTGACGATCACGGCGTCCCCATCGGGGATCGAGCAACTGCTGTGGCTTATGAGCCCCGACAAGCTGCGTCGGCTCACGTCGGCGGACGCCTGACGCGTTCCGGCGCTCGGGGCGTTCCCGAGCGCCGGAACACCGACGACCTGAATCGGGATTCGAGACTTCGTCCCTCCCGATCCCGAAGGTCGGGCGCCGCTATCGCGGCGTCGAATCGAGCCACTGTTGCAGGGAGACCGCTCCGACCCGGTGTCCCGCGGTCGGCACCAGCGTCGTCTCCTCCACGGGCGCTCCGAAGTAGGGAGCGCTCGGGTCTGCGACGACGGTGCGCTGGTCGCCGCGCGCTGTGAGGACCTGCGCGACGATGTCGGAGAACCGGCCGCGATCGGGTCCGGCGATGTCGACGACACCGTTGATGGGCGCTTCGACGGCCACCTCGGTGATAAGTGTTGCGACGTCGACGGCCGCGACCGGCTGGAACTGCACGGGCGGGAGGGTGACCGCGCCACCGTCAGTCGCCGTGGCGGCGATCGCCTCGATGAACTCGAAGAACTGCGTCGCGTGCACGATCGAGTACGGGACGCCGGAGTCGCGGATGAGTGCCTCCTGGGCGGCCTTCGCACGGAAGTAGCCGCCTTCAGACGGGTGCTCGACACCCACGATGGACAGCGCAACGTGGTGCGCGACGCCGGCGAGCTGTTCCGCTTCGAGCTGCCGTCTGGTCGACTCAGTGAAGAACTGCAGCACCGGGCCGTCCTCGAACGACGGCGAGTTGGTGACGTCGACGACGACGTCGGCCCCGGCGACGGCCTCGGCGAGTCCCGCACCGGTGATGGTGTCGACGCCCGTCGACGGAGACGCGGCGACCGCCACATGCCCGAGTGCTTCGAGCTGCTTGACGACTGTCGAGCCGATGAGACCCGTACCGCCCACGACGACGAACTTCATGATGAACCTCCAGAGAACCCTCTGCGGCCGCGGCAGGGCGCCGTCGGCTCACACTCAAGATGACAACCCACAGCTCCGAGCTGTGACAGCTCGGCGTCTTCGGCGTCTTCCGATCTCCCTCCGGACGACTGAGCGTGATCGGCGAGAGCCGTCACAGATCCGACCGAAGCGCGGTCAGAGCTGGTGAACGATGGGGCGGCTGCACCAGACCACGGGGCCATCGCCACATCGCCACATCGCAGCATTGCCGAACTCGGGCGTGGACATACCACTGGAGAAAGGGAAGCGAACCATGAGGACACATCAACAAATCGGCAGCGTCGGGGACTCCGACCCCGCCGATGTTCCGTCCGCGGACGCAGAATCAGAGATCGTCGTCTATCGCGATGACGCTCGGCGTTCCTACGCTGCCAGCCTCGGAAAGGACGAGGTGGCGACCATCGAGTTCAAGCAGATCCACAACCGTGTCGTCGTCCTGTCGACCCATGTCGTCCCGGAGTTCCGGGGGCGTGGAATCGCTGGGGAACTCATCGCCTACGCCCTCGACGATGTGCGCGATCGTGATCTGCACGTTACCGTGTACTGCCCCCTCGTGTCTGCGTTCATCAACCAGAACTCGGAGTACGCGGACCTCGTCGACGTCGAGCATCCGGGACGAGCGTTCAGCGAAGGACACTTCATCGAAGGGAAGACCTCATGACCAACATCGCCGTCTACGGATTCGGACGAATCGGCCGCCAGCTGGTGCGCAGCGCGGTGCAGAACGATCTGTTCTTCCCTACGGTCATCTGCGACATCGCCCCAGCCGGCGCCCTCGCCGCGCTCCTCGAAGTCGACACGAACTACGGGCGGTGGGAAGGCGTCGCGTCGGACGACGACACCTCCATCTCCATCGACGGCAGACGGATCACCTACGTGAACTCCATCGACGGCGTGCCGGACTGGAAAGCGCTCGGCATCGACCTGGTCGTGGATTGCACCGGTCGCGGTGTCACTCGGGAAGCAGCAGAACGGCATCTCACGAACGGCGCAGAGCGGGTGCTCATCAGCGGACCGAGCAAAACCGCCGAGGATTGCGACGCCGTCCTGCTGCCGGGCATCAACCTCGACGACTACGACAGCGATGCGCACAAGATCATCAGCATGGCCAGCTGCACCACCAACGCTCTCGCGGCTGTCGTCAAGGTGCTCCTCGACAGCATCGGCATTCGGTTCGGCGTCTTCTCAACGGTCCACGCCTACACGAACACACAGTCGCTGACCGACCAGCCAATGACGTCCAGGCGGGACTCGTGGGCCGGCGCGGAGAACATCATCCCGTCCTCTTCAGGTGCGGCGAAAGCGCTGGGATTCATCTGGCCAGACCTGAAGATCACCGGGAAGGCCTACCGGGTCCCTGTGCGCACGGGCAGCATCGTCGAGCTCAACGTCATGCCGGAACGAGATATCTCGACCGATGATCTCCGCGAAGTCTTCCGACAGGCAGCGGCCTCGGGACCCCTCGAGGGCATCCTCGACGTGTTCGACGAAGAGTGGACCTCGGCTCGCATCGTCGGGGATCCGCACTCCTCCATCGTGGATCTTCCGCTGACGCAGGTGTTCAACGGCATGGTCTCGGTGGCGGCCTGGTACGACAATGAAGCCGGCTTCTCGATGCGACTCGCTGAGACGGCCGCACGCCTGGCGTCCGCAGACCACTGAACCACGTGTACCGATGCCATGAACGCATGGCATCGGTACACGATGGCGTCGGCAACCCTACCGATACTCGGGATTCGCGTCGAGGCCGAAGTGTTCGCCGCTGTCCCACGCCTGTCGAAGATTCCCCCAAGCCGGAAAACCGCCGGCTGCGCGGAGCATGCCGGCCATGTGCATCAAGTTCCACGTCATGAACGTGACGTTCCGGCGGGTGAAGTCGTTCTCCGGCCCCCCTGAGCCTGGATCCAGATAACTCGGCCCGGGACCGATCTCTCCGATCCAGCCGGCATCAGCTCCCGGCGGAATGACGTAGCCGATGTGTTGCAGGCTGTACAGAATCGACGCCGAGGCGTGCTTGACCCCGTCTTCGTTCCCCGTGATGATCGCGCCAGCGGTCTTGCCGTAGTAGACGTACTGCCCTTTGCTGTTGACCTCGCCGCTCATTGCATAGAGCCGTTCGATGAGCTTGCGGGTGACCGACGCATTGTCTCCGAGCCACAGGGGCCCGCCGACGACGAGGATGTCTGCGTCGTTGATCGCAGGCCACACCTCGGTCAGCCACGCATCGGTCGCCCAGCCTTGCTCGCGCATGTCGGGGTACACCCCGGGCGGCACGTCGTGGTCGACGAAACGGAGTGTCTGCACGTCGACGCCACGGGATCTCATGAGCTCGATGCTGAGCTCCATCAGCCCCTGCGTGTTACTCACCTGAGGACTCGGCTTGAGCGTGCAGTTGACGAAGACTGCTCGAATACCGGCGAAATCGGGAATATCACTCATCGTGGTTCTCCTGTCTGCGCGAAGGTTCGGACGAGGCCAGGGACGACCGACGGCCCGCGATGGTGATGACACGGGATCCTCCGCATCGGATGCGGCGCGCGAGATGGCTCGGGTGGCGAAATCGGGGCGGGCGTCCACGCGAGTGCGAGAAGTGCCTCCAGCTGGGCGAGGTCGCCGTGCTGGGCTGCACGTCGGAATGCCTGCGCCAGCTGGTGTTGCGCGTGCGTCGACGCCGTCGCGCGCGGCCGCGAAGCGAGGTGCCTGCGGGCACGACTGACCAACTGACGAGTATTGACAGGCGTCGTTCCCACGATCTCGGCGATCTGTTCGTACGGGTAGGCAAACGCCTCTCGAAGGATGAACGACGCGAGCTCTGGCGGGGTCAAGGTCCCCAGCAGAGTTCGTATCACGCGCTGGAGGGCTTCGGTCCGTTCCCACGTGAGTGAGGGATCGTCGTCGCCGCTGGCCATCTCCAGCATTCCCTGATCGATGCTCACCTCGTGTCGCGAGTGCGCCGACTGGAGCGCATTGATGGACAAGCGCGTCGCGACCGTCGCGAGGAACGCCGCGGGCTCGCGGATCTCGTCATGCCGCGTGCGCTGCCATCGAATCCATGCTTCTTGAACGATGTCCTCGGCATCCATGACATTGCCGGTCATGCGGTAGGCGATCCCGAAGAGTCGCCCGCGGCACTGCTCGAATGCGGTGACGGCATCCGTCGATTGGTTCACCGCCCGCGATGGTCGGGTGACAGTCGTCTGACTCATGGGCTTTCATCTCTCTGCGACGTCATCGCGTGGGCGGCAGTGACGTGGTGAAGCGCTCTCACGGGTGGTTCATCACTTCGCGATGAAAGCGAGGATGTCGGCATCGAGTTGCTTCTGGTACTCCCCGGAGATGCCATGTGGGGCGCCGGGGTACACCTTGAGTGTCCCGTTCCTCACGAGAGCGGCCGACTTGAGCGCGGCATCATGGATGGGAACGATCTGGTCGTCGCTGCCGTGGGCGATCATGATTGGCACGGTGAGCGCTTCCAGGTCTTCGGTGAAGTCGGTTTCCGAGAAGGCCGCGACACAGTCGTAGGCAGCGGCGAGGTTCACCAGCATTCCCTGACGCCAAAACTCGCGCTTGGCTCCCTCCGACACATGCGAGTCCGCATGGTTCGCGCCGAAGAACGCTTCGGCCAGCTCGATGTAGAACTGCGACGAATCGGCGAGCACACCGGCGCGGATGCCGTCGAAGACTTCGGCCGGCAGACCCTCCGGGTTCGACTCGGACAGGATCATCAGTGGAGCCACACCACCGGCGGTGATGACCTTGACGACCCGTCCTCGGCGATGTTGAGCGGCGTACCGCACGACCTCACCGCCGCCTGTCGAGTGGCCGATGAGCACCAGATCTCTCAGGTCGAGGTGCTCGATGAGCTCGGCGAGGTCTCGAGCGTATGTGTCCATATCGTTGCCGGTGAATGTCTTGGCTGATCTGCCGTGGCCGCGACGGTCGTGCGCGATCGCCCGATAGCCGGAATCGGCAAGCAGTTTGATCTCCACCTGCCAGGCGTCAGACGACAGCGGCCAACCATGGCTCAGGAGGACCGGCTGGCCGGATCCCTGATCCGTGTAGAAGATTTCTGTGCCATCCGAAGTGATGAAGTACGGCATGATGCTCTCTTTTCGTCAGTACTGGTGCGGCGCGGGGTCAGGACAGGTGGGCGACAGCTTCTGCGATGAGATCGGCGACGGCTCCGGGGTTGGAGACCATCACGGAGTGCGAAGCGTTGGGGAGTTCGACGGTCTCCAGCGAGCCCGCGCGTTCCGCCATGAAACGCAGCCCCTCGACAGGGATGTTCTTGTCACCCGACCCGAACACGAACCAGGACGGCAGCGTCTTCCAGGCCGGAGTCGAAGCCGGTTGCGGCTCAGCGAGCGCCGCGTCACGGATCGCGCGCTGCGTGGCGCCGCCGATCTGCGCCTCGCTCAGCGACAGATCGCCGGCGAACTGTGCCGGGAAGAGATCGCGGTCGACGATGAGATCGTTCGACCCGTCTCCCAACGGAATACTGCGCAGGGTCCCGGCGAGGCTGGAGCCGGGGAATCTGCCGGTCAAGCTGAGCGAGGTCTCGCCGTGATCCGGGGCGAACGCCGACACGTAGACGAGGCCTTTTACGGGATCGCTGCCGACGGCCGCCTCTGAGATGACTGCTCCGCCGTAGGAGTGGCCGACGAGGACGACCGGTCCTCCGACGGCTTCGGCGGCACGACGGACGTTGTCAGCATCGGTTGTGACGCTCCGAAGTGGATTCGGGGTGGCGATCGTGTCGATGCGCTTAGCTTGAAGCGCGGTGATGACACCCCTCCAGCTCGCGGATTCGGCGAAGGCGCCGTGAACGAGAACGACGGTGATGGGTTTCGGCATATTCTGCTCCTCTATCGGTTCCTCCAGTTCAACGGTGAAGCGCGGAGGAGCCCAGGCAGAGCGCATGCAGAAACAGGCGGGTTGGTCCCCCGACGATTTGCCAATCCTCACCGAGGACGAGGGACTCGGCCGGTGCACGAGAGGCGCCCCGGATGCTCTCCGGGGCGCCTCTCTCGGTGGCGGGTGGGACCAGCCGTGTCTGCTTGGCGCAATCGATAGACCGCCTGAAACCCAGTCTCCCGCTCTTACCTTCGGCCGACCGGAGACCTCGCTGGCTCTCGCCAGCTGGCCTCATCAACTCTGACCGGACAGCTCAGCGTCGTGTGACGGTGGGTACGTTCAGGGTGCCGGGCGCTCACGGACGACGACGGGATCGACGTCGTCTCCCCGTACGACGTCGCCTCCCGGTACGACGTCACCGGCATGGGCTTCCTTGAGCAGGGCGTCGATATCGACCCGGAGAGCGCTTCCGTGGCCGACGTTCGGATAGGGCGCGACGATGGATCTGACGGCGTCCAGGGCACTCAGGGCGTCGTCTCGACGCTCGGCTGCCAGGAGCGCTCGTGCGCGCACGACGTGGGCCCGGGCCGTGACGAGATCGACGTCGTAGATCACGGTCGATCGCATCAGCTCGTCGGCGGTTGCAAGAGCGGCTTCCGCGTCTCCGTGGTCGACGTAGCTGTTGGCCAGCTCCTCCAGCGTGACAGACCGGGCGAATGCGTCAGCGTACGCCTCCGTCTCGGGATCGATGATCTGCGGCAATGCCGCCTGCACGGCCGAGAGTTCGACGATCGCCCGCTCGGTGCGACCCATCCGTCGCTGCAACATGCCCATGACCGCCTGGGCCTGCCGCTGGTCCGACAGCGCGCCGACGGTGCCGAACCCCTCGATCGCTGCTCGGAGGTTGTCCTCGACGCCGTCGATCTGCCCGCCATAGCCACCTGCCCAGCCCAGGAGGAACCTCGAGCGAGCAATTCCGTAGACGTCCGCAGCCCGCTCTGCGACCGCGAGGGTTTCCCGAGCGGTCTTCAGCGCCAGCGGAAGGTCTCCCCGCTCCGTCATGGCGAGCTGCGCGACGACGCCACCGCGCAGTGCCTCCGCGCGAGGATCACCGAGTGCCTTGGTCGAGCGGAGAGCGAGCTCATTGAGCTCGTACCAATGGCCCCACTCGGGCCAGAGGACAAGCTTCCACCCCACGGCATCGGCCACGGCGATCACCCGATCGTGGTCCGCGACGCTCGACGCGCGTTGCACGGCTGGCCACCAATGCTCGGCGTTGGCGAGGATCCAAGCACGCGCAGCGACACGGTCGAACGCGCCCACTCTGCTCGGTGCCGCGCCAGCACCAGAAGATGCGGTGCCGCCGACCACGCCGACCATCGCGGCGATGAGCCAGGACATCAGACGGTCTCGTGCCATTGTGATCTCCTGCTCCGACTTCGACAGTCGCAGACGTGTGCTCGCGAAGACGCGCAAGAGGTCATGCAGCCGATAGCGGTTCCCACCCCGCGACTCGAGCAGCCCGAGGTCGACCAGATGTTCGAGCTCATCCTCGGTCTGTTGCTCCGGGAGTCCAGCCGCAGCGGCCGCGATGGCCGCGTCGAACGTGATGCCGTCGATGACCGACAGGAGGCAGAACACTTCTGCCGTTCTGTCATCGAGAGCGTCATAGGACAGCGCGAAGACAGCCTCGACCGACATGTCGCCTGCCACGAGGAGGGGCAAGCGACGCGCCTCAGAGCGCATGCGCTCGACGGAGTCGCCGACGGTGGTCGCGGGTCTACTGGCGATGCGATTCGCCGCGATCCTCAGCGCCAAGGGCATGCCGTGGCACAACGCCGCCAGCTCGTCGACGGACTGTCCGTCTTGCTGCCGCGTCGGGATGATTCGTGCGAGCAGTCGGACGCTGTCGGCCGCGCGGAGAGAATCAAGCACGATGCGCCATGTCGCGGTGATGCCGGCGAGGGTCCGCCGAGAGGTGATCAAGACAGGTCCTCTGTCTTCAGCGGCGAGAATGGTCCGCACCTGATCTTCGCTCGTCGCGTTGTCGAGCAGCACCGTCGGGTGCCGCAGTGCCGCCACTGCCTCCCACCGCGCGACGGCCTCCTCCAATCCGATCGGCGGTTCGGACAGGTCTTCGTCGGTCTGGCGGAGGACCAGCTGCACGACTTCCAGGGGCGTGAGCGGGGGCCGTCCGTTCCCCGCGAGGTCGACGAACGCGAGCCCACCGACGGGCGTGAATCGCGATACGGCCTCAAGGGCCAGGGAGGTCTTGCCGAAACCACCGGGCCCCGTGATGGCCACCACAGCTCCCGGTGTATTCAACGGCGCATCGAGCGATTCGAGCTCCGATTCGCGTCCGGTGAAGTCGCTGAGGCGATGCGGCCTCAAGGTCGCGGGGAGCGTCGAGTCGACGGTCCGCGCGCGACGGGCGGCGAACAGCAGATCACGACGCCCGCGCTCGTCCAGACCGAGGCCGCCTGCCAACGCGTTCAGGGTGCCGCTTCGCGGAGCCGTCGTCACTCCACGTTCGATATCGCTGATGCCCCGAACGCTGACCCCGGATCGCTCCGAGAGTGTTTCGATGGTGAGGGCACGCTCGATGCGCGAGTCACGGAGCATGGCCGCGATCGTGTCTGACGTCATGACGCCGGCATTGTCGAGAGCGGTTTCACGGCACCCTTCGTGTCGGGCGATGCAGCGCCGACACGGTTGCTCCGGAGCCATTGCTCGAAGCGGGTCGTGTAGTGGAATGCGTCCGGGCCTGGCAGCAGTTCCGTCCGGCTGAGCGTATGTCCGAAGTACCGGGCGAGCGGATCGGCATCGATCTCCCGTGGATCACGGCGAGACAGGAGTTCTCGTTGGACGAGCTCGTGGAGGGTGAAGACCTCGGGCCCGGCGAACTCCACAATCGAGTTCGTGGGTTCGCCGAGTGCGGTGTCCGCCACAGCGGCCGCGACGTCGTCGCCGGCGATGGGCTGCACGGAGGTTTGCGCGATGCGCACGCGGTCGCCGTCGGTGGCCGCATCGGCGATGCTGCGGACGAACTCGAAGAACTGGGTTGTATGGACGAGGGAGTACGGCACGGATGAGCGGCGGATGAGCGTCTCCTGTGCATCCTTCGCGAAGAAGTAGCCGCGTTCAGTTTGTGCCAGACGATCCGTTCCGACGACCGAGAGAGCGACATGGTGGGTGACGCCCGCCGCGCGACCGAAGGTGAGCAGATTGAGCGTCGACGTGTAGAAGAACTCCAAAGCCCCCTCCTGGTCGGTGTAGGACGAGTTCGACACGTCGATCACCACCTCGACGCCCTCGAGTGCGGCCGCGAGGCCCTCCCCGGTGTACGAGTTGACTCCGGTCGAGCGCGCGGCTGCGGTCACCTGATGTCCTGCTCGGTGCAGACGCTCGACGACCTTCGCGCCGATCAGGCCGGTCCCTCCGACAACGACGATGTTCATGATTGACCTCTCGCTCTGCGCCGATCGGTGGACGGCGTCTTGACGCTTAAGACCGCCCTGGGCATCGATCTGTGACGGCTCGCCACACGTCCGAAGCGCTGTGTCGGGAGATCGTTGTCACGACTCGGCTGTTCTCCCGGTCAACGCTGAGTGAGAAGTCACTCATCGAAACAAGGAGAACGTCATGCGAGTAGTTATCGCCGGAGGAACCGGCTACGTGGGAAGGCGGGTTGTCGAGGCGGTCCAGCGCCTCGGACATGCTGTGGTGTCCGCTTCCCCGAGCAATGGTGTCGACACGATCACTGGTCGAGGTCTTGATCGTGCACTGGAGAGCGCGGATGTCGTCATCGACGTCACGAACCCGGCGAGCACCGATGCGGCCGCGGCGCGGGACTTTTTCCAGGCGTCGACCGGGCGACTGCTCGAGACCGAGCGTGAGGTCGGGGTGAAGCATCATGTGGTGCTCTCCCTGGTGGGCGCGGACTCGTCGGCCAACGACGGGTACTTCTCAGCGAAGGCCGTGCAGGAGTCGATGGTGGAAGCGGGCGGCATCCCGTTCTCAATCTTGCGCGCGACGCAGTTCTTCGAGTTCGCGCGCACGATCGCCGAGTGGAACACTCGCGAGGACACCGTGCGCCTGCCCGGCACCGAGGTGGAGCCCATAGCTGTCCATGACGTCGTCTCCACCCTCGTGGAGTTCGCCACGTCGCCCGCGCGCAACACCGCGGTCGACATCGCCGGGCCCGAACGGATGTCTTTGGATACCTTCGTGAGGCAAGTGCTTCTGCAGGACCACGACACTCGGTACGTCGTGCAAGATGCCAGCGCTTTCCCTCGTGGGTTCAACGTGGAGGGACGACTTCTCGTCCCCGAGGGCTCCGACAGGATCATCGCTCCCACCACCCTCGGCCGGTGGCTTGAGATGCCGAGCGGGAGCCGCTGATCCCGGCGATCACCGTTATCGGCGCTGGCCCGGGCATCAGCATTTCCGTTGCACGACGCTTCGCCGACCTCGGATACTCGATCAGTCTCATCGCCGGATCCGAGGCGCACCTGAGACCTCTGGCCGCTGAGGTCACGAACGGCGGGGAGAGCGTGCAGGTCTTCGCTGCTGACATCACCGATTCCGACGCCTCCCGGACGGTCCTCTCGACGAAATCTCGGACAGGGATCCTGAACCGACGCTCGGAGCAGGACGCCTGCCGAACCGGCTCATTTCCGCCGAGAAACGGAATGACGTCACGTTCAGCGTCTCAGCGCATGCGGAGCTTGACCTGGAGCGCGCTCCACGAGGCACGATAAGCACATGGCAACCGTGACCCTCCCCACGATCGACGCCGAGGTACCCGCCGGCGGTCTCTCGATCGGTGCCGTCGCCGAGGCGACCGGTCTCTCCATCGACACGCTCCGCTACTACGAGAAAGCGGGACTGCTCCTCGACCCAACCCCGCGCGACCCAGGCGGCCGACGCCGATACGGCCAGGACGACCTCGACTGGATCGCCGGTCTAATCATGCTGCGCAAGACCGGCATGAGCATCGCAGACGCGCGCCGCATGGCCGAACTCAGCCGCGTGCCCGAGACCGAAGCCGAACGCCTCGTCGTGCTCGAGGCACACCGGGAGCGGGTGCTCTCCGAGTTGGAGCGCACGCGCGCGCACCTCGCGGCACTGGAGAAGAAGATCGCCGCCTACACCGCCGTCGTCGGCCGCACCGCCGACGACGACGCCTCCACCACCTGAAAGGACACACCATGACCTCCCCCACCCCGCTTCGGACCACCCGCCTCGGCGACAGCCTCACCGTCTCCGCGATCGGCCTCGGCGCCATGGGCATGAGCGCCTACTACGGCGCGAGCGACGAACAAGAATCAATCGCCACGCTCCGACACGCCGTCGACACCGGCGTCACCTTCATCGACACCGCCGAGGCGTACGGACCGTTCGAGAACGAGAAGCTCATCGCCCGCGCCCTCGGCGACCGCCGCGACGAGATCACGCTCGCCACCAAGGCCTCCGCCGAAACAGATGACGACGGCACGGTCCACGGCCGCAACGGCACCCCCGCCTACATCCGCAAGGCCGCCGAACGCTCCCTCCGCCATCTCGGCACCGACGTCATCGACCTGTACTACCTGCACCGCGTCGACCCCGACGTGCCGATCGAGGAGAGCGTGGGGGCGATGTCGGAGCTCGTCGCCGAGGGCAAGGTGCGTCACATCGGACTCTCGGAGGCCTCCGCCGCGACCATCCGGCGGGCGCACGCCGTCCATCCCCTCGCCGCCGTGCAATCTGAGTTCTCGCTGTTCGCCCGCGACGTGCTGCACAACGAGGAGAAGGCGACCCTGGATGAGCTCGGCATCGGCCTGGTCGCGTTCTCGCCACTCGGCCGAGGTTTCCTCACCGGCGCCATCCGCTCGATCGACGATCTCGACCCAGAAGACGCACGTCTCGGTCTGCCCCGTTTCCAGCCGGAGGCGATCGCCGCCAACCTCGCGCTGGTCGACCGGGTGAATACGATCGCGGCCGAGAAGGGCGTCACGAACGCGCAGATCGCCCTCGCCTGGCTCCTCGCCCAGGGTGTCGTGCCCATCCCGGGCACCCGCCGCCGCACCCGGCTCGACGAGAACACCGCGGCTAGCGGGGTGCGACTGGACGCAGCCGACCTCGTCCGCCTGTCCGAAGCCCTCCCCGACGACGAGATCGTGGGCACCCGGGACTACGTCCACCACACGGTCGGCGTCGACCGCTGATCGACCGGCAACACGTCACAGGGCCCGGTGCCGGTCGGTCGTAGCTAGGGAACGCTCGGATTGTCCGGGCCGATGAACGGAGCAGCCATGAACCGCGTCCCCGATTCCGAACTCGTCCTCGTGCCGGGCGGAAGCCTGATCACCCCGACACCCGAAGAAGGGCGGGCCCTCGCCATTACCATGGCCAGGCACAGCATCCACAACATCCAACCCGACCTCGATGTGCTGAAAGGCGGCCGCCCGAACTACTCGACCTCCCCGGACAGCCTGATCGCCGTCAGTCAGGTCATCGCCATCGAGTTCCAGACCGTGGCCGCCGCGAACGACTACTGGAGGAAGTGAACGTACCGCCGGCTCAGCCTGACGGTGCACAGATCAACGTGGGCACTGGCACCGCGCTCGACGCGAGCGGAGCCGTCGTCATCGACGTCGGCTCCGCATCGTCGTCCTCCGCGCCGAACGCTCACGACGAGTGTCACAGACCGGCAGGAAGCCCGGTCTTAGCTTGTGACGGCCGCGGAACACACCGTACGGCCGCACGGAGCGGAAGAAGCACTCATGTCCAAAATCATCGTCATCGGAGGCACCGGCCTCATCGGCTCCAAAGTCGTCACCAAGCTCACCGAGCACGGCCACACCGCCATCTCAGCCTCTCCCAACTCAGGAGTAAACACCCTGACCGGCGAAGGCCTCGCCGACGTGCTCGCGGGCGCCGACACTGTGCTCGACGTCTCGAACTCACCCTCATTCGCCGACGACGACGTGATGAACTTCTTCACCACCGCCACCACGAACACCCTCGCCGCCGCGAAAGCCGCCGGCCTCACCCACTACGCCGCCCTCTCCGTGGTCGGTTCCGAACGGATGATCGACAGCGGCTACATGCGCGCCAAGGTCGCGCAGGAGAACCTCATCAAGGACAGCGGCATCCCCTACTCACTCGTGCACGCCACCCAGTTCTTCGAGTTCGTCACCGCCATCGCCGGCAGCGCCACCGTCGGCGACGAGGTACGCCTCTCGCACGCCCTCATCCAGCCAATCGCCGCAGACGACGTCGCCACCGCCGTCGCCCGCACCACCGCCGGCGCACCCCTGAACGCCACCATCGAGGTCGCCGGCCCCGAAGAGCTCGGCCTCGACGACCTCGTCCGGACCGGCCTCGCCTTCCGCGGCGACCCGCGCACCGTCGTGGCCGAACCCGAGGCAACGTACTTCGGCGAGAAGCTCACCGAGCGGATGCTCCTCCCCGGCCCGGACGCGACCGTCTTCCCCACCCGGTTCGAGGAGTGGCTGCCGGCCAACCCGGCGCCGGCCGCGAGGTAGTACCAGCGATGTCCCACCTCGCGCACCTCGACTCTGCGGTCCCCGCCGCCTACCAGTCGCTTCTCGCGGCAGGCAAGGCGGCGGGTGTCGCCGCCCTCGACTCCGGCCTCGACATGTTGCTCATCGAACTCGTGAGGATTCGCTCGTCCCAGCTGAACGGTTGCGCGTTCTGCCTCAGGATGCACACCCGCGACGCGATCGCCCACGGCGAGACCGCCGACCGCCTTGCCGTGCTCCCAGCCTGGCGGGACAGCGGCTACTTCTCCCCCACGGAGCGCGCGGCCCTCGCCGTGGCAGAGGAGATCACCCTCATCGCAGACGGGCAGAACGGTCGCCGGCTGGCCGCCACCGATGCGGCCGACGCGTCGGGAGCCTTGACTCCGGAGCAGCTCGCCGCGGTGCGCTGGCTCACCATCGTTATCAACGCCTTCAACCGCATCTCGATCGCCAGCCACTACAACGTCTCACCCTGACCGGCCGCTGGCCAGGCCACCGCCACTCGACGCACTGAAGAGAGAACAGATCATGACCGAACCCCTCGTCATCATCGGCGGTGGCCTGGCCTCGGCCGGCGCCGCGCGCGCCATCCGAGACGGCGGCCACGACGGGGACGTCGTCCTCATCTGCACCGAACCGCACCACCCCTACGAACGCCCACCACTGTCGAAGGACTACCTCCGACGCGAAGCGACCCGGTCCAGCGTCTTCACCCTCGCGCCCGACTGGTACGCCGAGAACCACGTCGACGTGCGCACAGCATCGACCGTTGTCGCACTCGATCCCGGCACCCACCACCTGGCCACGGCAGACGGACGGGACCTGAAGTACTCGAAGCTCCTGCTGGCGACCGGCTCCTCACCGCGCTCCGCCGGATTACCAGGTGAAGACCTCCTCGGCGTGCTCTCGCTTCGAACGCTGGAGAGCTCGGACCTGTTGCGCGCGACGCTTCAGGAGGCGGTCCGCGACGGCGACGGTCGGCTCGTGGTGATCGGTGACGGGTGGATCGGATTGGAAGTCGCCGCCTCAGCCCGCACGATGGGCCTGGACGTGACCGTGCTCGGGCACGGCAGCCAACCTCTCGGCAAGGTCCTCGGCGAGAAGATAGGCGCGTTCTACGCCGACGTCCACACCGCGCACGGTGTCGCCCTCCGCCGCCAGGTGGAAGTGGCGTCGATCAACGGGACCGACGGACGAGTCACCGGCGTCACCCTGGGTGACGGCAGCGTCATCGCCGCGGATGCGGTACTCGTCGCCGTCGGCGCCGCCCCGAACATCGGCCTGGCCGTCGCCGCCGGCATCGCCGTGCGCGCTCGGGAGCTCGGCGGTGGCATCGCCGTCGACGCGCGCCTCGCCACCAGCGCACCCGACGTCTACGCCGCGGGAGACGTCGCCAGCATCCCCTCCATCGCCTACGACCGACCGCTTCGGGTCGAGCACTGGGACACCGCCCTCCGCTCCGGACCCCACGCAGGGGCGTCAATGATCGGTGCCGATGCCCCCTACGACCATCTCCCCTACTTCTACAGCGACCAGTACGACGTCGGGATGGAGTACACCGGCTTCTTCGCGGGCCCCGGCGACTACGACGACGTCGTTATCAGCGGTTCCATCCAGTCACGCGAGTTCGTGGCGTTCTGGGTCTCCCAGGGACGCGTGCGCGCCGGGATGGCGGTCAACAGCTGGGACCGTATCCCCGAGATCGACGCCCTCATCAGATCAAACGCCCGCATCGCGTCCGCCGAACTCGAACACTTCCGCGGATCGTCCGCCCACGGCTAAGGCTGATTTACGCCCTGCCTCGACACGAAGCCGCTCGCTTCAACCCCACCGTAAGTTGCCCCCGATATATTCGGTTATCAGAGCTATGGGGTCGGTAGGAGCGGCTCACTCCCTCGCAGGTCATCGACCCGGGCAATCTCGAGGCGATCATGACACTTAGCCTGAGCTGCAGCAAAGTCCGCCGCGAAAGATGGCGCGTCCGGCCACGACGTGAAAAGCAAGAACACCAGCCGCAGCACCGACAGCACGTTTAGGCTCTTTCCATCGATGGAGGCGCATCCCCCTCGACTTGGCGTGCGAACTCCAGCTCCAAGTCGCTTACCCAATTGTTGTAGGCAACTGGGTCGATTTTCATTTCGGGGCGCTCTTCCCAGTCTGCGCTGAGTGCTGCCCGAACTGGTACTGGCCCGAATCCATCCCAACGAATGAGTGCTCTACCGGCAGCACTCATATTTGCGATGAGGCTAATCATGAGATCGAAGTAGGCGTTCGAAGCTGCCTCGGATAGCCGGGTCGAGGTTCTCAGCTGAAATCCAGCCGCCACACGCCAGCGGGCGTCTAGTTCGCGCGAGAGGGAGTGTAGTTCAACACTGCGCGGCAACACGAGTTCGGCCTCGCTGATCGCATGCTGCAGCGCCTCGTACCCGGGCGCACGCCAAGTAATAGCGTTGACCATGTCGATGTTGTCTCGGTCGTTGCGGTCGCGCGCGGAAAACTCTTCTGCGAAGTGGAGCAACGCCCGCCCGAGATCATCGGCCGCCCGAGCATGCCGCTCCGCCAGCGCTGATTCGCGATCGGCTTCTCGCTGCTGGGCTGCGAGTTTTCGATCGTGCGCGAGCTGGCGCCTGACAAGCCAGAACGCCCCGAGGAAGGCGAGCATCGCGCCCGACGTAACTTGAATGAGGCCGGCCCACCAGCCAGGCGTAAGCAGGTGCGTCCCGAGCGTTTCCAACCAGTCCAAACGACCCTCCGCCCGCCAGACCGACGACTTGTACCCTCTGACTCGGGCTCTGTTCCGATTCGATGAGTGCGCTGGGCCGACGATGTTACGTATTCTGCTGGACGCAACCGTAGCGCACACTGGAGTCTCGGTCACGCTCCGCTAGCCTCGACATCGTCTGGGGACGGGCTGGAGCTGGATGCCGGCCGCGCCTTCGCCCATGATGTGAAGCACCGAGGTCTGGCGGACGGCACGACGACCGATCCAATCCTTGCCGGACGCTACCGACAAGGCCGAGCGAAAGGGCAGCGGTCGACTTGCCGAGGCCGCTCTGGCCTCACAGGCAAGCGAGGGTTCCTCGATCGAGGACATCGTCGACCAGCGGCTCGATCGGCGGTAGCGCGGCGATCTGAGACGGCGAGAGGAAACGCTCGGCGAAGCGTCCGCGGTCGGCCCCGTCCAGCTCTCGGAGCCGCTGGCGGGCGGCTCGTCGATCGAGCGCCTTCACCATCTCCCGCTCGGCGCCCTCGCTCAGGCAGAGGAAGCGATCGTCGCCCTCGAAGAACTCCGGTCCGTCCTCTTCGAGTATCGGGATGAGGTGGAGTCTGTCCGCCGGCTCCGGGAACTCGGCCGACTACCCGGCGACCTTTCCGAGCGTGCTCTCCCAGATACGACGGACGTCCCGGTCGGTGAAGCCGGAGTCGCGCGTCGCGTAGAACAGGAGATCCCGGTACGCCTCCTCCTGCCGGTAGGGGGTCCATCGGGCGTTGGCGAGTTCTATCAGCCGGCACGCGATCCGGAGGTCGTCTCATTCCAGGGGGCGCTGCGGTATCCCTTCCCATCGGGCGTGGCGGCGTCCTTCATGCCTCGGAGGTCGTCACGGAGGCCAGCACGAGCCGACTTCAGCCAGACCGACACGCGGTCGTACTCCTCATCGCTCAGCGTCCCGAGGGTGATCTCCTCGGCCGGCGCTGGTGCGTCGCTCTTCGCCTTTGATGCCAGCCCGTCGGGCACGGTGGCGAGCTGAGCGTCGCCCTTCACCTTACGCTCGTCCCCCGACGAGCACCCACCCTCGTTCGCGTTCCTCGACGGCCCCGGCGAGATCGAGCGCACCGAGCACGCCGCTGACCTCGCGAGGACTCAGCCCACTCGCTTTCGCAAGCGCCTCGACGGTGCGCGGCGAGCGGGCACTCATCACATCACGGACCCGGCGTTCCTCTGGCGAGGCGAACGCCTGCGCGTCCGCGTCGACCGCGGTCCATCCGGCGAGTTCCGCCATCTGCTCGGCGTTCGTCACGCAGGTGGCGGCGTACTCACGTATCAGGCGGTGACAGCCCGCCGACGACGGACTCGTGACCGGGCCGGGCACGGCTCCGAGCGGACGCCCGAGGGACGCGGCGTGACCCGCCGTGTTGATCGAACCGGAGCGGTCTCCGGCCTCCATGACCACCGTCGCCGCCGAGGCTGCGGCGATGAGTCGGTTCCGCTGCAGGAACCGCCATTTCGAGGGTGTGGACCCGCACGGCGATTCGCTGATGACGGCTCCGCCGGCCTCGCGGATCCGACGGATGAGCGCGTCGTGACCGGCAGGGTACGGCCGATCGACCCCACCTGCGAGGTAGGCCACGGTCGCCCCTCCGCTCCCGAGGGCGGCTCGGTGCGCCGCGCCGTCGATGCCGTAGGCGGCACCCGACACGATCACGAAGCCCCGATCGACGAGCCCGGCCGCCGCCTCAAGGGTGACGTGCTCGCCGTAACCGGACGCGGCCCGGGCACCGACCAACGCGATGGCACGTTCTCCCGCGGGGGCGTTGGGAGAGCCGCGGAGCCAGAGGGCGTGCGGCGCGTGCACACCGAGGTGGTCGAACCCCCCATGCCAGCCCGGAGCGCCGGGCAGGAGGAGTCGGACGCCGACCTCGATCGCCGTCTCACACGCGGCGACGAGGTCAGCCGAGACGAGCCGGGGCCGCCAGCGTTCCAGCGCACTTCCGAGCACACGGGAGGCGGGCACCGCGGAGGGATCCTCGGACTCGGCATCGGCCGACGTCGAGCCCGAGCCACTGGACCACTCGCTGCCGAGGATGCGGCGCTGCAGTTCGGTCGGCCCCACCCGTTGCAGGACCGCTGACAGTGCGCCCGCAGGGCCGAGCGCACCGACCACGAGCCCGGCGACGCCGTCGCCCGGTTCGGCGATCATCGTCCAGGCCGCCCGAGCGAACGCCGCCCGGATCCCGGCGGTGCCGACGTCATCATCGGCCTCCGAGACGGGCTCGGCACCTCCATCTGCGCCAGGGCTGCCCGCGGCCTCGACCGGTTCCAGGCCGCCGAGGCCTCGGACGAGGCGTTCGACCAACCCGCGGTCCAAACCGAACCACGCACTCATGAGATGCCCTTCCGCAGGAAGAGGGCGCGCCCCAAGTGCTCGGCTGTGGGGCTATTGGCGCCGTCGAGGTCGGCGAGCGTCCAGCTCAATCGGAGGATCCGGTCGTAGCCACGCATGGTGATGCCTCCCCGCTCGAGGGAGCGGTCCAACGCGCTGGTGACGGATCTGGACAGCCGCATCCGCGGGCTCCTGAGCCAGGTGCCGCTCGCCTGTGCGTTCGTGGTCCAGCCGGTGCCGGCCAACCGCTCGGCACTCGCGGCCCGCACCGCCTCGACGCGGGAACGAGCCTCGGCGGTGGAGACCTCACCCTCCCGCGAGAGACTCGTCAGTGCCGAGGTGATCCGGTGCACCCGCACGCGGATGTCGATCCGGTCGAGGAGCGGCCCCGAGATCCGCCCGAGATAGCGTCGACGGGCCTGCGGTGGACAGGTGCAGACGCCGTCCGCCGTGCCGTACTGACCGCACGGGCAGGGGTTCGCGGCGAGGACCAGTTGGAAGGCGGCCGGGAACGTCGCGCTGCCGTGCGCACGATGCACGGTGACCACGCCGGCTTCGAGTGGCTGACGCAGCGAGTCGAGGACGTCGGCGCGGAACTCCGGCGCTTCGTCGAGGAAGAGCACGCCGTGCGCCGCGCGCGCGGCTGCCCCAGGGCGGATCTGGCGCGAACCGCCACCGATGATCGCCGCCGCCGAGGACGAGTGGTGCGGGCTCTCCCACGGTGGTCGTCGGGCGAGCGCGCCGTCCGGCGGCAGACCGATGAGCGAGCGGAGGCAGCTGACCTCGACCGCGGCCTCGGCGTCGAGGTCGGGAAGGATCTCGGGGAGCCGGGCGGCCAGCATGGTCTTGCCGGCCCCGGGAGGTCCGACCATCATGACGTGGTGCCCGCCGGCCGCCGCAGCGACCATCGCGTCGACCGCCTCCGGTTGTCCGACCACGTCCGCGAGATCGAGTGGGTCGGGCGTGGGCAACCGATCGACCCGCTGTCGGACGGGTTCGAGGTCGATCACGGACAGTTCTGCACCGTGCCAGATCGCCGCATCGCGCAGCGAGGTCGCCCCGATCACCGTGACGCCGGGCACGAGCTGCGCCTCCTCCACGTTGGCGGTCGGCACCATCACCGCGTCGTAGCCGGCGCGGGCGACGGCGAGGACGGCCGGCAGCACGCCGACGAGCGGACGGAGCCGACCGTCGAGCCCGAGCTCACCAAGATGGACGACCCGCTCGGCGGACTCCCGGCGGACGAGGCCGCCCACGGCGAGGCAGGCGATCGCCATGGAGAGGTCGAATGCGCTCCCCTGCTTGGGCAGCGACGCGGGAGACAGGTTGATCGTGAGCTTGCCACCGGGCAGCTCGCAGCCGGAGTTCGCCGTCGCACTCTTGATGCGGTGCGCGGCCTCACCGAGCGACTTGTCGGGAAGCCCGACGATCGCCATGCCCGGTACGGTCGCGGCGGCCGACGCCTCGACCTCCACGATCGCGCCAGTGAGGCCGGCGAGTGCGACCGACCAGGTGCGTGCGACGGCCATCAGGAGACTCCCCGCAGGTGCTGGAGTCGCATGTCCCCTTCGGACGGCAGCACGATGCCGACGACGTCGACGCGCATCCGCCTCGAACGCGGTCGGTGCTCAGCACACCAGGCTCCGGCGAGGCGACCGATCCGGGCCAGCTTGCTCGGCGTGACCGCCTCCGCGGGATCACCGAAGCCGACGCCCGAACGGGTCTTCACCTCGATGAAGACCAGCGTGCCGTCGTCGTCCGCGACGAGATCGAGTTCGCCCTGCGGGCATCGCCAATTGCGGTCGAGGATGCGGTATCCGCACGCCTCGAGATGATCCGCCGCCACCTGCTCGCCGCGTCGGCCGAGCTCGTCCTTCCGTGCCATGTGCACCTCCTGGCATCCAGCCAAGCGTGCAGACGCGGCTCGTCACCCAGAGTTGGGTCTGTCGTCGACGAGCGCGCGGCGAAGCGCGCCTGTGGAGCGCTGTCGGTCGCGGGGGCCTCGCCCTACTCGTCGAGCGTGAGTTCCTTCGGGAGCTCGAAGTCGCGCGAGGACAACTGCTCGACGTTGACGTCCTTGAACGTGAGCACTCGGACGCTCTTGACGAACCGGTCGGACCGGTAGACGTCCCACACCCAGACGTCGGTCATGGAGAGCTCGAAGTAGAAGTCGTTCGCCGTGTCGCGTCGCACGAGGTCGACCTCGTTGGCGAGGTAGAACCGGCGCTCGGTCTCGATCACGTACTTGAACTGCCCCACGACATCGCGATACTCGCGGTAGAGGGCCAGTTCGACCTCGCGGTCGTAGTCTTCGAACTCGTCTTCGTCCATGGTCTCTCCAGTCTACGTGTAGGCGGGCAGCCAGCTGCTCCGGTGGTGGAGGGTCAGGCCGTGCTCGGAGAGGGCCGACAGATGCTGCGCCGAGCCGTATCCCTTGTTGCCCTCCCACCCGTACTCCGGCAGTGCCTCGTGCAACTCGATCATCAGTCGGTCGCGGTGCACCTTGGCGAGTACGGACGCTGCGGCGACCGACGCGCAGTCCCGATCCGCTTTGACCCTCGTGGTGATGGTGAGCGGTCGCTGGAGCGCCCGGCTCAGCCAGTCACTGTTGCCGTCGAGCAGGACGGTGGACCCGGCGACATCCGCGCCGACGGCGTGCAGTTCGAGCAGCGCCCGACGGCCGGCGAGTCCGAGGCACGCGGTGATGCCGAGCTCGTCGACCTCCGCCGGACTCGCGAGCCCGACGGCCCCGTGCAACACCCACTCGCGGGCCAGCGGTTCCAGGCGGGTCCTCGCTCGCTCGCTCAACAGCTTCGAGTCACGGAGTCCCGCAGGGAACGCCCCGCACGCCGGGGCGACGACCGCAGCGCCGACGGCCACCGGGCCGGCGATGGCTCCGCGACCCACCTCGTCCATGCCGATGACCGACGGGACACCCGCAGCGAACAGTTCGTACTCGACCTCGAGGGTCGGTTCGCTGACGGCCATCACTCCTCTTCTGGGGCGGGGATGCCCTGGAAGACGGACGGGTAGTTGTCGAGCCAGGCCCAGTTGCTGGACGGCCAGGTGATGACGAACGCGCGCCCCACGACGTTGTCGATCGGGACGAAGCCCCCACCGGGGGTGTCGCCGTTGTACCGGGAGTCCTTCGAGTTGTACCGGTTGTCGCCCATGACCCAGAGCGAGCCCTCCGGGACGACGATGTCGAACGGGTCTCCGGACACCTTCTCGGTGCCGGCCGGGAGCTTCACGTACGGTTCGTTCAGCGGCACCCCGTTGACCGTCATCTGCCCGAGGGGGTTGCAGCACGACACGTGGTCGCCGGGCAGGCCGATGACGCGCTTGATGAGGTGGTCGTCGCTGTCGGGAGCGACGAGGCCGAAGATCGACAGCACCCATTCGACGGCTGCGGTGACGGGAGGCTGCGGAGCCTCGACCGTCTGCGGGAGCCAGCCGCCCGGATCCTGGAAGACGACCACGTCGCCACGGTTCAGCGAGACCACGTCGGGGACGAGCTCGTTCACCAGGATGCGGTCCTGGATCTGCAGCGTGTTCTCCATCGACCCGGACGGGATGTAGAACGACCGCACGAGGAAGGTCTTGATGAGGAAGGAGACCAGCAGCGCGACCACGAAGATGATCAGGAGGTCGCGAAGGAAGAGCAGCGCTCCGCGTTTGCCGCGGGGGCGCTGCTGGTGGTCGGGCGACGCGTCTGCCGCCAGGGAATTGTCTGTCATTTAACCGCCTGAGCTCCCCACCAGCTTATCCGGTGGGGAGCTCAGGAATGATCGCGGAGGGCGACCGGGAGGACGACTAGTTGTCGCGCTTCTCCTTGATCTTCGCCTTCTTGCCACGGAGCTCGCGGAGGTAGTACAGCTTCGCGCGACGGACGTCACCGCGGGTGACGACCTCGATGTGGTCGATGTTCGGGGAGTGCACCGGGAAGGTACGCTCGACGCCGACCTGGTAGCTCACCTTGCGGACCGTGAAGGTCTCGCGGACACCCTCGTTGGAGCGGCCGATGACGACACCCTGGAAGACCTGGATACGGGACTTGTTGCCCTCGATGATGTTCACGTGCACCTTGACGTTGTCGCCGGCGCGGAAGTCGGGGATGTCCGACTTGAGGGATGCTGCATCGACTGAGTCGAGAATGTGCATGATGATTCCATCTCTGCGACCGCCACAGGTCGACCGCTGAATACGTTCGGAAGGAAGGGTGTGCCCGATGCCGGCGTTCCCCTGTGGCAGAACTGCGGAGGCACAAACAGCAATTGTGTCATGAAAGGGCCCCGGATGGGAAACCGGGCCCCGGACGGCGCGGGCGACAGCGGTGGAGACGACCGCTCAGCGGCGCTCGTCGGGCTTCGACTCCTCGATGACGATGAACTCGCCGCCGTCGATCGGGCCGGGATCGAACCGAGGCTGCGGCGGGATCGCCGATCCGGGCATCGTGCCTGGCCCGGCTGCAGCGGCCATGCGCTCGAACTCGGCCATCGTCTCCCGAGCCCGGCGTGCCGTCTCGGAGATGAGTTGCGCGATGACGCCCCAGAAGGCGGCGAGGCCGGCGACGACGCCGAGGACCGCCCAGAGGGCGACGCCCGAGCTGAAGGAGCCGAAGCAGATGATCGTGACGTGCCAGAGCGTGAGCAGGCCGACGTCCGTCCAGGACACGAGCTTCGTCGTCCGGACGCTGGCCCGGGCGGAGATGAGGAACGCGATCGCAGCGAGCGCGATGGCGAGGATCGGCATGGCGATGAAGAGCCCGAAGAGGCTCCAGCCGCTCTCACCGAAGAGTCCCCATCCGACGAACGGCCAGGCGGGCAGCACGAAGATCGCGGCGAATCGCCAGTAGTAGAACGCCCGACGGATGATCATGTCCCTCAGGCTACCGCCGGGCTCCTGAGCGTGCACTGGTCGTTCGCTGACGGCCGATGTCGGTCCCGGCCCGCGTGGTCAGAGGAGCTTGCGCTGCAGAGCCCAGGCGGCGAGTTCGTGGCGCGAGGACAGCTGCAGCTTGCGCAGCACGCTCGACACGTGGGTCTCCACGGTCTTCACGGAGATGAACAGCTCCGTCGCGACCTCCTTGTAGGCGTAACCGCGGGCGATGAGGCGCATGACCTCCTGCTCGCGGGCGGACAGCCGGTCGAGCTCGTCGACGGACTCCGCGGTCTCCCCCGTCACGGCTCCGAAGGCGTCCAGGACGAAGCCCGCGAGGCGAGGCGAGAAGACCGCGTCGCCGTCGTCGACCCGTCGTGCCGCCTCCGCGACCTCGGCCCCCGAGGAACTCTTGGTGATGTAGCCGCGTGCACCGGCCCTGATGACCCGGACGACGTCCTCGGCGGCGTCCGAGACGCTGAGCGCGAGGAACCGGGTGGCGGGCGCGGTGGTCACCGAGCCGGCGATCACGTCCGCGCCACCGCCGCCGGCGTCACCCGGCAGGTGGACGTCGAGCAGCACGACCTGCGGGCGGGTCTCCCCGATCACCCGGATCGCCTCCTCCACGTCGCCGGCCTCGCCCAGCACCTCGATGCCGGGATCGAGCTCGCTGCGCAGACCGGAACGGAAGATTGAGTGGTCGTCGACGATCACGACGGTCAGTGGTCGGTCGCTCATGGTCTGCTCCTCGGAACGGTCGGGACGGTGTCGGGCTGCGGCGCAGTCGGCGCGGCGTCGTGGACGGGCAGGACGAGACGGACCTCGGTACCTCGTCCGCCGGGCCCCGATCGGATGGTCGCCTCGCCGCCGATGCGCTGCATCCGGCCGATGATCGACTCCCGGACCCCGAGGCGGTCCCGCGGGACCTGTTCCAGGTCGAACCCGGGGCCGCGGTCGGAGATCGACACCTCGATCCGCTGCGGTGCCGTCTCCAGGTAGACGGAGACGTCGCCGCCGGCGTGACGTGCCGCGTTGAGCACGGCCTCCCGTGCGGCGGCGAGGAGCGGCTCCGGGGCGTCGTCGATCGCACGCCCGACCGCGACGACGTCGACGCGCACCGCGTGGTCGGCCTCCACCGCGGCCGCGATGGTCCGCAGCTCGGTCGCGAGGTCGCCAGTCGGTGCGGTCCCGCCGGAGAAGAGCCAGTTCCGCAGCTCGCGCTCCTGCGCCCGCGCGAGACGGGACGCCTCACTCCCCGGACCGGCCTGCTGCTGAATGAGCGCGAGCGTCTGGAGCACGGAGTCGTGCAGGTGCGCTGCGATCTCGGCGCGGTCGGCCTCGCGCATCCGCGCGGCGCGCTCGTCGGCGAGGTCGCGGTTGAGCTGGAGCGCCCACGGGGCGATGACCACGGCCACCCCGAGGAGCACGGCGATCGCTGCGACGATGACCGTCCACATGTTCGGACGGTCACCGGTGACGAAGAACAGGAGGATGCCGAGGACGACGAGGACGAGCGCTCCGAGCACGCGGATCAGGAGGGCACGTGAGCCCTCACCGCGACCACGCTCGCCGAACTGCCGCCACGCGAGTGCGGCTCCCGCGAGGACGACGATGACGGGGATGACGGCCTCGAGCGGGATGTCCAGCCCGGTCCGGGTCGCGATCAGCGCGGTCCCCGCCGCGAGCAGGGCGATCCCGAGCAGCACCTCCGTGATCGGCGCATGACGGGGGCCGTCGAGGTCGCCTCCGTCATCGGTCGAGGCCGGCCGGAGCAGGTGCTCCCGGGGATCGAGCGGTGCGTCCGCGCCCTGCGTCGGCGTCATGACCCACAGCCACACGTAGAGGAGCAGGCCCGCTCCACCGCAGCACGCGAGGATGACCGTCGCCGTCCGCACCGCAGCGACGGGGAGACCGGTGTGCTCGGCGAAGCCGGCGCACACACCGCCGAGCAGGCGGCGCCTCGGCCGGATCATCACCTCGGTTCCCATGGAGCCATCCAAGCAGTTCGGGGTGCGGTCGGCACCCTGGGACAGCAGGATCAGGGTGCACTCAGGGTCATGCCGGATGGGCCCGACCCGGACGCTTCGCCAGAATCGGACCATGACGAACCACAGCACGCCGCCCACCGGAGCAGAACCGGGGGCACCCGCCCCGCAGGATCCGACGACCCGCTTCTTCGACTGGTGGCGGTCCACCGGTCTCCGTCGCTCGAGCGACTCGTGGCTCGGCGGTGTCGCCGGGGGTGTCGCGGCCCGGCTCGGCCTCGATCCGATGATCGTGCGCGGAGCCCTCATCGTCATCGCGATCCTGGGCGGGCCGGTCCTCTTCGTCTACGCCGCGGGCTGGGCGCTCATCCCCGACCAGCAGGGTCGGATCCACCTCGAGCGTGCGATCCGGGGCGTCTTCGACCCGGCGATCGTCGCGATCGGCATCCTCGCGGTCCTCACCGCCGTGCCGTTCATGCGCGGCCTCTGGTGGGACGGCGTGCCGCAGGCGTGGAACCTGCCGGGGTGGCTGGAGTCGACCATGACCGCCGGTTGGGTGATCGCCTTGGTCGCCGCGGCGGTCTGGCTGATCGTGATGTTCTCCCGCCGCGACCCTGGGCGGGAGACTCCGCCTGAGACACCGCCGCAGCGCGACCCGTGGACCAGCGACGCCTCGATCCCGAAGCCGACGGCACCATCGCCCACGGCCTCTCCCTCGGGCCCTGCCGGCTCGGCCCCGGCCTCCCCCGGTGCCGCGAACCCGGTGTCGCTCGCGAAGGTCGACGGTTCGCCAGGTGTTACGGGCGCGACCGTCCCGCTCCCTGGAGCCACCACCACCACCGCGTGGGACGGGGCTCCGAGCCAGCAGCGCGGCTGGACGAGTCAGGAGTTCCGGGACGAGATGAGCCGCCAGCGAGCCGAGCAGCAGGCCGAGCGCGAGACGAAGGCTCGAGAGCGTCGTGCGCAGCACCCGGGAGCGGCCTTCGTGGCGATCACCCTCGGACTGGCGCTACTCGCCGGTGCCGGCGCGGCCGTCATAGCAGCGAGCGCCGGGTTCTCGGTCCCGGTCGTCGTGGTCATCGGGCTCGCCGCAGCGCTCGGTGCGCTCGCCGTCGCGACGATCATCGCGGGCATCAGCGGACGGGAGAGCGGCTGGCTCGGGCTCTTCACGTGGGCCGCTGTGATCTCCTTGCTCGCCACCGGCGTGTTCCCACTCGGCTCCTCCTTCCTGCCGGTCGGACGCACGACCTGGACCGTGACGTCGACGGATGCGGACGACCGACGCGGCTACGTGATGATCGCCGGCCAACCCACGCTCGACCTCGGTGAACTCGCCGACGACGACGCGTTGCGCGGTGGCACGATCGACGTGTGGATCCTCGCAGGCGAGGTCGACGTGCTCATCCCCGAGGACGTGCCGGTGATCGTCGAGTTCTCAGCGATCGCGGGCACCCTGGAGACGGGACGCGATGGTCGGGACCGGACGGACCGACGCGGCGGAGCCCTGTTCCAGGATGAAGCACGGTACGGACGAACGGCGTCAGGAGACACGACACGGGTACGGGTGTGGACGGTCGCCGGCAGCGCTGTCGTGACCGAGGAAGCGGAGGCGGGACGATGAGCGAGCAGGACGACCGGACCGGAGCGGCGGACATGTCGTCCCCAACCGACGCGGAGACGGGATCGGCTCCGTCGGAGACCGATCAGACGGCCACCACGGAGTCGGACGCCACGCGGCCGACCACTGCGCAGCCGGCCACAGCGCAGACGGCCGATGAGCCGAGGACCGATGTCGGCCCGACGGATCGAGGCGGTCGACCACCGCGCTTCGGCACGATCCTCTGGGGCGTGCTCCTGCTCGTCTTCGCCGGCGCCATGCTCGTCACCAACCTCACCGAGGTGCGCATCGACCCCCTGGGGTGGATCACCGGGGCGATCATCGCGACCGGGGCCGTCCTCGTCATCGCCGGCATCGCCGCCGCCGTGCGACGTCGGCCCTGACAGCCGTCACGCACAGGACCCCGGCGCGCTCAGGCGCCCGGCTCGTCAGCGGGCAGCAGATCCGGGCGGACCTCGCGGGTCCGCTCGATCTGCTGCTGACGACGCCAGGTGGCGATCGCACCGTGGTTGCCGCTCAGCAGCACCGGCGGTACCGGCAGTCCTCGCCACTCCGCAGGCTTCGTGTAGCTCGGGTACTCGAGCAGCCCGTCTTCGTGCGACTCCTCGACGAGACTCTCGGGGTTGCCGACGACCCCCGGGACGAGCCGACCGATCGCCTCGATCATCGCCATCACGGCGACCTCGCCCCCATTGAGGACGTAGTCGCCGAGGCTCACCAGCCGGACCCGCGCTCGGCTGGCCGTGTGGTCGAAGACGCGGTGGTCGATGCCCTCGTACCGGCCGCAGCCGAAGACGAGGTGTGGCTCGGCCGCGAGCTCGCGGGCCATCGCCTGCGTGAACACCTCGCCCGCCGGAGACGGGAAGATGACCAGCGGCTCCTCCTCGGTGTCGTCGCCCAGAATGCCGTCGAGCGCCTCGCCCCAGGGTTCCGGCTTCATGACCATGCCGGCTCCCCCGCCGTACGGGGTGTCGTCGACGGTGCGGTGACGGTCGTGCGTCGAATCCCGCAGGTCGTGCACGTCCAGTTCGATGAGCCCGCTCTGCTTCGCCTTGCCGAGCAGCGAGAGGTCCAGGGCATCGAAGAAGGTCGGGAAGATCGTGACGATGTCGATGCGCATGAGGAGCAGTCTATTCGCGCGACGGTCGTCGTCCCGGTCACGTCGGTCAGCCGATACGACGACGACGGAGGCGCCGGTTGCACGCAACCGACGCCTCCGTCGTGGGTGTTCCGAGCCGGGAGGACCGACTCGGAACAGGTTCTACTGCTCCGGCTGCGACGCTCCGGTGTCGTCCTGAGCCTCATCGGAGGCCTCGGACTCGACTGGACCGGCCGTCGACGTCTCGGGGGCATCGTCGGCCTCCGGGAGTTCCTCGAACAAACCGGTGGGCGGCGTGACCGTGACGATCCCGGCAGCGATGTCGACCGTGGGGACGATCGCCTTCACGAACGGGACCATGACCTCGCCGTCGCCGGTCTTCACGATCAGGAGGTCCTGAGCCGGGAAGTGGTCGACGCGGGCGACGGTACCGACAGCGACGCCGTCTCGGTGCACGGCCAACCCGACGAGCTGGTGGTCGTACCACGCGTCGTCGTCGACCGGCAGCTCGGTGGGGTCCTGCTCGACCCAGAGGATCGCCTTCACGAGGGTCTCCGCCTCACTGCGATCGGAGATGCCGACGAAGAAGGCGACCGGCTGACTGTTGTACCAGCGCAGTTCGATGAGCTCGAGTGTCTTGCCGCGCCACTTCGATCCTGCAGGGACCTGGAGCGTGAACGTCGCGCCCGGGGTGAACCGGTGCTCCGGCTCATCCGTGTAGAGCTCGACCTTCAGGGCGCCCTTCAGACCATGGGCTTTCGTGAGCCGACCGACCCGCAACTGGGTCTTCGGCTCCGTCTCGTCCGCCACCTACGCGCTGGCGCCGGAGGCGTCCGTGTCGACCACGTCGACTCGGACCCGCCGACCGTCTGCCAGCGCTGCCACGAGGGTGCGCAGGGCTTTGGCCGTCCGGCCGGCACGACCGATGACCCGGCCGAGGTCCTCGGGGTTCACACGAACCTCGAGGACCTCGCCACGGGCGGAGTTCTGTGCCGTGACGCGAACGTCATCCGGGTGATCGACGATCCCCTTGACGAGATGTTCGAGCGCGGGAGCGAGCAAGACTACGCCTGCTCTGCTTCAGCGGCGTCGGCAGCGGGCGCCTCGGCCTCGGCCGGAGCGGCCTTGGCCGCGGGGGCCTCGGCCTTCGGCTTGAGGACGGGCTTCTTCTTCTCGTCGGCGACGAAGGCGGCCTTCGGCTCCTTGACGCGGACGGTGCTCACGGCGTCCTTGTCGCCCTTGAACTTGCCCCAGTCACCGGTGAGCTTGAGGAGTGCTGCGACCTGCTCGGTCGGCTGGGCGCCGACGCTGAGCCAGTACTGCGCACGCTCGGAGTCGACCTCGATGAACGAGGGCTCCTCGGTGGGGTGGTACTTGCCGATCTCCTCGATGACACGACCGTCGCGCTTCGTGCGCGAGTCTGCGACGACGATGCGGTAGTACGGCGCACGGATCTTGCCGAGACGCTTGAGACGGATTTTGACAGCCACGATTCTCCTGAATGATGTGATGTTTGATGTGCTCGCTGCCGAAAGGTGGGGCCACACGCTCGACGCGAAAACTGTGGTTGCTGCGGGCGTCGGATAGAGGGTCGAACTCCGCGCAGACTCAACTCTCTATTCTGCCAGACATCGGGCGATCTGGGTAATCCGGCGACACCGATACCGGATGACCCCTCCACCCCGTGTGAAGATGGGCTGGCGCGCGGCATCCGGCCGCGCCCTGCGGGAGGTCGACGCCAATGCCCATCGAGTTCGCCAGATCCGAGCGTTCGACCGTCGGCCTCGAATGGGAGGTCGCCCTCGTCGACCGCGACACCGGCGATCTCGTCGGCGCAGCGGACACCGTCCTGTCGGAACTCCGCCCGAGCGACGGTTCCGATCATCCGCAGATCACCAACGAGCTGCTGCTCAACACCGTCGAACTCGTCTCGGGAGTGCACCACACGGTCCCCGAGGCGATCGCGGACCTCGAAGGCCAGCTGGCCGAGGTGCGGGCGATCACGGATCCGATGGGCGTTGAACTCATCTGCAGCGGTTCGCACCCGTTCGGCCAGTGGTACGACCAGCAGGTCACCGACAAGCCCCGCTACCACAAGCTCATCGACCGCACCCAGTGGTGGGGTCGCAACATGATGATCTGGGGCGTGCACGCGCACGTCGGCGTCGAGACGGTCGACAAGGTCCTCCCGATCATGAACGGGCTGCTCACCTATCTGCCCCACCTCCAGGCGCTCTCGGCGTCCAGCCCGTACTGGGGTGGGGTCGACACCGGGTACGCGTCGAACCGCGCGCTCATGTTCCAGCAGCTCCCGACGGCGGGCCTCCCCTACCAGCTCTCCGACTGGGAGCAGTTCGAGGCCTACGTCGACGACATGACGGTGACCGGCATCATCGAGGACCACACCGAGGTCCGCTGGGACGTGCGACCGTCGCCGCAGTGGGGCACGGTGGAGATGCGCGCGTGCGACGGAGCGTCGACCGTCGCGGAGTTCGGCGCCCTCGCCTCGCTCATCCACTGCCTCACCGAGCACCTGTCCGACCGCCTCGACGCCGGAGAGCGCCTGCAGACCCTGCAGCCGTGGTACGTCCGCGAGAACAAGTGGCGTGCGGCCCGGTACGGCCTGGACGCCGAGATCATCCTCGACTCCTCTGGCCACGAGCGCCTCGTGACCGACGACCTGCACGACCTGCTCGACACCCTCGCGCCGGTCGCCCGTCGGCTCGGCTGTGCGGACGAACTGGCGAGCATCGCCACGATCATCGAGCACGGCGCGAGCTACCAGCGACAGCTCGCCGTCGCCCACGCGAACGGCGGCAGCCTGCAGGCGGTCGTGAGCTCCCTCGCGAAGGAGCTGCGACACGGGGTCCAGCCCTCCGCCTGACGAGGCGGCGTCACTCAGCGCGGTCGAGCGTCCCGATCCGTGTGCCGGCGTCGTCGGTCACGGTCAAGCGCCCTCCGTCGTCCGAGAGCGTCGCCTGTGCGATCCCCCGCAGCCAGGTGTCGACGCCCGGGCACGCCATCAGGGTGCTTGCGACGTCAGAGACGACGACCGCGTCGTCTTCGGCGCGCCAGGAGCCGGAGAGGCTGTTGCAGCCGTCCGAACCACTCACGCGACCGTCCTCGGTGAACACCAGGTGCGGGTCGGCAGCGCCGGTGCCCTCTCCCCAGGTGCCCAGGACGCGTTCGCCCGGAGACGGAGCGGAGCACCCGGCGAGCATGCCCGCGGCCAAGACGACTGCGATGACCGAAGCCACTGCCCTCAGCGCGCGCATACCGCCTCCGCTCGACTCAGCGACCCAGGAACTTCTGCAGCTCGGCGAGCTCCGCCTCGGTCGGGGCTGCCGATCCCGACGACGAACCGCCGCCGAGGCCGAATCCAGCGCCCGTAGCGGCAGCCTGCGTCTCGACGGCGCCGGCGTTCTCCGCCGCGCGCTTGGCCGGGTTGCCTGAGCGGGAGCCCTTCTTCTTGGCCGGCGGCTTCGGTCGGTTCGTCCGTGCACCGGGGACCGGGCCCATCCCGGGGATGTTCGGCACGCCACCCTTGGCGACGGTCTTCATCATCTTGGCCGCCTGCTCGAAGCGGTTGACGAGGGCGTTGACCTCGGTGACGGTCATGCCGGAACCCTTGGCGATGCGCAGGCGACGGGACCCGTTGAGGATCTTCGGGTTCGTGCGCTCGGCCTTGGTCATCGACTGGATGATGGCCTCGGTCCGGACGATCTCGCGCTCGTCGAAGTTCTGGAGCTGCTCCTTCATCTGCCCCATGCCGGGGAGCATGCCCATCATCTTCTTGATGGAACCCATGCCGCGCAGCTGCTGCATCTGCTTGAGGAAGTCGTCGAGCGTGAAGGAGTCGGTCGCGAACTTCTCCGCGACCTTGCGCGCCTCCTCCTCGTCGAAGTTCTGCTGCGCCTGCTCGATGAGGGTGAGGATGTCACCGAGGTCGAGGATCCGGCTCGCCATGCGGTCGGGGTGGAACGGCTCGAAGTCGTCGAGACCCTCACCGGTCGACGCGAACATGATGGGGCGTCCGGTGACCGAGGCGATGGAGAGTGCCGCACCACCGCGGGCGTCGCCGTCGAGCTTGGAGAGCACCACGCCGGTGAAGTCGACGCCGTCGAGGAAGGCCTTGGCCGTCGCGACCGCGTCCTGACCGATCATCGCGTCGATGACGAAGAGGACCTCGTCGGGATCGACCGCCTTGCGGATGTTCGACGCCTGCTTCATGAGCTCGGCGTCGACGCCGAGTCGTCCGGCGGTGTCGACGATGACGGTGTCGTAGAGCTTCTGCTCGGCGAACCGGACGCCGTCGCGGGCGACCTTGACCGGATCGCCGACCCCGTTGCCGGGCTCGGGAGCGTAGACGGGGACGCCCGCCTGCTCGCCGACGACCTGGAGCTGGTTGACGGCGTTGGGGCGCTGGAGGTCGGACGCGACGAGGAGCGGCGTGTGGCCGTCCTTCTTGAGCCACTTGGCGAGCTTGCCGGCGAGCGTCGTCTTTCCGGCACCCTGGAGTCCGGCGAGCATGATGACGGTCGGCGGCTTCTTCGCGAACTCGAGACGCCGCTGCTGTCCGCCGAGGATCGTGACGAGCTCGTCGTTGACGATCTGGACGACCTGCTGCGCCGGGTTGAGGGCCTTGCTCACCTCGTCGCCGAGGGCGCGTTCGCGCACGCGACCCGTGAAGTCCTTGACGACGTCGAGTGCGACGTCCGCGTCGAGGAGGGCGCGACGGATCTCGCGGACGGTGCCGTCGACATCGGCCGCGGAGAGCTTGCCCTTGGTGCGGAGGTTCTTGAACGTATCCGCGAGGCGGTCAGAGAGTGTGCCGAACGTTGCCATGATCCCTCCAGTTTAGGGCAGACCGCGGGGCGACCCGGTCGAGAGCCGCCACGGTCGGAAGATGAGTATTTGGACGGCGTCCAACAATGCTATCGTGGCGGCCATGACACAGCTCCTCATCGCCGGGCTCGCGCCCACGTTCGTCCCGTACCGCGAGGGTTGGGCGCTGCAGCGTCGGGTCCATGAGACGGTCGTCAACGATGACGGGCCGGAGCATCTCATCCTGTGCGAACACGAGCCCGTGTACACGGCGGGCAAGCTGACCCGCCCGCACGAGCGCCCCGACGACGGCACACCGGTCGTCGAGGTCGACCGCGGCGGCCGCATCACCTGGCACGGGCCCGGACAGCTCACCGGCTACCCGATCGTCCGCCTCCCTGAGCCGGTCGACGTCGTCGCGCACGTCCGCCTGCTCGAGGAGGTCATGCTGCAGACGATCACGGAGCTCGGCGTCACCGGCCGCCGCATCGACGGACGGTCGGGTGTCTGGGTCGACCCCGTCGCCGGCGGACCGGCCGCGAAGATCGGCGCCGTCGGTGTCCGGGTGCAGGCCGGGGTCACGCTCCACGGCTTCGCGCTCAACTGCGACAACTCCCTCGAGCCCTTCGGCCACATCGTCGCGTGCGGCATCGCCGATGCCGGCGTCACCACCATCAGCACCGAGCTCGGTCGGCGGATCACGCCGAGCGACGTCGCCGAGCGCGTCTCCGAGATCTTCGAAGCACTCCGGCCCGGCTGGACGGCCGCGTCCGCGACCACGATCGGAGCGGCCGCGTGAGCGGCTGCGGCGCACCGGCACCCGCGCCCGCGGCGGACACCGGCGGACGGAAGCTCCTGCGGCTCGAGGTCCGGAACGCGCAGACCCCCATCGAGCGGAAGCCCGACTGGATCAAGACCCGCGCGACGATGGGACCCGAGTACCGACAGCTCCAGGCGCTCGTGCAGGAGGAGGGTCTGCACACGGTCTGCCAGGAAGCCGGCTGCCCGAACATCTTCGAATGCTGGGAGGATCGCGAGGCGACCTTCCTCATCGGCGGATCGCAGTGCACGAGGCGCTGCGACTTCTGCCAGATCGACACCGGCAAGCCGGCGGAATACGACCGCGACGAGCCACGGCGGGTGGCCGACTCGGTGCAGCGGATGCGGCTGCGCTACGCGACCGTCACCGGTGTGGCACGTGACGACCTCCCCGACGAGGGGGCGTGGCTGCACGCCGAGACCGTCCGGCGCATCCACGAGACGAACCCGGGGACGGGGGTCGAGATCCTCGCGACCGACTTCTCCGGCGACCCCGACCTCCTCGGCGAGGTGTTCGCCTCCCGACCGGAGGTGTTCGCACACAACGTCGAGACGGTCCCACGCATCTTCAAGCGGATCAGGCCCGCCTTCCGCTACGAGCGCTCCCTCGACGTCCTGACCCAGGCACGTGCGGCCGGCCTCATCACGAAGTCCAACCTCATCCTCGGGATGGGCGAGGACCGGAGCGAGATCAGTCAGGCGCTTGAGGATCTGCACCAGGCCGGCACCGACATCATCACCGTCACCCAGTACCTCCGGCCGACGCCTCGACACCTCCCCGTGGACCGCTGGGTCAAGCCGCAGGAGTTCCTCGAGATCAAAGAGGAGGCCGAGGAGATCGGGTTCCTCGGTGTGCTCGCAGGCCCGCTCGTCAGATCGTCCTACCGTGCCGGACGCCTGTGGGCGCAGTCGATGACCGCGAAGGGCCGCGAGGTCCCCGAGGGACTGCAGCACCTCGCAGACGCCTCACTCGGCTTCGCCCAGGCGGTCTGAGGCCGACGCCCCGACCGGTCGGGCTCAGTCCTCGCTCGTGACCCCGGTGACCTCGCCGTCGGAGCTGTACGCGACCATGAGCACGCCGTCGAGCTGGTCCGCGTCGAGCGAGTACTCGAAGATCGCGAACGCCTCGTCGCCGTTGTGCTGGTGCGGCGCAAATCCGACGCTCAGCAGCGTCATCGAACGGATGACGTCGACGTCGCGGTCTCCGGACTCGTCGACCAGGACGTCCGGCAAGGACTCCCCCAGCTCCTCGACGGCCTGGATGATGTACTCCGTCACCTCGGAAGTTCGGTCGTCGACCTCGCTCAGCATCGCCTCACGCGAGCGCAGGTCGAAGCCCTCGAGGGCGAGGATCATCGCCGCCGCCAGGTCGAGCGCATCGGCCGGGATGTCGTCCTCGTCGGGGGCGCTCAACGAGATGGAGACGGACTGCTCGCCGACGTCGATGTTGTCGGACCAGTAGACGCCACCACCAGGCTCGGTCGCGATGACACCGAAGTAGTCGTGTTCGATCGCCATCAGCTGCCCACCAGGTTCTGTGCGAAGACGTGCGGCGTGAAGCCGGTGAGGTCGCCGATGCCCTCGCCTTGACCGACGAGCTTGATCGGAATGCCGGTCTTCTCCTGCACGGCGAGGACGAACCCGCCCTTCGCGGAGCCGTCGAGCTTCGTCAGGACGAGCCCGGTCACCCCGGCGTGCTCGATGAACGCCTGCGCCTGCGACAGACCGTTCTGACCGGTCGTCGCGTCGAGCACGAGGAGGACCTCGGCGATGGGCGCCTGCTTCTCGACGACGCGACGGATCTTGGACAGTTCGTCCATGAGCCCGCCCTTCGTCTGGAGCCGACCAGCGGTGTCGATGATGACGATCTCGGTGCCGGTCTGCTTGGCGTACTCGATCGTCTGGAAGGCGACGGAGGCCGGGTCCTGCCCCTGCTGCTGGGGGCGGACGATCTGTGCGCCCGCGCGCTCGGCCCAGGTCGCCAGCTGCTCCACGGCAGCGGCACGGAAAGTGTCCGCGGCCCCCACGACGACGGTGCGGTCGTAGTTGCGGAGGAACTTCGCGAACTTGCCGATGGTGGTCGTCTTGCCGACCCCGTTGACGCCGACGACGAGGACGACCGCCGGACGCTCGCTGAGCTTCAGCGTCGTGTCGAACTTCGACAGCCGCTCCTCGACCTCCTCGCGCAGCATGCGCTGGAGGTCGCGCGGGTCGGTGGTGCGGTAGCGGTCGACGGAGGCGTGCAGGCCCGTGACGATCGACTCGGTGACGTCGGGACCGAAGTCGGCGCCGATGAGCGCGTCCTCGAGGTCCTCCCAGGTGGTCTCGTCGATCGTCGGACGTTGGAACATGCCTTTGAGGGCACCGGAGAGTGACCAGGGTGTGCGTGCAGCCATGGTCTCAGCGTAGCCGTCGGCGACGCGGTCCCGTCGCGTGGGGACGAGACCGGATCAGCTCGCGCGTTCCGCAGCCACGCGCTGACCGACGACGGCCGACACCCCGTCCTGGCGCATCGAGACGCCGTAGAGGGCGTCGGCGATCTCCATGGTGCGCTTCTGGTGCGTGATGACGATGAGCTGGCTCGTCTGACGGAGGTCCTCGAAGATGGTGAGGAGCCGCCCGAGGTTCGCGTCGTCGAGGGCCGCCTCCACCTCGTCCATGATGTAGAACGGGCTCGGTCGGGCTTTGAAGATGGCGATGAGGAGGGCGACCGCGGCGAGCGATCGCTCCCCGCCCGACAGCAGCGACAGGCGCTCGATCTTCTTGCCGGCGGGCTTGACCGACACCTCGATGCCCGTGGTGAGCATGTGCTCGGGGTCGGTGAGCGAGATGCTACCCGTGCCGCCCGGGAACAGGATCGGGAACACCTCGGTGAAGGCGGCTTCGGTGTCGGCGAACGCCGAGGCGAAGATGACCTCCATCTTCCCGTCGATGTCCTCGATGATCGACAGCAGGTCGGCGCGGGTGCTGGTGAGGTCGGCGAGCTGTTCGGTGAGGAAGCGGTGGCGCTGTTCGAGTGCCGCGAACTCCTCGAGCGCGAGCGGGTTGACCCGTCCGAGTTGGGCGTAGGTGCGCTCCGCTGCTGCGAGACGCTTCTGCTGCTCGGCGCGGACGTAGGGCGTCGTCGGCACGTCGTCCGACTCCTCGGCGGGTTCCTCCACCAGCTCGGCGTCCGGCGTCGCGGGTCCGTCGGCACGTGCCTCGGGCGCCTCGTCCGAGTCGGGCATCGTCGTCTCGGGCCAGACCTCCGGACCGGTCTCGTCGGCCGTTCGCACAGCCGAGCGGGCGGTCGCGCGGGGTGTCGGAGGGTCGACGGGCACCGGAACCTCGGGCCCGTACTCGGCGACGAGCACGTCCTCGACGAGTCCCAGCTCCGACCCGGCGCGCTCGAGCAGACCGGACAGGTGGAGCTTCTTCTCGTAGATCTGGAGTTCGAGACCATGGACGCTCTCGGTGACGACCTGCAGCCGCTGCCGGAGCGTGTGCTCCTCGCCGCGCAGTCGTACGAGCTCGGCGTTCCGGCTGGCCCGCGTCGCCTCGGCTGCCGCGAGCGCGACGCGGGCCTCGGTGACCGACCGGTCGACCGAGTCGAGGACGGGCGGGAGCGCCTCCGTCACAGCGGTGGCGGCCGCGGCCTGGCGCGCACGGATGACCGCACGCCGAGCCGCTTCCTCAGCCGCGGCCTGGTCGGCCTGCCGCTGCCGCTCGAGGTTCGCGACCGCGAGCTCCTCCGCCCGCACGCGTTCGCGCGCGGTCTCGAGGAGGAGGCGGTGCTGCACTTCGGCCTCGCGCGCCGCGTCCAGTTCGGCGGAGAGCCCGTCGCGTGCCGACACGTCGAGGAGCGGTCGTGGACGCGCGCGAGCGGTGTCGTGGTCCAGCTTGGCCCGCTCCACGGCGGCAGCGGCGTCGGCGACGGCCGCCTCCGCCGTCCCGGCAGCTGCGAGGAGGCGGTCGTGTTCGGCCTGTGCGGATTCGTACCGGACCGTGACCCGGTTCACGCGCTCGGCCTGTGACGCACGGTTGGCGTCGAACTCGCGGAGGGCGCTGAGCGCTGCCTGCGCGGTCTGCTTCGCCTCCTGCAGGATCGTGCGCTGCTCGGCCAGGGCGAAGCGCGCCCGTTCGATGAGCGACACGACCTCGCCGTGTCGATCGGCTGCCGCATCGCGTTCGGCCAGCAGTTCGATGCGGCTCTGCGCTCCGCCGCTCCCCCCGCGGACGATGCTGTCCGTGACGACCGCGCCGTCACGGGTCACGAGGGTGAACGCGCTGAGTGACGAGCCGAGTCGGTCGTACGCCGCGATCGCGTCGTCGAGCGAGTCGACGACGAGGACCGAGGCGAGGATCCCCAGCACGCCAGGAGGGGCCTCCACCAGCTCGGCAGCCGAGGTGAACCCGGCGGGCGCGTCCGGGACGTCTCGCGCACCGTCGGCGATGACGATCTCGACCCGGCCGAGATCCTGGTCGGCCGCGTGATCGAGCGCCCGCCGGGCAGCGTGCCGGTCGACGGCGACGGCGGCCTCCGCGAGCGTGCCGAGCGCTGCGGCCACAGCCGACTCGTGGCCGGGTCGGACCTGCACCCGGTCCGCGACGATCCCCTCGATCCCGTCGATCCCGCTCGCAGCGAGTTCGGCCGAACCGGTCTTGAGGTCGAGGGCGCGCGAGAGTGCACTGGTCTTGGCACCGAGCGAATCGCGTTCACGTTCGAGGGTGTGGAGCTGCTCGCGCAGGCCCTCGATCTCCCCTTCGGCCTCCGCCGCGCCGCGTTGGGCCGCCTCGTAGGCGTCGTCGAGCCCGGAGTCGGCGGCGTCCGCCACGGTCGGGTCCTCCTCGAGCGCCTCGTACTCCAGCCGCGCAGCGTCCAGACGGAGGGCAGCGGCGTCGATCGCGTTCTGCTGGCGCAACGCCTCGCCACGGACCGCGGCGAGTTTGGACCCTGCGGCGTCGACGGCGCCCGCGAGCTTGGAGAGCTCCAGGTCGTGTCGTGACACGAGCGCGCTCTGCGCCGCGATCTCGACGTCCACCGCGTCGAGTGCGGCGCGCTTCGCGCGGGTGTCCGCCTGCGCCTCCTGCAACGCGCGCTCCGCGTCGGCGACCGCCACCCGAAGTCCGTCGATCTCCGCGGTCGCGTCGGCGACCATCTGCTTCGTGATCCGGGGTTCGGCGGCCGTCGTGTCCGTCGATGATCCGAGGAGCGCGAGCCGCTGGTTGGCGAGCGTGTACAGGTTCCGGAGGCGCTCCTGCACGCTCTCGAGCTCGAAGGTGATCCGGCGGGCGTCGTCGACCGCGTCGCCGAGTTGTGCCTGCTCGATCCGGTTGATCCGCAGTTCCGCCTGTTCCAGCTGCTCCTGCAGGACGAGGCGCTCACTGTGGCGCTCACTCTCCGAGCGGTTGTGCTCGTCGAGGGAGCGCCGGAGGCCCACGACGTCGTCTGCGAGGATCCGGGCGCGGGCATCGCGGACGACCGCGGCGATCGTCTGCGCCTCCCGGGCGATCTCCGCCTGACGACCGAGCGGCTTCAGCTGCCGGCGGATCTCTCCGGCGAGGTCGCTCAACCGTGTGAGGTTGGTCTGCATCGCCTCGAGCTTCCGGAGCGTCTTCTCCTTGCGTCGGCGGTGCTTCAGGATGCCGGCCGCCTCCTCGATGAAGCCGCGGCGCTCCTCGGGCGTCGCCCGCAGCACCGCGTCGAGCTGCCCCTGCCCGACGATGACGTGCATCTCGCGGCCCAGACCGGAGTCGCTGAGGAGCTCCTGGACGTCCAGCAACCGACACGTGTCGCCGTTGATGGCGTACTCGCTCCCGCCGTTGCGGAACAGGGTGCGACTGATCGTCACCTCGGTGTACTCGATGGGCAGCGCGCCGTCGCTGTTGTCGATGGTGAGCGTGACCTCGGCTCGACCGAGCGGTCCCCTGGTCGACGTTCCCGCGAAGATGACGTCCTCCATCTTGCCGCCGCGGAGAGTCTTCGCCCCCTGCTCGCCCATCACCCAGGCGAGCGCGTCGACGACGTTCGACTTGCCGGAGCCGTTGGGACCCACGACGCAGGTGACGCCCTGCTCGAACGCGAAGGTGGTGGGGTGCGCGAAGGACTTGAACCCTTTGAGCGTCAGGCTCTTCAGGTACACGCGCACCTCCTCTCCCGCGTCGCGGATGCTGTGCACTACGGTAGCGAATCCGCGGACGGACGAGGGACACCACGCTGTGCCGGCCCGCCGCGGCGGTCGTAGCATGGACCGCATCACCCAGGACGGTCTGGTGTGGGAGGGAGGCGACGATGCGCGTCACGATCGACGAGGTCGAGATCCCGGCGACCGGGAGCTCAGCGGTGTTCGACGAGGTCCAGGACGTCGCGAACACGCTCGAAGCCGAGATCTGGTCCACCGACGACTTCGCCTTGACCTCCGCGATGGCCCTTCCCGAGTACCGCGACCAGCGGTTCCAGCGACGCGTCCTGCTCGCCGCCGTCCTCGACGGGCGTGTGGTCGGTCGCGGCTGGCTCGGATACGGCACCGAGGCCGACGCGGTGACGGCCTCCCTGAACGTCGGCGTTCTCGCAGAGGAGCGGCGTCGAGGGATCGGCACGGCGCTCCTGCAGGAGTTGGAGCGACGGGCCCTCGCGGCCGGCCGCCCGACGGTGACCGCCTTCACCCAGCACGCCGTCGACGACATCCCGACCGACGAACCACTCCTCGGTGCGAGCGTCGGCGAACGGGCGATCCCCGCGAACGCCGCGGCCAGCCGGTTCATGCTCGATCGTGGATACGCCCTCGCGCAGGTCGAGCGGACCAACCGCTGCGACCTCGCCTCGATGCTCGGGGAGCTGCCTGACATCGTCGAGACGTCGACCGCCCGTGCCGGACACGCGTACCGCCTCGTGCAGTGGGTGGATCACACCCCCGACGAGCTGCTCGGCTCGCTCGCGACGGCCCGCGAACACATGGCGACCGACATCCCGGCCGCCGATCTGGAACTCGACCCCGAGGTCTGGACGCCCGAGCGGGTCCGCGCGCGCGAGGACCAGCTGGCCGCGTCTGGCGACCACGCGATCGTCGCCGCCGCCGTCCACCGCGACAGCGGCGCGGTCGCCGGGTACAGCGAGCTCGTCCTCGGCGAGGGCAAGGAACACGCGGAGCAGTGGGACACGCTCGTGCTCGCCGACCACCGGGGACACGGCCTCGGACTCTGGATGAAGGCGGCGAACCTCATCGCACTCGCCGATCAGGCACCCGAGCGGTCCCGGATCTACACCTGGAACGCCGACGAGAACGCGCACATGCTCGCGATCAACGACCGACTCAGGTTCCGCATCGTCGGCTACTCCGGAGAATGGCAGCGCCGACTCCCCCGTAGCGACTGATCGTCAGGTGCGGCGCTGGCAGACCGGACAGCGGTGCGAGCCGCGGTTCATGAACTGCTCGCGGACGATGAACGTGCCGCAGCGCGCACACGGCTTACCCTGCCGACCGTAGGCGTTCAGACTGTGCGCGAAGTACCCCGCCTGACCGTTGACGTTCACATACTGGGCGTCGAAGCTCGTCCCGCCCTCCGCCAGGGCCTTCGCGAGCACGGCACGCACCTCATCGAGCAGCCGGCCGGCGCGACCGAGCCCGAGACGGGCGGTCTCCTGCTCGGGGTGGATGCGCGCCGCCCAGAGCGACTCGTCCGCGTAGATGTTGCCGATCCCGCTGACCAGGGTCTGATCGAGGAGCGCCCGCTTCACACCGGTGCGTTTCTCGCGCAGTCGTCGGAGGAAGCCGGCGTCGTCGAAGGCCGGGTCCATCGGGTCGCGGGCGATGTGCGCGACCTGGTCGGGCACCATCGCGACCTCGTCGCCGAACCCACCTGCGGCTCCGTCCGTCGTCGGGACGAGCACGGTCACCGCCATGGACCCGAAGATCCGCTGGTCGACGAAGTGGAGCCAGAGCTCGCCGTGCTCGGGATGCTCCAACTGCAAGCGGATGCGCAGGAGTCGGTCGGCGTCGTCGCCGGGCGACCGGAGCAGCATCTGCCCGCTCATGCCCAGGTGACCGACGATCGCCTCATCGTCGTCGAGGGGGAACCAGAGGAACTTCCCGCGTCGGACGGCCGATCGGATGGTCCGCCCCGTCAGCCGTGCGGTGAAGTCGGCGACACCACTCGCGTGGCGGCGCAGGGAGCGTTCGTCGAAGACCTCGACGCCGGCGATGGTCGCGCCGCTGACGGCGGGCTCCAAGCCGGCGCGGACGACCTCGACCTCAGGGAGTTCCGGCACTGATCCTCGACCAGGCTTCCAGGGCCGCCGCCATCTCGGCGTGCTTCTTGCTCGTACCGGAGCCCGTCGCCGTGACCGCGGTTCCCACGGTCACCGTCGCGACGAACCGTCGGTTGTGGTCGGGGCCGGAGCTGGCGATCTCGTAGACGGGCGCCGGCGCCCCGATGGCCGCAGCGGCCTCCTGGAGGCTCGTCTTCGGGTCCATCGCCGCGCCGAAGCGCTCAGGATTCTCGAGCAGGGGGTTCACCAGTCGCAGGACGAGTGCCGTCGCCGCGTCGGGGCCGGCCGACAGGTACGTCGCGCCGATGACGGCCTCCATCGTGTCGGCCAGGATGGACGCCTTCTCGCGCCCACCGGTCTGGTCCTCACCCTTACCGAGCTTGATCCGCTCGCCCAGCCCGATCGAACGTGCGACCTCGGCGAGCGCGATCGTCGAGACGAGGCTCGCACGTCGCTTCGCCAGCTGGCCTTCGTCGAGGTGCGGGAAGTCGCGGTAGAGCATGACGGTGACGGCCTGCCCGAGGATCGAGTCGCCGAGGAACTCGAGGCGCTCGTTGTGCGGGAGCCCGCCATGCTCGTACGCGTACGAGCGGTGCGTCAGCGCCAGGTCGAGCAGCTCGTACGAGACGTCGACACCCAGTTGCCGTGCGAAAACGACCACACCGGGATCGGTCTCCGATACGGAGCCGATTCCGGTGTGGTCGGAATGATTCGTGTTCACGCTGTTCGAACGCGGACGTTCAACGCGCGGATCAGACGTCTGCGACCTTGCGGCCCTTGTACTCGAGGTACAGGGCGGTGCCCTGCGAGTCCTCGACGACCTTGGCGCGGTGCGGCAGGCTGTACGTGACGCGGCCGTTCTCCACCGTCTTCACGAGCGTCGGCACGGCGGCCTTCCACTGCGAGCGACGCGAGCGGGTGTTCGAGCGCGAGACCTTCCGCTTCGGGGGGTTTCCAGCCATGATCTATCTCTCTTCTGTGTCTGCAGCGGCGCGCTGGGCGCTGCTGGCGTCTGTGTCAAGTACGGAGTCTGAGGACAAGCCCGCGAGCGCAGACCAGCGAGGATCTGCGACGTCGTGAGGGTGTCGTTCCGGACGTTCGGCCAGCCGCTCGCCGGTCTCGGGGTCGAGTCCGGGGCAATCCGGCTGGCACACCGGCTGAAACGGTAATGCGAGAACTACCGCATCTCTGACCAGAGGTTCAAGATCCACGTGGTCGTCGTGAACCTCGAAGTCAGACGCTTCCGAATCAGGATACGCGAAAAGTTCCTGAATCTCGACTTCGACAGGCAGTTCGATGTCACGGAGGCAGCGTCCGCACTCGCCGGTCGCCAGTGCGTCGACGTCGACGGTCACGAGGATCCCCTCGTGCACGGACTCGAGACGCACCTGCTCGGAGAGCGTCGTGCCCTCCTGGACGGCGACCAGACCCTCGCCCCAGCGCTCGGCGAGCACCACCTCGAGGTCGTGCTCGCGCATCTCCCCGGGACGGTTCACCAGATCGCGCACGTTGACGCTGAACGGCGAATTGTTCGTTCTCTTCCTAGTCACGATCGACGATTCTACGCCGAACCCGACCGGGAGGACGCCCTAGCCCTCCTGGAGGAAGGTCGCCACCACCTGCGGGACGTACGGGCTGACATCGCCACCGAGCGCGGCCACCTGCCGGACGAGTGAACTGGACACGTGCGCGTGCGCCGGATCGGGCAGGAGGAAGACCGTCTCCACGCCGGCGAGGCTGCGGTTCATGATGGCCATGGGCGTCTCGTACGCGACGTCGACCTGCGAGCGGATGCCCTTCACGAGCACGCTCGCGCCGACGTCCGTGCAGTAGTCGACGAGCAGGCCGACGTTCCACTGCGCGACGACGATGTTGTCGGGCAACCCGCCGTCGGCGATGGAGCGCTCGAGCAAGGACACCCGCTGCGGCATCGGCAGCAGCGCGGACTTGTCGGGGTTGTGCACGACCAGCACGTGCAGTTCGTCGAAGATGCGCGCCGCCCGCTCGATGACATCCAGGTGACCGAGGGTGACTGGGTCGAACGATCCGGGGACGACGGCGATCCGCTTCATGCCGCCAGCCTATCGGTGCTCAGTTCTTGGCGAGCGCGGCGCGGTCGGATTCGTCGAGGCGCCGGCGGAGCGCTTCGGCAAGCACCGGGTGGTCGGCGAGGTCGGGGTCGGTCTCGAGGAGCTCGGCGGCATCCGCCCGCGCCTCGATGATGACCTCGCTGTCGTGCACGACCCGGAGCAGCTTGAGCGAGGACCGCCCGCCCGACTGCATGCTGCCGAGGACGTCGCCCTCGCGCCGCAGCTCGAGGTCGACCTGCGCGAGGTCGAAGCCGTCGAGGGTCGCGGCCACCGCGTCGACGCGCTCGCGTGCGGTGCTCTCCGCCTCCGCCGCGGTGACGAGCAGACACAGCCCGGGGACGCCCCCTCGACCGACGCGTCCGCGGAGCTGGTGGAGCTGCGACACCCCGAAGCGTTCCGCGTCGAGCACGACCATCGTCGAGGCGTTGGGGACGTCGACGCCCACCTCGATGACCGTCGTCGCCACGAGCACGTCGATCTCACCGGCGGCGAAGGCCCGCATCGTCCGGTCCTTCTCCTCCGCGCTCATCCGGCCGTGGAGGACGTCGATGCGTCGGGACGCGAGCAGCGGGTGGGTACGCAGCTGCTCCACCGTGGCGAGCACGGACGCGATCGGCCGCGCCGGATCGACGTCCTCCTCGAGCGCCTCGCCGGGCTCGACCTCCTTGGCGTCGATCGCCGGGCACACCACGAACCCCTGCCGCCCCTGCGCGAGTTCCTCGGCGAGTCGCTCCCAGACGCGGGAGATCCACCGCGGGTGATCGGCCAGGGCGACCACGAAGCTCTCGATCCCCTGCCGCCCGCGTGGCAGCTCCTTGATGATGCTGACGTCGAGGTCGCCGAAGACGGTCATCGCCACGGTCCGTGGGATCGGCGTCGCGGTCAGCACGAGGACGTGCGGCGGCGTGCGTCCCTTCTGACGGAGCTGGTCGCGCTGCTCCACGCCGAAGCGGTGCTGTTCGTCGACGACGACCATCCCCAGATCGGCGAAGGTCACGGCGTCACCCAGCAGCGCGTGCGTCCCGATCACGATCCGGGCCTGGCCGGCGACGATCCGCAGCAGCGCCCGTTTGCGATCGGAGGTCGGCAGCTGGCCGGTGAGCAGCGTCGGCATGAGCTCGGCCGAAAGGTCTGGCCCCAACGAACGGACGATCGACCGCAGGTGCTGCGCCGCGAGGACCTCGGTGGGCGCCAGCAGCACCGACTGTCCCCCGCTGTCGGCGACGGCCGCCATGGCCCGGAGGGCGACGAGCGTCTTGCCCGAGCCGACCTCACCCTGGACGAGTCGGTTCATCGGATTGGGCTGCGCGAGGTCGGCCGCGATCTCCGTGCCGACCGTCTGCTGGTCGCCGGTCAGCTCGAACGGGAGCGCGGCATCGAGGCGCTCGAGGTAGCCGCCGGCCTTCGGCACGCGGGGTTCGGCCGCCAGGGCACGGGTGGCCGCTCGCTGTTGGAGCAGGGCCGTCTGGAGGAGGTACGCCTCCTGATACCGCAGGCTGCGGCGACCACGCTGCCAGTCGCGGTCGACCGTCGGGCGGTGGACGGCCCGGATGGCGGCGTCGAAGGAGAGTTCACCCCTCGCCGCCCGGACCGACCTCGGGACCGGGTCCTCCTGCGGCGGCAGGGCGTCGAGGACCAGCTCCACGGACTGCTTGAGGTTCCAGCTCGTGATCGTGCTCGTCGCCGGGTAGATCGGGATGGGCGCCTCCGACCACGCCTTCGCCTGGGCGTCCGCGAGCGCCGGAGCGTCGGCGTCGTCGGGGAAGAGCTGATACTGCGGGTGCGCGAGCTGATAGCTGCCGCGGTAATCGCCGACCTTGCCTGCGAAGATGCCGCGCAAGCCCGGCCGGAGTTCGTTCGCCCGCCAGGGCTGATTGAAGAAGGTGAGGTTGAGTCGACCCTGACCGTCGGAGATGACGACCTCGAGGATGGAGCCCTTGCGTTGCTTCATCTGGCGGTCGCGGACCTCGAGGACGTCGGCGACGATCGTCACGTCCTCGCCGAGCGGCAGCTGGCCGATGACCGTCAGCTCGCCGCGCTTCGCGTAGCGACGCGGGTAGTGCTCGAGGAGGTCGCCGACGGTCTCGACGCCGAACGCCTTCTGGAGTGCCGTCGCGGTTCGTCCGCCGAGGACACCGCCGAGCTTCGTGCCCAGCTCGATCCCCGTCATGCCGTCGATTCTATTCGGGACCTCGGACACCGCGGTTCGCTCGGCTTCGCCCAGCCTGCGAGGATGGGACCATGGCCGGCATCAGGATCATCTCGGGTTTCGCCGGATCACGCACGATCCGGGTTCCGGGCAGCGGTACACGACCGACGAGCGATCGCGTCCGCGAGGCCCTCTTCTCCGCGTTGGAGGCCCGCGACGTGATCGCCGGCGCCGAGGTGCTCGACCTGTACGCAGGCTCGGGGTCGCTGGGGCTCGAGTGCGCCAGCCGGGGTGCCGCCGTGATCACCCTCGTCGACCGAGGGTCGGAGGCCGCGAAGCTGTGTCGTGACAACGCGAGGATCGTGACCTCGGCAGCGCCTCGCGGAGCGGCACCGCGCATCACGGTGCACGCCAAGTCGGTCGGCGCCTACCTGTCCCGGGCGACGGTACCGTCCGACCTCGTCTTCATCGATCCCCCGTACGACCTCCCCGAGGCGGAGCTCACGGCCAACCTCGCCGCGCTCGTCGGTCTGGTCACCGACGACGGGCTCGTGCTCGTCGAGCGGAGCTCCCGCTCACCCGAACCGACCCTTCCCGCGGCGCTCGAGGTCCTGCGGAAGAGCACCTACGGCGAGACCGTCGTCTGGTGGATCACGCCGGTCTGAGTCAGCGCGTCACGGTCACCGCGTCACCGCACGGTCCTCGCGCCACGGCGGCCGGGAACACCGCTCAACCGGACGCGTCGTCCCAGTCGCGGTAGGGGTCCCAGCCGGCGCGACCGTCGTAGGCCACACCGTCGACGAGGACCCCGGCACCGGGCCGGGCCGTGCCGATGGTCCGGAAGCCGGCGGGGATCGTCGTGGCGGACGGGAACGTCGCCAGGAGGGAGTGGTCCTCGCCACCGGCGAGGGCGAGCGCCACGTCGGCACCCAGTTCATCGGCCCGCAGGTCGATCGCGACCCCACTCGCCCGCGCGAGGCGACCGGCGTCGAGCGCGAGCCCGTCCGACAGGTCGAGCATCGCCGTGGCACCGGCGACGGCGGCGACGACCCCGGCCGCGATCGGTGGCCGTGGCGCGAGTTGTGCCTCCACCTCGACCCGGTGATCGCGTCGTAGGACGGATGCTGCCTCGGCCGAAGGCACGCCGTCGGCGTCGACCCCACGCGAGAAGAGGAGTCGTAGACCTGCCGCAGCCGAACCCAACTCCCCCGCGACCGCGACCACGTCGCCGGGTCGCGCCCCGTCACGACGGACGGGGGCACGACCCTCGAGGTCGCCGAACGCCGTCACCGCGATCATGAAGACGTCGGACACGGCCAGATCGCCGCCGACGACACCGCAGCCGGGCGCGAGCTCGGCGCAGGCGTCGCGCAGTCCGTCTGCGAACCCGTCGAGCACGGCGACCGGCAGGTGCTTGGGCATGGCGAGTGCGACGACGAGTGCCGTCGGACGCGCCCCCATCGCCGCGACGTCCGCCAGGTTGCTGGCCGCAGCCTTCCACCCCAGGTCGTGGGCGCTCGACCACGCCAGCCGGAAGTCCGGCCCGTGGATCATCGTGTCCGTCGTGACGACGAACCGACCGTCCGGCGCAAGGACGACCGCGGCATCGTCACCCGGCCCGAGGAGTTCGGCGTCGGCGTGCGGCAGGCGAGGGAAGATGCGCTCGAGCAGCTCCCCCTCCGCGAGGTCTCCGACACAGGCCCCGACCGTTCCGTGATCGTCGGACGCGCTCCCAGACTCGTTCATGGGATCAACGGTAGCCTGGTGGGCGATGTCCCCGATTCGTGTGCTCCTCGCCACCGCCCTCGCCGCAGCCGCAACCCTGGCCCTGGCCGGGTGCGCGCCCGCCGTCGCGCTCGAACCCGCCGCCGATGCGAACAACCCGCAGTGCGCGGAGGTCACGGTGCGTCTGCCCGACGCGGTCGCCGAACTGCCCGAGCGAGGGACCGACGCCCAGGCCACCGGCGCCTGGGGCGATCCTGCGACGGTCCTCCTGCACTGCGGCGTCGCGATCCCAGGCCCGACCACGCAGCAATGCCAGTCGGTGAACGGCGTCGACTGGATCATCGACGACACCGACGCGCCGAACTACCGGTTCACGACCTTCGGGCGCACGCCTGCGGTCGAGATCGTGCTCGACGGCGACGCCGTCGCCAGCAGCACCGTCCTGGCCGATCTGGCGCCTGCCGTGTCCGTGCTCCCTGTCACCGGGAAGTGCACCGCCCTCGGCGACGCCGAGCTCCCGATCCCCACCGACGGCTGACCGTTCCCGGCGCCACACCCTTCAGGAGCGGGCGCGCGCGACCTCGATCAGCTCGGTGATGAGCTCGGGGTAGCTGAGACCCGAGGCCAACCAGCAGCTCGGGAACATCGAGATCGGGGTGAACCCCGGCATGGTGTTGACCTCGTTGACGACGAAGCCGTCCGCGGTCAGGAAGAAGTCGACCCGGGCGAGCCCTGCGCAGCCCAACGCCTCGAACGCCCGACGAGAGAGGTCCTGCATCTCCGACAACTGCTCGGGACGAAGGTCGGCGGGGCAGACGAGCTCGATACCGGGGGCGTCGAGGTACTTCGCCTCGAAGTCGTAGAAGTCGCGTCCGGTCACGACGACCTCGCCGGCAACCGAGACCCGAGGTGCTTCGCCGGGGAGGGACTCGAGGACCGCACACTCGACCTCTCGGCCCACCAGACCGGTCTCGACGAGCACGGTCGAGTCCTCGGCGAGTGCCAGTTCGATCGCCGCACGGAACGCGTCCGGCGTCGACACCTTCGACACCCCGACGCTCGAACCGGCTCGCGCCGGCTTCACGAACGCCGGTGACCCGAGCGACCCGAGCGATGCGAGCACCTCCTCGGGTGCCGTGGCCCAGTCGTGGGCGGTGAACCGCACCCACGGGGCGACGGCGATCCCGGCGGCCTGGAGCACCGTCTTCGTGAAGTGCTTGTCCATGCCGAGCGAGGACGCGAGGACGCCGGAGCCGACGTACGGGAGGTCGACGAGCTCGAGCATGCCCTGCACGGTGCCGTCCTCGCCGAACCGACCGTGGAGGATCGGGAGGACGATGTCGACGGGGCCGAGGGTGAACGGGACGCCGTCCTCCCCGACGACGGTCAACTCGCGGCTGCCGACGCGTTCAGGCCAGCGCACGGCCGGCCGCGAGGGGTCGACCTCCGGCAGGTGGGCGGGGTCGAGCGCGTACCGGCTCGGGTCGTCGACCTCGAGGACGTACGAGCCGTCGTGGGCGATCCCGACCGGGTAGACGTCGTACCGTTCGCGGTCAATCGCGGCGAGGACGCCGCCCGCCGTTGCGCAGCTGATCGAGTGCTCGCTTGAACGGCCTCCAAAGAGCACCACCACTCCGGTCTTGTGCGTCATCGTTGCTTCTCTCCCCCTGGGGTTCGTCGTCGTCGGTCGTGAGGTGCGGTGCGATGTCCTTGGGGTCGAGCGTGCCGTCGAGCACCTGCTTGACCTGTTCGACGATGGGCATCGCGACCCCCTTCGCCATGGCCAGCTCGAGCACCGGCGCCACGGACGCGAGCCCCTCCGCGGTCTGCTGCATCTGTTTGACGACGTCGTCGAACTGATACCCCTGGCCGAGCAGACGCCCCGCCGTGTTGTTGCGGGACAGCGGCGACTGGCACGTCGCGATGAGGTCGCCGAGCCCGGCCAGGCCCGAGAGGGTCTCCGGCTGCGCACCGTGGGCCACCGCGAAGTCGGTCATCTCGACCAGCCCGCGGGTGATGATGGAGGCCTTCGTGTTCTCGCCGTAGCCGACGCCGTCGACGATCCCGATCGCGACGGCGATGAGGTTCTTGAGCACACCGCCGAACTCGGTGCCGATGACGTCGGTGTTCACGAAACTGCGGAAGTACCGGTTGCGCGCGAGGAGCGCGACCGTCTGCGCCGTCTCGAGGCTCTCCGAGGAGATCACGGCGGCCGTCGGCTGCTCGCGGGCGATCTCGAGCGCGAGGTTGGGGCCCGAGGCGACGGCGATACGGGACGGGTCGATGTCGAGGGTCTCGCGGATGACCTCGCTCATCCGGGATCCGCTGCGACGCTCGACGCCTTTCATGAGCGAGACGACGAGGGTGCCGTCCTCGAGGTGCGGACGGAGCGCGATGAGGTTGTCGCGCAGGGACTGGCTCGGCACGGACAGGAACACGACCGAGGCACCGCGCACGGCGTCGACCATGCTCGCGGTCGCGGTCATCCGCATCGGCAGATTGATCCCGGGCAGGTAGTCGCTGTTGCGCTTGGCTTCGGTGATCTCGCGAGCGAGCTCGGGTCGTCTGGCCCACATGACCACGTCGGAGCCACCGTCCGCGAGGATCTTGCCGAACGTCGTGCCCCAGCTGCCCGCTCCGAGCACGGCGACCCTCGTGGCGGCCGGTGGTTGCGGAACGTTCCTAGGACTCAAAGCGGCCTGTCTCCTTCTGCTGGTGTTTCGAGGGATCCCAACGCTCCGCGGGAGCTTGGGCACCGCGCAGCTCCTCACAGAGGGCGGTGATGGCCTGCATGACGACCTCGGTCGCCTCGTTCAGCGTCTTCGAGTCTAGCTGCCGCCCGATGAACGCCGAGAGGTCCACCGGCTCGCCGATGGCGACCTCGACGCGCTTCCGCAAGGGGAACACCCGCAGCCTGCCGTACCGAGGCATGACCTCCTGTGTGCCCCAGTGCGCGGCGGGGATGATCGGCAGGCCGTGCGTGAGGGCGATCCGGACCGCGCCGGTGCGCCCGCGCATCGGCCACAGACCCGGGTCGCGGGTGAGCGAACCCTCCGGGTACACGATGACGCCCTGACCGCGTTCGGTCAGGTGCGCTGCAGCGCTGACCGGGTCCATGCCGCGGGCGGAACCCTCGCGCTCGACGGGGATCTGTCCGGACTTCCGCAACAACCACCCGACCACCGGGACCGTGAACAGACTGCCCTTCGCCATGAAGCGGGGCTGTCGCCCGAGTCGCCAGACGGCCACGCCCATGATCAGCGGGTCGAACTCGCTGTCGTGGTTGGGCGACAGGATGAACGGTCCCTCCTGCGGCAGGCGTTCGCCGTGCCGCACGCGGAGCTTGACGAGAGCACTGAACGGCGGGATCGCGATCGACGACAGCAACCAGTAGATCGACGGCCTCGACCGTTCCACCCCCACGGCGGACTACTTCGTTTCGAGGACGAAGTCAGCACCGAGCTGCTGGAGCTTCGCGATGAAGTTCTCGTACCCACGGCTGATGATGCCGACGTTGCTGACCGTCGACTTGCCCTCGGCGGTGAGCGCCGCGATGAGGTGGCTGAAGCCACCGCGGAGGTCGGGTACCTCGATGTCGGCACCGTGCAACGGCGTCGGGCCGTTGATCACGGCGGCCTGCTCGAGGTTGCGCCGCGGCACCCGACGAGGCGTACCCGACAGCCCGTTGGGGTGCACGACGATGTTCGCGCCCATGGTGTTGAGCGCGTCCGTGAAGCCGAACCGGTTCTCGTAGACGGTCTCGTGGACGATCGACTCGCCCGTCGCCTGCGTCAGCGCGACGATGAGGGGCTGCTGCCAGTCCGTCATGAAGCCGGGGTGCACGTCGGTCTCGATGACCACGGGCTTCAGCTCCTCCTTGCGGTAGAACCGGATGCCGTCGTCGGTGATGTCGAACCCGCCACCGGCCTTGCGGAAGATGTTGAGGAACGTCATCATGTCCTGCTGCTTCGCGCCGCCGACGAAGACGTCGCCGTCGGTCGCGAGCGCGGCCGACGCCCAGCTCGCGGCCTCGTTGCGGTCGCCGATGGCCGTGTGGTCGTACCCCTCGAGCTTGTCCACGCCCTCGATGAGGATCACGCGGTTCGGCTCGTAGGAGATGATCGCGCCCATCTTCTGGAGGACGGCGATGAGATCCATGATCTCCGGCTCGATCGCCGCACCCTTGAGCTCCGTGGTGCCCTTGGCACGGACCGCCGTGAGCAGGACCTGCTCCGTGGCGCCGACGCTCGGGTACGGGAGGTGCACCGTCGTCCCGTGGAGACCGTTCGGAGCTGAGAGACGGATGCCTTGCGGGAGCTTCTCCACGACCGCGCCGAACTTGCGGAGCGCGTCGAGGTGGAAGTCGATGGGACGGTCGCCGATGCGGCACCCTCCGAGGTCGGGGATGAACGCCGCCCCGAGGCGGTGGAGCAGCGGCCCGCAGAACAGGATCGGGATCCGGGAGAAGCCGGCGTGCGCGTCGATCTCCTCCATGTGGGCGGACTCGACGTTGGTCGGGTCGAGGCGGAGCTCGTTCGGGTTCTCGCCCTCCGTCACGTCCACGCCGTGGATCTCGAGCAGGGAGCGGACGACCCGGACATCGCTGATGTTCGGCACGTTGCGCAGGACGCTGACGTTCTCGCCGAGCAGCGACGCCACCATCGCCTTGGTCACGAGGTTCTTGGCACCCTTGACCTCGATGCGGCCCCGGAGCGGGATACCGCCGTTGATCGTGATGCGGTCGACATCGAGTCCGACCGACGAGCCTGCCGCCTGTGACGCCTGGACGAGTGAATTCAAACCGGTACCTACTGCCTTGCTACTTGACGGGAATGGTGCGGGGCAGCCAGTTCGGCCGCCGGGCTTCGAACGCGGTGATCTGCTCTTCGCTACGGAGCGTCAGCCCGATGTCATCGAGTCCTTCGATGAGCCGCCACCGAGTGTAATCGTCGACCTGGAACGAAACCGTGAGATCGCCGACCGTGATGGTCCGGGAGATGAGGTCGACGACGGAATCGGCGCCGGGGGCGGCCTCGATCGCAGCCCAGAGCTGCTCGAGCTCCTCCTCGGTGACCTGAGCGGCGAGGAGACCCTGCTTCCCGGAGTTCCCGCGGAAGATGTCGCCGAAACGGGACGACACGACGACCTTGAACCCGAAGTCCCGCAAGGCCCACACGGCGTGCTCACGCGACGAGCCGGTGCCGAAGTCGTGCCCCGCGACGAGGATGCTGGCACCCTCGTAGACGGGCTGGTTCAGGACGAAGTCGGGGTCCTGACGCCACCCCGCGAAGAGCGCGTCCTCGAAGCCCGTCTTCGTGACCCGCTTCAGGTAGACGGCGGGGATGATCTGGTCGGTGTCGACGTTGGAGCGCCGCATCGGAGCGGCGATGCCGGTGACGGTCGTGAACTTGTCCATCAGGCGTGCACGCCTTCCTGCTCGGTGGCGGCGTGTCTGCCGGGCTCGACCTCGAGGTCGCCCGGGCTGGAGAGCGTTCCACGGATGGCGGTCGCCGCGGCGACGAGCGGCGAGACGAGGTGCGTGCGGCCACCCTTGCCCTGACGGCCCTCGAAGTTCCGGTTCGACGTCGAGGCGCAGCGCTCGCCCGGAGCGAGCTGGTCGGGGTTCATCCCGAGGCACATGGAGCATCCGGCGAACCGCCACTCCGCACCGAAGTCGGTGATGATCTTGTCGAGCCCCTCGGCCTCCGCCTCGATCCGAACCCGGGCGGAACCCGGGACCACCATGACCCGCACCCCCTCGGCCTTCGTGCGGCCCTCGATGATGGACGCGAACGCCCGCAGGTCTTCGATCCGGCTGTTCGTGCAGGAGCCCATGAAGACCGCGTCCACCGGGATCTCCTTCATCGGAGTACCGGCCTCCAGCGCCATGTACTCCAGGGCGCGCTCTGCGGCGGACCGCTCGTTCGGGTCGTCGATGGCCGCCGGGTCGGGCACGTTCTCGCTCAGCGAGACTCCCTGTCCGGGGTTGGTGCCCCACGTGACGAAGGGCTCCAGCGTGTCGGCGTCGAGGAAGACCTCGGCGTCGAAGGCGGCGCCCTCGTCGGTCGCAAGCGTGTCCCAGTAGGCGACGGCCTCGTCCCAGTCGGCTCCGGTCGGTGCGTGCGGACGACCCTGCAGGTAGTCGTAGGTGATCTGGTCCGGGGCGACCATGCCGGCGCGGGCTCCGGCCTCGATCGACATGTTGCAGATCGTCATGCGGCCCTCCATGGAGAGCGCACGGATCGCCGAGCCGCGGTATTCGAGGACGTAGCCCTGCCCGCCGCCGGTGCCGATCTTCGCGATGACGGCGAGGATGATGTCCTTCGCGGTCACCCCCGGCCGCAGCGTGCCCTCGACGGTGATCGCCATGGTCTTGAACGGCTTCAGCGGCAGCGTCTGCGTGGCCATGACGTGCTCGACCTCGCTGGTGCCGATACCGAAGGCCATGGCCCCGAAGGCGCCGTGGGTCGAGGTGTGCGAGTCGCCGCAGACGACCGTGATCCCGGGCATCGTGAGGCCGAGCTGCGGCCCGACGACGTGCACGATCCCCTGGTCGAGATCGCCGAGGGAGTGGATCCGCACCCCGAACTCCGCGGCGTTGCGACGGAGGGTCTCGATCTGCGTACGGCTGGTGAGGTCGGCGATCGGCTTGTCGATCGCGAGCGTCGGGGTGTTGTGGTCCTCGGTCGCGATCGTGAGGTCGACGCGACGCAGCGGCCGGTCGGCCAGGCGGAGGCCGTCGAAGGCCTGCGGGCTCGTCACCTCGTGGACGAGGTGCAGGTCGATGTAGATGAGGTCCGGCGTGCCGTCCTCGCCCTTCACGACGAGGTGGTCGTCCCAGACCTTCTCGGCGAGCGTGCGTGGATGCTCGGGAATGCTCGGGACGGACGGATCGGCGTTCAGCTGCGACATGTCGTGGAATTCCTTCAAACGATGAGTGGTCAGGCGTCAGCGACCTCCGCGACGAGGGAGCCTGGAACTAGGCCTCGTCGCGGCTGGGAAGGAGGAGCAGCCCGGACAACATTCGCCCAGCGTACCACCCGGTCCGTGGCGAAACCGTCGGCACCGTCGTCGCTCCAGGGGACGCCGGGCCGACACACTGCTACTTCGGCGCGTCGATCCCGACGCGGTACTGCCCCTGGTCGTTGATGACCTCGACGGCCACCGGGTAGCTCTTCGCGTTGTACGAGAACGTGCACTCGAACTGCGTCCCGGTCGTGGCCGGCTGGTCACTCGGGCATTCGACCTTCTCGACGTCCGCGAGGCCGAAGTCCTGCTTGAGCACCTCGGCCACACCGGTCTGCACCGAGCCGCGGTCGAGCATCGGCGTGAACAGGCGACCGACCGAGAGGAGGGTGAGCGGGACGGCGATGAGCGATGCGGCGACCGCACCGATGAGCACGCCGATCCAGAGCTTGCGCCCGAGCGGTTTCCGGGCGGGTTTGCGGCTCGCAGCAGGCTGCTGGCCCGCGACTCCGTACTCGGGGCCGGGACGGAACGGACCGTTCTGCTGTGGACCGGACTGCGATCCTTGCTGTTGCGGACCTGGCTGGAACGGGCCGGTCGGGTGCTGCGCCTGTCCCGGACCGAAGGGCTGTGGCGCGGTCGGGCGTGCCTGACCGTAGGGCGGCTGACCCTGTGGCCCCTGAGGCTGACCCTGCGGCTGGCCCTGAGGCGCGCCGAACGGACGTCCCTGTGGAGCCTGGCCGGGGGCCTGACCCTGCTGAGGACCCCCGGGCACGTGACCGGGCTGACCAGTCGATGTCCAGGGCCGGAACCCGTCCGGACCGCCTGGCCGCCCGTGCTGCTGCGGCTGCTGGTTCGGGCCTGCGTTCGAGGGCCGCTGCTGCTGCACCCACGGCTGCCCACCGGGCGCGCCGGCGAACGGCGCTCCAGGCTGGGTGGGCGGCTGCGGCGCTGGACCGTTGGACTGCTGCCCTGGGGCGCCTCCCTGCGGACGGGGCCCTCCACCGGTCTGACCAGGCGCGGACGCCTGAGACGGGCCGTTCTGCGACGGGACGCCCTGCGGTGGTCTGTTCTGACCCTGCGGCGCACCGTTCTGCGGTGCACCGTTCTGCGGCGGCGTCTGAAGCTGCGGGCTTCCCGGTCCGAACTCCAGGCGGGGTGCGTTCGGGTCGGGGAATCCCGGCGGCTGCTGGTCGGGGCGCAGGGGGCCGCCGACCGGAGGCTTTCCGAGGTCCTCGGGTTTCTGGTCGTCGGTCATTTCCTCAACTCCTCGATCCGATCCCAGAACGCGGCCTGATCGGCCGCCGGGATCACCGTCACGTCGAATCCTGATGGTGCGGTCGGCAGGTCTTCGAGCGTCGACGTACCCGACACCTCGAAGCCGGCCTGCAGTTGCAGCTTGGTCTCGCTCTCGACCGTCCCGCTCAACTCCATCTTCACGAGGCCGCCCTCGGCGTTCTGGAAGATCGTCACCGGGAGGAGCGTCGCGAGGTCGTCCTCGCTGAACGACGAGACGAGGTCGTCCGGGAGGTCGAAGAGCGTCCCGACGGCCAGCACGCTCTCGAGGCTCGCGCTCGTCGAGATCTGCGAGGAGCCGTCGTTGCGCATCGAGACGACGACGCTGCTGAGCGCGCCGTCCCCCGAGCTGCGAGTGGTTTCGACCGCGCTGTAGATGTCGCACGCGATGGAGATACCGGGGTAGACGCAGGCCGGCCCGAGCGAACCCTCGGCGTCCTCGTCAGCCACGTACTGCGTCTGGACGGCCACCCACTCCGTGGGCGCGAGCTCCTTGAGTTCACCGCCGAGCAGCAGGAGGTCGTAGTCGACTCCCGCCTGGTGATAGATGTCGACGGTGTCGCCGTCGGCCGAGCCCTTGTCCTGGCTGAACGACGCGGTCGGGTCGCCGAAGAGCACGACCGAGTCGTTCTCGTGCGACTCGAGGTCTCCCGAGACGGCGTGGACGTATGCCGACCCGATCACGTCCGGCGCCTGGCCGATCTGGGCTGACAGCAACTCCAACCTCGCCTCGGCGAGATCCTGCATATAGCTCTGCTGGGCGGCGGCGTCGGGGAACGCCGATCCGGGCGTCGTGCACGCGCTCAAGGCGAGCGCGGCGGTCCCGGCCAGAGCCAGGACGCCGATCCGCCGCCGGCGTCGCGTCATACTCGCGCTGGCGGTCATGACCCCTCCGCCAGAGCATCGTTGTACAGGGTGAGCGCCCGCTGTCCGAGGACGGGGCCCTCGAGCCAGGAACCGTCGCCGCGTGAAGTGACCGAGGTGACGTACCCGGCGCCGGTGGCGGGATCCAGGCGGGTGAGCCAGCCCCCGCCCGAGCAACCCGGGGTCATGAGGCAGTCGACCCGGTAGCCGGCATAGCCCTTGGTGGCGGCCTGGCTCGCGCAGTAGCGCTGCGACTGACCGTCGAACGGTGCGGCGGACGGATACCCGATCACCGTGATGCCCTCGGGCGGCGTACCGAACGAGATGCCCTGACCGCCGGTCACCTCCTGGATCTTCTGGCCTGCAGCGTTCGGGGCGAGCCGGATGAAGGCGAAGTCGTAGGCCCAGCCGTTGCCGCTCGTCGCACCGCTGGCGTCCGAGGTCGCCTCACTCGTGAACTCGTCGGGGACGTAGGTGCTGACCCCGGCCCACTGCCCATAGGGCTGGGTCTGGCCGTTGGCCGCGTCGGCCGGGATGAAGATGATGTTCTCGGCGAGCTGTTTGCCGTACGTGTCCCAGACGCAGTGGCCCGCCGTCAGGACGAGGTCCATGGTCGGGGCGTTGACGACGCTCGCGGAACAGACGTACGTGGCACCGCCGATGGAGAAGTACAGACGTCCCTGCGTCGCCGCCGCCAAGCCGGTCGCCGGGTAGGGGTCGCCGGCTGCTGTCGGGGTGATGGCCTTGACGTCGACGTCGGGACCGACCCCGGTACTCGGGTGCACGACCACGCCGGTGGCCTGGTCGCCCGTGAGCGTGTCCTCGCCCGGCTTCAGATCCGGAGCCGTCGCTCCGCCGAACTTGTCGTCGGTCCAGTAGTCGTTGACCTCCTGGGGGCTCGCGTCGAAGTCCTTGCGCAGGGTGTCGTCGGTGCCGCCGGCCACGTCGACGACCGGGCCCGCACCGCCGGCCACGGCCTCCCCCGTCACCGGGATGGAACACCCCGTCAGCAGCGCGGCGAGGATCAGGACTGCGGCTGTCGCCGGAGCGCGGCGCTTCTGCTTCACGGTCACCCGGCCAAGCTAGCACGCAGCGGCGCTCGGCGAGATCGGTGCGGGCCCTGCCATCCGCGCATCCTGGAGGGCCTGCGTGGACATCCCGGGGCAGGCTCGAGCCGCCGAATGAACGAAGCCCCGCTTCCTGATGACTCAGGAGAGCGAGGCTTCGTTCGGTGTTGTGACCCCAACGGGATTTGAACCCGTGCTGCCGCCGTGAGAGGGCGGTGTCCTAGGCCGCTAAACGATGGGGCCGTAAGCAACGGATATGAGTATGCCATACGATTTCGAGCCGTACAAATCGAGGCCACCAGCGGCATCCGACGGGCGTGTCGCGCGGTGCTCGCGGTCGGGTGAACAGGCTCAGGCGAGCACGCGGAGGGCTCCGGGGACCACGTCGATCGTGACCGGCAGCGGACCGATGCGCTCCCCGTCGGCATAGGCCGTGATGCCGTCCGCGGCGATCGAGACGGAACGGACCCGCGACAGGCGCACGATGTCGAGGCCGGTGTGGGCACCCGAGAAGACCTTGGGGAACAGCCGGAGGAACCGGAACCGGGACACGGGTGCGACGACGAACAGGTCGAATCGGCCGTCGGCGAGGTCCGCCTGCGGCGCGATGAGCATGCCACCACCGATCGAGGTGTTGTTCGCCACGGCGAGGAGGACGGCGTCGACCGTCTCCGGCGTCCCGTCCACGGTCAGCTCGTACCGGCGGGGTCGCAGGGCCAGGAGCTCTCGGAGGATCGCGATCGTGTACCGACTGCGACCGCGCGGCCGTCGCATGCGGTTCGCCCGTTCGTTGACGAGGGCGTCGAACCCTGCGGACACCGCACCGACGAACCAGGTCGTCCGCTCGCCGTCCGTCACCGTGCCGGCGTCGATCACGCGCGGCCCACCCTCGAGCGCACGGAGCAGGGACGCGATCGCGGCTGCGGGATCCCCCAGCGGGATCCCGAGTCCCCTGGCGATGTCGTTGCCCGTGCCGGACGGGACCACGCCGAACGGCAGGCCCGAGTCACGCACCGCCTCGACGGCCAGACTCACCATGCCGTCGCCACCGACGACGACGAGCGCGTCCAACCCAGCCTCGATGGCAGTCTGCACCGCGCTCCGGAGCTGCCCGACGGTCTGCTCCTGCAGGCGGACGGCGCGGTGCCCGGCTTGCTCGAGGGCGTCGAGCACCATCGGGCCGACGGCTCGGGTCGAGCCGAACGACGCGGTCGGGTTGATGGCGACGCCGATGCGTCGGGGCTGCGTGGTCACCTGCCGATTCTGACAGGCCCACGGCGGCCGGATACCCGGATGACCGGGTTGCCCCCGGCGCTCCCACGGTATTCACTCGTCCTATGAGACTCACGAAGTTCGAACATGCAGCATTCCTCCTCGAGACGGACGGCGCCAAGCTGATCGTCGACCCGGGCGCGTTCACGTCCCCGATCGCCGATGTGGAGCACACCGCGGCGGTCCTGATCACGCACCTGCACCCCGACCACTGGACCGCGGAGCACCTCGACCGCATCCTCGCCGCGAGCCCGGAGGCGGTCCTCTACGGACCGGCCGGTGTCGCCGCCGCCGCGGACGGGTACGACATCACCGTCGTCGCCCCGGGAGACGTGGTCGAAGCGGGGCCGTTCACGCTCCGGTTCTTCGGCGGGACCCACGCGGTCATCCATTCGTCGATCCCGGTGATCGACAACGTCGGCGTCCTCATCAACGACCTCGTGTACTACCCCGGCGATTCCTTCGCCGTCCCCGAGGGCGTCGACGTCGACGTCCTGGCCGCGCCGGCCGGTGCACCGTGGATGAAGATCTCCGAGGGCATGGACTTCGTCACCGCCGTCGCCCCGAAGCGCGCGTTCGGGACGCACGAGATGGTGCTCTCAGGGCCGGGACAGAGCATGTCGCACGACCGCCTGCAGTGGGCGACCGAACAGGGCGGCGGGACCTACTACCCGCTCGCCCCGCTCGACACGCTCGAGGTCTGAGACCGGACGACTACCGGCGGCGGAAGTTCGCCGCCGCCGGGCAGTCGAACGGGTCGCGGGCTGAGAGTCCGACCCGGTTGAGGTACTCGATGACGATGGCGTAGGACTGCAGCAGGGTCGTCTCCGTGTACGGCACCTGCTGGGTCTCGCAGTGCTCTCGAACGATGACGCGAGCACGGGCCAGAGCCGGACGAGGCATGCTCGGGAACAGGTGGTGCTCGATCTGGTAGTTCAGGCCGCCCATGAAGGTGGCCATGCCGAAGCCGCGGACGTTGCGCGAGGTCAGCACCTGCTTGCGGAGGAAGTCGAGCTTCATGTCGGCCGGGATGATCGGCATGCCCTTGTGGTTCGGCGCGAAGGACGCACCCATGTAGACGCCGAAGACCGCGAGCTGGACGCCGAGGAACGCGAACGCCATGCCGACGGGCAGGAAGAGGAAGATCGCGGCCAGGTACAGACCGACGCGGGCGACGATCATGCTGATCTCGGCGGCGCGGCCGTCGACCTTGCCCGGACCGAAGAGGGTCTTGAAGGACAGCGCGTGGAGGTTGATGCCCTCCAGCATGAGGAGGGGGAAGAAGAGGTAGCCCTGCTTCCGGGTGATCAGCGCCTGCAGGCCCTTGGCCTTCGCCGCGTCCTCCTCGATGAAGGAGATCGTGTCGATCTCGATGTCGGGGTCCTTGGTGACCTGGTTCGGGTTCGCGTGGTGGCGCGTGTGCTTCGTCATCCACCACGAGTAGCTGATGCCGACGATGCCCGCCGCGAGGAAGCGACCGGCGCGGTCGTTCGCCCGGCCCGAATCGAAGACCTGACGGTGCGATGCCTCGTGGGCGAGGAAGGCGAACTGGGTGAGGATGATGCCGAGCGCGCCGGCGATGAGCAACTGGAACCACGACTCGCGGAGCAGGACGAAGCCGGTGACGCAGCCGAGGAGCGCGATCACGAGGAACGAGAACGTGAGGATGTAGAACGTGCGGTGGCGGCGGAGGAGTCCTGCTTCGCGAACCGTCTTCAACAGCGACGAGTAGGAGCTGGTGATGTTCGCAGCGCCGCGCTTGCGGGGGCTCGTGGCACGAACCGGGCCGAGGATGGCTTCAGTTGACATGGGCACTCCGGAGGAATCGTGTCGACTTCCCAGCCGGGATGGTGAGCGGACGCTCGGGCGAGCATGAGCTCTGCAGATGGCCTCAGCCTACGGTCGACGGCTGGGGAATCACCGCACACCGCGAGATCCGCTGGAGATACCCAGGCATCACGACGAATGTCGGAAAAAGATGCGGAATTGGCCAATCCGTTACATGATCGGCTGCCGTTTCGAGCCGAGATGGGCTAACGTGGATCGAAGTTGTTGTGTTGCGCAGGTATTTCAAGCCGCGTTTCCACCGATGGATACGCTGCTTTTCTGAGGAGCGAGCAAAGAACACCGCGACGAACGGGCCCGAAAGTCGGGAACGGTCACTCATGAAAGAGGAAATACATGTCAACTGGAACTGTGAAGTGGTTCAACGCCGAAAAGGGCTTCGGATTCATCACTCCTGACGACGGCAGCGCCGACGTCTTCGCACACTTCTCCGCCATCGCGACGAGCGGCTACCGCTCGCTCGAGGAGAACCAGAAGGTCGAGTTCGAGACCAACCAGGGCCCCAAGGGCCTGCAGGCCGAGAACATCCGCCCCCTCTGATTCTCTGATCAGTCGGAGCTGACGATCCGAGCGGCAGGTCATTCCAGCCCTCGCGTCTGAGACACCGGGAACCGCCCCTGACGTTCGCGTCAGGGGCGGTTCTGTGTGTCCGGGGTAGATTTCGTGTCTCCGGGGCGATTCCGTTCCGTGCATCCGGCCGACTCTCCTGCGGCTACTCCTGGACGGGGAGGATGAGCTCCGGTCCATCGCCCTGCAACGGCGCCACCCGGTGGAAGACGAGCTGCTCGGCGACGTCGGTCGCTGCGGACACCATCTCGTCGACCTCGTCCTGGTCGGCCTCGTGGTGCGGGTCAAGCCAGGCGTCCCAGCATTCCGGAGGCAGCGTCACGGGCGTCCGTGGGTGCAGCTCCTGCAAGGGACCGACCGCCGGCCGCGTGAGGATGGTCGCGCTCAGCACCCAACGCCGCGGGTCGTCGTCCGGTCGCGAGCGGTCGCGCCACCACGAGTAGAGGGCCGCGAAGACGATCGGTTCACCACCAGCGGTCTGCACGTAGTACGGGGTCTTCGTCGCGCCCTCGGTGTGCCACTCGTAGTACCCGGCGGCGGGGACCAATGCGCGCTTCTGTTTGACCGATGGCGCGAACGTGGGCTTGGTGGTGACCTCCTCCGCGCGAGCGTTGAAGGTCGGGTACTGACTCTTCAGCTCGGTGGCGAACGACGGCACGAGTGACCACCGCGCCGATTCGAGCCGGCGGACCGCCGGCCCCGTCTTCACCGAGTCGAGGATGATCGGGATCTGCTCGGTCGGGCGCACGTTGTACGAGGGCCCGGGCAGCTCGGCAGCCGCGTGGTCGATGTCGAAGAGCTCGATGAGCTCCTCGGTGGATTCGGTCACGACGAAACGTCCGCACATGGGCCCAGCGTACCGGGCGCCGCTGACACCGCGGACCGCGTGTCGGTGGGATGCCGGACCATGGTCGAGTCATCCATCAGTCGTCGTCGTGACCGGATCGAGCCGGTTGACTTGTTCGAAGATATGTTCGAATATTGAGCCATGGCCCTCCGCGCACTCGTCGACTCCCCCGTCAGGGCGGACACCGCGACCGAGCTGCACGAACTCCAGGGGCGCATCAAGCGGATGCAGGGGACGCGCCTCGACACCCGATCCCTGCCGACCGCTCCTGAGCTCTCCCGGCTCCTGCCCGGTGGCGCCCTCCAGGCCGGAGGCAGCTACTCCGTGCTCGGCTCCACGGCGCTCGCCATGTCGCTCATGGCCGGGCCGTCAGCAGCCGGGACCTGGTGCGCCGTCATCGGTCTCCCGTCGTTCGGCGTGGAGGCGGCGGCCTCCATGGGCATCGACCTCGAACGACTCGTCCTCGTCCCCCAGCCCGGTCCGGACTGGCTCACGGTCACCGCGGCCATGGCCGACGTCGCCGGCGTGCTCATCACAGCGCCTCCCGGACGGATCGCCCCGAGCGACGCCGCCAGACTCGCGGCTCGCCTCCGGCAGCGCGAGGCCGCACTGATCGTCCTCGGTTCCTGGCCGCAGAGCGATGCGACGTTGCGCGTGACCGAGAGCTCCTGGAGCGGCCTCGGGGCGGGGCACGGACATCTCCGGCATCGGCGACTCACCGTCAGCTCGATGCTCGGCCAAGGGGCTTCGGGCCGGCCCAGGACCGCGCACCTGACGCTGCCCCTGGGATCGACCGAGGGTCGCACCGCGCCGCTCGCCGGCTCCGGCCTCCTCGACGACGACACGGTCGTCCGGCTCCCGATGGTCGTGAACCGATGACGACCGAACCGCCTGCGGGACAGGTCGAGCGCACCATGGTCCTCTGGTGTCCCGACTGGCCGATCGTGGCGGCACGACTCTCTGGAACGCTGTCCGAGGACACGGCCGACGCTCCGCTGGCCCTGGTGGAGCATGGTGAGGTCCTGGCCTGCGACGCCAGCGCACGTCGAGCAGGAGTGCGGCGTGGACTCCGTGTCCGCGAGGCCGAGGCCCGCTGTCCGGAACTGGCGACCGCCGACTACGACCCGGTCGTCGACACCCGCGCCTTCGAGCCGGTCCTCCTCGGCATCGAGGAGCTCATGCCGGGCGTCCAGCCCTTCCGGGCCGGGCTCTGCGCCATCCGATCCCGAGGACCGAGCAGATACTACGGCGGCGAGTCGGCTGCGGCAGAGGTCCTCCTGGCCCGCCTCGACGAACTCGGTGTCCCCGATGCACGGATCGGCATCGCCGACGGCCCCTTCGCCGCGGAGCAGGCCGCGAGGTCCACCGCGTTCCAGCAGGACGGTTCCCGGATCATCGCCATCCCCTCCGGGGCCTCTCCCGCCTTCCTGGCCCCACTCCCCCTGTCCACCCTCGGGCGCCCCGAACTCAGCTCACTGCTGCACCGGCTCGGGATCAGCACCCTGGGGGCGTTCGGCGCACTGCCCGCGACCGAGGTCCGCGACCGCTTCGGCCCCGACGGCGCCCGAGCGCACCGCCTCGCAGCCGGCGCGGACGCCCGAAGCGTCGTCCCCCGCGTGCCACCCACCGAGCTGGCCGTGTCGATCGCCTTCGAGCCCCCGCTCGACCGCATCGACCAGCTGACCTTCGGGTTCCGGCAGTCCGCGGAACGGTTCATCACCGGCCTGGCGGAGGCCGGCCTCGTGACCACCGCGATCACGATCAGCATGCGGAGCGAGCGCGGGGAGCGCTCCACCCGCACCTGGCTCCACCCACGCTGGTTCACCGCCGGCGACGTCCTCGATCGCGTGCGCTGGCAGTTGCAGGGCGCGTCCGACATCGATCACGGACTCGCCTCCCCCGTCGAACTCGTCGAGGTCGTCCCGGAGACCCTCGACGACGCCGCGGAACACGAGGAAGGACTCTGGGGCAGCGGACCGGACGAACGCATCCACAGCGGACTCGCCCGTGTCCAGAGCATGCTCGGCCACGACGGCGTCGTGACCGCGGTGCCGTCCGGCGGCCGCCTCCTCCTCGACCGCCGCATCCTCGTCCCCTGGGGCAGCGTTCCGCCGGGTGGTGAGGCGGCCGTGGCCGAACGTCGGAACCGGCCGTGGCCCGGGACCATCCCGGGAGCGGCTCCGTCGACCGTCTTCGACACCGCCGTGCCGGTCGAGGTCGTCGACGCGACGGGTCAGACTGTGGCCGTCGACGAGCGCAGCACCGTGAGTGCAGCACCAGCACGGTTCTTCGCCCTCTCGGACTGGCACGTCATCCACGGTTGGGCCGGCCCCTGGAGCATCGACGAACGCTGGTGGGACGACGACGGCCACCATCGCGTCCACCGTCTCCAGGTCCTCGACGATGCGGGTGACGCCTGGCTGCTCCTGTTGGAGGAGCAGCACTGGAGGGCCGAGGCCCGCTACGACTGAACCGCATCGCGTCCGCACCACACCGCATGACGAAGGAGCCCAGCATGGGATGGAACAACCCCCCGGTCTCATGGTCGGAGTTCGAGCGCCGTCTGTCCGACGCGAGCCGTCCGGCCACCCTGCCGCTGGGAGCCGACGGTGGGGACAGCCCGGCCTGGTCGCGGAAGCGTCAACCGTACGTCCCCGAACCACCGGAGCAGCGCCCGTCGACGACGCGGGTCCCCTATGCGGAACTCCACGCGCACTCGAGCTTCAGCTTCCTCGACGGCGCGAGCCCGCCGGAGCGGCTCGTCGAAGAGGCTGCGGCACTCGGCCTGCACGCGCTCGCGCTCACCGACCACGACGGTTTCTACGGTGTCGTCCGGATGGCCGAGGCGGCGGAACGGTTCCCCGACCTCCGGACGGTCTACGGTGCCGAACTGTCCATCGGCCTGGACCGGCCGCAGAACGGCGTCCCCGACCCCGTCGGGCATCATCTGCTCCTGCTCGCCCGTCGAGCAGAGGGGTATCACCGCCTGGCCGGCGCGATCACGGACGCACAACTCGCCGACGGAGCCGAGAAGGGCCACCCGATCTACGACCTCGAGCGGCTCGCCGCCTCCGTCGCCGGCCACGTGACCGTGCTCACCGGGTGCCGTAAGGGGTTCGTCCGCACCGCGCTCCGTGAGCACGGTCCGGAGGCCGCCGCCGCCGCGGTCGACCGACTCGTCGCCCTGTTCGGTCCGGAGCACGTCGTCGTCGAGTTGAGCGACCACGGCCACCCGGAGGACTCGGCGGAGAACGATGCACTCGCCGAGATCGCGGCGTTGCTCGACCTCACCGTCGTCGCGACCGGCAACGTCCATTACGCCACGCCCGAGCAGCATAGACTCCAGACCGCGCTGGCGGCCGTCCGAGCACGACGCAGCCTCGACGAACTCGACGGATGGCTTCCCGCGGCCGGAACCGCGCACCTGCGGAGCGGAGCCGAGATGGCGGACCGGTTCGCAAGATACCCCGGAGCGGTGGCACGGAGCGTCGAGCTGGCGGATGAACTCGCCTTCAGCCTGCGGGCGGTCCGCCCGAAGCTCCCGCGACAGCGCGTCCCGGAGGGCCATACGCCCATGAGCTGGCTCCGGCATCTGGTGCTCGAAGCCGTCCCCGTCAAATACCCCGACGCCACTCCCGAACACCTCCGACGCATCGAACGGGAACTCGAGGTCATCGAGCAGAAGGACTTCCCCGGGTACTTCCTGATCGTGCACGACATCGTCAGTTTCGCCCGCGGCCGTGGCATCCTCTGCCAGGGACGCGGTTCCGCCGCGAACTCGGCCGTCTGCTACCTGCTCGGGATCACCGCGGTCGACTCGATCTTCTACGAGCTGCCGTTCGAACGGTTCCTCTCCAGTATGCGGGAGGAGGAGCCCGACATCGACGTCGACTTCGACTCGGACCGGCGCGAGGAGGCCATCCAGTACGTCTACGAGACCTACGGACGCCGCAACGCCGCTCAGGTCGCGAACATCATCAGCTATCGGCCGAAGTTCGCCGTCCGCGACACCGCCAAGGCGCTCGGGTACAGCCCCGGTCAGCAGGACGCCTGGTCGAAACAGGTCGAGCGTTGGGGCGGGGTCATGTCGAGCACCGACCACGACATCCCCGAGCGCGTCGTCGGCCTCGCGCAGCAGATGCTCGCCCTGCCCCGGCACCTGGGCATCCACTCGGGTGGCATGGTCCTGACCGATCGCCCGGTCGGCGAGGTCTGCCCGATCGAGCACGGGCGCATGGACGGTCGCACGGTCCTCCAGTGGGACAAGGACGACTGCGCCTGGATGGGTCTGGTCAAGTTCGACCTCCTGGGTCTCGGCATGCTCTCGGCCATCCAGTACTGCTTCGACCTCGTGGCCGAGCACACCGGAGAGCGCTGGACCCTCGAGACCATCCCGAAGGACGAAGCAGGGGTCTACGACCAGCTCTGCCGGGCCGACACCATCGGGGTCTTCCAGGTGGAGAGCCGCGCGCAGATGGGCATGCTGCCGCGTCTGCTCCCCCGCCGGTTCTACGATCTCGTCATCGAGGTCGCCATGATCCGCCCGGGGCCCATCCAGGGCGGCGCGGTACACCCCTACCTGCGCCGGAAGACCGGCCAGGAGCCCATCACCTACCTCCACCCGAGCCTCGAACCGGTCCTCGAACGCACGCTCGGCGTGCCGTTGTTCCAGGAGCAGCTCATGCAGATGGCGATGGCCGTCGGTGGGTGCTCGGCTGAGGATGCGGACCTCCTGCGCCGGGCGATGGGATCGAAGCGTGGCGAGGAGAAGATCGAGAGCCTCAAGGACACGCTGTACCTCGGCATGGCCGGCAACGGCATCGTCGGTGCGGACGCCGATGCCGTGTACGCCAAGATCCAGGCCTTCGCCAACTTCGGCTTCGCCGAGAGCCACTCCCTGAGCTTCGCCCTCCTCGTCTACGTGAGCGCCTGGCTGCGCCTGCACTACCCGGGGGCCTTCCTCGCGGCCCTGCTCCGGGCGCAGCCCATGGGGTTCTACTCGCCGATGACCCTCGTCGCCGACGCCCGCCGACACGGCGTCTCCGTCCTGCGTCCCGATCTGCATCGCTCCGGCGCACAGGCCGGCCTCGAAGCGCTCGACCCGGAGGCCGCCCCAGGCGCCCCGGTCGCTCCCGGCGGGCGCACGCGCTGCCTCGAACACGAGCAGGGGCCGACCGGGCTCTTCGATCCGCTCCTTCCCGACGATTCGGCAGGACACCGGCGCGACGGCGCACTCGCCGTCCGGCTGGGTCTCTCCTCCGTCCAGGGGATCGGTGAGGAGCTCGCGAAGCGGATCGTCGCCGAACGGGAGTCCGGAGGGCTGTTCACCAGCCAGGCCGACCTGGCCAGGCGGATCGGCCTGAGCTCCTCGCAGTTGGAGTCGCTGTCGGCGGCGGGCGCCTTCGACGGATTCGGCCTCACCCGTCGTGAGGCGATGTGGGGCGCAGCGCAGGCCAGTCGGCATCGTCCCGACCAGCTCGAGGGGACGTTCACGACCGTGCAGCCGCCGTTGCTCCCGGTTCCGACGGCCGCCGAACAACTCATCTCCGACATCTGGTCGACCGGGATGTCGACCGATGACCACCCCATCCGCCACGTCCGTGCCGAACTCACACGACGAGGTGCGCTGCGGTCCGACGAACTCCTGACGGCGCAGACGGATCGTCGCGTGGAGGTCGGGGGTGTCGTGACGCATCGACAACGGCCGGCGACGGCGAGCGGCATCACCTTCATGAACCTCGAGGACGAAGCGGGACTCGTCAACGTGATCTGCAGTGTCGGCGTCTGGAACCGGTATCGCCGCGTGGCCAGGGAAGCCCCGGCGATGGTGGTCCGCGGCATGCTGGAGCGATCACCGGAAGGCATCGTCAATCTGGTGGCGGATCGGTTGGAAGCGCTCCGGATCGGGGCGAACACCCGTTCGCGCGACTTCCAATGACCGGTCACGACCAAACCGCGGCGGCCTCCTCCTCCGAACACCCTCTACAGCACAGCACGAGACTCATGGGATTCCCAGGCAGGCCCCGGGAAGGAATGACCGGGAGCCACCCGGCGTTGTCCCCAGTGTTGAGTAGACCAGAAGGGGGTCACCCATGGCGAGAGTGTACGAAGAGATCGAAGGCCGGACCGGCGAGGTGGAACGGTACCGTCACCACCCGAACGGCAAGGGCATGGTCGCAGCTCGTGCACTGATCGATCCGTCGGCGTTCATCGAACGCACCACCTTCGTGGAGGCTGACGCGGACATCCGTGCCAACGCCTGGATCGGTGCCGGAACCTGGATCGACCGGTCCGCGGTGATCGGCGAAGGCGCCTTCATCGGCGCGAACGTCCACATCGGGGAGCGCTGTGTCATCGGACGCGGAGCAAGAGTCGGAAGCGACGCCCGTCTCGGCGCCGACGTCCAGGTCGCCCACGGCGCGAGCGTCGATCGGGACGCCAGGGTCGCAGACCGCACCGTGGTCGGCAGCGAACGACCGGTCATGACCGAACCGACGGTCCGTCAGACGAACCGCGCCCCGCGCCGACCTCGTGCGAACGGCACCGACCGGTTCGGGAAAGCCGCCTGACCGGCAGACCGCCCCACCACCGCCACGCAGGGCCCGGACTCGTGAGTCCGGGCCCTGCGTCGTCTCCGCTGCGCGAGAGGCACATGCCAGACGACTAACATATCAGGATGGACCTGAAGGACTACCTGCGCATCCTCCGCCATCGCTGGCTGCTCATCGTCGCGATCACCGCAGGAGCAGCGGCGCTCGCCCACGGGTACACCCTCATCACCCAGCCCGTGTACCAGTCGACGGGCCAGCTGTTCGTCGCCGTCACCGGCGGCGACTCCGTGGGCGATCTCAATCAGGGCAACGCGTTCGCCCAGAGCCGCGTCGCCTCGTATGTGATCCTCGCCACCGGTTCGACCGTGCGGTCCACGGTGGCGGAGCGCCTCGACCTCGACCCCGCGTCGCTCGTCGGGACGATCTCAGCGTCCAATCCTGCACAGTCGGTCCTGATCGACATCTCCGCCGTCGACAGCGATCCGGTCGCGGCAGCCCGCATCGCGAACACCGCAGCCCAGGTGCTCGTCGACCTCGTCGACGACGTCGAGAGCGCCAACGAGGTGGACGCCGCCGGTGCACCGGGCGATCCGACCCCGGTCGGGCTGACGATCGTCGAACAAGCGTCTCCACCCCGATCCCCTGTCGCACCCAACGCGCTGCAGAACCTCACGGTGGGTGTCCTCATCGGCCTCGCCCTGGGCGTCGGGATCACACTGCTCATCGAGGTCCTCGACACCCGTCTCCGCGGACGCGCGGCGATCGAGAAGCTCACGGACACGAGCATCCTCGGCGCCTTCCACACGGAACCCGCCGACACGGCCCAACTCATCCTCGGATCGACGGAGAGCTACAGCCGTCGCGCCGAGAGCTTCCGGCAGCTTCGGACGCACCTCCAGTTCGCCTCCATCGACGGCGGACTCCGCAGTGTGATGGTCACGTCCTCGGTCCCGGGCGAGGGGAAGAGCACCACCTCGGCGAACCTCGCGCTCGTCCTCGCGGAGGCGGGGAACTCCGTCCTCCTCGTCGATGCGGATCTGCGCCGACCCCGCCAGCACGAGATGTTCGGTCTCGAGGACGCGGTCGGGCTCACGACCGTGCTCACCGGCAGGATCAGCCTCGGCGATGCGGCGCAAGCGGTCGACGGGGCGGGACGTCTCGCCGTCCTCACCTCCGGCGAACTGCCGCCGAATCCGAGCGAACTCCTCGGATCAGCGGCGATGGAGCGCGCGCTCTCGGAGATGGAACGCACGTACGACGTGGTGATCATCGACACGCCCCCACTCATCAACGTCTCGGACCCGACAGCGCTGTCGACCCTTGCGAGCGGCGTCCTGCTCGTGGCGTCAGCCGACGGGCGACTGCACCGCGACCAGCTCCGGCAGTCACTCGAGAACCTCAGCTTCGTCCAGGCCAAGCTCCTCGGAGTCGTGCTCAACCGTGTCGAGGTGGCTCGGGGAGAGCAGACGTCGTCCTACGCGTACTACCACCGGACCGACCCGACGCGTCGACCAGGGCGGACCACGGTATGAACACCCCGCTCGATCCGTCTCCGACCCGGATCCTGATCGTCTGTAGCGGCAACATCTGTCGATCCCCGTATGCCGAGGTCCTGCTCACGAGCGGGCTGGCGGAGGTCGAGGCGTGCGGCTTCGAGGTGCGGAGCGCCGGGACCGGCGCGCTGCGTGGACACCCGATCGACGCTTCGAGCGCGGCGCTGCTCGGTCCACTCGCCGCGACGGCAGCCGGCTTCGCCGCGACGCAGCTCACCGCGGGCCTCGTCACTCGACAGGACGTCGTCCTGACCATGACGCGGGAGCATCGCGGCGCCGTCCTCAGACTGTGCCCGGAGGCGCTGCGTCGAACCTTCTCCCTGCGTGAGTTCGCCCGACTCCTCGACACCGTCGAGTCGGGACGGCTCCCCCGTTCGCGAGCAGGGCGCTGGAAGCGTCTTGGCCCCGAACTGGCGGCCAACCGGACGGGCGCACGACTCCCGGATCCGGCGCAGGACGACGTCGTCGACCCGTTCGGCCAGGGACCAGAGGTCTTCCGTCGGATGGCCTCGCAGATCATCCCGGCCGTCGAGCGCATCATCGCGTTCGAGCGCACTGCCGTCCAAGAGGATTCCGGACCGCGGTGAGGACGTTGGCGTGCCTCTGCGTCCACCGGCCAACGGATGGGCTGATCACGCCGGAAACGAAGAAGGCCCGCGATGATCGCGAGCCTTCGTCGTGATGTTGCTGTCTGGCTGGGGTACCTGGACTCGAACCAAGAACAACTGAACCAGAATCAGTCGTGTTGCCAATTACACCATACCCCACTGTCAGAACCGAAGCCCCGACCGAAGAACAACACTAGCCTACGGAGGCGGCCGTCTCAAATCGAAGCGTCCCGGGCGCGTCGCGGGTCCCTCAGCTGGGGACGCCCGCGAGGTCCCGGTTGAGTGCGCGGGATACCCGAGCGCCGTTCCCGGCCGCCACGATGAGCTGCTGCGGACCGGGAGGCGTGATGTCGCCGGCGGCGTACACACCCGGCACGGACGTGCGACCCCAGGCGTCGACCACGACGTACCCGTCGGTGTCGCGATCGAGGGCGAGCCGTTCCAGATATCCGAGGGGCACGGCCCACTGCGGCCGCACGAAGCCGCCGGAGCGTGGGATGAGCACACCGTCGCCGAGGCGGACACCGGTGAAGCCGTCGCGACCGCCCTCGAGCTCCGCGATCACACCGCGCTCGACCCGGATGCCCGCGGAGGCGAGCGCGGCCTCCTCCGGGCCGGTCACGGTGTCGGTCCCGTTCGTGAAGACGATGAGGTCCGACGACCACTGTGCGACGAGGATCGCCCATTCCGCGAGGTCCGCCGTCTCGCCGATGAGCGCGAGCGGCGCGTCGGCCTTCTCGTACCCGTCGCACTCGACGCAGCTGTGCAGATCCGTTCCGTAGAAGGCCCGCAGGTTCGTGACCTTCGGCAACGTCTCCGTGAGACCACTCGCGACGACGACCGTCCGGGTCACGACGTCGCGATCCGGCTCGCCGCGGACCCCCTGGGCGACGACGTGGAAGCCGTCAGCAGTCGGCTCGATCGACTGCACGGACGCGAACTGGACCTCCGCGTTCGCGTACGCCGCGACCTCCTCGCGCCCCATTCGCCGGAGATCCAGCGGAGCGATGCCGTCGCGGGTGAGGAAGCCGTGCGAGCGCAGCGTCGCAGCGTGCCGTGGGCGATTGCCGTCGAGCACGAGGATGCGCCGACGCGCGCGCGCCAGGTTCAGCGCGGCCGAGAGCCCCGCGGGTCCCGCGCCGACGACGACGACGTCGTACGAGTCGCTCATGACGCGAGGTGCGCGGAGAGCCGATCGAGTCGCGTGATCGATTCCGTCTTCCCGAGGATCTCGAGCGACTCGAAGAGCGGCGGGGAGATCCGACGCCCGGACGCGGCGACACGCAGCGGGCCGTAGGCGATACGGGGCTTCAATCCGAGGCCCTCGATGAGCGCGCCGGCGAGCGCGTCCTGGATCGAACCGGCCGCCCACTCCGACTCGGGGACGAGCTCGAGGGCACCGATGGACGCGGCGAGCACCTCGCCGGCGTTCGCCGGAAGACCCTTGAGCGCGTCCTCCTGGTACTCGAGCTCCGCGGCACCGCGGAACAGGAAGCCGAGGAGCGCGGGGACCTCGCCGAGCAGCGCGATGCGCTCCTGGACGAGCGGGGCGGCCTGCTCGAGCACGGCCTGCTGCGCCTCGGTGACGGGCTCGCTCACCACACCGGCCTCGACGAGGTACGGCGTGATGCGGCCGAGGAAGTCGGCCGGCTCCAGCAGTCGGATGTGGTCGCCGTTGATCGACTCCGCCTTCTTGAGGTCGAAGCGCGCCGGGTTCGGGTTGACGTCGACGACGTCGAACGCGGCGATCATCTCGTCGATGGAGAAGACGTCGCGGTCGCCGCTCAGCGACCATCCGAGCAGCGCGAGGTAGTTGATGAGCCCTTCCGGCACGAAGCCGCGGTCGCGGTGGTGGAAGAGGTTCGCCTCCGGGTCGCGCTTGGAGAGCTTCTTGTTGCCCTCACCCATGACGTACGGCAGGTGACCGAACCGTGGGACGAAGGTCGTGAGACCGATGTCGATGAGCGCGTGGTACAGCGCGATCTGTCGCGGCGTCGACGGCAGCAGATCCTCGCCGCGGAGGACGTGGGTGATCTGCATGATGGCGTCGTCGACGGGGTTCACGAGCGTGTAGAGCGGCTTGCCGTTCGGGCGCACGAGGACGAAGTCCGTGAACGACCCGGCGGGGAAGGTGATCTCGCCGCGCACGAGATCGTCGAAGCTGAGGTCGTCGTCCGGGACCCGGAGACGGAGCGCCGGTTCGCGGCCCTCGGCTCGGAACGCTGCGCGCTGCTCGTCGGTGAGGTCGCGGTCGAAGTTGTCGTACCCGAACTGCTTCGGCCGGCCGGCCGCCTCGTTGCGGGCGTCGATCTCGTCGGCGTTCGAGAAGCTCTCGTAGAGGTGCCCGGCAGCCGTCAGCCGCGCGATCACGTCGGCGTAGATGTCGCTCCGCTCGGACTGCCGGTACGGCGCGTGTGGTCCGCCGACGCCGACGCCCTCGTCCCAGTCGAGCCGCAGCCACGTGAGCGCGTCGACGAGCTGCTCGTAGCTCTCCTCGCTGTCGCGAGCGGCATCGGTGTCCTCGATCCGGAAGACGAGCTTGCCCCCCGTGTGCCGGGCGTACGCCCAGTTGAACAGCGCCGTGCGGACGAGACCGACGTGCGGCGTGCCGGTCGGCGACGGGCAGAACCGGACGCGGACGTCGGTGCCGGAAGCCGTGGAGAAGGGGTGCGTAATCGTGTCAGACATCGCCTGTCATCTTAGTCGCGCCGCCCAGGGACGCGGCGATCCGCAGGAGTGCAGCGACGGCGGGGATGCGGTCCGCGTGCTCGGCGCTGACGAGGTGGAGCGCCCGGTCGTCGTCGTTGCGCGTCGGCAGCATGACCACCTCGGTCGGCAGCTGCGCGGCCGCGAGCGCGAGCGTTGGTAGCAGGGCGACGCCGAGCCCGGCCGCCACCAGGGCGGTGACCGCGATCGCATTGTCGGTCTCGTGCGCGATGACGGGCTCGAAGCCGCTCGACCGGCAGAGGCCGAGGAGATGACCTCGGCAGCGCGGACAACCCGCGATCCAGCGCTCACCGGCGAGCGCCGCGAGGTCGACCTGTCGGTCACCGGCTCGAGCGTGGCCGACCGGGAGCACGAGACGCATCGGGTCGGTTCCGAACCGGCGCACCCGGAGCCCGGCCGCGCTCTCCCGATGCGGGTCGTCCGGGTCGTCCGGGTAGCTGAAGGTGATCGCGACGTCGGCTTCACCGGCACGGACCGCGGCGACGGCCTCCGGCGGTTCGGCCTCGACGAAGGAGACCCCGATCCCCGGATGCTCGTCGGCCAGGCGAGCGAGGAGCTGCGGTACGAGCATCGACGACGCAGAAGGGAAGGCGACGAGGCGCACCCGCCCCCTCCGCAACCCCGCGAGTGCCGCGACCTCCTCGGACGCCGCGCGCACCGCTCGGTCCACCGCCACCGCGTGTCCGGCGAGGATCGCACCGGCCTCGGTGAGGCGGACGCCCCGACCGACGCGCTCGACGACCGGCATGCCGAGCCGCCGCTCGAGCCGGCGGAGATGCTGGCTCACCGCGGGTTGGCTCGAGCCGAGCGCGTGCGCGGCGGCCGTGATCGACCCGGTCGAGGCGATGGCGCCGACGACGAGGAGGGAAGCGGCGTCGAGGGTCGATGACGAGGGATGCGGTGAGAGGGTGGACACCCTCGAAGCATAATCCACGGTTATAGTTCTCATCGAGAGCCAGTCCTTGTCGCATGGATGCCGGGCGAAGAGACTGGATGCATGAGCACCCTCAGCCTGCAGGAAGCCAGCGGATCCTTCCCATCCGCACCCGGCTACCTGGCCGCCTGCACGCTGGGACTGCCGACGATCGGCACGACGGACGCCGTCATGGCCGACCTCTCCGCCTGGCAGGCTGCTCGAACCGATGCAGCCGCCTACGGCGCGGTCGTCGAGCGCGTGCGCGGTTCCTTCGCCGAGCTGGTCAACGTGCCCCTCCGCTCGGTCGCGATCGGATCCCAGACCTCCGCCATGGTCGCCATGGTCGCGGCGTCGGTGCCGGACGGCGCCGAGATCCTGTGCGTCGAGGGCGACTTCAGCTCGCTCGTCGCCCCGTTCCTCATGCAGGCGCACCGCGGCGTGCGTGTCCGCCACGCACCGCTCACCGATCTCGCCGCCCACATCGACGCCTCGACCTGGCTCGTCGCCTACTCCGCGGTGCAGTCCGCGACCGGCGCGGTCGCCGACGTGGTCGCCATCCGTGAGGCGGCGGCCGTCCACGGCGCGCTGACGCTCAACGACCTCACCCAGGCCGCGGGGTGGCTCCCCGTCGACGCCTCGGCCGATGACATCACCGTGTGCCACGCCTACAAGTGGCTCTGTGCGCCGCGAGGTGTGGCGTTCATGACGGTGCGCGACGAGGTGTCGGACCGCCTCCGGCCGAGCCAGGCCGGTTGGTACTCGGGCGACGACGTCTGGTCGTCCTGTTACGGACCGTCGTTGCATCTCGCCGAGAGCGCTCGACGGTTCGACGTCTCCCCCGCGTGGCAGGCCTGGGTCGGCGCCGAGCCCGCCATCGCCCTCTTCGCGGCGGTCGACGCCGTCGCCGTGTACGAGCACGACACCCGGCTCGCAGCATCGCTCCGGGCGGGCATCGGCGAGAGCCGGTCGCTCCTGACGGGAACGGCCTCGGCGATCGTGACGTGGACGGACCCCGATGGACACGACCTCCGGGCGCTGCAGTCGGCCGGGATCACCGCATCGGGTCGCGCGGGCCGTGCGAGGGTCGCGTTCCATCTCTGGAACACCGACGACGACGTCGCCGCTGCGCTGACCGCTCTCGGCCAGCGCAGCTGACGCGGGTCAGGGCCGGCGGCCGGTGTTCCGGAGGATGCCGATGCCCGAGACCTCGACCTCGACGACCTGCCCGTCGGTGAAGGGTCCGACGCCGGCCGGGGTCCCGGTCAGGATGACGTCGCCCGGGAGGAGCGTCCAGACGGCGGACGCGTACTCGACGATCGCACCGATGGAGTGCACCATGTCGGAGAGCGGGGCGTGCTGGCGGACCTCACCGTCGACTCGGGTCTCGATCGTCGCGCCGTCGAAGGAGAACTCCGTCTCGATGTAGGGGCCGAGCGGGCAGAACGTGTCGAAGCCCTTCGCCCGGGCCCACTGACCGTCGGACTCCTGGAGGTCGCGGGCCGTGACGTCGTTCGCGATCGTGTAGCCGAAGATGACCTCGTCGGCACGCTCCGCGCTGACGTTCTTGGCGACGCCGCCGATCACGATGGCGAGCTCACCCTCGAAGTCGATGCGCTCGGACTGCTTGGGGAAGACGACGGCGTCTCCCGGCCCGACCACGGAGGTGTTGGGCTTCAGGAAGAGCAGCGGCTCGGTGGGAGCCTCCCCGCCCATCTCGGCTGCGTGGTCGTGGTAGTTCTTACCGATGGCGACGACCTTGGAGCGAGGGATGACCGGCGCGAGCAGGACCGCATCCGCGAGCGGGACACGCTCCCCCGTCGGTTCGAAGCCCGAGTAGAGCGGATCGCCGTCGAGGACGACGAGATCCGCATCGTCGATGATGCCGTAGCGGATGGCCTGATCGTGACTGAAGCGAGCGATTTTCACCACTCCAGCCTATCCCGAGGTGCCCCGGCGACACGGAAGCCCCGCACGAGGTGCGGGGCTTCCCAGGCTGCTCGGAGGCTACTCCGCGTCGAGCCGCGTCATCCACCCGTGACGGTCGGGCAGGCGGCCGTACTGGATGTCGGTCAGTTCCTGACGCAGCGACATCGTGAGTTCGCCCGCCGGAGCGTCGGCGTCACCCACGGTGAAGTCCTTGGCCTTCAGCTGCGCGATCGGTGTGACGACCGCAGCCGTCCCGCAGGCGAACACCTCGACGATGTCGCCGCTCTCGACGCCTTCGCGCCACTCGTCGATCGTGACCCGACGGCGCTCCACCCGGTGTCCACGGTCCTCCGCGAGCTGCAGGATGCTGTCGCGGGTGATGCCCTCGAGGATCGAGTCCGACTCCGGCGTGACGAGCGTGCCGTCGCGCTTGACGAGGACGACGTTCATCCCGCCGAGCTCTTCGATGTAGGTCGCCTCCTGTGCGTCCAGGAAGAGCACCTGGGCGCACCCGTGCTCGTACGCCTCGGCCTGCGGGAGCAGGGAGGACGCGTAGTTGCCGCCGGTCTTCGCCGCCCCGGTGCCGCCCTTGCCCGCACGGCTGTAGTCGGTGGACAGCCAGATGGACACGGGGGTGACGCCGCCCGTGAAGTACGCGCCGGCCGGGCTGGCGATGACGTAGTAGTTGACCTTCTTCGCCGGGCGGACGCCGAGGAAGGCCTCCTTGGCGAACATGAACGGTCGCAGGTACAGGCTGGTCTCCGGCGCGGACGGCACCCAGGCGCCGTCGACGGCGATGAGCTGCTTGATCGACTCGACGAAGTACTCGACCGGGAGCTCAGGCAGCGCGAGCCGCTTGGCCGAGCGCTGCAGGCGGCGGCCGTTGGCGTCGGGGCGGAACGACCAGATGGAGCCGTCGGCGTGACGGTACGCCTTCAGTCCTTCGAAGATCTCCTGGGCGTAGTGGAGGACGGCGGCGGCCGGGTCGAGCGAGATCGGACCGTACGCCTGGACCCGTGGGCGGTGCCATCCACCGCGCTCGGACCAGCAGATGTCGACCATGTGGTCGGTGAAGTGCTGCCCGAAGCCCGGATCGGCGAGGATCACGTCGCGCTCGGCGTCGGGGACGGGCTGCTCGTTGGGGGTCACGGTGAAGGCGAGCTCGCGCTGCGCCATGGGGAGGTTGATCGTCATGATGGTGTCTTCCGTCGTGATCTGCGTGTCTGGTGGGCGTCTACCGGTTCGCCGCGAGGGCTGCGATCGCATCGCCGACCTCGGTCGTCGTGCGTGCTGCGCCGGTGCGGGCGGCGATGTCGGCGGTGACGGCAGTGGCGACTCGCGCCGCCTCCGTCTCGAGCCCGAGATGCGACAGCATCAAGGAGACGGAGAGGATGGCGGCGGTCGGGTCGGCCAGCTGCTTCCCGGCGATGTCGGGCGCCGATCCGTGGACGGGCTCGAACATGCTCGGGTACGTGCCGTCCGGGTTGATGTTTCCCGAGGCCGCGAGTCCGATGCCGCCGCTGATCGCGCCGGCCAGATCGGTGAGGATGTCGCCGAAGAGGTTGTCCGTGACGATGACGTCAAATCTAGCAGGATCCGTGACGAGGAAGATGGTGGCCGCGTCGACGTGCAGGTAGTCGACCGCGACGTCGGGGAACTCCGCGGACACCGCGTCGACGACGCGCTTCCAGAGCGACCCGGCGAAGACGAGGACGTTGGTCTTGTGGACGAGGGTGAGCTTCCCCCGACGCGCGGCCGCGGCGGCGAACGCATAGCGCACGACCCGCTCCACCCCGTACGCGGTGTTGACCGACACCTCGTTCGCGATCTCGTGCGGCGTGCCCTGGCGGATCGCTCCGCCGTTGCCGACGTACGGCCCCTCCGTGCCCTCACGGACGACGACGAAGTCCACGTCGCCGGGCTCGCTCAGCGGGCTCGGGACGCCCGGGTACACGACGGTCGGGCGCAGGTTGACGTAGTGGTCGAGGCTGAACCGGAGCTTGAGGAGCAGCCCTCGCTCGATGTTCGCGTTCACGAGCCGGGGGTCGCCGGGCACGCCGCCGACCGCTCCGAGGAGGATGGCGTCGTGCGAGGCGATCGCGGCGAGGTCCGCGTCGGTCAGCACGTCGCCCGTCTCGAGGAACCGGGCGGCGCCGAGCGAGAAGGGCGTCTGCTCGAACCGGACGTCGCCACCCTGCACCGCCGCATCGAGGACCTTGAGCGCCTCGCCGACGACCTCGGGACCGATCCCGTCGCCGGGGATGACTGCGAGCTTGACGGTGCGGGACATGCGACTCCTGAGGATGCGACGACGGTGTGCGCCCAGCTTAACGCCTCCGACCTCGGGTGGATCGTGCCACCCGTCTCCGGGTGGCACGATCGACGGAGCGCTACCGGACCCGGCGCAGACCGATCGCCGCGACGAGCATGGCGGCCACGATGAGGCCGACGCCGATCCACGCTGCGACACCGACACCGCTGTCGAAGGCGTGCCGCGCGGAGTCCATGAGTGCGCCCGCGAGGTCACCGGGCAGCTGCTCGCCGACCGTCGCCGCACCACCCAGGGTCTCCCCCGCCGCCTGCTGCTGGGCGGCGGTCAGTCCGTCCGGCAGGACGACCGAGGAACGGTAGGACGCGGTGAGCACCGTACCGAGCGTCGCCGTGCCGAGCACCGCGCCCAGCTCGTAGGCGGTCTCGGAGACACCGGACGCCGCACCGGCCTTCTCCGGCGGCGCACTCGCGATCACGAGCTCGTTCGACACCGTCTCGGCGGAGCCGATGCCGAGCCCGAGCGCGACGAACGCGAGGCCGATCCCGAGGGCCGAAACGTCTCCTCCGGTGATCGCGATGGAGGCGTAGCCGACGGCGGAGACGACGAGTGCGATCGGGACCACGATGCCCGGACGGACCCGCTTGGAGATGGGCACGATCACGAGGCCGGCGATGATCATCACGATGAGGCCGGGGAGCAGGACGAGCCCGGCGTCGAGCGGCTGCAGGCCCAGCACCAGCTGCAGGTGCTGCGACACGAAGAACAACCCACCGACGAGCGCCGTCACGCTCAGCAGGTTGATGACCACGGCGCCGCTGAACGAGGCCCGCCGGAACAGGCTCAGGTCGAGCAGCGGGTGCTCGAGGCGGAGCTGACGGCGGATGAACAGGACGCCACTGACCACACCGACGACCATCGAGACGACCGTGAGCAGGTCGAAGCCGGCTTCCGCCAGGTGCTTGATGCTGAACACGAGTGGCGTCATCGTCAGGAGGATGAGGAGGATGCTCGGGACGTCGATGCGTCCGGGGTTCGGGTCCTTCGACTCCGGGATGAGGAAGGGCGCGAGGACGACGAGCGGCAGGAGCACCGGGACGGCGAGCAGGAACACCGCGCCCCAGGCGAAGTGCTCGAGGATGATCCCACCGACGATCGGCCCGAGCGCGCTGCCGGCGGCGAACCCGCTGGCCCAGACGGCGATGGCGAACCGTCGCTGGTCGCGGTCGAGGAAGATGTTCCGCAGCAGCGAGAGCGTCGACGGCATGAGCATCGCTCCGAAGAACCCGAGTGCCGCCCGAGCCGCGATCAGGAGCTCGGCGCTGGGCGCGAACGCCGCGGCGACGGAGACGACGCCGAACCCGATGGAACCGATGAGCAGGAGGCGACGACGACCGATGCGGTCACCGAGGCTGCCCATCGACACGAGCAGGCCGGCGAGCACCAGCGGGTAGATGTCGACGATCCAGAGCAGCTGCGTCCCGGTCGGGGTGAGCGCGCTCGAGATCGCGGGCAACGCGAAGTTGAGGACCGTGTTGTCGACCGACACCAGCAGGACGGGGAGCATGAGGACGGCGAGCGCGAACCAGGCTCGCCGACCGGCACGGGGAGCGGCGACGGCGGTGGGTTCGGTGGCGGTGGACACGATGACCTCTTTCACAGCGTGGAGAACGGCGCCGGTCGGGCGCCGCCCGCTCGACTATACCGTCCAGCCGGTATAGTATCAATCCGAATCCGACGAGCCGAATACGATGGAGCCATGGCGAAGCAGACCGCAGCCCGAGAACGCGTCCTCGACGCCTTCGCCGAACTCCTCATCGAAGAGGGCGAACGCGCCGCCACCCTCGACGCCGTCGCCGCGGCTGCCGGCGTCTCCAAGGGCGGACTGCTCTACCACTTCGGCAGCAAGGAGGCGCTCGTCGACGGCCTCATCGACCGGCTCTCGGAGATGAGCGAGGCCGACACGGCGCGGATGCTCGCGGCCCCGGAGGGCGTCGTCGAGTACTTCGTGCGCACCTCCGTCGACTGCGGCACCCCGTTCGACCGGACGATCATCGCCGTCGCGCGGCTGGCACAGGGGCAGCACGCCCAGGCGAGCGGCGCGATGGCGGACATCCGCCGGAGCTGGTTGCGCACGGTGGAGGATGCCGTCGGCGACCCGGACACCGCCCGCGCCATCGTGCTGATGTGCGACGGTCTCTACGCCAACACGGGGCAGCTCGGCATGGGGGTCAGCGATCCCGATGAGGGCAGCGACGAGGCGATCGAGCGGCTCCTGGCCGTCATCGCGCGGCTGCTTCCCGCCGGCGGGCACTGAGCCGGGACACCCCGACGGCCACACCGGAACGGCCTCGGCGCCAGCGTCTCGGCCTACGGACGACGATGCCCCGCACCGGTCGGCGCGGGGCATCGGGTCGGAGCAGTGGTCGGGTTACTGCTCGGTGATGTCGATCTCGCGGAGCAGCGTCGCGTCGATCGTCTCGCGGATGACCTCGAGGACGTCGTCGGCGACGGGCGAGTCGACCGTCAGGACGCTGAGCGCCGGGCCACCGGCCTCGTGACGGGCGATCTGCATGCCCGCGATGTTGATGCCCGCCTCGCCGAACCGCTGACCGTAGACGGCCACGATGCCGGGCCGGTCGGTGTAGACCATCACGATGTGGTGCTTCGCGAACGGCACCTCGACGTCGTAGCCGTTGATCTCGACGATCTTCTCGGTCTGCTTCGTGCCCGTCAGCGTGCCCGACACCGAGATCTGCGATCCGTCGCTGAGAGCTCCGCGGAGCGTGATGACGTTGCGGTACTCCTCGCTCACCTCGTCGGTGAGCAGGCGCGTGACGACACCGCGCTGCTCGGCGAGCAGCGGGGCGTTCACGTACGAGACCGTCTCGCTGACGATGTTCGTGAAGATCCCCTTGAGCGCGGCCAGCTTCAGCACGCTGACGTCGTACCCGCTCAGCTCGCCGTGGACCTCGACGTCGACGCTCGTGAGCGACGAGGTCGACAGCGCGGCGAACACCTGCCCGAGCTTCTCGACGAGCGGGATGCCGGGACGGACGTACGGGTCGATCACGCCGCCGGCGACGTTGACCGCGTCCGGGACGAGTTCGCCGCCGAGCGCGAGGCGCACGGACTTGGCGACCGAGACGCCGGCCTTCTCCTGTGCCTCATCCGTCGACGCACCGAGGTGCGGCGTCACGATGACGTTCTCGAGCCCGAGCAGCTTCGTGTCGGTGGGCGGCTCGCTGACGAAGACGTCGAGGCCGGCACCGGCGATGACGTTGTTGGACAGCGCCTCGTACAGCGCGTCCTCGTCGATCAGGCCACCGCGGGCGACGTTGACGACGTAGGCCGTCGGCTTCATGAGCGCGAACTGCGGGCCGGCGATCATGCCCGTCGTCTCCGGCGTCTTCGGCATGTGGATGGTGATGAAGTCGGACTGCGCCAGCAGCTCGTCGAGCGTGACCAGCTGCACCCCGAGCTGCTGTGCACGGGCGGACGTGATGTAGGGGTCGTACGCGATGACATTCGTGCCGAACGCCTGCAGACGGGCCGTGATGAGGGCACCGATACGACCGAGGCCGATGATGCCGATGGTCTTCTCGTACAGCTCGGTACCGGTGTACTTGGAGCGCTTCCACTGCCCCTGGGCGAGCGCGGCGTGCGCGGCCGGGATGTGGCGGGCGAGGCTCAGGATGTGCCCGACGGTGAGCTCGGCCGCGGAGATGATGTTCGACGTGGGCGCGTTGACGACCATGACCCCGGCCGTCGTTGCCGCCTTGATGTCGACGTTGTCGAGACCGACACCCGCGCGCGCGACGACCTTCAACCGGGTGGCCGCCTGGATGGCCTCCTCGTCGACCTTGGTCGCGGATCGGACCAGGATGGCGTCGGCGTCGGCGATCGCCGCGAGCAGAGCCGGGCGGTCCGTCCCGTCGACGGAGCGCACGTCGAAGTCGGGCCCGAGGGCGTCGACGGTTGCTGGTGAGAGTTCTTCGGCGATCAGTACGACCGGTTTCGACACGGAACGGTTCCTTCGCAGTAGCAGTGGGGTGGGCAGCGCGTCGGTGTCCGGCGGCCATCGCAAGCCTATCGGAGGCGCACCGGGCGGTTCGTCGTGTGACGGGGCGACGGCCGGGTCACACGGAGAGGTCGATCAGCTGCTGCGCGCCGAACATCGCGAGGACCGACAGCGAGATCGCCGCGACGACGCACAGGGCGACGAGGTAGCGCACGGCCTGCTCGCCGAGCGACCGGTCGCGACCGGTCCCGAAGGCGATCGCGAAGGCCACGATCGGCAGGAGCAGGCCGCCGATGAGGACGACCCAGCCGAGCGGCAGGACCGGCACGGCAAGGCCGTTCGCCGTCCCGACGATGCCGACGAGGTTGCCGACGGCTTCGAAGACGTCATAGGCGAAGAACAGGCCGAACAGGACGGCGACGGACCAGCTGATCCAGCCGGGTCGCTCGGCGGCGGATTTCGACACGGGGTCCGCGGTGGTGGAGGGCATCAGGGTCACACTCCTCGGAGGAACGGCCAGGGCAGGATGAGCACGACACCGAGCAGGAGCATCGCGATCCTGACGACGGGTCTGCCGCCCCGCGTCAACCAGAGCGTCGCGGCCATCCACACGGGTCCCGCGGCGACCGCGAGTCCCTGTCCGAGATCGAACATGAACCGGCCGACCGCGTCGCTCGGCACGGCCGCGTCAGGACGGAATGCCGAGATCAGCCAACCGACGCTGTACAGCAGGAAGACCCCGCCGAAGATGCCGAGCGTGACGAGCATGACCGAACTCATCTGCTCGCGCTCACCGGCGGCAGCCTCGTCCGTGACCCTGTCGGTCGGCTTCGCGACGTCGACCTCGACAGGAGGGGCGACCGGTTCCGCGACCGGACCGGCCGACTCCGAGGCCGGCGGGACCGCCGCGGTCGCCCGAGCACGCGTGAGCGGCTCCTGCGGAGAGGGCTCGCGTGTGGTCCGGTCGCCGGAAGCCGAGGTGTCGAGCGTCGGATCGTCGTCGCCCGCCCAGCTCAGCGCGTCTTCGTCCCGCGGCTCAGTCATACCGCCAGCCTATCGCCGCCGGGCCGACCGTCGAGTGCGGCGATCTGCACTCGACGGAGCAGAATTGCCTGGTGAACCCGTTCCCGCTCCTGCAGTCCGTCCTGACCATCGTCCTCGCGATCATGTTCATCGGCATGGGAGTCCTCCACTTCCTCCCGGGACCGGCGAAGACCATGGCCGCGATGATCCCGGGACCGCTGCGGAACAGCACCATCACACCGCGGATGCTCGTCGTCTTCACCGGTGTGTGCGAGATCGCGGGCGGCGTCGGCCTGCTCGTCCCACCCACCAGGCTCGCCGCAGTGGTCTGCCTGATCGTGTTCCTCATCGCGGTGTTCCCGGCGAACGCCGCGGCCGCGCGGCAGCCGGAGCGGTTCGGTCGCCTCGCCGTGCCGTTCGTCCCACGACTCATCGGTCAGCTCGTGCTGATCCTCGCCCTGGTGGTCGTGGCGCTCTGATCGCTCGACCGGATGGATCGACGGTCCCGTCGGTCCCGGTGGACCTCAGACGGCGACGGCAGCGCGCCTGGCCGCGGCCACCGCGCGAGCGACGGTCGTCGCGTCCGTGATGTCGTAGCTCGGCGACCCTCCGCCGGGGCCGGTCTCGGTGACCCGGCCGGCACGACGACGGGCGGACAGGTGGACCGCGTCCACACCCGCCCGGGCGAGCGCGGGGATCGCATCGATCGTGACACCGCCACCGGCCATGATCTGCATCGAGCTGTCACCCTTCGAGGCCATCTGCGCGAGCTTCTCCGCGCCGTCGATACTCGCGCGCGCGCCGCCGGAGGTCAACAGACGGTCCACACCGGCGTCGCGCAGCTGGTCGGCGGACCGGACGGGGTCGGTCGTGGCGTCGACGGCCCGGTGGAACGTCACCGCGAGCGAGCCCGCAGCCTGACGCAGCTGAGCCAGCGCCTCCAGGTCGATCGTCCGGTCGGACCGGAGGGCGCCGACCACGATGCCCGCAGCACCCGCGGCCTCGAGCGCGAGGATGTCGCCGGACATGACGTCGATCTCCGCGGGCGAGTAGACGAAACCACCCTCTCGCGGACGCACGAGCACGTGCACGAAGTCGCTGAGCCCGGCTTCGTCCGCAGCACGGACCGCCGCCATGACCAGTCCGATGGAGGGGGTGAGCCCACCGGTGCCGAGGGCCTGGCACAACTCGACCCGCTGGGCTCCCTCGCGGATGGCGATGCGGACCCCCTCCACGTCCTGGACGGCGATCTCGACGGCGATTGGCGACTGGAGGCTCATTGGACCCATTGTTCCAGTGATCCGCTCGAGCCGAGGACGCGCACGCCGCTGCGCTACTTGTCCGTGCCCTGCGACACCGAACCCTGCAGCTGTCGCTGGAAAATCAGGTACACGATGAGCACGGGGACCACGGTGATCACGGACGCCGCGAAGAGCGCACCGAAGTCCACCGAGTACCCGGCCTGGGCGGCGAACGACGCCATCCCCTGCGTCAGGACGTAGTTCTGCGGGTTCGAGTTGAGCGCCACCGGCAGGAGGAACTGGTTCCACAGCCCGACGAAGTTGAGGATCGCGACGGTCGCGAGCCCCGGCCTCGCCATGGGCAGCATCACCTGGAAGAAGGTCCGCCACTCCCCTGCTCCGTCGATCGCGGCTGCCTCCGCGATGGAGACCGGCAGCGACTTGAAGAACGAGAACAGGAAGAACACCGTGAACGGGAAGGCGAACGCAGCGTAGGTGAGGATGAGTCCCGGGAGCGAGTTGAGCAACCCGAGGCTCTGCAGCACGAAGAACAACGGCACGATCGCGAGGAACACCGGGAAGGTGAGACCGGCGAGCATCAGGTAGTAGATGGCCCGGCTCCCGAAGAAGCGGAACCGCGCCAGGACGTACGCACACATCGAGCCGAACAGCATGGTCACGATGAGGGCGCCGAACACCACCACGATCGAGTTCAGGAAGAAGCTCCCGATACCGGCCGTCGTCCACGCGTTCACGTAGTTGTCGAAGCTCCACGTCGACGGCAGTGAGAACGGCGAGGCGAAGATCTCGGAGCTCGTCTTGAACGACGACATGACCGTCCAGAGCAGCGGGACGACGACCACGATCGACCAGATGATGAGCACCGTGTGCGATGCCGTCCCGACGACGCGGTCGCCCGTGGTCGGCTTGCGGCTGGCCGGTGTACGCGTGCCGGTTCCGACGACCGCCGGGTTCGCGGTCGTCGCCGTGGTCTGGACGGTCATTCCGCCACCCCTTCATCGTTGCCGCCGGTGAGCCGGCTGACCAGGAAGACGACGCCGGCGAACATCAGGGTGACGAGCGCGAGCACGACCCCCATCGCACAGGCGTAGCCGAACTGGCCCTTGGTGAACGCCGTCGTGAACAGTTGCTGCGACATCACGAGCGTCGTGTTGGAGGGGCCACCGCCGGGGTTCAGTGCGGCCATGTACACGAACGCGTCGAGGGCGAGGATGCCCATGTAGATGTACGCCGTCTGGATGTTGTCCCGGATCAGCGGGATCGTGATCGTGAGCGCGGTCCGCAGGCGCCCCGCGCCGTCGATCCGTGCCGCCTCGTAGACCTCGGCCGGCACGCCCTTGATCGCGGCGATGAAAAGCACCGTGTAGAACCCGATGAGTCCCCAGACGATGACGAACATGGTCGCGATCATCGCCGTGTCCGGCGAACCGAGCCAGGCGAAGGACGTGAACTGGTCGAGCCCGATGCCGGTCAGGAAGCCGTTCAGCAGGCCGGACGACGGGTCGTAGATCTGCTGCCAGATGAGGCCGATGACGATGGCCGGCACGACGTACGGGAAGAAGGTGATCACGCGGTACACGCTCGAGTTGCGGAGGCCGCGGATCGGACCGTTGCTCGGTCCACCGATCGTGATGAGGGAGGCGAAGAGGAACGCGATCCCGAGGGTCACGAGCGGCAGGACGATCGCGAGCGCGACGCTGTTGCCCATGGACTGGAGGAAGGTCTGGTCCTGGAAGAGCTTCGTGTAGTTCGAGAACCCGACGAAGTCCATCCCCGGGGAGAACCCGGACCAGTTCGTCAACGAGTAGTACGCCGCTTGCGCGAACGGCGACACCACGAAGACGACGTACCCCACCACCGGCACGATCAGGAAGACCAGGAAGAACGTGACCCGGTCGAACGTGAAGTCCCGGCGGCGCAGCCGCCGGGCGGCGGGAGGGGTAGCCCCTCCCACCTTCCCGAGCGGTGTGCCGACAGCCGTCATTTGACGGTGACCTTGTCCACGGAGTCGTCGTTGCGGACCTTGTCGGAGATGTCCTGCATGCCCTTGGTGAGCGTGGCGACGTCGGAACCGCCCTGCAGGAACGTGTTCCACAGGACGAGGAGGTCCGTGTTGAGCCCGTAGAGGTCGATGAAGTTCCAAGAGAACACATCGGAGCCGGCGTCGTTCAGCATCTTCACCTGGGACACGAGCGCCGTCGAGCCGAAGCCGTCCTCGGGGATCGTGTCCTTGACGATCGTCGACGAGAAGGTCGTCTTGGCGAAGTTCACCGCGGCGTCGTTCGACAGCATGGCCCGCAGGAACTCCTTGCCGCCGCCGACGTTCTTGCCCTGCGACGGGACGATGAAGCCTTCACCCGCGGTGCTGTGGAGCGCCGTGTACGGCAGGGCCGAGTTCGCGGTGACGGTCGGCTCCGGGGCCCCCGTCATCTTGAACCCGTCCTTCGTCTGGGTCTTCATCTCGTTCTCGATCCAGCCGCCCGAGGGGTAGAGGATGAAGTCCTCCGAGTTGCTCCACTGGGCCTGGGCCGCGGTGAACTGCGTCCCCGCACCGCCGGGCTTGATGTAACCGGCGTCGACGATCTGCTTCATCGCGGTGAGCACGTCCTGCACGGCCGGCTTCGACCAGCAATCGGCTTCGAGGTTCTCGAGCGCGAGACGGACTTCGTCGCCACCTTCCTTGATCGCCGAGGCGATCGCCATCGTGAGGTAGTAGGTGGCCGCCTCGGTGCCCCAACCGAACAGGTACTTGCCCTGCGCTTTGGCCTTCGCACCGAGGTCGAGCGCCTCGGCCCAGGTCTTCGGGGGCGTCCAGCCGTTGGCCTCGAAGAGTGCCGCCGAGTACCAGATCGCGTAGACCGTCAGCACGTAGTTCAACTGCACGAACTTGCCGTCGAAGGTGCCCGGCTCGACGACACCCGGGTAGAGGGTGTCCTTGATGACCTTGCCCTCGTAGTTCTTCGCCTCGATGACGTCCGTCAGGTCGGCGAGCTGCTCGCGGATGGTGTTGATGCCGATGAGGCCGGCACCGCTGTTGTCGATGACGTCCGGCGGGTTGCCTGCGACGAACCGCGGCTGGAGGGTCTGCGCGATGTTCGTGGCGGCCGTGACCTTGACGGTCGAGCCCGCCTGCTGCTTCTCGACGAGCTTCCCGGCGAACTCGGTGTACTCGATGCCGTACCCGCCCTTGAAGATGACGGCGTCGACGGTCGAGTTGGCGGCCATGCCGAACGGGTTGTCGGCCGAGACCGGTCCGCCGGTGGTGGTCGCCCCGCCTCCGCCGCCGACACAGGACGCGAGCGTCCCGCCCAGCGGGAGGAGGATCGCGGTCGCGAGTGCTCCTCGCAGGAAATCGCGGCGTTGGAGCGTTGCTGGCTGCTTGTCCATCGGTCTACCTTCCAGTGATTCGAGTGTTGCCCGGGTGTGGTGCTGTCGGGGTGGTGTTGTCGGGTGTGTGGTGCGGGTGCAGCGACGCCTCGGGTTCAGGCGTCACGTCTGATCCGGCCTCGGTAGCGGTCCTCGAGCACACTGTTGTGCTCGTCGCCGCCCGGGATGTTGGCCGAGATGTAGAGCGGTGGGGTCTCGCCGGTGTCCGCGATCCTCGCCGCGACGCCGATGGTGAGGAGCTGCGCGAGGTAGGCCGCCGTGATCGAGGACACCGCGCCGACCGGGACGCCGTCCCGGACCTCGATGGTCGCGTCGCCGAACGGAGCGCGGTTGTCGAGCACCACGTCGGCCACCTCGGAGAGCCGCAGCCCGCTCGGGTGCTTCGGCTCGACGCGCGAGGTGTGCTCGAGCGAGGTCACGGCGATGACGGGGTGGCCGTGTTCCTTGGCGATCAGGGCGAGTCCCACGATCGACCCGTTGACGCCGGAGTTCGACGCGATGATGAACACGTCACCCTCCCCCACCGGGGAGATCGCGAAGAGCTCCGCTGCGACATCGCCGCTGCGCTCCAGCGCGGCACCACCGAGGTCGTCGACGGACCGTGCGCCGCGGAGGACGACGTCCCGCAGCGCGATCTTGTTCGTCGGGATCAGTCCACCGGCGCGTCCGGCGATCTCCATCGCGAACGCCTCCGAGTGGCCGGTGCCGAACGCTTGGATGACCGCTCCGCGCTCGAGGGCCGCGACCAGGAGGTCGATCGCGGGATCGAGTTCGCCGGACCGTGCCGCCCGGGTGATGTCCGCGAGGCGCGAGGTCACCTCGTCGGTGTAGCGATCGAGGTGATCGGTCCAGCTCGTGGTGGATGTGGTGCTCATTCGGTTCCTCTCAGACGCCCACGGGCGAGGCGGTCTCGGACAGGGCGCCGGCCTTGGTCGGTCGGCGGTGCGGGGCGACCGCGAGGGCGGAGGCCGCGAGGCGCTTCGTCGTGCGCTCGAAGTTCTGCTGCGCGACGAACAGGTACAACAGATCCAGGACGAACAGCTGTCCGTGCTTGGCGGAGAGGTCGTCGGGCTGCAGGAACCGTTCGTGGGCCGAGGTGATGATGGCCAGGGTCGACGCGGCGACGAGCGGGGAGTCCGGGTTGTTGCTGATCGCCACGGTGAGCGCGCCCGCGCGACCCGCCTGGCGGAGCATCTGGATGGTCTCCTCGGTGCGCCCGGTGTTGCTGATCCCCAGGGCGACCGAGTCGGGGCCCTGGATCGCAGCGCTCGTGAGGCCCGCGTGGACCTCCGACCAGGCGTGCGTGCTGATGCCGATCCGGTACAGCCTGGCCTGCATCTCGTCGGCGAGCATCGCGCTGCCGCCCACACCGTAGATGTCGACGTTCCGGCTGCGCGCGATGGCTGCGGCGATCTCGAGCATGACCTCGAGGTCGATCACGTCGGCGGTCTCCCGCAGCGTCCGCGTGTGCGCGTTCAGCAGCGTGCTCAGGACGTCCGGGGCCGAGTCGTCGGGACCGAACGCCCGGCCGATGTCGGTCTGCCAGGAGTCGCGAGCGGTGCTGCGACCGAAGTCCTTGGCGAGGTCGACCCGGAACGGCGCGTAGCCGGTGTATCCGATGATCCGGCAGAAGCGGGTGATGGTCGCCGCGGAGACGCCCGAATCGGCGGCGAGTTCACCGATCGTGAGGGTCAGGGGGGCGTCGGGGTTCTCCAACAGATAGTCCGCGATACGCAGCATGACCCCGGACATCTCCGGCATCCGCGACCGAATCCGGTTGGTCACGCCGGTGGCGTGCTCGACCGGTGGGTCGGTGCGGATGGAAACAGTCATGGAAATTCCTTTTCTCCTTCGTTGGAGTGACGCGAAACTGATTCTTACAGTACGTTGTGGCCCACGGCAACATGTTTCGAGATGATGACGATGATGAAAACAACTCTGGCGGTCGACGCCGGCGGCACCTCGTCCCGGGCGGTGCTCGTCGACGCCTCCGGACGTCGCCTCGGTTCCGGTCGGGCGGGCGGCGGGAATCCGACCTCGTCCGGCGTGGACAGCGCCGCCACGCAGATCGCGCTCGCAGCTCGTGCCGCGCTCGACCTGGCCAGGACGACGACGTCCGTGTCGCCTCACCCGTCCGGGTCGCCCGTGGTGATCACGCAGGCGGGGCAGGTGTCCGACGCCTATCGCCGCGCCCTGGACGCGCACCTCGTACCGCTCGGACTCGGACCGGTCGTCATCGAGCCGGATCTACTCGGCATGTACGGCTCCGGCTCGGCGGCGCCCGACGGCGTCGTACTCGTCGCGGGGACCGGGAGCGTCGCGGGACGGATCAGGGACCGTCTGGTCGTCCGAGAGGTGGGCGGCGCCGGCTGGCTCCTCGGTGATGGCGGCTCCGGATTCTGGATCGCCCGACGCGTGATCCGCGCGGTCGCCGCCGATCTCGACGGCATCGGACCCCGCACGGGCCTCACCCCGCTGCTCTCCCAGGCGATCGGGTCCACTCCGGACCCGTCCTCATCCGGTGGCGCCGACCACCGCCGGTCCCCGGTACTCGACACACTCATCCGCTCGGTGAACGACGGTCCCCCCATCGCCATCGCCCGCCTGGCGCCGCTCGCCTTCCAAGCCGCGGACGACGAGGTCGCGCGGTCCATCCTCGACGCTGCCGTGGACCGTTTGGCCGTCCTCGTCGAACGGGTGCTGGCTCCGGATCCGGACCACCGAGAGCGCACGCTCGTCGTCGGCGGCAGCGTGCTCGTCGACGGACTCCTCCCGTCCGTCCCCTCCGCCGCGGAGCGCCTGTCATCGGCTGCCGCCGGGGCCCGACTCGTCCCGGTCGCCGACGGCCTCGTCGGAGCCGCCGCCCTGGGCATCAGGATGCTGGGCGGGGACGTCGACGACGCGACCCTCAGCCGCCTGCGCGAGGACCTGGCCGCAGGGGCGACGCGGTGACGGCGGACCGGATCGCCGTCATCGGCACCGGTGCCATGGGACTGGCGCACGTCCGCGCGCTCGCCGGACTCGGTGCAGCGGACCGGATCGTCTTCCTGTGCTCGGCCCGGTCGCCGAGAGCCATGCCGGAGGCACCGGCCGCACGACTCACCACCTCGGTCGACGAGGTGCTCCTGGATGCCTCCGTGGGCATCGTCGTCATCTGCACGCCGACCGACACCCATCGGGACCTCGCCGTCAGCGCGCTCCGTGCCGGCAAACACGTCCTGCTGGAGAAACCGATCGCCCTGACGCTCGCCGACGCATACGCGATCCTGCGCACCGCCGACGCGTCCGACCGGATATTCATGGTCGCGCACGTCGTCCGGTTCTTCGGCGGGTACGAGGCGATCGACGACGCGGTGCGCGCCGGCGCCGTCGGCACACCCCTCGCCGTCACGGCCGAACGGCTGAGCTCCCCTGCCGCCCCGTCACCGTGGTGGCAGGACGAGCGACGCTCCGGCGGCCCCCTCGTCGACTTCGCGATCCACGACTTCGACCAACTGAACCAGCTCCTCGGCCAGCCGCGATCTGTGTCAGCACGCCGCACCGGCACCGGTCGCCCGATCGAGACGACGGTCGACTACGCCGACGGCGGCATCGGGCGTGTCCTCACCTCCATGGAGCTCCCGCCGGCCTTCGGCTTCAGCTCGGCCATCGAGGTGCTGGGCAGCACCGGGCTCATCGCCCACCGATTCGTCGGCGCGTCCCCGACCCACACACCGCCACTCGCGGTCGACGCGCTCGGGTCGGCCGCCGCGCACGGCCTCGTCGACCTCGACGAGGCCGATCCCTACCGACGGCAGATGGCCTCCTTCCTCGACTGCGTCGATCGAGACGTCCAACCGTTCCGGGTGACCGGCCGGAGCGCCCTCGCGGCCCTGACCGTCGCGTTGGCGGCGAAGGCGTCATTGGACACCGGCATGCCCGTGCAGGTCTCCGAATCCCACGACGTCTGATTCACCGACGCGCGCCACCCCCGTCGACCCCGCCCACGCCGGCCACCAGACGGCAGACATCCGACCTTTCGTGTTAGCCTGCCCCCGCACCGCCGTGAACCCACTCGACGATCGAAGGGCCGCCGTGACCGAGACCACCATCCCCAGACCCGACACCGCCTGGTTCGACGAGGCGAGATTCGGACTGTTCCTGCACTGGGGCCTCTACGCCCTCCCCGCCCGCCACGAGTGGGTGCAGACGCGGGAGCGCCTCTCGGCCGAACACTACGAGCGCTACCGCGAACACTTCGATCCCGACCGGTTCGACCCCCGCGCCTGGGCCAAGCAGGCCAAGGCGGCCGGCTTCCGGTACGCGGTCCTCACGACGAAGCACCACGACGGCTTCTGCCTGTGGGACTCGGCGCTCACCGACTTCACGTCCACGCACACGCCCGCCGGCCGCGACCTCGTGGCGGAGTTCGTGGAGGCCTTCCGCGCCGAGGGGCTCCGGATCGGCTTCTACCACTCGCTCATCGACTGGCATCACCCCGACTTCACGGTCGACGGCATCCACCCGCGACGAGAGGACGCCGAGGCGCTCGCCGCGAACGCCGACCGGGACTGGTCCCGCTATCGCGATTATCTGCACGGCCAGGTACGCGAGCTGCTCACCGGCTACGGCCCGATCGACTACCTCTTCTTCGACTTCAGCTACTCGCAGGGCATCGAGGGCCTGCCGGGGAAGGGCGCCGCCGATTGGGGCTCCGAGGAACTCGTCGAGATGATCCGCGGGCTGCAGCCGGAGATCCTCATCAACGACCGCCTCGAACTCCCGGGCGACGTCACCACCCCGGAGCAGTACCAGCCCGTGGTGACGCCGGTCGGTCCCGACGGCGAACCCGTCCGGTGGGAGGCCTGCCAGACCCTGAACGGCAGCTGGGGGTACGACCGTGACAACCTCGACTACAAGTCGCCGGAGCTGCTCCTGCGGATGCTCATCGATTCGGTCTCGAAGAACGGCAACATCCTGCTGAACATCGGACCGACCGCGCGCGGGACGATCGATCCGCGCGCGATCGAACGACTCGAGGTCCTCGCCGACTGGTTCGCGCTCCACGAGCGGGCGATCCGAGGATGCGGCCCGTCGGAGTTCAGCAGTCCGACCGACGTCCGGTACACGCAACGGGGCGACCGGCTGTACGTGCACGTCTTCGCCTGGCCGTTCGTACACCTGCACCTGCCCGGTCTCGGCGGCCGGGTGCGCTACGCCCAGCTGTTGTCGGACGGCTCCGAGGTGCCCTTCCAGGTGCATCGCCCGGAGCACGACCTGCCGAACCAGCACACCCAACCGAAGGGACTCGGTCCCGACACGGTGACCCTGCACCTGCCGATCGGTGAACCCGACACCCCGATCCCGGTCATCGAGATCTTCCTCGAGCCCGGCACGAACGGAGCGACGACGGCCTGAGGTCTTCCGCAGACGACGGAACGCCCGCCCCGACGGATCGGGGCGGGCGTTCCGGCTCGGTGCCGCTGAGCGGCTGGACGAGCGGAGACTAGCGGGCGACGCTGCCGTCGACGTAGTCGTCATCGTTCGAGGCGTTCCACGCGAAGAGCTTGCGCAGCTCGCGACCGGTGGCCTCGATCGGGTGGTCCTCACCCTTCTTGCGCAGCTCGAGGAACTCGGGCGCGCCGGCGTCCTGGTCGTCGATGAAGCGCTTGGCGAAGGTGCCGTCCTGGATGTCCTTGAGGACCGCCTGCATGTTGGTCTTGACGCTCGGGTCGATGACGCGCGGGCCGGAGACGTAGTCGCCGTACTCGGCCGTGTCGGAGACGCTCCAACGCTGCTTGGCGATGCCACCCTCCCAGATGAGGTCGACGATGAGCTTCAGCTCGTGGAGCACCTCGAAGTAGGCGATCTGCGGCTGGTACCCGGCCTCGGTGAGGGTCTCGAAGCCGTACTGGATCAGCTGCGAGACACCACCGCACAGGACGGCCTGCTCGCCGAAGAGGTCGGTCTCGGTCTCCTCGGTGAAGGTGGTCTTGATGCCGCCGGCACGGAGGCCGCCGATCGCCTTGGCGTAGGACCAGGCGAGCGCCCAGGCGCCACCGGTCTCGTCCTTCTCGACGGCGACGATGACGGGGACGCCACGGCCGGCCTCGTACTCGCGACGGACGGTGTGGCCCGGTCCCTTCGGGGCGACCATGAAGATGTCGACGCCCTCGGGAGCCTCGATGTAGCCGAAGCGGATGTTGAAGCCGTGGCCGAAGACGAGCGCCTTGCCCGGAGCGAGCTGGTCCTTGATGGACTCGGCGAAGATCGTGCGCTGGTGCTGGTCCGGAGCGAGGATGACGATGACGTCGGCCCATGCGGAGGCGTCGGCGACGTTCTTGACGGTGAAGCCCTGCTCCTCGGCCTTGGCGATCGACTTCGAGCCGTCCTTCAGGCCGACGACGACCTCGACACCGGAGTCGCGGAGGTTGAGCGCGTGTGCGTGGCCCTGCGAGCCGTAGCCGATAACGGCAACCTTCTTGCCCTGGATGAGCGACAGGTCTGCGTCCTGGTCGTAGAAAATCTCAGTCACTGGTGGTTCTCTCCTTGGTTGTGGTTTCGCAATACGTCGCAGATGCGACTAGTTCTTGAAGACGCGTTCGGTGATGGACTTCGAGCCGCGCCCGATGGCGAGGAGACCCGATTGGGCGATCTCCTTGATGCCGTAGGGCTCGAGCACCTTGAGGAGCGCGGTCGTCTTCCCGGAGTCGCCCGTGACCTCGATCACGAGGGCGTCGGTCGCCACGTCGACGACGCGGGCCCGGAACAGGTTGACGGCTTCCAGCACCTGGGAACGGGTGGAGTTGTCGACGCGGACCTTGATGAGCAGGTGCTCGCGCTGGACGGACTGCGCCGGATCCAGCTCGACGATCTTGATGACGTTGATGAGCTTGTTCAGCTGCTTCGTCACCTGCTCGAGCGGAAGCTCCTCGACGTCGACGACGACCGTGATCCGGGACAGGCCCTCGATCTCGCTGTGGCCGACCGCGAGGCTCTCGATGTTGAAGCCCCGGCGGGCGAACAACCCGGCGACGCGGGTCAACAGACCGGGCTTGTCCTCGACGAGGAGGCTCAGGACGTGGCTGCTCATGCTCAGGCCTCCTCATCGAACGACGGACTGTGGTCCTTGGCGTACTGGACGTAGCTGTTGCTGACACCCTGCGGCACCATCGGCCACACCATCGCGTCCGCACTCACCACGAAGTCGATGACGACCGGACGGTCGTTCGTCTCCAGGGCGAGCTTGATGGCGGCGTCGACCTCCTCCTCCTTCGTCACGCGGATCGCGAGGCAACCGTAGGCCTCGGCCAGCTTGACGAAGTCGGGGACGCGGATGGTGTCGTGCCCGGTGTTCAGGTCGGTGTTCGAGTACCGACCGTCGTAGAAGAGCGTCTGCCACTGTCGGACCATGCCCAGTGAGGAGTTGTTGATGATCGCGACCTTGATCGGGATGTTGTTGATCGTGCAGGTCGCGAGCTCCTGGTTGGTCATCTGGAAACAGCCGTCGCCGTCGATCGCCCACACGTGGCGATCGGGCTGGGCCACCTTGGCGCCCATGGCCGCTGGGACCGAGTAGCCCATGGTCCCGGCACCACCGGAGTTCAACCAGGAGTTCGGACGCTCGTACTTGATGAACTGCGCCGCCCACATCTGGTGCTGGCCGACGCCCGAGGCGAAGACGCCCTCCGGACCGGTGATCTCGCCGATGCGGGAGATGACGTGCTGTGGCGAGAGCAGACCGTCGGTCGGCTCGGCGTAGCCCAGCGGGAACTCCTCGCGGAGGCCGTCGAGGTAGGACCACCACTCGGCGATGTCGGGGGTGACCTCGCGGGCGGCCGACTCGAACGCCGACTGGAGGTCGACGATGACGTCCTTCGCGTCGCCCACGATGGGGACGTCCGCGATGCGGATCTTCGAGATCTCTGCCGGGTCGACGTCAACGTGGACGACCTTGGCGTTCGGCGCGAAGAGCGAGGCCTTGCCGGTCACGCGGTCGTCGAACCGCGCTCCGAGCGACACGAGCAGGTCGGCCTCCTGCAGCGCGAGCACTGCCGGGACGGTGCCGTGCATGCCGGGCATGCCGAGGTGCTGCGTGTGCGAGTCGGGGAACGCCCCGCGAGCCATGAGCGTCGTCACCACCGGAGCCCCGGTCGCCTCCGCCAGCGCGAGCAGTTCCTCGGAGGCCTTGGAGCGGATCACGCCGCCACCGACGTACAGCACCGGCTTCTTGGCGTTGACGAGCAGCTGCGCAGCGGCCTGGATCTGCTTGCCGTGCGCCTTCGTCACCGGGCGGTAGCCGGGCAGGTCGACCTTCGGCGGCCAGATGAACGGCGCCTCGGCCTGCTGGGCGTCCTTCGTGATGTCGACCAGCACCGGTCCGGGACGGCCGGTACCCGCGATCTCGTAGGCCGCGGCGATGGCCGCCGGGACCTCCTCCGGGGTCTTGACGAGGAAGGAGTGCTTCGTGATCGGCATGGTGATGCCGACGATGTCCGCCTCCTGGAACGCGTCAGTGCCCATGAGGGTCGAGAACACCTGACCGGTGATCGCGACCATCGGCACCGAGTCCATGTAGGCGTCGGCGATGGCGGTGACGAGGTTCGTCGCGCCGGGGCCCGACGTCGCGATGCACACGCCGATCCCGCCACCGGCGGCGGCGTATCCTTCCGCCGCGTGGCCGGCGCCCTGCTCGTGTCGGACCAGGATGTGACGGAGCTTCGTCGAGTCCATCAGCGGGTCGTAGGTCGGCAGGATCGCGCCGCCGGGCAGACCGAAGATGTCGGTGACCCCGAGGAGCTCGAGCGATCGGACGATCGCCTGGGCTCCCGTCAGGATCTCCGGTGCGGCCGGGGCCGCAGGTGTTCTGGGATGAGGCACGGGTTGGGATTCCGTGGGCATGATGATTCCTTCAGCGATGAGATGCACGAACGAGATGCTCGGTTATCCCGTGATCGCGCCCTCCGCTGCGGAGTGCACGAGACGAGAGTACTTTGCGAGAACGCCACGGGTATAGCGCGGGGGAAGAGGCGCCCAGCCGTCGCGGCGGGCTTCCAGCTCTGCTTCGTCGACGAGTAGGTCGAGCGAGCGGCCAGCGATATCGACCCGTATCAGATCACCATCGCGCACGAAGGCGATCGGACCTGCGTCCACCGCTTCGGGTGCTATGTGGCCGATGCACAGTCCGGTTGTGCCGCCTGAGAATCGACCGTCCGTCAACAGTAGTACATCCTTGCCGAGTCCGGCGCCCTTGATGGCGGCCGTGATCGCGAGCATCTCGCGCATCCCCGGTCCGCCCTTCGGGCCCTCGTAGCGGATGATGACGACGTCGCCCTTGTTGATCTTGCCCTCGGTGAGTGCGTCCATGGCACCGCGCTCACGTTCGAAGACCCGCGCGGGTCCTTCGAAGACCTCGGCGTCGAATCCGGCCGTCTTCACGACGGCGCCCTCGGGCGCGAACGACCCCTTGAGGATCGTGATGCCGCCGGTCGCGTGGATCGGGTTGTCGAGCGTGCGGATGACCGTGCCGTCGATCGGGTCGGGGTTGATGTCGGCGAGGTTCTCGGCGACGGTCTTGCCGGTGACGGTGAGGCAGTCGCCGTGCAGCAGACCGGCGTCGAGCAGCGCCTTCATGACGACGGGGACGCCGCCGTGACGGTCGACGTCGTTCATGACGTACTGGCCGAACGGCTTCAGGTCGCCGATGTGCGGCACCTTGTCGCCGATGCGGTTGAAGTCGTCGAGCGTGAGGTCGACCTCGGCCTCGCGGGCGATCGCGAGCAGATGCAGGACCACGTTCGTCGATCCGCCGAAGGCCATCGCGACGGCGATGGCGTTCTCGAACGCCTCCTTCGTCAGGATGTCTCGCGCGGTGATGCCGAGTCGGAGCATGTTGACCACGGCTTCGCCCGAACGGTGCGCGAAGTAGTCGCGACGGCGATCGGCCGAGGGCGGCGAAGCCGAACCCGGGAGGCTCATCCCGAGCGCCTCGGCGACGGACGCCATCGTGTTGGCCGTGTACATCCCGCCGCACGCACCCTCGCCAGGGGCGATGGCGCACTCGATGCGCTTGAGGTCCTCTTCGCTCATGTTGCCGGCCTTGCAGGCCCCGACCGCTTCGAAGGAGTCGATGATCGTGACCTCCTTCTCGGTGCCGTCGGAGAGCTTGACCCAACCCGGCGCGATCGATCCGGCGTAGAGGAAGACCGAGGAGAGGTCGAGTCGTGCGGCCGCCATGAGCATGCCCGGCAGCGACTTGTCGCAGCCGGCGAGCAGAACCGTGCCGTCGAGGCGCTCGGCCATGACCACGGTCTCGACGCTGTCGGCGATGACCTCGCGTGAGACGAGCGAGAAGTGCATGCCCTCGTGGCCCATCGAGATGCCGTCGGAGACGGAGATGGTGCCGAACTGCAGCGGGTATCCCCCGCCCGAGTGCACGCCCTCCTTGGCCCCCTGTGCAAGGCGGTCGAGCGAGAGGTTGCAGGGGGTGATCTCGTTCCACGAGCTCGCGATGCCGATCTGGGGCTTGTCCCAGTCCTCGTCGCCCATGCCGACGGCGCGGAGCATGCCGCGCGAAGTGGTCGCCTCGATCCCGTCGGTGACGGCACGACTGCGTGGTTTGATGTCGATCTCTGGCATTTTAAGAGTCTACGGCTTCCTTGTTGCTTCGATATTCCGCGAGCATGCCGAGGACGCGCGCGATCTCCGAGGGTCCTTCGACCCTGAAGTCGGCGGCGGTCACGCCGGCACCGCTCTTCACCCCGAGGTCGCCGGGGCCGAGTGCGCCGAACGCGTCCTCGTCCGTGACGTCGTCGCCCGCGTAGAACACGGCATCTGCTTTGGTGTACCGCCGGAGGTGTTCGACGGCTTCGCCCTTGGTCGCGCTCCTGAGCGAGAACTCGAGGACGTTCTTGCCCTCTCGAACCGTCAGGGCGCCGAACTCGTCCTTGGTGTGGGCGAGTGCTTCGAGGTGGGCGATCCTGGAGTCTTCTTCACTGGCGAGCCTCGTGTGCAGGGCGAACCCTGCCGGCTTCCGCTCGATCCAGACATTATCGTAGCCCTCCGCGACGTCCTGGAGGATCCGTTGGAGGGTCTCCCGCTGTTCGCGTTCCTCGTCGTCGAGGGCGAGGGCGTCGTCGGGGTTGTCGAGCCGGATCTCGACGCCGTGCGAGCCGGCGAACAGGGCGTGGTCGGGCAGCTCGGCCACCGCCACGAGACTGTCGATCGCGCGCCCGGACACGAGTGCGACACGCGTCCCGGGCAGGTCCATCAGCGCCAACACGGCCTTGCGGGCCGCGGGCAGCGCGCGCGCCTGGTCCGGGTCGTCGACCTCGGGGGCCAGGGTGCCGTCGAAGTCCAGGGCCACCAGGAGCTTCGGGACGTCGGCCAGGCGGCGGAGTTCCGCGCGCAGTCCGAGGGGAAGCCCCCCGAGGGTGTCGGTGGGCTCGTCGGTGGTGCTCATGACTGGGTGGTGCTCCCCTGCTCGATGGTCGGTGACTGGTCGCGCACGCGCTGCAACTCGTCGAGGAACGACGCCGACCACCGCGCGACGTCGTACTCCATGACGCGCTTGCGCAGCGCTCGCATGCGACGACCACGCTCGGCCTTCGTCATGTGCACGGCCTGGAGGATCGCCGACTTCATCCCCTCGATGTCGTGCGGGTTGATCTTGAGCGCCTGCTTCAGTTCGTCGGACGCGCCGGCGAACTCGCTCAGGACGAGGACGCCGTCGTTGTCGTAGCGAGCGGCGACGTACTCCTTCGCGACGAGGTTCATGCCGTCGCGCAGGGCCGTGACGAGCATGACGTCGGCGGCGAGGTAGAGCGCGGCCATCTCCTCGCGGGGGTACCCGTGGTGCAGATACTGGATCGCGGTGTGGCCGATGGTGCCGAAGTCGCCGTTGATCCGGCCGACCGTCTGTTCGATGTCGTCGCGGAGCTGGCGGTACGTCTCGACGCGTTCGCGGCTGGGGCTCGCGACCTGGACGAGCGTGACGTCCTCGACCGCGAGCTTGCCCTGTGCGAGGAGTTCGCCGAAGGCCTTGAGTCGGTGCCCGATACCCTTCGTGTAGTCGAGACGGTCGACGCCGAGCATGATCGTCTCCGGGTTGCCGAGCTCCTCGCGGATCTGCTTGGCACGGGCGATGATGTCGGGGCGCTGCGCGAGGGCCTGGTACCCCTTGCTGTCGATCGAGATCGGGAAGTGCCGGGCGATCACCGTGCGGTACGGGGCGCCGCGCTTCGAGGCGGCCGGTGCGGCGTCCGTCGTGACCGACACGAGTGCCGCGTCGAGTGGGACCTGGATCGCGGCCCCCTTCGTCTCGTACCCGAACAGGCGGCGGACCGCCCGGGAGAAGTTGCCCGCGTCCGCGACGCGCTGGAAGCCGATGACGTCGGCGCCGAGCAGTCCCTCGATGATCTGGCGTCGCCACGGGAGCTGTGAGTAGATGCCGTAGGCGGGGAACGGGATGTGGTTGAAGAACCCGATCGTGAGGTCGGGTCGCAGTTCACGCAGGATCTTGGGCACGAGCTGCAGCTGGTAGTCCTGCACCCACACCGTGGCACCGTCGGACGCGGCCGCCGCGGCCGCCTCAGCGAACCGTCGGTTCACGGCAACGTAGGAGTCCCACCACTCGCGGTGGTAGCTCGGCGGAGCGATGACGTCGTGGTAGAGCGGCCAGATGGTGTCGTTCGAGAAGCCCTCGTAGTAGCGGGCGATCTCGTCCTCGGACAGCGGGACCGGGATGATCCACATCTCGTCGTTGTCGAAGGGTTCTATCTCGAGGTCGGCCGAGCCGGCCCATCCGATCCATGCGCCGTCGGCACCGCGCATGACGGGTTCGAGGGCGGTCACGAGTCCACCGGGTGAAGTCCGCCAGCTCTCGGCACCGTCTGCGTCGACGACGCGGTCGACCGGCAGCCGGTTGGATACCACGATGAAGTCGAAGGTCGACGCTGATCCGCCGTCAGGCGCGGAATATCTGGTGATGATGGCCCTCCCGGGGTACTCGGGTTCGCTGTTCAGGCTAGCAGCGTTCCGCATGGCGAAACCGCGTGTTCAGACGGCGAGCATATGCTTGCGCTGATGATCCGCCATGGCATGAGCACCTCCTGCGTCTACCCGCTGGGAACCCGGCGCGCGTTCGAGTTGGCCGCCGAAGCCGGCTACGACGGCGTCGAGGTCATGGTCACCCAGGACCGCGTGACGCAGGACGCCGACGCGCTCCGCGGCCTCGCCGCCGAGACCGGGCTGGACATCCTCTCCATCCACGCGCCGGTCCTGACCCGGACCGCGTTCGTCTGGGGCCGCGACCATCGGGAGAAGCTCCGGCGCTCGGCGGAGCTCGCCGCCGCCGTCGGCGCGTCGACCGTGGTCGTGCACCCGCCGTTCCGCTGGCAGCGGCGCTACGCGCACGCCTTCGTCGACCTCGTCGCGGAGTTGACCGAGACGCACGGACTCGAGCTGGCCGTCGAGAACATGGCGTGCTTCCAGAGCCGCGGGCTCCGGGTGCAGCCGTTCGCGTTCGGGTACGACCCGGCCCCACTCGCCTGCGCCGCCCTGACGCTCGACTTCTCCCACGCGGCCCTCGCGGGTGAGGACTCGCTCGAGATCGCGACCCGCTACGGCGACCGCCTCCGACACGTGCACCTGTGCGACGGGACCGCGCCGTCGCCGCGTGGTGCCTTCCTCGACGAACACCTCCTCCCGGGTGCCGGTGAGCAGCCGGTCGCCGAGGTCCTCGAGCTGCTGCGCGCGGCGGACTGGTCGGGGAGTATCGTGGCGGAGGTGCACCTGCCCGCGACCGGCGGCGACACGCTCCGCCTCGCCCAGCTGCGGGCCTCACTGGCCTTCGCGAAGCGTGCGTTCGCTAGCACAGGCGAGAACCCGAAGGAAAGCCCGGATGCGGGGGGCCTCCCCTACCGGCTAGCGTGAAGACATGCGCAAATTCCTCTTCAACGGCAGCATGATCTCCACAGTCTTCGGCGGCATCTCCGCCCTCCAGGCGACCCGCCAGGGACCGCGGGACTGGAAGCTCGCCCTCCTCTGGGTGAGCTGGGGCATCTCGCTCGCCCTCGCGATCAGCTCGGTGCTCGAGGACAGCAAGCAGGCTGAGATCGGCCGCTGAGGTCGCGCCGGACGCGTTACCACGACCGCGCGGGAAACCCGAGAATTGGGGCGGTCATCCGCGTGTCTCCGCGTCGTTCCGCGCCTCGTGATCGACAATGAAGCCAGTCCAGCCTCACGGATGATCCGCTTTCGATGAAGGGCCCGCCATGTTCGGTCGCCGACGCCACGCAGCACCAGTCTCCGCATCGAAGCTGTCCGAGAAGCAGCTGTTCGACCTCGTCCACGCACGACTGGCGAGCGAACTCGGTGCCAACGGCGCCTGGGTGCTGTCGCGCCGCACCCCGAGCTCCGGCGACGAGATCTTCCACGAGGTCTACGCCCAGCAGCTCGCCCACGAGATCGCGACGGACATCGACCTCGAGCAGGCAGCGGTGACGGTCCGTGCCGAGGCCGCTCCGGCGCGTGGATGGCGCCTCTGGTCACGCGGTCAGGAGGAGTCCGCGGTCGACGCCGCCGACGAGGTCGGGTCCCTCGAGGTCGTCGAGCCGCCCGTCGCCGAGGAACCCGCCGCCGTCACCGAGACGGTCGACGCGCCGTCCGAGGCGCAGGCTGGTGACGACCACCCCGAGGCCGCGGCTGTCGACACTGAGCCGACGCTCGTCGAGCGGACCCTCCTCGAGCCGCAGCACTACCCCATCACCGTCTGGGCCGAGCCCGAGTTCATCGACGCGAGCCTCGTCAACCCGGTGCCGGCGCGCCGCAGCTCGGTCGCCTGAGCAACGAAGCACGTCGACAACGGCCGTCCACTCCGGTGGGCGGCCGTTTCGTCGTACCGGACCCCCGAGCGGGCATGACGCCTCATCGAACCCGAATCGATGAGGCGTCACGGCGCTGGTGGGCACGAATGCCCGACCGTCGCTCTGCTCCGCACGGTGGGGTGACCACGCGAAGGCTTCCGTCGCCAACGGCAGGACCCGATCCCGCCATGCTGCCGACCCTTCCAGGGTCTCATGCCTGAGCCCCACCCTGGCCCGATGACGCGAATCGGACGGGAGCTGTCGCGAAACGCTACCGGAGCGCTTCGTCGAGCCGGAGGGGCGAATACGAGCCGAGCCGCAACGTAGAACGGCCCCGTCCGAAGACGAGGCCGTTGCTGGTGTGGTGCACCCCCCCGGACTTGAACCGGGAACCCACTGATTAAGAGTCAGTTGCTCTGCCAATTGAGCTAGAGGTGCGTGGTTTCGGAGTGTTCCGAACCGAGATATGACACTAGCACCCAACTGGCCCGGGTGCGAAATCGAGCCCGTCGGCGTGTCGCGGAGGCACGCCTGCGGCCCTTCGGGCGTCGTCCGATCAGGCCCGCGCGACCCTATCCTGGAGGGGTGACCGAACCCGTGACCGTCTCCCCCGCCGACCTCGATCTCGCGCTCCGGCTCGCCGACGCGGCCGACCGCATCGCCATGGGCCGCTTCGAGGCACGCGACCTCGACGTCTCCACCAAGCCGGACCGCTCGCACGTCACCGACGCCGACCTCGCCGTCGAACGCGCCATCCGCGGCATCCTCGAGACCGAGCGCCCGGACGACGGCGTGTTCGGCGAGGAGTACGGCGCGCAGGGCCCGACGGATCGACAGTGGATCATCGACCCGATCGACGGGACGGCGAACTTCCTCCGCGGCGTCTCGAACTGGGCGACGCTCATCTCCCTCGCCGTCGACGGCGTCCCGGTCGTCGGCGTCGTCAGCGCACCCGCCATGCACGCTCGCTGGTGGGGCGCCATCGGACACGGCGCGTGGGGCGTCCGGTTCGGCGAGACCACCCCTCGCCGACTGTCCGTCTCGGGGGTCTCCGACCTCGGCGACGCGTCCTTCAGTTTCCAGAGCATCGCGCAGTGGGCCTCGGTCGGGCGGATCCCGCAGCTGCTGGCCCTGTGCGGCTCCCTGTGGCGCGATCGGGCCATCGGCGACATGTGGCCCTACATGCTGCTCGCCGAAGGCTCGATCGACGCCGTGGCCGAATTCGGCGTGCAGGAGTACGACCTGGGCGCCCACGTGCCGATCGTCCTCGAGGCCGGCGGTCGCTTCACGGACATCGACGGCATCGAGACCATCTCCACACGGAGCTCCCTCGCGACGAACGGGCGCCTGCACGACGCCTTCCTCGCCGAGCTGCCGCCAGTCGGCTGACATGAGCGCACGGCGCGGCGCAAGCCCGCCGACCGGGATCCGAGGGCGTCGTACGCTGGGCGGATGGTACGACTGAGGCGCAGCGACGTGAACGGCCAGGGCATCCGACGGGTTCGGTCCGGGCGCGGCTTCAGCTACCGGTTGCCGGACGGTTCGCTCCTCGACGATCAGGAGATCCGAGCCCGGATCGACGGTCTGGTGGTCCCTCCAGCCTGGAACGACGTCTGGATCACTCCTTATGCCAACGGGCACATCCAGGCGACCGGTATCGACGCGGCCGGGCGGCGGCAGTACCTCTACCACCCGTCGTGGCGCGAGCGTCAGGACCGGAGTAAGTTCGACCGCGCCCTGGCCCTCGCCGAGGCCCTCCCGGCCGCGCGAGGTCGGGTCACCCGGGACCTTCGGCTCGAGGGGTACCCGCTCGCACGGGTGTCGGCCGGCGCCTTCCGCATGCTCGACACGGGCTCCCTCCGCGTGGGCGGAGAGCAGTACGCGGAGGCGAACGGGAGTCACGGCCTGTCGACCCTGGAGGGTGCGCATGCTCGCGTGAGCGGCGACATCGTCGCACTGAAGTTCCCGGCGAAGAGTGGGCAGCCCTGGGAGTCCGACATCGTCGACGCCGACCTGGCCTCACTCATCCGCTCCCTGAAGCGCCGTGGACCGCACGCCCGCCTCCTGGCCTGGAAGGACGGGAACCGGTGGCGGCACCTCCAGGCGAGCCAGATCAACGACTACGTCCGGGCGCAGACGAACGGCGAGTTCACCGCGAAGGACTTCCGGACCTTGCACGGCACCGTCGCGGCTGCGGAGAGCCTGGCGAAGACCGGACCCGTGCAGACCAAGACGGCACGCTCGAAGGCACTCGCGCAGGCCATGCGTGACGCAGCAGCGGTCCTCGGCAACACCCCGGCGATCGCGAAGTCCAGCTACGTCGACCCGCGGGTCGTCGATCGCTACACGCACGGCGAGACGATCCCACCGGACGGTCGCGGCTCACCGGAGACGGCGCTGCGCGTCCTGCTCGTGGGGACGGACGACCCGTCCTAGCCGTGATCCTGGTCGTGGGACTCGGCGCCCGCGTCGCGCGGCGCTCCGTTCCCCGCGAGGTATCCCTCGACCTCGGACTCAGGGATGAGCTGCAGCCCTCGCGGGGTGTGCGATGAATCCGAGAGGACCTCGAGCCACGCACGGTTGAGTTCCGGCGGGCGGCTCCCGAAGAAGCGGAACTGCAGCGGGATGCTCGGGGACAACCACAGCGAGCGTCGTCCGGAACCGTGCTCGGGATCGTTCGCCCAGCTGAGGAAGAAGCTCTCCTGGCGGCGCAGCTTCGCCCCGATGACGGCTTTCAGGTGCGCGAGCGCGCGGTCTTCGATCTCGTACTCGTCGCCGGACCCGTAGATGAGCATTCCCATGGGGATATTGTGCCGCTATTCGGGCGTGTGGCCGGGATGTCGTTCCTCGCCGAGTTCTTCGCGTCCCGCGAGCTCGTCGCGGACGAGGACGGCCTCGTCGAAGTTGCCGCTGCGGTAGGCCGCCCGGGCGACCATGTGCGCGGAGATCGGCGCGGTGAGGCTCTGGAACACGATGATCGCGATCGCGATCGTGATGGTCCCGACCGTCGGGCTCGAGACGGCGACGTCCGCCATGATCGCGATGAGCCCGAGGATCTGCGGTTTGGTCGCCGCGTGCAGACGGGACAACACGTCGGGGAAGCGCAGCAGGCCGACACCGGCGGCGAAGCACATGATCGCCCCGACGAGCACGAGTGCCCCGGTGACGATGTCGCGGATCAGCTCGCCGGTCATGCGTCGTCCTGCTTCGACATGAACCGTGCGACGCTGACCGAGCCGACGATCGCGAACATCGCGAGCGCCAGGAGGACCGGCAGGCCGTCCGTGTGACGGTTGATCGCCATCTCGGCCCCGATCGCGCACATGACGGTGGCGACGAGCACGTCGGAGGCGATCACGCGGTCGAGGAGGCTCGGCCCGCGGATGATCCGATAGACCGCCGCGAGGGCCGCGGCACCGAACAGCACGGAGACGATGATGATCACGACGAGCATCACTGCCCCCTTCCGATCGAGACGTGGTCATGGTCGTGGCGGAGGGCGTCCGCCTCGGCGCGGGAACCGATCGCGAGGATGAGCCGTCGCTCCGTCCCGAGGACCTCGGCGACGACCGCGTCGATGTCGGCGTCGTCATGCACGTTGAGCGCGTGCAGGTAGAGCGTCGAGGCCGTGCGGTCGAGGTCGACCACGATCGAGCCCGGGACGATCGAGACCGCCTCGGCCGTCCAGCTCATGATGAGGTCGGAGGTCGTCCGCAGGCGGACCGCGATCACCGCGTTGCTGGACCGGAACCTCGGCTTGAGGACGAGCCACGCGATCTCCGCACTCGCCCGCACGATGTCGACGAGGAGCTTGCCCAGGAAGATCGCGGTCCGCCAGAGGTTGATGCGGCCGCTCAGCTCGACGGCCGGCAGGTAGAACAGGAACGACACCAGCAACGCGACCCCGAGGCCGGTCACGAGGGTGAGCAGGTCGAACATCCCCCAGAGGAGACACCAGAGCAGGATGAGTCCGGCCAGGAGGAGGGCCTGGCTGAACAGTGCGCGACGGCGTGACGGTTGCATTACTTCAGGTGCTCCGTTCCGTCGGGGAAGACCGCGGTGATGTAGTTGTCCGGGTCCTCGATGTTCTCCGCCGCGCGCGTGGCCAGTCCGAAGAGCGGCCCCGCGAAGACCGTGAGGGCGAGGGTCAACGCGACCATGCCGGTCGTGGCACCGATCATCGGGCGCGAGATGGTCTTGGTGTCGACCGAGCCTGAGTCCTCGGGGCTCTCCGCGAGCTGGTCGAGCAACGGCGAGGAGTATCCGGCGACCTCGTCCTTCCCGCGCCAGAAGCCCATGTTCCACACGCGTGCCAGGGCGTACAGGGTCAGGAGCGAGGTCGCGGCTCCGGCGGCGATGAGGATGTACGACAGCGGGTCGCCCAGGGCGACACCCGCCTGGAACAGCCCGATCTTGCCGAGGAAGCCCGAGAACGGCGGGATGCCGCCGAGGTTCATCGCTCCGATGAAGAACAGCACGCCGACGATCGGGGAGGCCTTCAGGATGCCGCCGAGCCGGGAGATGGAGGTCGTCCCACCGATCCGCTCGACGAGACCGGTGGTGAGGAACAGCGTGGTCTGGACGACGATGTGGTGGACGATGTAGTAGATCGTCGCGGCGGTCCCGGCGACCCCGCCGACGGCGATGCCGAAGATCATGTAGCCGATGTGACTCACGAGCGTGAACGACAACAATCGTTTGATATCGGCCTGGGCGACCGCGCCGAAGATGCCGATGAGCAGGGTCAGGAAGGCGATGACCATCAAGGGTGTCGCGAGCGGCACGTCCTTGAAGATGAGCGTGTCGGTCCGGATGATCGCGTACACACCCACCTTCGTCAGCAGGCCCGCGAACACCGCCGTGACCGGCGCCGGCGCGGTCGGGTAGGAGTCGGGAAGCCAGAACGACAGCGGGAACACCGCAGCCTTCACCGCGAACCCGAGCAGGAGTGCGGCGCAGAGGATCGCCTGCACCTCCATCGGCAGGTCGCGCACGCGGTCCGCCACGAGGGCGATCGTCACCGTGCCCGTCGCGCCGTAGATGAGGGCGATCGCGGCGACGAAGAGCAGCGACGACATGAGGCTGATGACGATGTACGTGACGCCGGCGCGGATCCGCGCTCCGGTGCCGCCCAGGGTGAGGAGGACGTAGCTGGATGCGAGGAGCATCTCGAAGCCGACGTACATGTTGAAGAGGTCGCCCGCGACGAAGGCGTCGAACAGCCCGGCCGCCAGGACCAGGTAGGTCGGGTGGAAGATCGACACCGGCGTCTCGCGGTCGCCGTCGACGATGCCCTGACCGATGGCGAAGATGAGGACGCCCAGCAGCATCAGGGCCGCGACGAGCAGCATGATCGCCGACAGCCGGTCGACGACGAGCACGATCCCCCACGGCGGGGACCAGCCGCCGAGCTCGACGACGATCGTACCGCTCTGGTCGACGGCCGCGAGCAGGATCGCGCTGATCACGGTCACCGCGGTGAGCGCGATGACGCTGATCGCCACCTGCGTCTTGCGGCGGTTGCGGAACATGAGCGCGATCGCCGAACCGATCAGCGGGATCATGACCACGAGCGGGACGAGTGCGTTCATTCGCCTGCCCCCTTCCTGGTCGTCTTGCGATCATCGCCGTGCTCGTTGCTCTCGTCGAGGACCCGTTGGATGGCCTCGTCGTCCAGGTCGACCTGGTTGAAGACCGCCTCCGTCGCCGCCTCGGTGTCGTCGGCGTGCTCGTCGCTGAGGGTGTCGCCCTCGTCGCCGAGCTGCGCCAACCACCAGGTCCGGTAGATGAGCGCCAGGATGAAGGCGGTCACGCCGAAGTTGATGACGATGGCCGTGAGCATGAGCACCTGCGGCACCGGGTCGACCATGCGGTCGTCGGAGGCGGTGCCCGTGACGAGCGGTGCGGTGCCGCTCGGGCCGCTCATGATCAGGATGAGCAGGTTCGTCGCGTTACCGACGAGCACGAACCCGATGAGGAACCTGGTGAGGCTCCGCTCGAGCATGACGTACACCCCGGTGCCGTACATGACGGCCATCAGGACGACGAGGGTCAGTGAGGCGCTCATTGCTCGACCTCACTCGCCGAGAACTCGTCCGTACTCTGCTCGTCGATGTCGGCTTCCTCCTGTTGACGGTCGACTTCGGCCCCGAGACTGCGCAGGATGTCGAGTGCCAGTCCGACGACGACGAGGTAGACGCCGATGTCGAAGATGCTGGATGTGCCGAACGAGAGGTGTCCGAGGATCGGGACGTCGGCCGAGAAGTACGCGGACTGGAGCGCCTCGCCGCCGAAGAACAGGGACCCGACGGCCGTCCCCACCGCGAGCAGCAGCCCGACGCCGAGCACCTTGCCCGCGTCGATCGGCACGGCTTCGCCGAGCTCGTAGCGTCCGCCGGCGAGATACCGCATCACGAGCGCGAGGCCGGCGAGCAGACCACCGGCGAAGCCGCCGCCCGGCTCGTTGTGGCCGACGAAGAGGAGGAAGACGGAGACGACGATCGCCGGGTGGAAGAGGAGCCGCACGAGGACCTCGAGGAGGATCGAACGGTTCGCCTCGGCGATCGCCCGGCCACCGATGAGCCATGAGTGCCGCCCCACCGCGTCGCGAGGCGCCTCCATCTCGCTGTCCGCGAGGTGGGGGTCCGACACGACCTGGGATCGGAGGCCCGGGATACGTCGGCGCCGCGCACCGCTGAGGCGCGGGACCTCGGCGCCCCGCTGTGAGACGAAGAGCAGGCTCGCGATACCGGTGGCCACCACGACGAGCACGGAGATCTCCCCCATGGTGTCCCAGGCCCGGATGTCGACGAGCATGACGTTCACGATGTTCTTGCCGTGGCCCTCCTCGACGGCGAGCCGTGGCAGCTCGGTCGCGATGCTCTCGGCCTGCCGCGCGCCGAGGGCGATGACCCCGATGAGCCCCATGACCAGGCCGGTCAGCGTCCCGATGACGACCCGACGGACGCGGTGGACCGGGGCGTTGCGCTGGGCGATCTTGGCCGGCAGTCGGCGGAGCACGAGGACGAACACCACGATCGTGATCGTCTCGACGAGGGCCTGGGTGAGCGCGAGGTCGGGAGCGCCGTGCAGGGCGAACAGTGCGACGAGCCCGAACCCGGTGACGCCGACGAGGAGCACAGCGGCCATGCGCTGCTTCGCCCGGGCGGCCGCGATCGCCGCGGTCGCCATGATGAAGGCGATGGCCACCTGGGCGGGATAGTCCCACAGCCGGATCTCGCTCGGCCAGGCGCGCCCGAGGAGGGCGATCGTGCCGAGGGTGAGGACGAAGACCACGAGGATGGTCGAGAGGTACTGGACGAGCCCGCCGCGCTGGGCGAACAGGGTGACCTTCGCGGAGAGCCGGTCGATGCCCTGGGTCGCCGCCCAATACCCCTTCGAGGAGTCGATGAGCGGTGGCAGGCGGTCCTGCAGACGCGCGACCGGGAGCCTCCAACGGAAGAGCAGCAGACCGAGCAGCACCACGACGGCCGAGATGCCGAGCGCCGGCTCGAGGCCGTGCCAGAGCGCGAGGTGGTAGTCGCCCTCCCCCACGGAGTCCGCGTAGGGCGCGAGCACCGTGTCGATGGGCTTCGTCGCGAAGCCGAGAGCGATGGTCGCGACGGCGAGGATGCCCGGCGCGATCATGATCGTTCCGGATTCGGCATGCAGTTCGGTCGGCGCGGCGCCGCGCCGGTCTCCGAAGGCGCCCCAGAGGAATCGGGCGCTGTACGCGACGGTCAGCACGGAACCGACGGCGGTCCCGATGATCGCGACCCAACCCCACACGTCGCCCTCGAGCGCGCCCTCCAGCAGTGAGGTGAGGACGGCCTCCTTCGCGACGAACCCGAAGAGTGGTGGGATGCCGGCCATCGACGCGACCGCGATCGCCGCGATGACGGCGAGCACCGGCGTCTGACGCCCGAGACCGGAGAGGTGCCGCCAGTCACGCGTCCCAGCACGGTGGTCGATGATGCCGACGACGAGGAAGAGCGCCGCCTTGTAGATGGCGTGGGCGAGCAGGAGCGCGACGGCGGCCAGGGCCGAATCGCGGGTGCCGTACCCCGAGATGACCATGAGGAATCCGAGCTGGCTCACCGTCCCGTAGGCCAGGACCAGCTTGAGGTCGTACTGACGCAGCGACCGCCAGGCTCCGGCGACCATGGTGAGGACCCCCAGGCCGACGAGCATCGCGTCCCAACCCGGGGTGTCGGCGTAACCGGGAGCGAGCCTCGCGACGAGGTAGATCCCGGCCTTCACCATGGCCGCAGCATGCAGGTATGCGCTCACGGGCGTCGGTGCGGCCATCGCGGCGGGCAGCCAGAAGTGGAACGGCACGAGCGCGGACTTCGAGATCGCCCCGACGAGGATGAGGAGGATGGCGACGGTGGTCGCGGGGCCGGTCAGGCCCTGCTCGACGATCGAGGCGAGCGAGGTGCTCTGCGCCTGCACGGAGATCATGATGACGCCGACGAGCATGACGAGCCCGCCGAAAGTCGTCACCAGGAGCGCCTGGAGCGCGGCACCGCGACTCTCCTTGCGATCGGTGTAGTGCCCGATGAGCAGGTAGGAGAGCACACTCGTGATCTCCCAGAACATGAACATGACGATGATGTCGTCGGCGGTCACGAGGCCGAACATCGTGCCGGCGAAGGCGAACAGGAGCGCGGCGAAGCGACCGAGGCCGGGCTCGGTCGACGAGAAGTAGCGGCCGCAGTAGAGCAATACGAGGGCACCGACGCCGGTGACGACGAGGGACAGCAGCCAGGCGAGCGTGTCCATCCGGAACGAGAGCGCGATGCTCAGTTGCGGGATCCACTCGATCGTCTCGACGACCGTGCCGCCGGCCGTGATCGTGCCGGCCTGGAAGAGCGTCCAGACGAATGCCGCCGCGGGCATACACGCGATGACGTAGAAGACCTTCGTCGACAGCACTCGAGTGAGTGTGGGCGTGGCGACGGCGATCGCAGCAAAAACAAGCAGGATTGTCGCCATGCAGGTCTCCCGGGTGGTGGCGGCCTCTGGACTCCCAGGTTAGCAGCCCGTCGGTACCCGTCCGACCCCAGGAACGACGACAGGCCCCCGCCGAAGCGGGGGCCTGTCGTCGACTCGGCAGCGTGTGACAACGTCCGGAGTGGAGATGGGGGGAATTGAACCCCCGTCCACTGCTGTGATTCTGCGCCTTCTACGGGCGTATCCCTTAATGCGTTCTACTCGGCCCCGACCATTGACAAGGGCATCTTGGTCGACGGGCCCAGCCGAAGAAAAGTCCCGGATGACGTCGCGGCTCCGTCATCCAGCAAGTCCCCTAGATGACGCCAGGATCCGAGACGGGGACACGCTCGGTCTGACGGACTATCGGGCTCGCTTAAGCAGCGAGGGCGAAGTCAGTGCGCTTAGAGTTGGCACTTGTTGTTTTGCAGAGATCGTTAACGAGATAACCCTGCATCCTCGACCCGCTTCTCGCAGTTTCGCAGGCAATGTCGAAACCGATCATCCCCATGGACTCAGCGCCTCGGAGAACGAGGCGAAGAGGGTCGTTGTCACACGCTGTCGAGTTGTCAATCCACCGCGAGCGGTGGACGAGCACCTTGCGGTGCAGCTTTCAAGTGTACCGCGCCGGGGTGGCGCCTGTCACCTATTCGCCGAGCCGGTTCCTGGTGGCCATCGCACGCGCGGCCTCACGGGTGTCCTGCTTCTCGCGCAGGGCATGCCGCTTGTCGTATTCCTTCTTACCCTTCGCCACGGCGATCTCCACCTTGGCCTTGCCGTCCTTGAAGTAGATCTTCAACGGCACGAGGGTGAACCCACCGGGGGCGATCTTGTGGGCGATCTTGTCGATCTGCTCGCGGTGCAGCAGCAGTTTGCGCTTGCGCCGCGGCGGGTGGTTCGTCCACGTGCCCTGGCCGTACTCGGGGATGTGCACCGCGTCGAGCCACGCCTCACGGCGGTCGATGAAGGCGTACCCGTCGACGAGCGACGCCCGCCCGGCTCGCAGCGACTTCACCTCGGTACCCGTCAAGACCATGCCGGCCTCGTAGGTGTCCTCGATCGTGTAGTCGTGGCGGGCCTTGCGATTCGTGGCCACGACGTTCTCGCCCCGTTCCCTCGGCACGGTGTACTCCTGACGTTCTGGTTCGGATCCATCGGAACGGACCGGCCGCGATCGCGGCAGCCTGTCAGTCTAACGCAGAGCGAGCGGTGCGGTGGCCGCACTGCCTCCCCGCTAGACCTTGAGGTACCGCGAGATCGCGAAGTTGGCCGAGATCGCCGCCAACAGCACGCCGACGAGCAGCAGGATCGGGAGGACCACGAAGGCGTCACCGAGATCGACGAAGTTGACGTACCGCATGCGGTCCGCCAGGTATCCCTGGACGAACACCTGGACGATGGTGATCACCGCCCCGGCCGCGAGGATGGAGCCGATGAGCGCGGCGAACACACCCTCGAGGATGAACGGTGTCTGGATGAACCGGTTCGATGCACCGACCAGTCGCATGATGCCGAGTTCCCGGCGTCTCGAGTACGCCGACAAGCGGATGGTCGTCGCGATCAGCAGGGCCGCGGCGACCAGCATGAGTGCCGCGATCCCGATAGCCGTGTAACTGGCGATGTTCAGGACCGAGAAGATCTGGTCGAGGTACTGGCGTTGATCCGTCACCTGCTCCACGCCCGCGACGCCGGAGAACGCCTCGACGAGGACGTCGGACTGCGAGGCGTCCTTCATGTTCACCCAGAAGGTCTCGGGCAGCTGGTCCGCCGTGACAAACTGTGCGATGTCGTTGCCCTTGAACTGCTCTTGGAAGTTCGTGAACGCCTGCGCCTGGTCCTCGAAGTAGAACTTGTCCACGAAGGGGGCGAGGGTCGACGACTCGAGGGCGCTCTGGACAGCGGCGCGCTGCTCTTCGGTCGCGGCGCCGGCGGCGCAGGTGTCGCCCGCACTGTCGGCGGTGCAGAGGTAGATCGCGACCTGTGCGCGGTCGTACCAGTAGTTCTTCATCTGGCCGATCTGCATCTGCAGTAGGACGGCCGTACCGACGAAGGTCAGCGAGATGAACGTCACGAGCACGACGGAGACGACCATCGAGACGTTGCGACGCAGGCCGTTCCAGACCTCGGACCAGATCAGTGCGAGTCTCACTTGGTCGGCCCCACGTTCTGCTCTCCGTCTTCAGTGCCGCGCGCCGCGGCACGCAGGCCGAGTCGCTCTGCGAGCGACAGGTGTTCGACCTCGATCGGGTCGATCTCGTTGCGTGCCGGGAGCCCGATGGGGCCCGTGGCGTTGCTCAGGCGTTGCGGAGGCGCGACCTCCGGGACCGCAGCCGCCGGTGGTACGGCGGGCTCCGCATCCGGCGTCGTCGGCTCGGCCTCGGGCGCTTCCGGTGTCGATTCCTCGGATCGCGTCGCCGGCGACTCAGGCTCGGCGACGGGTGCTACGGCCGGTTCCTGGATCGGCGTCGAGCCGGACACCCGGGTGACGACCTCGTCGGTGTCGGCCTGCGGTGTGGTCTCGCGCGAGACCGCGGCGGGCGCGGTCGGTGCGGCTGGAGCGATCGGCGTGGCCGCGGTGGCTGCGACCGCGGCTGCGGCCACGGCACTCGTCGTGGGCTCGGAGCTGGCAGCGACGGACGAGGTCGTGGTCGTCACCGGAACCGAGGAGGTCTCGACGACGGGTGCGACCGGAGTCGAGGCCGTTGCGGGAGCTGACTGTGCCGCCGGAGCGGCAGCCTTGGAGGATCCTCTGACGAGACCCGGGATGGCCGCGGTCGTGCCGTATCCACCGTGGCGTTCGTCACGGACGATCTGACCGTCCTGCAGCTCGATCACCCGGCGCTGCATCTGGTCGACGAAGCCGGCCTCGTGCGTGGCCATGACGACCGTCGTCCCACCCGCGTTGATGCGCTCCAGCAACTGCATGATGCCGGCGCTGGTGGCGGGGTCGAGGTTACCGGTCGGTTCGTCGGCCAGCAGGATCTGCGGCTTGTTGACGATGGCGCGGGCGATGGCGACGCGCTGCTGCTCACCACCGGACAGCTCGTGCGGCAGGCGCTGCGCCTTGCCGTCGAGTCCGACCATTTTGAGGACGTCGGGGACGGCCTCCTGGACGAAGCCGCGCGACTTGCCGATCACCTGGAGGGTGAAGGCGACGTTCTGGTAGACCGTCTTGCTCGGCAGTAGACGGAAGTCCTGGAACACGACCCCGAGGCTGCGCCGGAAGTATGGCACCTTGCGGTTCGAGATGGAACCGAGGTCGTGGCCGAGCACATGGATCTTGCCCTTGCTCGGCTTGTCCTCCTTGAGCATCAGGCGGAGGCAGCTCGACTTCCCCGACCCCGAGGCGCCGACGAGGAAGATGAACTCTCCCCGGAGGATCTCGAAATCGACGTCGTTGAGCGCGGGACGCGAGGTTCCCGGATACTTCTTGGAGATGTGATCAAACCGAATCATGGCTCCTTGAGCTTAAGGAGCGACCTGCCGATTACGGGCAGGACACGCCCGCGATCCGTACCCTGTACGAGGGCTGGGCGAACACTATGCCGCCCCGCGCTACTCCGCCTTCGACATCGACCGCCAGCGGATGCCCGCGGCGATGAACCCGTCGAGATCGCCGTCGAACACCGCTGCGGGGTTCCCCTGCTCGTGCTCCGTCCGCAGGTCCTTGACCATCTGGTACGGCGCGAGCACGTAGGAGCGCATCTGGTCGCCCCAGCTCGCCGTGATGGTGCCGGCCAGCTCCTTCTTCGTCGCGGCCTCCTGCTCCTTCTGGATGAGGAGGAGTCGCGACTGGAGCACGCGCATGGCTGCGGCGCGGTTCTGGATCTGGCTCTTCTCGTTCTGCATCGAGACGACCGTGCCGGTCGGCAGGTGGGTGATGCGCACGGCGGAGTCGGTGGTGTTGACCGACTGGCCGCCAGGGCCGCTGGACCGGAAGACGTCGACACGGATGTCCGACTCGGGGATCTCGACGATCTCCGTCTCCTCCATGAGCGGGATGACCTCGACGGCGGCGAAGCTCGTCTGCCGCTTGCCGGCGGCACCGAAGGGGCTCATGCGCACCAGGCGGTGCGTGCCCGCCTCGACGCTCAAGGTGCCGAAGGCGTACGGTGCGTCGACCTCGAAGGTCGCCGACTTGATGCCGGCCTCCTCCGCGTAGCTCGTGTCCATGACGGTGACCGGGTACTTGTGCTGCTCGGCCCACCGCAGGTACATGCGGAACAGCATGTCGGCGAAGTCGGCGGCGTCCACACCGCCGGCACCGGCGCGGATGGTGACGACGGCGGGGCGCGGGTCGTACTCGCCGCTCAGCAGCGTCTGCACCTCGAGTTCGCCGAGCACCTTCTGCAGGCTGATGAGCTCCTGGCGGGCCTCTTCGGCCGACTCCTCGTCCTGGGCGTCGGTCGCGAGTTCGATGAGCACCTCGAGGTCGTCGAGCCGGTTCGCGATGCTGGTGATGCGGGCCAGCTCGGACTGACGGTGGCTCAGGGCGCTCGTCACCTTCTGCGCGTTCGTCGTGTCGTCCCAGAGATCCTGGGCACCCGCCTGCTCGCTCAGCGTCGCGATCTCGGCTTCGAGACGGTCGACGTCGACGACGGTGCGGATGTCGTCGAAGGTCGAACGGAGGGTACTGATCTGTGTGGAGAGGTCCAAGTCAAACATTTGGCTTCAGCCTACCGCGCAGGGCCGCGGGCGTACGATCGAGGGGATGACTTCCGACGAACGCCCGTTCCAGCTGCGCTCCGTGGCCGTCTCGGTCTTCCTCCCCACACTGTTGTTCTCGATCGGTGAAGGCGCCATCATCCCGATCATCCCGGCCGTCGCCGGGAACCTGGGGGCGACGCTCGCCGTCGCCGGCGTCATCTCGTCGCTCATCATGCTCGGCGAACTCGTCGGCGACGTCCCGTCAGGGTGGATCGTCAGTCGGATCGGCGAACGCTTCGCGATGATGTGGGCGGCGCTGCTCGCGGTCGTCGGGGTCGCGACGGCGGCCATCTCCCCCAATCCGTTCGTCCTCGCCGTGGGCATCTTCTGCATCGGGCTCGCGACCGCCGTGTTCGGTCTGGCACGGCACGCGTTCATGACGACGTACGTGCCGATGCGGTTCCGGGCGAGGGCGCTCTCCTCCCTCGGCGGCGTCTTCCGCGCCGGCACGTTCATCGGCCCGTTCCTGGCTGCGGGCGTCATCCACCTCACCGGGACGTCTCAGGCGGCGTTCTGGGTGATGGTCGTCTGCTGCGCCGGCTCCGCGATCACCCTGCTCGTCCTCCCCGACCCTGCGGAGATGTTCGGGCGACCGCCGTCGACACGCACCGCCGACGGCGAGGAGCGCACCGAGGGTGAGGAGCTCGCGTCCGAGGAGTCGAGCGGTCTCATCGCGTCGATCCGAGCCCATGGCGCGGTGCTCACGAGGATGGGGACGACCGCTGCACTTGTCGGCGCCCTGCGGTCGTGCCGCGCGGTCCTGCTCCCCCTGTGGGCCGTGAGCATCGGCGTTTCGGAGACGGACACGGCGCTCATCATCGGCGTCGTCGGCGCGGTGGAGTTCGCCCTCTTCTATGCCAGCGGTCAGGTCATGGACCGCTGGGGGCGGATCTGGACCGCCGTCCCGTCGATGATCGGGCTGGGCTCCGGGTTCATCGTCCTGGCCTTCACGCACGACCTCGATGAGGCGCGGGTCTGGTTCATCGCCGTCGCCCTCGTGCTGGCACTGTCCAACGGGCTCGGCAGCGGTATACTCATGACCCTCGGCTCCGACCTCGCGCCACCGGACCGTCCCGCGCCGTTCCTCGGCGCCTATCGCTTCCTGGGCGACGCGGGCACCGCCGCCGCTCCACTGGCGATGTCCGGGATCACCGCGGCTGCGTCGATCTCCCTCGCCGCCGGCACCATCGGCGGTGTCGGGCTCATCGGCGCGTTCCTCCTCTTCCGGTTCATCCCCCGCTACATCGATCGCGGAACGCGCCCCTTCCCCTGATCGTCGGCAGGCTCGTGCTCCCTCACCAGAACACACTGCGAGCACTCGCGGTCGCCTCGATCCGGAGGCCCTGCGGGACGAACAGCGTCAGCATCGGTGGCCGCCAATCCGACGCCAGCGAGACCTCCGCGCTCCGGCCGTCCGGCGTCCGCGCCGCGACGATCTCGACGCCGGTGAGCGCACCCGCACCACCGGTGACGAGATCGTCGCGTGCACTCGAACGGACCGAGTCGTCATCGAGGACGGGTCGGAAGGTCCCCTCGGACTGGATCGTGACGTCGTCGATGGAGAAGGACTCCGCAGCGGTCGCGGCCAGGCGGTCGGCGAGGTCGAGGAGCCGCTTGTGCTCCACGTACAGGGACGTGGCGGCGCTCCCGACAAGGACCACGGCGAGCGCCACCACGGCGAATCCGATGGTCAGGAGCATGGTGGACCCGTCCTCTTCGCCGACGTCCAGATGTCGTCGTCTGCCCGGCACTCTTATTCCGCCTCGCCGAACCGGTCATCGAACCGGGAGATCGGTGCCGTGGCGGCGCCGGTCACGGGGACCGCGGCCTGGACGCCGACGATCTCGGGCATCAGCGGCAGGACCACGAGGATGTCGACAGTGACCGTGACGGCACCGCCGCGCTGCCCGCACGGGAGACCGGCTGGTGCACAGTCGAGGGTGACGGACGACTGGGACCGATCGAGCCCGAAGTCGTCCAGTGCGAGTGCGAGCGCGTCCTCGACGCGGTCGCGACCTGTGGCGTCGTCGTCGGCCCGCGCGTAGAGTTTCGCCGCCTGCGCCGCGGCCCCGCCGGCTGCGAGCACTGCCGCCTGCACTTCGGCGAGCGCGACGATGAGATAGACGATCGGCACGAGGAGGACCAGACCGACGGTGATGAACTCGAGGGAGGCCGATCCGTCGTCGTCCAGTGGGGTCGGTCGGTGACGCAGCTCATCATTCGAGTGTCTCGAGGACCGCATGACCCTCCACCTCCAGGACGCCGGGCAGTCCGATCAAGCCCACGACCGGAAGCGGTGCGCGGACGGTCACGGTGACGATGCCGACTCCGCGCTGTTCGGCCAGTGTGGTGCTGACGTCACCGGTGTAGCCCTCCCCCACGGCGACGGCGATGAGCTGTCGTGCTCGTTCGGCGCCATCGAGCAGCTCGGTGTCGGCCAGTGCGCCGAACCGAGCACCCTCCGCCGCCGCGTCGATGAGCGTGTTCCGGACGTGGAGGGCGAGCGCGAGCTGGACCACGGACATCATCAGGACGGTGAGGATCGCTCCGACGAACACGAACTCGGCGACGGCTGATCCGTCCTCGCCGTGCACGAGCCGCGTCCGCCATCCGCCGATCTCGGGCTCAGATGCCGGAGACACGGTCGATGGCCTGTTCGAACACCTGCGTGAGCGCCGGGCCCGCGACACCCCAGATGAGGAGGACGAGCCCGGCCGTCATGAGCGTGATGAGGACCCAGCCGGGGACGTCGCCGCGCTCCTCGGCGAGGACGGAGCGACTCCGGTGGAGCGTGCGGTCGAGGATTGAGGAGGAGGACATGTGGAACCTTTCGTCAGAAGCCGGTCCGGAGCACGAACACTCCGGGGAAGACGGCGATGATGATGGACAGGGGCAGGATGAGGAAGACAAGGGGCACGAGCATCGCGACCTCCTTCTTCCCGGCGGATTCGAGGAGACGGCGTTTGGCGATGTCGCGTCCGTCGTGTGCGTGATCGAGGAGCACGGCTGCGACCGGTGTCCCTCGTTCGAGCGCACCGAGGATCTGGTCGACGCATCGCGACAGCATCGGCATCGCGAGTCGTGCCTCGAACTGCCGGAGTGCGGTGGCGAACGGGATACCGGTGGAGACGTCCGCCATCACCCGGCGGAACTCCCTGCCGAGCTCCCCGCTGGACCCGATGCGCGCCACGCGGTCCATGGCGTCCGTGATCGCTTCGCCGGCCGCGAGACTCAGACTGAGGAACTCGAGCACCGTCGGCAGCTCCTCCTCGATCCGCGCGAGGCGGCGACCGGCGGCGAGTGCCAGCAGCTGGTCGCGGACGACGATTCCGGCCACCGCCCCGACCGCGGGGAGCGGTGCGGCGAACGGGAGCGCCAGTCGTCCGTTGCTGAAGGAGAACACGGCGAGCGCCGCGGCGACCGCGAAGCCGCCGAGCCCCCACAGGAGTTGCAGCAGTCGGTACCGCTCGAGCGTCGGTCCCCCGGCTTGACCCAATCGACGGATGACGAGTTCCTGATCGGCGCCGACCAGGCCGAGCGACCATCGAAGGGCGCGGAGGACCGGCACCAGCAGGGTCCCGAGGACCGGTAGCGGGTCGGTTGAGCGGCGCGCGGCTTGTGACCGGGCGTCGCTGGAGAGGTCGGCGACGTAGGGGGCGATGCGGTCCGCGAGCCGCGGTCGTCCGAGTGCCGGCAGGAGCATCGCGAGCGCCCAGAGGCCGACCCCGAGCACGGCTCCGAGGCTGAGCGCCCACGCTCCGTCGGCACTCACCGGAACCACCGTCGTTCGGGCTGGAGGCGTCCGACGCGGAGCATCGCCTGGTAGGCGAGGGCGGAGACCACGACGCCGGCGATGATCAGGACCGCTCCTTCCCGGGAGTTGTAGGCGGCGGACGCCTCCGGCCGGGACGACAGGAGCAGGAGAATCGCCCATGGCGCTGCGACGCCCAGCCTCGCGGCGTTCACCACCCAGGACTGTCGCGCCTCGGCCTCGGCTCGGATGGCCGACTCCTCGCGCAGCCCCGCGGACAGCGCTCGGAGCACCGCCGGCAGTTCCGTGCCTCCGACGTCGCGGGCCATGCGCACCGTCTCGAGGATGCGGTCCGCGACAGGGTCGGCGAGCGCGGTCTTCAGGTCGTCGATGCCGTCGGCGAAGCGGCCGGCAGCCCGGTAGTCGGCGCTGAACGCGGCGAACGCCGGGCGGAGCGGTGCGGGTCCGACGGTGTCGAGCGCGGCCACCGCATCCGGGAGCGAGAGCCCTGACCGGATCGCGGACAACAGGTGGTCCACGACATCCGGCCACAGTCCCCGCTGCAGGCGACGTCGCGAGATGGCGCGGGCTCGGAGCACGATGACCGGTGCGACGAGTCCGGCGACGGCGACGACGGCGGTCAGCGGCAGGACACGGCAGAGCGCCTGGACCACCGCGCCGGAGACGAGTCCGGCGAGGACGGAGACCACGATGGCGGCCGCCCAGTACCGACCGGGCAGACCGGCCAGGATCAGGAGTTCGCGGAGCGCAGCGACCGGCCGCCATCGCTCCAGGGTGTCGCGCAGCGGCTCCGGATCCGGCCACCACCAGGGTGCGACGGTGAGGAGCAGGCCTGCGGCGAGGACCGCTCCGACGACGAGACTCATCGCTCGCCGACGGCGAGGATCGAGGCGAGCGAGATCCCGGCCGCACGGTACTTCGCGTCGTTCAGCGGGAAGCGACCGGTCGCGCGGAGCTCTCCGTCGCGCTGCTCGAAGAGGGTGGAAGCCTCGATCGTGTGGGACTCCCCGCTCCCGCCGACCGCGATGATCTCCGCCACCCGTCGACGTCCGGACCGGTCGAGCTCGCAATGCACGACGAGGTCGACACAGGACGCGACGGCCGGGCGTACGAACCCCGAGTCGATGTTCCGACCCGCGAGCAGTGGCAGCGTGCAGAGTTTGCCGATCGCGTCGCGCGCGGAGTTCGCGTGGATACTGCAGAGCCCGGGCAGTCCGCTGTTGAGGGCGATCAGGAGGTCGAGGCTCTCCGCCTCCCGGACCTCACCGACGACGATGCGGTCCGGCCGCATCCGGAGCGCTTCCTTGATGAGCCGACGCAGCGTGATCTCTCCCGTGCCCTCGAGACTGGCCTGCCGGCACTGCATCGCGACGACGTCGCGGTTGCCCGGCGCGAGTTCGAAGGTCTCCTCCACGGTGACGATGCGGAGGGCTGGGTCCAGCGCCGCGATGAGGGCGCCGAGCATCGTGGTCTTACCGGCCTGGGTCGCGCCGGACACGAGCAGGTTCGCCCCCGCGGTCATGCTGGCGCGGAGGAACTCGGCGGCCTGATAGCTGATCGAACCTGCGGCCACCAGCTGACCGAGATCGCGGATCCTTGTGGAGAACTTGCGGATGTTGATGGACATGTGCCGACGCGTGACGTCGGGGATGACGACGTGCAACCGCGAGCCGTCCGGGAGCGAGGCGTCGACGAACGGGTTCGCGAGGTCGACCCGTCGACCGGTGGCGCGCAGCATCCGCTCCACGAGATCGCGGACGTCACCTTCCCCGAGGACCACGTCCGTGAGCTCCGACACCCCACCACGGGCGACGAACACCTTCGTCGGCTCGTTGATCCAGATCTCCTCGACACCCGGATCATCCGGCAACGGCTGGATCGCACCGAACCCCGTCACCGCGGCGAGCACCTCGCTCGTCATCCTGTGCTCATCGTCGATCAGCGGCGTCGTGTCGTTCAACGCCCGCTCGTTGTAGCGACGCACCTCCTCGCGAGCGATCCGCCCCGCTCCCCCACGCCGACCCGGCTCCCCGAACTCCTCACGCACCCGGTCGCGCACGCGCGCCGTGATGATCTCCGCCGCTGTCCCCATGCGGCCATCCTGACGAACACCGACCACACCCCGCAGAAGTTATCCACAGCACCAGCCGCTCGACGCCCCGTGAACCGGTCACTAGGCTCGGGAACCGTGCCGACCACCTTCCGCATCGACGGCTCCCGCATCCACGACATCTCCTCGTTCTACGAGGTGATGAACGAGCTCGTGATGCAGGACGAGGAGTGGGATCTCGGCCCGAGCCTCGACGCTCTCGACGATGTCCTGTACGGCGGGATCGGCTCGCTCCGCGATCTCGACGACGTGCACAAGGCCGACGTCAGGCTGACCGACGCGACGTAAGGCGCTCCGCTCCGCGACTTCAATACAGGCCCCCACGCTCACCCCAAGGGGAAGCTCACAGCGAAGACCCATCCTCGGTTCAACGCCCCTCTGGGCGGTCCGGCTCGACGAGTGAGCACCAGTACGTCCTCGGCTATATTGACCGGTATGACAGATCTGCCAGGCGATAGTCCAATAACGGAGGGCGCGGCCTCCCAGGCTGACTACGACGCCTACGTCGAGAGACTTGCAGGTCTGATCGGCTTCGGAAATAGGCAAGGTGTGGTGATGCAGGACGGCGCGCCAGACGCCGTTAATACTCACCTAACATCCCCCGGGACCGTGGACAAGAGGCGCGACTTGCATGCACTGATTGGTGAGCTAATAAGCGTCACGGCTCATCTAGAGCAAGCCATAAACATCCCCTTGACCTACCTGCTTGATCCTAACGACCAAGCGAGCAGGATTGCTACCGTACGTGGCAAAACCGCCGCAGAGCGTGTAAAGATTCTAAAGAAGATATTCCCGATCGGCTGGCGCGACGGGAACACGCTCATCACCGAAATTCAGCGCATTATTGAGATGCGCAACGTCGCCGCTCATTCGACGATATGGATGTATAGGATTGGAGCAAACGGCAGAGTTTCGTACGGTAGCTGGTTTGGCTTCCTGAATAAGGACGATTTCAGCGAGACCTTTAAATCGGTCAGCGCCGGTCAACTGCGGCACGCTGTGAACAAAGCAAAATTCCTGTCTACCGCTCTGCTCGCGGTCGTGGACCTCCTCGCGGTGCACGAAGGCCGCCCCTTGCAAGCCGACGATGAACTGGGCATGCACATCTGGATACTCTTGGAAGACAGGGGAAGGACGCCGCAGGCGCTGAAGTATCTGCGGACGACATTCCCCGCCCCACGCTCGCAGCGATTTCTGGATGACCTCAAGGCAAACGGGGAAGAGCACGGAATTGGGCGCCTCGTGTAGATATCCTGGATGCTCTATGGATTTCGGCCTGCCACGCCAAAATACCTGGTGAATACTGTGGGCCATAAGCCCGAGTGCGAACCATGCAGCAACCGCTCTCTGCTTCGCTAAGCGCTGGTCTCCCTCGATGATCCGATCGCTTCGCTAGCGGTCCGACAGTTTCCTCAAAGGGCTGCAACAGGAATGTATGCGGAGAGCTCCCGCTGCCGCATGTTCCGCCGACGATGGGGTACTAAAGGAAGCTTGACGCCAGCGGTAATATCTCGCCCACAAGAACCTCGGTCCCTGATCTTCCGGCAAGGTGCCCGCAAGCTGGAACAGAACCGTGCTCCGGCTGATACCCAATTTGAGGGAAGCACTCCGAGCGATTCAGTTCTTCATCCGGTCATGGCACGGATCGTTGGGAAGGAGCGCGACCTCCCACATTTTTCGGCTCGTCGCGGATTCGTTCCAGCGCTCGGGGTGGATACGATTCTTCCAGCAGGTTCCGGCAATCGGTTCAACCCAGACAGAGTCGAACTTGCATGGATTGACGGGGGCGGCGGAGGATCGTGGCCCTCATTCGCCACTCACCCCGATCAGCCGGGCGAGCGCACAATGCTCTCGCCATGGTTCCGACAGATCCATATTCGGCCGAGCCGTCACGTCGTACTGCGGAACATCCTCCACCCGGTAGTCGCCAAGTATGTCTCGATAAGTCTGCCGAACAGCCCCTAGCGCGAAGTCGAGCTCGTCCATCCTGAAATCAAGCTCGTACTCCATGCCAGATCCATGCCACGTCGACTATCGCTTCCCATGTCCGGATACTAGGCATGAACAGGCGAGTGGCCCACCCAGGCCAACAGCCTAGAGGCTAAAGCCTCATCGTCGAAGGTTCCCTCGGCCAGAAGCGCCAGTCGAAACACCAGCTCCAAATTGTCCCTACCCGGAATTCCTGCCTGCGTCTTTATCTGATTACCATACAGATGCAAGAGGACATCCGCCACATCGTGCCCATATGCATAGGACCGATGATTACCAACTTCAGGCTTAGCGTATCCATCAAGCTTGTCGGCGATTGCAGGACTCACCGTCTTTTTTACATCGAAGTGATCAAACCGCTTGACCTTTCCAGATCCCCTTTGAATATTTGGGCTAGGAAGACTATCGTTGTGAAGTCTGACGGTATACAACTCCAGCAAAATTGGCGCTATCTCCTCAACGAGCTGGGCACCTGGTGGAAGGCGATCTCCAAGCGCCGCTTCATTGACGTAGTCCATAAGTTTCGGCGTGAAGAGATAGCTCTCAAGAGCCGGGTAGTCTGTCCAGACAAGAGTGTCTAGTTTGTAGCGTTCAAGGTGATGGCCGCAATCCCGATCCGCAATACAAAGCACGTCAGCACCACTGCCTAGAGCCCCCTTGGCCGCGAGAACGACGGCGCTGCGGTTTCCAATATTCAGACCCTCGTGCTCGAATTCTTCAGGATCAAATTTCAAGGCCTCAACCGACTCAACAACCAGATTCTCCAGCACCTGCTCGCCTCGTCGCTGCTTGATGAATGTTCGATAGAATGATTTGTCAGTTGGGCCTTCAACTATCAAGCGTCGCCCGCTAGTCAATTCGGCCTCGAGCAAAAACTCCCGCAGCGTCTCCCTCGGCTTTTGAGGCATATCAGCTGGCCATCGTGGGGCGAATGATGTCAGGAACGTCAGCCATGATCTGCGTCGAGTGTGAGGCGACGAGAAATTGAACGCCGCTACCCTCCGTGCACCTCAAGAGTTCACTCAGTAGCTTGCGTTGCCAACGAAGGCCCAACGAGAGTTCAGGTTCGTCAATGATCATGAGCGCGCCATTGGATCTAGCAAGAACAGCGCTACTGAGCAAGAGCAGGAGGTGCTTTTCGCCACTCGACAGGTTGTCTGAGTCAAGATCTTCGCCGTTTCTGCCTACGAGCTTGATTCCATCAGACATGCTGAACGTCAGATGCTTACGCTCGAGAAAACCATTCACGGAAGCCACAAAGGTATCAATCAACCTCTGGGCCGGTTGTAGATTTTCCACTCTATCCGTGAGGTTCGATAGATACGGGCCAAGTATTCCCAGTAGCGCGCCAAAGTGCGTATTGTTCTTCCGCGCCCCCAAAATCTGGTCCGCTATATTGCGCACCTCTTGGAATGGCATGATACCGTATTTCTCGAAATCTGTCGAATGACTTAAGAGGAGTTCAACTTGCTCGTTCAGTTGGTCGCGGGGCGGGGTCGTTCCTTCAATTTGACTTGTCCCGGCAAGCACGCGCCTGGTGATTTCGCTGTATACCCCTTCCCCTGAAGAAGCCGAATCTTTCGAAATACCCGCGAGCACGGTCCTAGTAAAAAAGCGCTCGACCCTATCCAACGACTCCCTCACACTCTGAGTCGGCCTGGCGCGCCCCCGGGAGAGCTCGCGCTCCGCTTCATAAGCCGACCGTCCAGCTTGGAAGGCTGGCACATCTGTTCCGGAATACACGAGACGATCATCGCCGACATACACTGTCGGATTAACCAGTGAACTAAGTTCATCCAAGAACATTGCGATCTCTCGACGGGGAGCACTTCTCCTGAATGCGCGAGGTTCGATATCTTCACTTCGTATCGAGGCCACAACCGCGGATGTACCCTTGGCCGGATATTCGATCGAACACTCCATTAGCACGTCAAGGTCGTGTCCTTTATCTAGTCGAATCGTAACTCCCGAATCTAACGTGATCGACAAGTCGTCGACGAATAGCTCTGCGAGAGATTGCAGGCTCTCGAGCCTGGGGGTCAAAAGATAGTGAACCGACTTGAGAAAATTGGTCTTACCCATTCCGTTCTCGGCGTAGATAACCACGACGCGCTCGTTCTTGAGCGCTTCGTCGTCAAAATCGATCCTGTACTCGAACTCACCGAGCACACCGGCGCTGCGTATACGGCGCACTTTTGGAGCAACTCGAACACCTGTCAGCTGAGTCGTTTGCGTAGACATGTGGTTTACACTAGCGCCCGAGCGAGCATTTCGCCGTGGCGTGCAGAATAATGTGCCCCGTCTCGAAACAATGAGTTGCGAGAAGTCTCGTGATCGCAATCGAATGCGCGCCTCAGAGCCCGCAGTCTTGTCATGCAACCGTGTCCCGCCCACGAAGCGAAAGTGGGATCTAAGTGCGACGCTCGCCGAAGAATGGTGCCCGGCCCGCCGTGAAGCTCACGCCGGTCACTAGGCTCGGACCGTGCCGACCACCTTCCGCATCGACGGCTCCCGCATCCACGACATCTCCTCGTTCTACGAGGTAATGAACGAGCTCGTGATGCAGGACGAGGACTGGGATCTCGGCCCGAGCCTCGACGCCCTCGACGACATCCTCTACGGCGGGATCGGCTCGCTCCGCGATCTCAACGACGTGCACTTCGTCTGGACGGATCACGACGCGAGCCGCACCGCACTCGGCGTCACAACGACCCGTGCCTGGTTGCAGGAGAAGCTCGAGCGGGGTGCTCCGTTCGACACGGCGCGGATCACCACGCAGCTCGACGACCTGGACGCCGGCCGCGGCAAAACCTACTTCGACCTGCTCCTCGAGGTCTTCGCCGGCCACCCGGACATCCGACTCGAACTCGCCTGAACCGGCCGATCCGCCGGCTGTTCCTATGCCGGTCCCCGACCGCAACCGCTTGCGGGGGTCGACACGAGCCGGAAGAGTGGGCTCCATGATGAACGGCTACACCGCAGACCAGGTCCGAGCCGCAGAGGCACCGCTGTTGGACGCCGGGGAACCGCTCATGGCACGGGCCGCACACGGCCTCGCCGAGGAGCTGCGGGCGGTGCTCGCCGACCGCGCGGAGGGCCTCGAGGGCGAGGCACCCGACATCTGGAAGATCCTGCTGCTCGTCGGATCAGGCGACAACGGCGGTGACGCCCTCTTCGCAGCGGCGGAACTCGCCGGCACGACCGGTCCGGACGACGTCCCACTCGACCTCGTCGTGGCCAGGACCGGTGACCACGCCCATGAGGCGGGTTACGCCGCCGCCGTCGAGGCCGGCGTCCGCTTCCTCATGAACTCCCCCGCCGAGCCGGACGACACCGCTGACGAGGCCAAGGGCGCCGCGCTCGTCGTCGACGCCGTCTTCGGGATCGGGGCCAGCCGGAACCCCACCCTGCGCGGTGCGCCGAAGGCGATCGTCGAGGCGGTCCTCCCGGTCGTGCAGAGCGCGGGCGGGCCGACCGTCGTCGCCGTGGACGTCCCGAGCGGCATCGATCCCGACGAGGGAAGCGTCCCCGAGGGTGCCGTCCTGCCGGCGGAGGTCACGGTCACCTTCGGCGCGGTGAAGGCCGGGCTGCTCATCCCACCCGGCTCGGCCTACGCCGGCGACGTCCGCCTCATCGACATCGGCCTCGGACCGCAGCTGGCCGACGTCACGCCGTTCACGACGCTGGACCAGGCGGACGCCTGACGAGCAGCGACGCACGGTTCGCCTCCCGGGCGGTCGGCATCACCGACCGTCCAGGCGGCGCATGACGCTCAGGAACCGACGGCGGCAGCCGATCGCCCGGACGCGACACCCGCGAGCGCATGGCCCGCGAGCGACCCGAGGGTGCGGAGCCCGTCGCGCGACAGCACCGACTCGAGGTGCCCCTGGACCGATGCGAACCCACGACCGCGCATCGCGAACACGTCGCCCGACGCCGCATCGGCGGCAATCTCGACCCCACCGACCGGAGCCTCACCCGCCAGCCGTGCGGTGAAGGTGTTGTAGAACCCGATCAGCGACTGCTCACCGAAGAGGTCGAGGTCGAGCTGCAGTCCCTGTCGGGGCGCGTCGAGGCGTTCGATCGGCAGCCCGAGCTGGATCGCCAGCACCTGATGGCTCAGGCAGACGGCGAGCAGTGGCGCTCCGGCGGCGAGGCGCGCCGACACGATCTCGTGCATCCGGCGGACACGCGGATCGGCGAGGTCGAGCGGATCGCCCGGACCCGGGCCGGCGACGAGGAGGTCGACGTCCACGAGGGCGTCGGTCACCGCCGACCAGTGCTCCACGCTGACGGTCATCCCGAAGTGGCGCAGCTGGTGGGCCAGCATCGCGGTGAACTCGTCCTCGGCGTCGACGATGACCGCGGTACGGCCTGACAGTGAACCGACCGGTGCCGGGTGCTGCGGCTGCAACCAGAAGGACGCCAACCGCTCGTTCCGCGCTCGGAGCGCGTCCTGTACGCCCGGCTCCGCCGCGAGGTCGACGGTCGGGCCGAGCCCGGCGGGTGCCATGACGCCCAGAGCGGTCAACACGCCAGCGGCCTTCGCCGCCGTCTCGGCCACCTCCGACTCGGGATCCGAATGACGGACGAGCGTCGCACCGGCGGGCACGCGGACGAGGCCGGCGTCGTCGACGTAGGCGGTGCGGATGAGGATCGGTGCGTCGAGTTCGTAGTCGCCGTCGCCCACCGGGGTGAACAGCGCGAGCACGCCGGAGTAGTAGCCGCGCGCGTTCCGCTCATGGCGGGCGATGACCGAGCACGCGTTCTGCATGGGCGAGCCCGTGACCGTCGGTGCGAACATCGTCAACCGCAGGACCTCGCGGACGTCGAGCTCGCTCGTCCCGGCGAGCAGGTACTCGGTGTGGGTGAGGCGCGACATCTGCTTGACGTAGGGGCCGAGGATGCGTCCACCGGAGGCGCACACCCGGCTCATCATCTTCATCTCCTCGTCGACGACCATGAAGAGCTCTTCCGTCTCCTTGACGTCGCCGAGGAACGCGCGGAAGTCGTCGCCGGTCGCGCCGGAGCGCGGGTGGCGGAAGGTGCCGCTGATGGGGTTCATGGTGACGGTGCGTTCACCGGTCGAAGCGTCGCGGGCGACCGCGACGTGGCGCTCGGGCGTCGCACCGGCCATCGAGACGCCCGGGGTGTGCACGGCGAACGTCCAGTAGGCGCCGGTCTCCCCCGACAGGAGCGCCCGCAACCAGGCGAGGACCGCGCGCTCGGCCGGCACCTCGGTCGTCGCGGTGAACTCGCGTCGGATGACGAAGTTGGCGCCCTCGCCGCGTCCGATCTCGTCCTCGATGACGCGGCGCACGATCGACGCGTAGTCCTCGTCCGAGACGTCGAACCCGCCGTCGACCAGCGGGACAGCGTCGGCGGGGAGTCGCTCGAGCATGTCGTCGAGCGTCACCGTCTCACGCTCGCTCACCACGAGGCAGCGCAGCGGAGCGCCGTCATCCATCGCCGCGAAACCGCGCTCGCGCACCTGGCGATAAGGCACGAGCGTGAGGACCTCGGGCTGGTGGTCGTCGCCGGTGGCTCCGAGCGGGATGTCGGCGAGCGACTCGACGTCGACGACCTCACCCGTGTAGAGGTCGACGGTGTCGCTGCCGTGTCGGCGGAGCACCGCGAACGGGAAATCGGGGCCGGCGTGCAGCACGCGGTGGAGCAGGGTGGTCATGGTGGTGTCCTCAGGCTGGGACCGATCCGACAGGGCCTCCGAACGAGAACGACCGCCCTGTCAGGCGGTCGAGTCGTCGTGTGTGCACGTGCGCGGTCCGCCTAGGAGGCGGGCCACCAGCTCGTTGCACACGTCGTTCGCATGGAGCCGAGCATACACGGGCCGACCCGGGCTCCGCTGTCCGTGGCTCCTCCCCGAAGCTCAGGACGTTCCCGACCTCGCTCCCGTAGACTGAGCGGGCCGCGGGAGTGGTGGAATTGGCAGACACGCAGGATTTAGGTTCCTGTGCTTTCGAGCGTGAGGGTTCAAGTCCCTTCTCCCGCACGCGACATCGTCGTACGCCGTTCCATCCCTCCCCCGACAGCAGGAGCTCCGCATGGTCCACACCGCCCTCATCCCCTGGCTCGACCCGGAGGGCATCATCACCGCCGTCGGTCCCTGGGCCCTCGTCGTGGTCTGCGCGATCGTCTTCGCCGAAACCGGCCTCCTCGTCGGATTCCTTCTGCCCGGCGACACCCTGCTCGTCATCACCGGTCTCCTCGCGTTTGGGTCCGCCCGCGTCATCGAGATCGACATCTGGTGGGTCTGCCTCGCGATCGGGTTCTCGGCGTTCCTCGGCGGCGAGGTCGGGTACCTCATCGGGCACAAACTCGGGCCGAAGGTGTTCGAACGCAAGGAGTCCGGTCTCTTCAGCATCAAGAACGTCGAGCGGACGAACGCCTTCTTCGAGCGCTTCGGTGCCCTCGCGGTCATCCTGGCGCGCTTCGTCCCGATCGTCCGGACCTTCGCGCCGGTCGCTGCCGGCATCGGCCACATGAACTACAAGAAGTACTCGCTCTACAACCTCATCGGAGCGCTCATCTGGGGCGCAGGGCTCACCTTCTTCGGCTACCTGCTCGGATACATCCCCCCGGTCGCCACCTTCGTGCAGAACTACATCGACGTCATCCTCATCGGAGCCGTCGTCCTCACCCTCATCCCGACCACCTGGCACTACATCCAGTCGAGCCGGAAAGCGAAGGCGCTGCAGGGCACCATCACCGAGGAGGAGCGTCGGGCCGCGGCTTCGAAGCTCGCCGACCAGGACGTCTTCAAGCGCGACCGCGGGAACAACACGGTCTGATCGCCGGTGGCGCCGCTCGCGCGAGTGGCGCAACAACCGGACCCGCCCCGCGCGTCAGCGGTGGTGCGACTCCTCGTGTGAGGCGTGTTCCTCGGGCTCCAGCTGGAACGTCGAGTGCTCGACGTCGAAGTGGTCGTGGAGGCACGAACCGAGACGGTCGAGCAGCTCCCCCGTGCCACCGTCGGCGAACACCTCCTGCCGGGCGACGACGTGGGCCGAGAAGACCGGCTGGCCGGACGTGATCTGCCAGACGTGGACGTCGTGGACGGCGACGACCCCCTCGGTGCCGAGCAGGTGGTCCCTGATCTCCTGCACGTCCGTGTCGGACGGCGCGGACTCGCTGAGGACGTGGACGACGTCGCGGAGCAACGACCACGCCCGCGGCACGATCATCGCGGCGATCGCGAGTGAAGCGATGGCGTCGGCCTGAGCGAAGCCCGTCAGCATGATGACCACCGCGGCGATGATCACGGCGATCGATCCGAGGAGGTCGCCGAGGACCTCGAGGTACGCGCCGCGCATGTTGATCGACGTATCGCGGCCGCCGCGCAGCACCTGGAGGGCGACGAGGTTCGCGACGAGACCGATGACGGCGACGATCAACATCGGAAGGCTCCTGACCTCCGCGTCCGCCGAGTCGACGAGGCGGGACACCCCCTCGATGAGGACCGACACCGCGACGGCGATCAGGATGAGCGCGTTGATGAGCGCGCCGAACACCTCCGCGCGCTGATACCCGAAGGTCTGCCGGTCGGTGGCCGGGCGCGCGGCCACGATCGTGGCGACGAGCGCGATGATCAGCCCGGTGAGGTCCGACAGCATGTGCCCGGCGTCGGCGAGGAGGGACAGCGAACCGCTCACCCAGGCACCGACGAGTTCGACCACGAGGACGGTCGCGATGATGGCGATCGCCACCGCGAGTCTCCTGCGGTTGGCGGTGCCGGCGTGTGCGTGATCGTGACCCATGATGCATCAACCGTAGGAGCTTCCCAGCGCCCGCGGAAGGGTTCATGCCGAGATAGGAATGGTCCTGAGTATCATGCTCAGCTGGCGGTCGACGCGGGCCCCTCGGGCACGAGCCGCTGCAGCACCGGGACGAGCGCCCGGAAGGCGAGCGCGCGGTGACTCAGCTCGTTCTTCTCAGCCGGTGACAGTTCCGCGGCCGTCCGTCGCTCACCGTCCGGGATGAACGCCGGGTCGTAGCCGAAGCCGTTCGTCCCGCTCGGCTCCGTCGCGAGGGCTCCACGCCACGTGCCGACGGCGACGTGCTCGAACGGGGCCGTCCCGTCGATCCCCGGCGGCACCACGAGGGCGAGGTGGCAGGCGAACCAGGCGGCTCGATGCTCCTCGTGCACGTCCCGCAGCTGATCGAGGAGGAGGGCGAGGTTCGCGGTCGAGTCGTGCTGCGAGCCGGCCCAGCGCGCCGAGAAGATACCCGGCGATCCACCCAGGATCTCGACGCCGATGCCGGAGTCGTCGGCGAGCGCGATGGAGCCGGTGTGGGCTGCGGCGACCCGCGCCTTGATCAACGCGTTCTCGCTGAAGGTCGTGCCGTCCTCGACAGGCTCCGGACCGTCGTAGGCGAGGACCGTGATCCCGGGGACGTCGCGGCTGACGAGCCGCTGGAACTCCTCGACCTTGTGCTGGTTGTGCGTCGCGAGGACGATCTCGACGCCCATCAGCGTCCGAGGGCCTCGAACTGGATGGCCTTGAGCGACGCCGCGCCACCGACGGCGAGGTCGAGCAGGGAGTCGAGCTCGCGACGGTCGAACGGCGCACCCTCGGCCGTCCCCTGTACCTCGACGAACGATCCGCCGCCGGTGACGACGACGTTCATGTCGGTCTCGGCGCGCACGTCCTCGACGTAGGCGAGGTCGAGCATGGGCACGCCGTCGATGATGCCGACCGAGACGGCCGAGACGCTGTCGGTGAGGGGCGACGCCTTCTGCGAGATGAACTTCTTGCCGCGCGCCCACTCGATCGCATCGGCGAGGGCGACGTAGGCGCCGGTGATCGCCGCGGTGCGGGTGCCACCGTCCGCCTGCAGGACGTCGCAGTCGATGACGATCGTGTTCTCGCCGAGGGCCTTGGTGTCGATCACGGCGCGGAGGCTCCGACCGATGAGTCGCGAGATCTCGTGGGTACGACCGCCGATCTTGCCCTTGACCGCTTCACGGTCCATCCGCTCGTTGGTCGAACGGGGCAGCATCGCGTACTCCGCGGTGACCCAGCCGCGACCCTTGCCGTTCAGCCAGCGCGGCACGCCGTTGGTGAAGGAGGCCGTGCAGAGGACCTTCGTCCGGCCGAAGCTGATGAGTGCCGACCCCTCGGCCTGCTCGCTCCAGCCGCGCTCGATCGTGATGGGACGCAGCTGGTCGTTGGTGCGGCCGTCGGCGCGCGCGATGTCACTCATGGATGTGCTCCTCGAACTGGTGGGATGGAAGGTCGATGACGCCGGTCTGGACGAGCGAGACGGTGGAGATCTCCCGGCCCATCAGACGGTTGGCGAGGGCGATGAAGTCGTCGGCGCTGCTCCCGGTCGCCTCGTACCGGTGGGTGGCGGGTTCGCTGCTGTCGCGCAGCAGGTCGCGGGTGACGAGCACGCGGTAGACGTCGTTCGCGGTCTCGGTGTCGCTCGAGACGAGCGACACCTGCGGACCCATCACGTAGCTGATCGCGCCCTTGAGGAAGGGGTAGTGGGTGCATCCGAGGACGACGGTGTCGACGCCGGCGTGCCGGAGCGGGGCCAGGTACTCCTCCGCCGCCTCGAGGAGGTCGGGGCCGGTCGTGACGCCGGCCTCCACGAACTCGACGAACCGAGGGCAGGCCTGGCCGAACACCGTGAGCTCGGGATTGACCTCGAACAGGTCCTGATACGCCCGCGAGTTGATCGTCCCCTCGGTCCCGATGACGCCGATGCGCCCGTTCCTCGTGCTCCGGACCGCGGTCCGCACAGCGGGCTGGATCACCTCGACCACTGGGACCGAATAGCGCTCGCGGGCATCGCGGAGCATCGCAGCCGATGCGGTGTTGCAGGCGATCACCAGCATCTTCACGCCCTGGTCGACGAGCGAGTCGAGGACCTCGAGCGAGTAGCGCCGCACGTCGGCGATGGGCTTCGGACCGTAGGGCGAGTGGGCCGTGTCGCCGATGTAGATCACGGACTCGGCGGGGAGCTGGTCGCTGACCGCTCTCGCCACCGTGAGTCCGCCGACGCCGGAGTCGAAGATGCCGATGGGTGCGTCGTTCACGATGACCCAGCCTACCGCCCCTGCCGATGGACGTCGCTGACCGACCGATCACCACGTTCCGAGCACGCTCGCGGCTAGGCTGAACAGGTGCACGAGTCCTCAGCTCTCCTCACCGACCGATACGAACTCACGATGCTGGACGCCGCCCTCCACCGCGGTACCGCGGATCGGGAGTGCCTGTTCGAGCTCTTCGCCAGACGCCTCTCCGGCGGCCGCCGCTACGGCGTCGTGGCCGGCACGGGCCGCTTCCTCGAACTGCTCAAGCACTTCCGCTTCGGTGAATCGGAACTCGAGTGGCTGCGCGAGGAGCGCGTCGTCAGCACGACGGCGCTCGACTGGCTCGCCGACTACCGTTTCTCGGGATCGATCTGGGGCTACCGCGAGGGCGAGGTCTTCTTCCCCGGTTCGCCGATCCTGGTCGTGGAGGGCACGTTCGCCGAGGCCGTCATCCTCGAGACGCTGGCGCTCAGCGTGTTCAACTACGACAGCGCCGTCGCCACGGCTGCCGCCCGCATGACCTCTGCGGCTGGCAGCCGTCCCCTGGCCGAGATGGGCTCCCGTCGGACGGGCGAACGGTCGGCCATCGCCGCAGCCCGGGCGGCGTACATCGCCGGCTTCAGCGCCACCTCGAACCTCGAGGCCGGACGCAGCTGGGGCATCCCGACGATGGGGACGGCCGCGCACTCCTTCACGCTCCTGCACGACTCCGAGGAGGACGCCTTCCGAGCCCAGATCGACACGATGGGCGCCGGGACCACGCTGCTCGTCGACACCTACGACATCGAGGAGGCCGTGCGACTCGGCGTGCGCCTCGCGGGCCCGGAGCTCGGAGCCGTGCGCATCGACTCCGGCGACCTGCCGATCGTCGTCGACCAGGTCCGCCGCCTCCTCGACGGACTCGGCGCCACGTCGACCCGCATCACGGTCACCAACGACCTCGACGAGCACGCCGTCGCCGCCCTGGCCGCATCCCCGGTCGACTCCTACGGCGTCGGCACCTCCGTGGTCACCGGCTCCGGCTCCCCCGCCATGGGCATGGTCTACAAGCTCGTGGCGCACCGCGACGACCAGGGCGACTGGATCAGTGTCGCGAAGAAGTCGGCCGAGAAGGCGACCGTCGGCGGCCGCAAGACGGCTGCGCGGGCCTACGACCGGCACGGGGTCGCCCGCGAGGAGCGCATCTACCTCGGCGACGGTCCGGCCGGCGAACACGAGGGTGCGGCCAACGCCGCCTCGGAACGTCCCTTGATGGTCCAGCTCGTCGAAGGCGGACTCGTGGACGAGCGGTACCTCGGCGCCGCGGGGACGCGCCAGGCGAGGGAACACCGGGCACAGGCGGTGGGGGAACTGCCACCCCGGGCCGTCAGCCTCACCCGCGGCGACCCCGTGCTCCCGACCGTGTACCTCGAGGACTGACCGCGGCGACGCGTCTCAGCGTCGGCCGCGGTGCGCTCCAGCGTCAGTCGCGGAGGAGCTTCTCGTAGATCTCCTTGCAGGCCGGGCAGATCGGGAACTTCTCGGGGTCGCGACCCGGCGTCCACTTCTTGCCGCAGAGCGCCTTCACCGGCTTGCCGCTCAACGCCGATTCGAGGATCTTCTCCTTCTTGACGTAGTGCGAGAAGCGCTCGTGATCGCCGGGCTCGATGTTCTCGCTCTCGATCAGCTCCTCGAGCTCACGATCCATGATCGCCGTGCTCCCACCGTCGGGCGTGCCACCGGGATCGATCGTGCTCATCTGCTGCTTCGTGCTGTCATGCTGCGCCATGGCTCCATGGTACCGCCGGACGGCACCCGGGTCTCCTGCGGGCCGATCCGGTCGCCGACGTCGGGTCAGTGCGAGCTGGCGAAGCCGACGATCTCGGGGCTGCGGCGATCGAAGACGCGACCGCCGGCGAAGATCCCGATCACGAGGACCAGGATGCCCGTGCCCGCACCGACCGCGAGAGCCCCGAAGTTCCAGTTCGGCTCACCGGTGAGCCCGAGCACGGCCAACCAGCCGGCGGGAATCGTGAGCAGGACCGTACCGAGCAGGCTCAGGAACTGCGCGGACATGCCGCTGCTGCCCGGCACCTGCGGCTGCTGGAACGGGCTGTCGCCGGGAAGCGACGTCGGGTACGGGAACCGCGCGGACACAAAGCTCGCGATACCGGCGCCGCTGAACAACAGGCACGTGCTCACACCGATCATCGACGGCAGGGCGTCCCAGTCGCCGTAGAACAGGATGCTCAGCGTCGACCCGACCGCGATGAGCGGGATGCCGATGAGGAGCACCGGGAAGAGCCGGCCGATCCGGTCCGATCGTCCGCGGACCCCCGAGGCGACGTGCAGCCAGACCGCGGTCGAATCGAAGGCGAGGTCGTTGTGCAGGAGCCAGCCGAGGAACCAGCACACGACCGGGAGTGGGACGAGTGCGAGGACGTTCATCGGGATGCCGGCGACGAGCATGGGCACGAAGAAGATGAAGGGCGCGATCGGGATGATGACGAGGGAGACGAGGTACCGCGGGTCGCGCAGCCAGTAGGTCATGCTCCGAGCGGCGATGGCTCCGGACGGGGAACCGGGGAGCAGGTCGAACCAGCCCAGACCGGTGCTGTCGCGGCCCGTCCCGAGGCGTTCCGGCGTCACGAGCAGTCGGGCGACGAACGACTGCCAGGCGAACCAGAGCAGCGCGATGGTCGCCGCGGTGAGCAGCAGCTTGACGATCGCCGGCGCGATGCCGCCGAGTGCGGCATCACCGGGGAACGACCAGACGGCGCCGAGCGGGGTCCAACTGAGAATGTCAGCGACCCGGCCGAGGACGGCGAACCCGTCGCGCTGCCAGTCCACGGTGGTGAGGGCGATGATCGCCGGCGCCACGGCGATGATGAGCACCAGCCCGAGGACACCCATGACCTCCTTGGCGCGACGCGTCGCGAGGAGGCTCGCGGAGATCGAGGTGGCGATCCGGGCCAGGAGCGCGCAGAGCAGCACGCCGAGGACCGCGGAGACCACGGCGAGGACGGCGGGCAGCGGCGACCGCGACCAGGTGACCACCGACGAGGCCGCGAGGACGGCGAGGACGAGTGACGGCACCGACACGAGCGCTGTCACGAGTAGGCCGGCCGACAGGGTGCGGTTGGGCAGCCCGAAGAGCGAGAACGCCCGAGGATCCAGCTGGTCGTCGACACCGAAGACGAGCGGCAGGATGATGAAGCCCAGGACGACGGCCGACCCGGCCAGCACGAGCAGGTTGCGCGTGACCTCCGGGTCGCCACCACGCAGCGCGACGAGACCGGTGCTCGCGAGCACGACGATCCACACGCCGACCGCGATCGCGAGGACGAGCCCGACCAGTCGCCAGGGGCTGCGGCGGAACGCGTTGAGCGTCAGCTGCAGTTTCAGTCGGAGAAGCTGTGCAACCATTCCATTCCCTCTGCCGACTTGCGGCCCCCGGCGAGCTCGACGAACCGCTCCTCGAGCGTGCCCGTTCCGCGCACCTCGTCGACGGACCCGGCGGCCAGCACCTTGCCCTGCACGATGATGGCCACGTGATCGCACACGCGCTGGATGAAGTCCATGCCGTGGCTCGAGAGCACGACGGTCCCGCCGTTGGCGACGTACCGCTGGAGAATCTCGATGACGTTCGCCGCGGAGACCGGATCGACCGATTCGAACGGCTCGTCGAGGATGAGGACACGCGGCGAATGGATGAGTGCGGCTGCCAACGCGATCTTCTTCGTCATGCCCGCCGAGTAGTCGGAGACGAGACGGCCGAGCGCGTCGTCGAGACCGAAGGCACGAGCCAGATCGGTGGTCCGTGACTTGACGGTCGCGGGGTCGAGCCCCCGCAGGACGCCGGAGTAGTACAGGAGCTGGCTGCCGGTCAGGCGGTCGAAGAGCCGCAGCCGGTCGGGCAGCACGCCGATCGCACGCTTGGCCTCGGCGGGATCCTGCCAGACGTCGACGCCCTGGACCGTGATGGACCCTGCGTCGGGACGGAGGAGACCCGTGACCATGGACAGGGTGGTCGTCTTGCCGGCGCCGTTCGGCCCGACGATGCCGTAGAACGAGCCACGTCGGACCTCGAGGTCGACGCCGTCCACCGCGACCGTGTCGCCGAACTGCTTGACGAGTCCCGAGATCGACAGGACGACGGGATGGGCGCCATCGCCGTCGGCCTCGCTGCGCTGCGACGTCGCGGCGGGTGACGAGTTGGCGCCGGACGACGGTGTCGGCGCGGGACGGCCGGCAGGACGCTTCGGTGCTGCAACCGGAGTGACGGCCTCCTCCCGCGGAGGCGCCACCGATACGGACCCCGACGGTGCCGGCGTCGCCTGCCGGGCCGTGTCGTCCACAGCCTCCCCGGCGATGGATGACGCGGTCGGCGGGGTCTCGGTCTGCGTGGCGTCGGCCCGAGTCTCCTCGACGGCGATCCGGTCGACGACCTCAGGGGAAGGCTGCTCGGAGGGCGTCGACGTCGTCGGCCGTTCGACCGATCCCGGTGCGCTGACCTCGTCGAGCACGCCGGCGGCTGCGGCGGCCGTCTGTTCGGGCTGCTTCGCGACGCTGGTGCGCGCCGGCGTGCGCTTGGCCGGCGTCCGGGCCGTTGTGGACTTGGTCGTCGAGGTGCGGGCGGTGGTCGTCTTGGCGCCGGCGGCCTTGGTCGCCGGCTTCGCGGCGGTGGTGCGCGCGGTCGTCGACCGGGGCGTCTTCGGGGTGGTGCTCGTCTCGGCCGACGCAGTGGCCTCCGGAGCATCGGCAGCTGCAGCAGCCGACTTCGCGGGCGTGCGCTTCGCGGCGGTGGTGCGCGCCGTCGTCGACTTGGTGGCCGTGGTCTTCGCCGTCGAGGTCCGAGCGGTCGTCGAGCGTGCCGTGGTCGTCTTGGGTGCCGGCTTCGTGGCGTCCCCGGGCTCGCCCGAGGTCTCGCTCGCCGACGTGGCGCGGGTGCGGGGCGTGCTCGGCCGCTTCGCCGGGGCCTTCGCCGTTCCGGCAGCCCGAGGCGTCGTCGAGCGGGGTGCGCGCTTCGGTGCCGCAGCGGCCTGATCGTCGGAAGCGGTCGACGGCGCAGGTGCGCCGGCGGCATCGGCGGTGTTCGGCGTGCCCGGACTCGTCGGCGTGCCGTCGGCAGGCGCCGGCTGCTGAGCGGGATCTGGCGGAGTCGTGGAAGTCACCAAGCAAACCTACCAACAGCGGCGGCCGGAGCGGACAGCGGAGTCTCAGGATGAACGGTTGACACATCTCCCCCAAGCTGTGTAAACGCCGGGTGGTCGATCACAAAACGACAACGGACCCTGGGAACCCCTGACAGACGGAGTTCACCGCGGCTAGCCTGTATTTTGGCATAACGGAGTGTCTTTCAATGCACGTCTTGGTTAATCCTCGGTGAATCGTCCACAGCATCGTGGCACCGCGTGATTCCATACCCACACTGAGGAGAACAACGTGACCACCCAGGTAGTGATCCTTGCCGCAGGGATGGGCAGCCGTCTCGGCCGCTCGCTTCCCAAGCCCCTGACCGAGCTCAGCGACGGCCGCACCATCATGCAGCAGCAGTTCGACAACATCCACCACGCGTTCGGAGCGAGCGCCAAGGTGACGATCGTCGTCGGCTACAAGCTCGAGCACATCATCGAAGCGTTCCCCGACGCCTCCTTCGTCTACAACGAGCAGTACGACCAGACCAACACCTCGAAGAGCCTCATGCGCGCCCTCGCGGCGTCTCAGGCCGGCGGCGTGCTCTGGATGAACGGCGACGTCGTCTTCGACCCGGCCGTCCTCGACCGCGCTGCCGCGATGATCGCCAAGGACCGTTCGTTCGTGACCGTCAACACCTCCAAGGTGTCCGACGAGGAGGTCAAGTACACGACGAGCGCCGAGGGCTACATCAAGGAGCTCTCGAAGACCGTCGTCGGCGGGCTGGGCGAGGCCGTGGGCATCAACTACATCTCGTCGCAGGACAAGACGATGCTCCACCGCTACCTGACCAAGGTCGGCGACCAGGACTACTTCGAGCGCGGCATCGAGCTCGCCATCGAGCGCGAGGGCATGCTCGTCGAGCCGGTCGACATCTCCGACCTCTACGCGGTCGAGGTCGACTTCGCCGAGGACCTCGAGCGCGCGAACCTCTTCGTCTGAGGTCCCCGTCCACATCGCACACGAACGCCGTCCCGACGCTGAGCGTCGCGGGCGGCGTTCCTGCGTCACCTCGATAAGGTTGGTCACGTGAGTTCTTCAGCTGAGACGCGGCCAAGGATGTCGCGATCGGCGAGGTACCGCCACGCGCTCTGGATCCTGACGGTCCGAGACCTGCGCGTGCGCTACTCGACGAGCGCGCTCGGCTACGTGTGGTCCATCCTCGACCCCCTCGTCATGAGCGGGATCTACTGGTTCGTCTTCACGCAGGTGTTCCGGCGCGACGTCGGCGAGGAACCCTACATCGTGTTCCTCCTCGCGGCACTGCTGCCGTGGATGTGGTTCACCGGATCGGTGTCCGACAGCACCCGCGCCTTCCTGCGCGAGGCGAAACTCGTGCGTTCGACGACGATCCCCCGGACCATCTGGGTGAACCGGATCGTGCTGTCGAAGGGCATCGAGTTCCTCGCTGCGCTCCCGGTCCTTGCAGCGTTCGCGATCTTCAGCGGCGCGCAGGTCAACCTCGACATCGTGCTGTTCCCGCTCGCCATCGTCATCCAAGCCGTCCTGACGATCGGGCTCTGCCTGATCGTCGCTCCGCTCGTCGTGTTCTTCCGCGATCTCGAGCGCGCCGTCAAGCTCGTCCTGCGGTTCATGTTCTACGCGACGCCGATCATCTACAGCACGACGGCGCTGCCCGACAGGATCGAGCCCTTCGCGGCGTTCAACCCGCTCAGCGGGATCTTCGCGCTCTACCGTTCCGCGTTCTTCCCACAGGAGCTCAACTGGCACCTCGTGGGTGTGTCCGCCGCCATGTCCACGGTCATCCTCGCGGTCGGTCTCCTCGTCTTCAAGCGCTGCGAGCGCTCCGTGCTGAAGGAGATCTGATGCCCACAGGCAACGCAACCGCCGCTCGGCCGGCGATCTCGGTGGCCGACGCAGGGATCCGGTTCCGGCGCAACCGTGGCGGTCGGCGGAGTTTCAAGGACCTCTTCGCCGGTCGCGACCGACGCTCGAAGCCGGGTGAGTTCTGGCCCCTGCGCCACGTCTCCTTCGATGTCGCCCCCGGAGAGGCCATCGGCGTCGTCGGTCGGAACGGTCAGGGCAAGTCGACGCTGCTCAAGCTCGTCGCGGGCGTCGTCCTGCCCGATGAGGGCACCATCGGCGTGCACGAGGGTGTCGCGCCGCTCATCGAGATCACCGGCGGCTTCGTCAACGACCTGACGGTCCGCGACAACGTGTACCTGACGGCCGGCCTCCACGGCATGTCCCGGCGCGAGATCGACGGACGGTTCGACGACATCATCGCCTTCGCCGAGATCGCCGACTTCGTGGACACCCCGTACAAGCATCTCTCGAGCGGCATGAAGGTCCGCATCGCCTTCGCGGTGATCGCACAGCTCGAGGAGCCGATCATCCTCGTCGACGAGGTCCTCGCCGTCGGCGACCGCGCGTTCCGCGAGAAGTGCTACCGGCGCATCGAGGAACTCCTCGATGGCGGGCGCACCCTGTTCTTCGTCTCGCACAATGAGAAGGACCTCCGACGCTTCTGCACGAGGGGGCTCTACCTCGACAAGGGGGCGCTCGTGCTCGACGCGCCGATCGACGACGTGCTCGACCGCTACAACGCCGACTACAACAGCTGAGGCCTGCCAGCAAGCGTCAGTCGACCTGCAGTGGGTCGACGTAGACTGGCCGCCCCGCCCACGAGGAGGCCGTCATGACCGGACCGCAGCAGGGACCCGTTCCGGGTCCCGCCCAGTTCCCCACCGCCGCAGCACAGCAGCCCGTGCTGCCTGAGCCGGGATGGGTGCGGGCGCTCGACCGTCTGCTCTGGGTCCAGCGACCGGTGGTCGTGGCACACATCCGGTCGATCCGGCGGATGTACCCGAACGCGACGGCGGACCAGCTCATCCGTGTCCTGGAGCGTCGGTACCTCACGACGGTGACGACAACGGGAGCCGCCGTGGGCGCGACCGCCGTCGTCCCGGCGATCGGGACGGCGACGACCCTTGCGCTCTCCGGTGTCGAGACGGCGGGGTTCCTCGAGGCGACCGCCCTGTTCGCCCAGTCGGTCACCGAGGTCCACGGCATCGCCCTGGCCGATCCGATGCGATCCCGCGCGCTCGTCATGACCATGATGCTCGGCAAGGCCGGAACCGACCTCCTGCGGAACTTCGGATCCCAGGCGGCCGGGAAGGGTATCCCCCGGCAGGCGTTCTGGGGCCAGACGATCACCCAGGGTCTGCCGTCCATGATCGTGGGCCCCGTCGCCGACCAGTTGCGGGTGCGCTTCGTGAAGCACTTCGCGGCGAGCGGCAGCGCCGGCGTCATCGGCAAAGCACTGCCCCTCGGTGTCGGAGCTGCCGTCGGCGGCATCGGCAATCACATGCTCGGCCGACAGGTCGTCCGTGCCGCTCGCCAGGCGTTCGGACCGGCGCCGTTCGTCGTCCCCCTCGACCTCGAGCCACGGATGCGGGCCGTCTCCGGCCGGTCCGGCCTCGGGAAGGTCCGCGACCAGGTGTTCCGTCGCCGGAAGAACCTGGCCATCGAGGCCGGCAGCGAGACGGTCGGCCCGGACGGGCCCGAACAGCGTCCCTGACCACCCTCGGCGCGCTCGGGCTCAGCGCCGACCGGGCCGGTCCGGATGCGGCATCCCTCCAGGTCCATCGCGTACCGTCGGAGGGTGAGACTTCCATTCCTGCGCCGTCCCCAGAAGCCCTTCCCGGAAGGCCGCCACTTCGCGGTGACCTGGGGTCTGTCGGACGACTTCGGCGGCATGACGGAGGCGATGCTCCAGCGCTCGCGCGCGTTCATCCGATTGGCCGACACCCCCGTCGACGTCCTCACCTTCGACCACCGCGCGGACTACCCCGAGTTGGAGGCACGGCTGCGCACGCGAGGAGACCTGATCGACGGCCTGCGGGTCGTCAACCTCTGGGACTGGCTGCGCGACAACCCCCTGCCGGGTGGGTCCCTCGACCTGGCCCGCCACGGGTTCACCCCGCTCCCCCTGGAGGACGGCAGCACGGAACGACGCCGCGGCGACGTGGTCCTCAGCCGCGAGCGTCACGATGAGTCCGGTCAGATCCTGCAGGTGGACGTCTACCGGACCGACGGCACCCTGCTCCTGTCCGACCGCCGCGACACGCGCGAGCGGGGTGTCAAGGGCGGCCGGTCCGTGGTCCTCTGCGACGACCAGGGCCGTCCCGTACGATCCTGGGGGCGCATCTGGTCCCTGTACCGCGCCTGGTTCGACACGCTCACCGCGGGCGCTCCGGCCTGGATGATCGTCGACAGCAAGACCATCGCCCCGTTCGTCCTGAGCTACCGGAAACGCAACGTCGTCACCGCGCATGTCGTGCACGCCTCGCACCTCCAGGGCACGGAACGACCACACGGTCGGCTGCGGGAGTCACGGCGAGCGGTGTTCGAGGCGCTCGACGACTTCGACCTCGTCGCCCTGCTCAGCGACCGCCAGCTCGCGGACGTGACGACCATGCTCGGCGAGCACGCCTCGCTCGGGGTCATCCCGAACTCGCGCGAACTCGTCGCACCGGCCGTCGCGCGTGCACCTCGGCCTCGCAGCCGCGGCATGTTCCTCGGTTCGCTCACGGCCCGGAAACGGCCGGCGAACGCGATCCGCGCCGTCCTCGCCACCACCCCGGTGGACGGGCCTCCCCCGACGCTCGACGTCTACGGCGGCGGGGAACTGCTCGACGAGTTGCAGACGCTCCTCGCCGCCGAGGACCCGGACCACCGCGTCGTCCTCCACGGTTACGACCGCTCGGCCCGGCAGCAGCTCGGCTCGGGTTCGTTCCTCGTCATGACCTCGACCTCCGAGGGCTTCCCACTCGTGCTCATCGAGGCGATGGCGGCCGGGTGTCTCCCCATCGTCGTCGACGTACCGTACGGGCCGGCCGACATCGTCCGCGACGGTTGGAACGGGTTCCTCGTGCCGTCCGCGGAACCGGCCGTCGTGTCAGCCGCCATCGAACGCCTCCTGTCGCTCCCCGAGGGCGAGGTCGATGCGATGCGTCAGCACGCCAGGGCGACCGCGGAGCAGTACGACGACGAGGCCGTCACCCGTCGGTGGGCTCAGGAGTTGCACGCGGCCGCTCGCCGGAAGAAGCGGAACGCGCTCGTCCCTCGCGTCGGCTGAGCATCCGGGAACGCACCGCAGCGACCCCCGCCTGTACCCCCCGACCGACGCTGCGCGCCAGGCCGTGGGACGGACGCTCGACGAGCTGGAAGAACCCGGCGGCGACCAGCAGGCTCAGTGGGACACCGACGATCCCGACCAGCCACCAACGCTCATCTCCGAACGAGAAGGCGAGTGTGGCCAGGATCGGGGCGTGCACGAGGTACAGGCTGAAGGACACCTTCCCGAGCCAGAGGACCGGCGGCGCCTCGAGGAGCCGACGGGCGAACGGGCTTCCGATGGCGACGACGATGAGGCCGGCCGCGCCCACACCCGACAGGCCCCAGAGCGCCTGACCGAGCGTCGATGAGGATTCGACGAACGGTCGGGAGAGCCAGCTCGCGACGAGCAGGAGCGCGGACCCGCCCGTGAGCAACGCCCATTGCAGCGGGCGGGACCGATCCGCAGCCCAGGCTCGGAGGTCGTCGAGCCGGACGGCGATCAGCGTACCGATGAAGAACGCCGGCAGGTACACGGCGGCGTCCAGTCCCGCGACCCGTCCGAGCACCATGATCACGGACATCAGTGCGGCGACCGGCCACGCCCAGCGGCGCAGCAACCGAGCGAGTAGGACGGCGATCGGGAGGAGGAGCGTGAAGATCAGCTCCCAGCGCAGCGACCACAGGGTGTTCACCAGGGTGTAGCTCGCCGGCGTCAGGGTGGCCTCCCTCAGGAGGTGCAGCGGGTCGACGCTCGTCGCGTTCGCGTTCGCGATCCACTCACCGGTGGTCACCGACGCCGGGTCCCTCGGGATGAGGAGGATGAGGGCGGCGGCGAACAGCAGCGATCCCCACACGGGGAGGTAGAGCCGCACGAATCGGGCGGCGAAGAACCCCGGCCAGCTCGCGCCGCCTCGCAACAGCGGGAGCGCGACGACGAGACCGCTGAGGACGAAGAACACCTGCACGGCCTCGGTGCCGGCGAAGAGCAGCTTGAGCGGCGTCTCGGTCGCGATGTCCCAGGCGGGCTCCGAGATCCGGCCCGTCGCGAAGGGTCGTGCGAGCAACGACACGTGGTAGAGCACCACGACGACGCTGGCGACACCACGGACTCCGTCGAGGGAGGCCAGTCGCCCGGAGGACGGATTCACCTGCCCGACCCTACGCGGTTCTCCTGGGCGCGGACTCAACGGCTCAGGGCGCCTCAGGCGCGTCCTCTGTCGTCGTCATCCTCGTCTTCGTCCTCATCGTCCTCATGCTCGTCGAGCTTCGGCCCGCCATCGGCGTGCGCGAGGGCGAACCGTTCCCATTCCGACATCAGATGCTCGATGGCGCTGTGGAACCTCGCCGTCGTCACTCCGGGCGTCGTGTCGCCGAAGTAGTACTCGACCCAGTGCTGCAGTCGAGCGACCGTCTCGGGATCACCGAGGAGTCGGTCGACGCCGTCGACGATGTCCGCGGCGTCCGACGCATCCAACCACTCGCACGCCGAGAGGTACCCTCCGGTGTCGATCTCCGCCTCCGGGTTCACGGGACGGGTGATCATGAGCGGCTTCCCGCTCGCGAGGCGGTCGTAGACCATCGCGGAGATGTCGACGATGGCCGCGTCCGCCGCCGCCAGCTGCCAACCGAGGTCGGCACCCGTGTCGACGACGTGCTGGGCCGAGGCGTCCGCACGGTTCGCCTCCTGAAGCGCGGCCATGATCTCGCGGTTCGCGCTCGCGTAGGCCGGATCGACGACACCGCTCCTCGGGTGCGGACGGTACACGACGCGGTGCCGCCCGGTCGCGATGAGTGCTCGGACGAGGGCAACGCCGTGGCTCGCGATCGAGCCGTACGCCGCGGCCGCGCGGTCGCCCTCCCAAGTGGGCGCGTACAGGACGACGGTCCGCTCATCGGGCGTGTAGGGCAGTTCGCCCGAATAGTGGTCGGCCTGGGGGCGGCCGATCATGATCGCGCGCTTGTCGAAGTCGTAGTCCCAGAGCACCCGCTCCAGCCGGTTCCTCGCCGCTTGGCCCGCGATGAGGCTGTAGTCGTAGGCTTTGAACTGGTTCGTCGTCATGTACATCTTGTCGCTCTCGCCGTGGTTGACGAAGACGTGCCAGCGGGAGCCGTAGCGGAACATCTGGAAGTTCTTGGCGTTCTGGTTGACGTACAGCACGACGCGGATGTCCTGTTCGGCAAGCGTGCGCTCGAGGGCGACGACCGTCCGGACGTAGGCCGTCGGGATCGGCGACTCCTCGAACAGCTTCGCCGCCGCCGTCGCACCGCGGCTGAGGATGAGGACGGGCCACCTCTTCGACAGTTCGGCGAGCGGCCGGTACCACTGGCGGATCTGGTACATGTTGACGGCGCCGTCCGCGAAGTACACGGCCACCTTGTAGCGCCCCGGCTCGATCACGGGAGCCGCCTGCATCTGCGCCGCGAGGACGGCTCTGGCCCGGCGGTTGGCGAGCAGGTCCTTGGCGAGCGTGATGGCACGACGACCGTCTCTGATCAGGCCCATGTCAGCTCCAGCATCCGTCAAGCGTAACGACGCCAGGTCACGGTGGGATCACGACGGGCGCCCGCCGCTCAGATGACCGGAGGTCGCCCTGCGCGCGTCATCCGCCAGACCGTCCGCCAGCGCAGTGGGCGACGTTCGCCGGGGTCCGTCCGCCAGCCCTCACGCCAGCCGCCGAACCAGGGGCGGAGGGCCTCCGGCTTCCGCCACCACCGGATCACCTGGATCGCGGTCCAGGAGCCCACGTACAGCGGAATGAGCGGTACGGGGAGGTTCCGCCGTGCGAGCCAGACCCGGTTCCGCGCGTTGAGCCGGTAGTAGGCGGTGTGCCTCGTCGGTTCGGTCACCGGGTGGTTCGCTTCGAGGGAGGACTCGTACCAGGCTCGCCTCCCCTGGTCCCAGACCCGCCAGGCGAGCTCGATGCCCTCATGCGCGTAGAAGAACGGGTCGGCCCACCCACCGACGGCGTCGAACACCGACCGCGGCAGCAGGACGGCCGCTTCGAGGCAGGAGAACACGGCGCTCGAATGCCTGGGGTCCTTGTCGCGGGTTCGCGGCACCCAGCGGGACGGCGTCGCTGCACCGTCCGCGTCGGCGAGCCGGGGCTGGATGAGGCCGATGGACCGGTCCGCGTCGAGCATCGCGATGGCGTCGCGGAGGAACGTGGTGGACGGGATGGTCGCGTCGTCGTCGAGGAAGAAGACGAACTCCCCCTGCACCGCCGCGACACCACGGTTGCGTCCGGCGGGGATCCCGAGGTTCTCGGACAGGGCCAGGCCTCGAGCGCCGTCCGGAAGTCCGGTCGGCTGCCAGCCGTTACCGACCACGACCACGTCGAGCTCCACCGCTTGCTGGGCGAGCACGCTCTCCACGGCTGCGGTGAGCTCGACCGGGCGGGTCCCCTGCGTCAGGACCACGACGCCGACGGAGCGCGTGACCGGGATCGGACCGGACATCACGCGTGGAGCCGTTTCGACGAGACGATCGCGACGAAATGACCGACGAGCGTCAGGAGCGCAAGCGGTACGAGGATCGCGAGCACCCAGCGCATCGCCTCGACGTCGCCGACGAACAGACCGACCACGGAAGCGGCGAAGATCACCATGGTGAGTTCGACCGAGTGGAAGAGCCGGTGGAACGGGAGGAACCGCGCCACCGTCCGCGCCGTCGCGAGCAGTCCCCCGCGCGGCGCCGACTCCTCGGTCGAGTAGGTGAGCTTCGGCGCCCCGAAGCCGGCGCGGGCGACCCGCACCATGTCGTTCAGCGCCTTGTTGAGCACGACGAACAGCGCGAGCGCGAATCCGAGGGTGATCCAGACCAGGTCCTCGGGCGCATCCACCGGCCACGCGGCGGCACGGACACCGAGCGCGATCGCGATGAGTGACTCGGTGGAGTAGTGGCCGACGGAGTCCAGGAACGCACCTGCCGGACTCGACGTCCGCCGCCAACGCGCGACCTCGCCGTCGCAGCAGTCGACGAGCATCTGCGTCTGCCCGAGCACGAGTGCGAGGGCCGGACCGCCGAATCCGGGGATGAGGAGCGCGGCGGCCGTCGCCCACCCGGTCAGGATCATCAGACCCGTCACGCCGTTCGCGCTGATGCTCGTGCGCAGCAGCAACCACGTGATGTACGGCGACAGGTCTCGCAGGTAGAGGTCGGCGGTCCAGTGCTCGGCGTTCTTCCGCGCACGGACCTCCGGCGGTTGCGCCACGGCACGGAGTTCGGCGATCGTCCGCGGGGGCGTGAGCCTCGGCCCGGTTCCGGCCGTGCTGGGATCCGACATCTAGACCGCCTTCGGTGGATTGCGCAGCGCGGAGATGCCCTTCGCGAGCGAGCCGTAGCCGAGCACGAACCCGGTGCCCCAGCAGAAGTGGATGCACGGCAGGACGGCGAGCATCCAGAGGCTCGTGCGTATCCCGTCCCGCCCGGTGACGACGATGCTCGCGAGCAGCACGATGGCCGCATAGGCGATGGGGGCCGCGAACCCGAGGAGCAGCCACGGTGTCGCACCCGCCCCCAGCTGGACCAGGCCTCCGAGCCCGAGCAGCGTGCCGAGCACGATGCCGAGCACCAGGACCGGTGGCGCGAAGTAGCGGAGCGTGCCGCGGGTGGGGAAACTCCGGCTGAGTTCGCCGCGCCAGAGTCCGGTGGAGAAGAACTGTCGCGCCAGGGCGCGCATGCTCGCACGCGGGCGGTAGACGACGCGCAACGCGGGCGTGAACCAGACGAGGCCGCCGGCCTGCTTGATCCGGCGGTTGAGCTCCCAGTCCTGTCCGCGTTTGATGCGCTCGTCGAACATGCCCACCCGCATGAGCATCTCGCGGTCGAAGACGCCGAGGTAGACCGTGTCGGCGGGCCCCTCTCGACCGCCGACGTGGTGGGGTGTGCCACCGAGTCCGACACGCGAGCCGTACGCCCGCGCCACCGCCGTCTCGAAGCTCGTGCGTCCCTGGGCGTCCATGATGCCGCCCACGTTCTGCGCCCCCGTGCGGAGCATGGTCTCGACCGCGAGACGCGCGTAGTCGTCGGGCAGCTCCGAGTGGGCGTCGACCCGGATGACGATCGGATGCGTCGACGCGGCGATCGCCAGGTTGAGCCCGGCCGGGGTCGACCCGACGCGGTTCTCCAGCACGTGGATGCGGGGGTCGGCCGCCTGGAGCTCTCGGACGAGCTCGGTCGTGCCGTCGATGCTCGGCCCGACGGCGATCGTGATCTCCACGTCGCCGGCGTAGTCCTGCGCCAGGAGGCTGTCGACAGCTGCTCTGACGTGTCGGACGTCGTTCAACACCGGCATCACGTAGGAGACTCCGGGCGACGACGGTGCGTCGGCCTGGCCTGTGTCGTTCGACATGGGGGTTCACTCCGTGTTTCGTTCGATCGAGCCTAGCAGCCGGTCGTCGGGGTGGCCCGGACGCGGAGGACGCCCGCACGGAGGCCGTGCGGGCGTCCTCCGGGGCGTGACGCCCCGGGTGTCAGAGCGCGAGCTCGCCGAGCGTGACCTCGGCGGTCTGCGAGTCGTTGCCGCGGGTGAAGGTGAGCTTCGCCGTCGCCCCCGCCGCGAGCGCCCGCACCTGAGCGGTCAGGTCGTTCGCACCGGTGACCGGGACGCCGTTGAACTCGGTGACGATGTCCCCGGACTTCAGACCCGCGGCCTGCGCGGCGCCGTTGTCGGTGACCTTGTCGATGAGCGCGCCGGCGACCGTGCTCTTGGCGTCGCTCGAGGCGTCCTTCACGGTCGCACCGAGCAGGCCGTGGGTCGCCTTGCCCGTCTTGATGATCTCGTCCGAGACGCGCTTGGCGATGTTCGCCGGGATGGCGAAGCCGACACCGATGCTGCCGCTCTGCGACGACGAGTCGGTGCTTCCGGCGCTCGCGATCGCGACGTTGACCCCGATGAGCTTGCCGGTGCCGTCGACGAGCGCGCCACCCGAGTTGCCGGGGTTGATCGCCGCGTCGGTCTGGATGACCGCGATGGAGATCGAGGAGGTCGGCGCGGTCGGGGTGGTCTGCCCCGGCACGTCGAAGTTCCAGGGGCTCTGGTTGTCGCCGTTCGAGTCGCCGGACCCGCCGTCGTCGCTCGATCCGGAGTCCGGAACGGCAGAGGAGGCGACGGTGATGCTCCGGTTGAGGGCGCTGACGATGCCGTCGGTGACGGTTCCTGCCAGTCCGAGCGGCGCACCGATCGCGACGGCCGTCTCGCCGACGTTGAGCTTGTCGGAGTTCGCGAACTCCATCGGGCTGAGACCCGAGGCGTCCTCGAGCTTGATGACCGCCAGGTCGTAGATCGGGTCCGTGCCGACGATCTTGGCGTTGTACAGCTTGCCGTTCGCATCGGTGACCCGGATGGTCGGGTCGGCGACCTGGCCGTCCAGGGTGACCACGTGCGTGTTCGTCAGGACGTAACCGTCCTTGCTGAGGATGATCCCCGAGCCGGTGCCGGCGCTCTGCCCGCCCTGGACCGAGAGGGTCACGACGCTCGGTCCGGCCGTCGCGGCGATGGCCGTGGTCAGGCTGACGTCGGCGTCGTCGTTGATGGTGAACGCCTTCGAGCCCGCCTCGTTGCTCGAGACACTCGACTTCGTCGCGTTCGTGACCCAGAGCGTCGCCCCGGCGCCGGACGCTCCTCCGATGAGGGCGCCGACGGCGAGCATCGCGACCATGCCCGCCAGCGGGCGGTTGGTCTTCTTCGTGCGCGCTGCCGGAGGCGTCGGGACACCGGGGTGCTGCCCGGTCGGCTGCTGGGCGTACGGGGACGCACCGTAGGGACCGTGCTGCTGACCAGGCTGCGGCTGTGCCGTGGGCTGCTGACCGGTGGGCTGCTGGTACGCGGCGTACGGGTTCGGCTGCTGCTGACGGGAGAAGGCTGCGGACGGGTGCTGCGGCGCCTGCTGGTACGGCGAGCCCTGCTGGGCCGCGCCGTACGGCTGCTGCGTCGGCTGACCGGCGGGCGGTGCGATCGGTGGCATCGCGGTCGGGGGCGGGAAGTACGCTCCTGAGGTCGACGGCCGTGCCTCGCCCGCGGGAGGCACGGTGCCGCCCGCCTGCTCAGCGGGCGCGGACTGCGGCGCGGTCTCACCGTTCGGGGTGGACTGGGGGTGTTCGGCGGGGTGCTGTCCGTCTGCGGTGTCGGTCATGGCGATTCTGCTCCTTCCAAGCGCAGTCAGCTTCCCGTGCTGAGCTGAGTGTTTCATTCGCGCCCGCTGTGCGCCGGCTAGGGCTTCGCCGTAAGGACCTGCGCACGGTGTCCTAGATTGGGAGCGGCCCGCGCCCGCGGCCACGGAAGGATATCGACATGGTGGTTGACGGACCCTGGCGGCGCACCGCCGAAGGCGCCGGCCTCGTCGACGAGGACGGACACGTCTCGTCGACGATCTTCGCGGAGATGAGCGCGCTCGCGCTGCAGACCGGAGCCGTCAACCTCGGCCAGGGGTTCCCCGACGAGGACGGACCCGAGGCAGTCCTCGCCGAGGCGGTCGCGGCCATCGAGCGCGGCGAGAACCAGTACCCGCCCGGCCCGGGCACCCTCGACCTCCGCACCGCGATCAGCGAGCACCAGCGACGGTTCTACGGTCTCCAGCCAGACCCGCAGGGAGAGGTGCTCGTCACCGCCGGAGCGACCGAGGCGCTCGCCGCGACCCTGCTCGCCCTCGTCGAGCACGGCGACGAAGTCGTGACCTTCGAGCCGTTCTACGACGCGTACGGCGGACTCATCGCCCTCGCCGGTGGGCGGCACCGGACGGTCAAGCTGCGCGCACCCGACTTCCAGGCGGACCCGGACGAGCTCCGCGCCGCCGTCACCGACCGGACCAGGGTCATTCTGGTCAACACACCGCACAACCCGACCGGCACCGTCCTCGACCACGCGACGCTCGACCTGGTCGCCGAGTTGGCGGAGCGCCACGATGCGATCATCGTGACCGACGAGGTCTACGAGCACCTGACCTTCGACGTCCGGCACGTTCCGATCGCGACCTTGCCGGGTGCCGCCGGACGCACACTCACGATCTCATCCGGTGGCAAGACCTTCAGCACGACCGGGTGGAAGATCGGCTGGTTGACCGGACCCCGCGAACTCGTCTCGGCCGTCTCGACGGTCAAGCAGTACCTCAGTTACGTCAACGGCGCACCGTTCCAGCCGGCGATGGCGACCGGACTCCGACTGCCCGACGCCTCGTTCACGGCCATCGCCGACGGCCTGCGCGGCAAGCGGGACCTCCTGAGCGCGGGCCTCTCAGCCGCCGGTTTCGACACCTTCCGGCCGGACGGCACCTACTTCATCGTGGCCGATGCGGCACCGTTGGGCTTCGACGATGCTGCGGCGTTCTGCCGGGCGCTGCCCGCGCTCGCCGGCGTCGTGGCGGTGCCGCTGTCGGCGTTCTGCCTCGACCGGCACGACCCGGACTACGCGTCACTGGTCCGGTTCGCGTTCTGCAAACGCGTCGAGGTCCTGGAGCGGGCAGTCGAGGGTCTCGCCCGACTCCGCGGCTGAGGCTCCGACGCACGAGACGACGGGCACCGGATCGCTCCGGTGCCCGTCGTCTCATCGATCCGCTACTTGGTGAGCGAGTCCACGTACTCCTGGTTGTCGCTGATCCACTGCTTGACGACCGGCGCGTAGTCCTTCGAGTCACCCTCGTTGAACATCGCGTTCTCGAGCGAGAACAGTCGCTCCGAGTCGAAGTCGAAGTCCTTCAGCCACCCGGCGAGCGTCGGGTACTCGTCCGCGAAGTCGGCCTTGCCGAAGCTGTGGATGCCTTCGGCGTCCCCGAGCGCGCCCTTCGGGTCCTCGAGGTCCTTGATCGGGAACGCGTCGTAGGCCCAGTGCGGACGCCACAGCGTGACGGCGATGTTCTCACCGGCGTCGGTCGCGGCCTTCAGCTCCGACAGCATCGCCGGGGTGCCCGAAGTCAGGAACTCCCAGTCGTCGAGGCCGTACTCGGGGATGACCTTGTCCTGGGTCGCCTCCGTGAGTCCGGCACCGGGGTCGATGCCGACGAGGCGGCTGTCGAAGAGGTCCGCGTTGGCCGCGAGGTCCTCGAGCGAGTCGACAGGGGCGTCCTCGTTGACGGCGATCGTGAGCTTGGCGTCGGTGTTCCAGGCGCCGAGGTCGACGACGTCGTCACCGAACTTCTCGATGTAGCTCGCGTGGGTCGTCGGCAGCCAGACGTCGAGCGTCAGGTCGTAGTCACCGGTGCTGAGGCCGGAGAACACCGGGGCGGGCTCCGCCTCCTCGAGGGTGACGTCGTAGCCCTGCTCCTCGAGCACGGCCTTCCACAGCTCGGAGGCCGCGATGCCCTCGTCCCAGCCGCTGAACACGGCGATGGTCACCGCCTGCTTGTCGCCGTTCTCGAGCGTCTCATCAGCGGCGCCGGCGGAGCAGCCGGAGATGGCGAGCGTCGCCGCCGCCCCCGCTGCGATGGTGGTTGCGATCTTGGTGCGGTACTGCATGTTCGATGATTCCTTTCGTCCCGCGTGACGCGGGGATCGGTGTCGTCGGATGGAAAGCTGTGTGCCGGTGGGTCACCGCACGGCGGTCGGCGACTCGGCGGGGGTGCGCTGCTCCTCGCCTGAGGCGGTGCTGTCGGTCGTCGTGGTGCTTGCGGCCGGTGCCGGGCGGATCCCGGCGGGCGAGGCCGGGGCAGCCTTCGTACGCTTGCCGCGCTGCTTGCGACCGCCGCCGAGGGAGGCGGTGAGACGGTCCAGGAAGATCGCCAGGATGACGACCGACAAGCCCGCTTCGGAACCGAGCTGGATGTCGATCCGGGAGAGGCTCTTGACGACGTCGCCTCCCAGGCCGCCGGCGCCGACCATTCCGGCGATGACGACCATCGAGAGCGAGAGCATGATGACCTGGTTGACTCCGGCCATGATGTTCGGCATCGCGAGCGGCAGCTGGATCTGGCGCAGGATCCGCCAGGAGGAAGCACCGAACGCGTTGCCGGCCTCGACGACCTCGCGGTCGACGTTGCGGATCCCGAGTTCCGTGAGCCGGACTGCCGGGGCCAGCGCGAAGACGATCGTCGCGACGATGCCCGGGACGACGCCGATGCGGAACAGGATGAGCGCGGGGATGAGGTACACGAACGCAGGAGTCGTCTGCATGAAGTCGAGCAACGGGCGGATGATCGACGATGCGACCTTTGAGCGGGCCGCCAGGATGCCGAGTGGGATCCCGATCACGATGGCGATGAGACCGGCCACGAGCACGAGCGAGAGCGAGTCCATCGCGTTGTCCCACTGCTCGACGCCGACGATGATCAGCAGCCCGACCGCGGAGCCGACGGCGAACACCGGGCCCCGTGCGACGAAGGCCAGCAGCGCGGCGACGATGATGATCACCCAGAACGGCGGACCGCTGAGCACGAGGTCGACGCCGTCGTACAGCCCCTGGAAAACGCTCCGGATGACGTCGAAGACGGGCTGGAAGACGTCGGTGATGAAGTCGACGAAGGCTTCGACCCACGCACCGATCTCTGGGCGGGTGATGGCGTCCAGGAACCCGGACGACTGGAGACGGATGCCGTTCATCGGACACTCCCTTCCGGCAGGCTCGCTGCCGGTTCGGCGGCGCTGGTCTCGATCGACGAGGTCACGTCGTCGGGGTGCTGCGGGTCCTCCGCGGTCGACCGGAGGGTCGCCGTGATGAGCTCGACGGGCACCGTCGCCGGCGGCCCGACGAGGCTGATCTCGTCCGTGTTGGTCGGGACGTTGCCGACGGCGGCGAGCAGGGTCACCCGCGGGACGACGCCGAGCAGGCGCGTCCGCTCGTCCACGACGGCGACGGGCAGGGCACTCTCGACGGCGGACTCGAAGAGGTCGACGAGTGCCGCCTCCGGCGAGACCGTGGCGAGGTCGGCGGTGATGACGCTCCCGAGCTGGTGGTCGCCCGCCCGGACGAGACGCAGCACGTCCTTGTCGCGGACGACGCCGAGGAGCTGCCGGCCCGGACCGACCACGAAGGCGGTCGAGGTCTGCAGGTCGCGCATGATGCGCAGGGCAGCCCGGGGTCCGGCGGACGCGGAGACGACGGAGCGCGCGGGTTCCATCACGCCACCGGCGGTCAGGACGCGGGCGCGGTCGACGTCCTGGACGAACTGGGCGACGTAGTCGTTCGCCGGGTCGGTCAGGATGTCGTTCGGGGTGCCGACCTGGACGATCCGGCCGTCACGCATGACGGCGATCCGGTCGCCGAGGAACATCGCCTCGTTGAGGTCGTGGGTGATGAACACGATGGTCTTACCGAGCTCGGCCTGCAGCTCGACGAGCTGCTCCTGCATCTCGCGGCGGATGAGGGGATCGAGCGCGGAGAACGCCTCGTCCATGAGGAGGATGTCGGTGTCCGAGGCGAGTGCGCGGGCGAGGCCGACGCGCTGCTGCATCCCGCCGGAGAGCTGGCCCGGGAGCTTGTCCTCCCAGCCTGCGAGCCCGACGCGCTCGACGACGGACTGGGCCCGCTCGCGTCGTTCAGCGGCCGGCACACCCTTCACCTCGAGTCCATAGGCGGCGTTCTCGAGCACTGTGCGGTGCGGCAGCAGGGCGAAGTGCTGGAAGACCATCGAGATGTCGTCCTGTCGGACCGCACGCAGCTGCTTCGAGGACACCCCCGAGATCGGCTTCCCGGCGATGGTCACGGTGCCCGCCGTCGGCTCGAGCAGGCCGTTGAGCATCCGGATCAGCGTCGACTTGCCCGAGCCGGAGAGGCCCATCACGACGAAGATCTCGCCCCGCTTCACCTCGAACGAGGCGTCGATGACGGCTGCGGTGGTCCCGCCGGAGGCGAGTTCGTCACGCGAGGCACCGGCCTGCAGGCGTTTCACGGCTTCCTTCGGCTTCCTGCCGAAGACCTTGTACAGTCCCGTCGCGGAGACGGCAATCGTTTCGGTCATGTGTTCTCCTGGAAGCGCACGCGGAACCGCGGTGCGCTCTTCCTGTCGATCGTCAGGCCGGGTCGAACGGCTCTCGATCCGCCCCATCGGCGCACTGATGGACAGCGCGCGGGCTCGGATCACGTGGGGCGACAACGGCTACCGCGTGGCGTTCGACCGTACGTCCAGCACGCCGTCACGGGGCGACAGGGGGCGGGACGCGGTTACGTGGGTCAGCCCTTGCGGGCCGTCGACAACGCTAACGAAACTCACAGCTGCTGGCTAATCGACGATCCCCCAAAAGGCGGACATCACGCACGGCCTCCGTGGCAAAACCGAACATGGTCAGGGTTTTCCGTTCGAGTCCTTCGTTATGCGTTCGTGACCTTCACCCGGCCGGTACAGCCGCGGATCACCGTCACTCCCCCACCGCGACGCCGATAAACGAGTGATCGAACACCAGACTCGTGCGCGTCGAGGCGACCGTCGGATCCGCCGACAGGTGCTCGACGACGAAGTCGCGGATGTGGGCGCTGTCCCGCGCCGCGAGATGGATGACGAAGTCCTCGGAGCCACCGAGGAAGAACACCTGCACGACTTCCGGGAGCTGTCGGATGCCGGCGCTGAACTCGGCGATACGGGCTCGAGCTCCTGCCCTGATGTTGACGCTGATGAGCGCCTCGAGACCGAGCCCGACCGCGACCGGATCGATACGCGCCGAGAACCCCGTGATCACGCCGCGATCGACGAGCGACCGCACCCGGGCGACGCACGTCGAGGGCGCGATGCCGACGAGCTCCGCCATGCGGGCGTTCGTCATGCGCGCGTTCTCCTGGAGGAGCCGCAGGAGTGCGTGATCGACGTCGTCGAGGTCCGCACTGCTATGCAGATTGTTCGTCATGCTGCGCCTGCTCTCGATCTTGTCCGAATCATCGGCGATTTTTGGGGAAGATTCCGTGAAAGCTGCGGTGTTCATGAGCCTGAAACGCAGCAACCTCAGAATAGTCGCACACCGTCCACCGACGAGCGGGAGAGCCGAGCCTTGGCCCAGCCTGCGAGAGGAACCAGCCATGCGAATCGGCATCCCCACGGAGATCAAGAACAACGAGAACCGGGTGGCGGCGACGCCCGGCGGCGTCCACGAACTCGTCCGACACGGCCATGAGGTCGTCGTCCAGGCGGGCGCCGGCCTCGGGTCCGGCAATCCCGACGAAGCGTATCGCGCCGCCGGCGCGACCATCGCCGCCGATGCGGCCTCCGTATGGGCGGCGGGCGACCTCCTGCTCAAGGTGAAGGAGCCCGTCGCCGCCGAGTACGGCTTCCTGCGGGCCGACCAGACGCTCTTCACCTACCTGCACCTCGCAGCGGACCGACCCCTCACCGACGCCCTGCTCGCCTCTGGGACCACCGCGATCGCCTATGAGACCGTCCAACTCCCCAATCGCTCCCTGCCGCTCCTGCAGCCGATGAGCGAGGTCGCGGGACGACTGTCGACGCAGGTCGGCGCGTACCACCTCATGCGAGCCACCGGCGGACGCGGAATCCTCCTGGGCGGCGTGCCCGGAACCCCCAAGGCGAAGGTCGTCGTCATCGGCGGCGGGGTCGCGGGCGAGCACGCCGCGGCCAACGCGCTCGGCATGCAGGCGGACGTCACGATCATCGACATCTCCATCCCTCGCCTGCGCGAGCTGGAGAACCGTTTCAGCGGGCAGATCCAGACCAGACCGTCATCGGCGTACGAGATCGCGGAGCAGCTCCGCGACGCCGACCTCGTCATCGGCTCGGTCCTCATCCCCGGGGCTCAGGCCCCGAAGCTCGTCACCGACGCCATGGTGGCGGACATGAAACCCGGCTCGGTACTCGTCGACATCGCGATCGACCAGGGCGGCTGCTTCGAGGGCTCCCGGCCGACGACGCACGACGACCCGACGTTCCGGGTCCACGACAGCCTGTACTACTGCGTGGCCAACATGCCCGGCGCCGTCCCGGAGACCTCGACACGCGCGCTGACCAACGCCACCCTCCGGTACGCACTCGCCATCGCCGACCAGGGCACGGGAGAAGCGGTGGGCGCCGACGCAGCGCTCCGCGCGGGCGTCAACGTCCACGCGGGTGCGGTCACCAACGCCGGCGTGGCAGCAGCGTTCGGCCTCCCGGTTGCAGCGCTCGACTGACCCTCGAGCCCGGGCCACCCACACCCGGTCACTGAGCCTGTCGAAGTGCCCCGACCCGACCGCCCTTCGACAAGCTCAGGGACCGAGTCGTTCCAGACCATACTTCTCCGCAAACGACGAAATCCCGGTCTCGAGGAGACCGGGATTTCATCTTTTCTGTTGCAGGGGCAGGATTTGAACCTACGACCTCTGGGTTATGAGCCCAGCGAGCTACCGAACTGCTCCACCCTGCGGCACAAGAGATAAACCTAGCATGCATTCTGGGGCCGTGCAAATCGCGTACGGCCAAGGACCCCGTCGCCGGCAGAATCCCTCCCCCTGGAACGCCGAACGGCGTCGCCCGTCAGGGCGACGCCGTTCAGATCGTGGGCTCGGAATCAGCCGTTCAGCAGCGCGAGAGCCTGCGCGAGAGCGTCCGACACCTTCTTGTCCGCCACCCCGTAAGCAGCCCAGTCGCCGCTCGCCATCGCGGCGTCCTTCTCGACCATCGCAGCCTTCGCCTGGTCGAGGAGCGTCTTGATCTGAGCGTCGACCGTCGGGTCGCCCGTGCTCGGGGTCGTTCCACCGTCGGTGCCGCCTCCGGTGTCCGTGCCGTCCGTCGGGGGTGTGGTGCTGTCTCCCGGCACGTTCGTGTCACCGGCGTCGGCACCCGAGTCTCCACCGAACAGGACGTCGAGCGCTTCGTCGAGGGTGTCCTCGAACGCGATCTTGTCGCCGAAGGCCACGAGCACCTTCTGCAACAGCGGGAAGCTCGTGTCGCCCGTGGACTTCACGTACACCGGTTGGACGTACAGCAGCCCACCTCCGACGGGCACCGTCAGCAGGTTGCCGTTCAGCACCTCGGTCTGACCCTGCTTCAGGATGTTGATCTGGCTCGACACGCTCGGGTCGGAGTCGAAGGTGTTCTGCACCTGACCAGGGCCCGGCACGGTGTCGTCCTTCGGGAGGGTCAGCAGTCGGATCTTGCCGTAGTCGGAACTCCGCTTACCGTCCTCGGCGCCGGCGTTCGCGTCGACCGCGAGGTAGCCGGTGAGCACGTTCCGCGACTGTTCACCGCCCTGACGAGGGATGAACGTCGAGTACAGCGAGAAGGAGGGAGACTCCTGGCCAGGCAACTGCATCGTCAGGTAGTAGGGCGGCTGATAGGTCTTGTTCGTGTCGGTCGACTGCGGATCGTTGGGGGTGACCCAGGCGTCCTCACTCGAGTAGAACGAACCGGCGTTGGTGACGTGGTACTGACCGAGCACCGAGCGCTGGACCTTGAAGAGGTCGGCCGGGTACCGCACGTGGCTCATCAGCTCGCCGGACATGTCCGACATCGGCTTGACCGTCGACGGGAACACCTTCTGCCAGGTCTTGAGGATCGGGTCCTGGTCGTCCCAGCTGTAGAGCGTGACCTTGCCGTCGTACGCGTTGACGGTCGCCTTCACCGAGTTCCGGATGTAGTTGACGTCGTCGAGTGCGTAGTTCTGCGCCGGCGTGACCGAGTCGGAGATGGTGTCCGACAGGCTCACGGTCTTCGAGTACGGGTAGCTGGCGCTCGTCGTGTATCCGTCGACGATCCAGACGATCTGACCGTCCACCACCGACGGGTAGGGGTCGGAGTCGAGCGTCAGGTAGGGAGCGACCTTCTGGACCCGGGTGAGCGGGTCGCGGTCGTAGAGGATCTGCGACTTGCTGTTCACGGAGTCCGACAGGAAGATCTGCTCGGACTGGAACTTCAGGGCGTAGACGAGCTTCTTGAAGACGTTGTCGAGCTTGGGCCCGCCGTCGCCGTCGAAGGTGGTGTAGGTCTGCGACTCGCCCTGGGTGCCCGACGGATAGTCGAGTTCCACCGGGTCGGAGCCCTTGGGGGCACCGACGATGGAGTAGTCGGGCGACTGCTCGCCGAAGTACACGCGCGGCTCGAAATCGCCGAGCGAGCCGGTGGTGGGGATGCCGGACTCGAGGAAGACCGGCTCGCCGGAGGCCGAGCGCTGGTTGCCGTAGGCGGCGACCAGCCCGTACCCGTGGGTGTACACCACCGTGTTGTTGATCCACGACTGCGAGTTGTCGAGACCGGCGACGTTGAGTTCGCGGACCGCGACGACGGCGTCCTGCGTCTTGCCGTCGATGTTGTAGCGGTCGACGTCGAGCTGCTTGTCGAAGGAGTAGAACTGCTTGAACTGCTCCAGCTGGGCCACGGAGGCGCTCACGAGCGACGGGTCGATGATCCGGATGTTCGCCGTGGTCTCGGCGTCCTGACGGAGCGCACCGGGGGTCGCGTCGGTGGTCGCCGCATACTCCTCCTCCTCGACACCGGCGATCCCGTAGGCGTCGCGCGTCATGTCGATGTTCCGCTTGATGTACGGCGTCTCGAGGCTCTTGGCGTTCGGCTCCACCTGGAAGCGCTGGACGATCCACGGGTAGAGGCTGCCGACGATGAGCGACGCGACGATGAGCAGCGCGGTGCCGACGAGCGGCAGACGCCAGCGGCCGGTGAACGCGGTGACGACGAACAGGACGGCGACCATGAGCGCGATCCCGGCGAGGATCACCCGACCGGGGATGGTCGCGGCGACATCGGTGTACGAGGCTCCGGTGATGAGCGTGCCGGTGTCGTTCAGGGTCGTGTACTGGTCAAGCCAGAGGCTGACGGCCTGCAGGATGAGGTACAGCGCGGCGAGCACCGAGATCTGTACGCGGGCCGCCATCGAGATCCAGACCTCGCGGCTGACCACCCGGATGCCTCCGTAGAGGTAGGTGACGACGGCGGTGGCGATCAGGGCGATCAGGACGACCGCCGAGGAGAAGGCGACCACGGCCTGGAAGAACGGCAGGTCGAAGAGATAGAACGAGACGTCGAGGTTGAACTGCGGGTCCTTGGTGCCTGCGGGCGTGCCGTTCATCCAGAGCAGGACCAGCTGCCAGCGCGAAGCGGCGGCGACACCCCCGAAGAGGCCGAACAGCGCGGGGATACCGTAGGTCGCGAGTCGGCGCAGCGGCTCCACGACCTGCTGGTAGCGGTCGACCTGGGAGCTGAGCTTCGCGTACACCGGGCGTGTCCGGTAGGCGATCTCGATCGCGAGCCACACGGGCAGGGCCATACCCACGAACCCGACGAGGAACATGGCGATCGCCGCGATCCACTGCGTGGTCAGGACCTCGGTGAAGCCGAGCTGTTGGAACCACAGCAGGTCGGCGTAGAACCCCGAGAACACGAAGAACCCGATCAGGAGCGCGGCGATGATCGCCACCGTGATCGCGATCGGGGCGCGTCGGCGCTGAGTGGACAGGGGCTTCTCTGCTGCTGCGGATGTCACGTGTGGCCTCTTCAGATAGGGGTCGTCACACCCATCCTAAAGCGGCCGGGCTGGGAGAGCGCCCGAAGCGTTCAACCGGCCGAGCAGGTGGGCAGCTTGCTCGTGTCGGCTCCGTCGGCGATGGCCTTGAGCGCTGCGAGCGAATCGTCGAGGGTCTTCACGGCGAAGACCGTCAACCCGTCGGGAACGTGTCCGACGACCTCGTCGCAGTTGCTCTCCGGCGCGAGGAACCACTCGGCCCCGGCGTCCTTCGCGCCGAACAGCTTCTGCCGGATGCCGCCGATCGCGCCGACGTTGCCGTCGGCGTCGATCGTCCCGGTCCCGGCGACGTCCTTGCCTCCGTTCAGCTCACCCGGAGTGAGCAGGTCGATCATGCCGAGCGCGAACATCATCCCGGCGCTCGGGCCGCCGACGTTGTCGAGCTGGATGGTGATGTCGACGGGGAGGTCGTAGGTGGTCTTGGTACCGATGCCGATCACGGTCGAGGTCGTCCCGTCGGACGCGGTCGCGGTCGTCGGCGTGATCTCGACGGAGCTCGCCGCTCCCCCGCGCACGATGTCGAGCGTGACCGGCTTGTCCGTGCCGTTGGCGTTGATCGCGTCCCGCAGACCGGCCAGGCCGGTCACCGGCGTACCGTCGACCGCGACGATCTCGTCGTCGAGCTGCAGCACACCCTGCGCGGGGGCGCCCTCCGCGATCTGTGCCACCACGATGTGCTCGGGGACCTCGTATCCGAGCTCGCGCAACGCCGCCGCGACCGAGTCCTGCTGCGAATCGACCATGAGGGTCGCGTTCTGCTCGTCGCGCTGCTCGGTCGTGACGCCGGGCGGGAAGTAGAGGTCCATCGGCACGACGGCGCGGCTCGGGTCGAACCAGGCCGAGACGATGTCGAGCCAGCCCGGGCTCCGTTGCGGATTCCCGACCAGCTGGACCGTCAGCATGTCGAGCGTGCCGCCGGTGTCGTAAGTCTGCTCGTCGTGGACCTCGATGAGCGGGACGTCGCCGTCGTCGCCCTCGGTCGTACCCAGCACGTTGAACACGGGACCCGGCTGTTCGATGACGTACGGCGCGGGTACCGCCGACAGCACTCCGAGGAGGACGAGCGAGAGGCTGAGCACGATCCACCCGAACCGGGCGCGACGATTGCGACCCTGACCGGTCGGCGCCGAAGCGGTGGGAGCCTCATCGGCGAAGAGCGACATGCAAGCCTTCCGGAGTGTTCGCGGTGGGCGGAAACCCGACCAACCATACCCCGGCGATTCTTCAGCGAGGTGCGACTAGCGTAGAAGGCCCAGCACCGAGCTATCTGAGAGGCGGCTGACGTGCCAGAGGATTCCGACAAGAGTCCGGAGGACGAGTTCCGCGACATGCTCCGCGAGCTCCTCTCCGGCAACGGTTCGTTCGACCCGAGCCAGCTCGCCGGCGCCGCCGGCCTCCCCAGCGATCCGGCCAGTCTCGCTGCGCTCATGTCGCAGCTCCAGGGCGCACTCCGCTCCGGCGGGGACGGCATCAACTGGGACACCTCGCTCCAGCAGGCGAAGACCATCGCCGGGGACGGCTCCCAGGACACGACGCCCGAGCAGCGTGCGGCGTTCGAGCAGGCGTTCCACATCGCCTCCCTGTGGCTCGCCGACGTCACCGACGTGGCCGAGCTGTCGAGCGAACCGGCCCTGTACACGAGGACCCGCTGGGCCACGAAGACCATGCCGTTCTGGACGCAGCTCGCCGAGCCGGTGGCCACGAACATCGCGAACGCCCTGACCGGCGTGCTCACGGAACGCGCGCCCGAGGAGCTGTCGAGCATGATCGCGAACGCCGGACAGCTCGTCCGCGGCATCGGCGGCACGCTCTTCGCGATGCAGCTCGGACAGGTCGTCGGTCAGCTCTCCAAGGAGGTCGTCTCCGGCGGCGACATCGGCATCCCACTGCTCGACGACAACGAGGCAGCCCTGGTGCCCCAGAACGTCGCCGACTTCGGCGAGGGTCTCGACATCCCGGCGGATCAGGTCCAGATCTACCTCGCGGTCCGTGAACTCGCGCACGCACGACTCTTCCGCCACGCCCGCTGGCTCCGCCTGCACCTCATCTCCTCGATCACCGACTTCGCGCGCGGCATCCGGATCGACACCGAGCGACTCGAGGAACTCGCCGAGAGCTTCGACCCGTCGAACCCCGAGGAACTCCGCGAGGCCATGACGAGCGGAGCGCTCATCCCCGCCCGAACCGAAGCGCAGGACGCGAGCCTCGCTCGACTCGAGACGACGCTCGCCCTCATCGAGGGCTGGGTCGACGTGGTCACCGCGGCAGCCACCGAGCGTCTCCCCCGCTCCGCGGCCATCGCGGAGACCGTCCGCCGACGCCGCGCCGCCGGTGGGCCGGCCGAACAGGCCCTGGGTGCACTCGTGGGACTCGAACTGCGCCCCCGTCGGCTGCGTGAGGCTGCGCAGATGTGGCAGCAGGTCACCGACGCCGTCGGTACCGCACAGCGCGACGCCCTGTGGTCGCACCCCGACCTCGTGCCCACCGCAGCCGACATCGACGCCCCGGAGGCCCTCATCGCGCGCCTCGAAGCCGAGGCCAGGGGTGAGCGTCCGGAGCAGGACGAGATGGATCTCGCGCTCGAAGACCTCCTCCGTGGCGAGGAACGCGGCGACCAGCACGACGACGAGCCCGGTTCGGAGCCCTCCGGCCCGAACGGTGCCGGCGGCCCCCCGGTCTGACCCACGGCGACGCTCCACAGCTCGTCCTACCGGGCGGGCTGTGGACAGTGCCGACGCGACCGGTCGTCGACCCGCCATCATCGATGGATGACGACGCGCCTCGATCCCAGGAGACCACTGCTCTGGCGGACCCCGCACAGCCTGCAGGTGGGCGTCGATGAAGCGGTCGTGCTCGAGAGCGTCCGGACCGAGACCGAGCAGGTCGTCGCGGCACTGCGTGCCGGCTTCCCTGACCTGGTCGAACGACGACTGCCGGACGCGTTCGACATCCCGGCCCAGGAGTTCGATCGCGTCCTCTCGACACTCGACCCGGTGATCGAGCACCGCGGCCCCACCTCCGGAACCGCCATGACGCACCGGGTCGTCGTGGACGGCGCGAGCCCGGCGGCCGAGCTCGTCCGACGCCTCCTCTCCGAGCAGGAGGCGGTCGGACTCCTGCCGCCGGAGTCCGTGTCGACGGAACCCGGGCCGCAGCCCGACCACGTCGACGTCGCCGTCCTCTTCGCCGACTTCGTCATCCCGCCGAGTCGGTACACGCGCTGGCTGCGCGACGACGTCCCGCACCTGCCGGTCGTCTTCAGTGATCGTGTCGTCAGGATCGGGCCGTTCGTGACACCCGGTTCAGGGCCGTGCCTGCACTGCGTGGAGCTGCACCGCACCGACGACGATCCGACCTGGCCGGCCGTCGCATCCCAGCTCCTCGGCCGCCGTTCGCCGCTCGACACCCAGCTCCTCGGCGCGGAGGTCGCGACCCGCGTGACCCGCCTGGTGATCCGCCATCTCGACGCTTCCCAGCCCATCCTCGCGAGCACCCAGCTGGTGGTCGACGCCGCTACCGGTGGGGTCAGGCGCCGCGTCGTCCGGGAACACTCGAGGTGCGCATGCCGAGCTCTGCCAGGAATCGCGACGGCTCGCGTCGACCACCGCGTTGCTGCGTCTCGGACCAGGACAGGTTGAGCAGCCGCTTGGCACGCGTGATACCGACGTAGAGGAGCCTCCGTTCCTCGTCCGCCTGCTCGAACTGCTTCGCGTAGGAGATCGGCAGGTATCCCTCGGAGAGCCCGATGAGGTGCACCGCCTCCCACTCGAGGCCCTTCGCCGAGTGCAACGTCGCCAGCGTGACCGCCTCGACCGTCGGTTCGTGCTGAGCGGCCTGCCGCAGTTGCAGCTCATCCGTGAAGGCGCGGAACGAGGTGCCTTCCGGCGCCTGGTCGACGAGCCCCATGATCGCGTTGAGCGACTCCCAGCGGTCGCGCACCGCACCGCCGCCGTCGGGCGGGTCCTGGCTCCAGCCGAGCGACCGGAGCACGTCGCTCACGGACTTGAACAGGGGCTCGCCGCTGATCGAGACGGAGGCCGCGCGGAGCTGGAGCAGGGCCTGCCGCACCTCGGGCAGCTCGAAGAAGCGCTTGGAGCCGTGCATGACGTAGGGGATGCCGGCTTCGCCGAGGGCCGTCTCCAACGCCGCCGCCTGGACGTTGATCCGGTAGAGCACGGCGATCTCCGAGGCCGGGACGCCCGCCTGCAGCTGCACGAGGATCTCCGAGGCCACGCCTCTCGCCTCGGACAGCTCGTTCGGATACTGCCGCAGGCCGACCGCCGGCGTCTCGGGCCGTGCGGTCTGGGTGCCCTCGTCGTCGCGTGCGGTGGCCGCTGAGAGGTGCAGTGCCCCCGGACGACCCCGCATGAGCGTGTTCGCCGCGGCCACGACGGGCGGGGCGGAGCGGTAGTTGCGCTCGAGCCGGACGACCGTGGCGTCGTGATACCTGGTCGGGAAGTCGAGCAGATAGTCGGACCGGGCACCGGCGAAGGAGTAGATGGTCTGGCTCGCGTCGCCGACGACGCACACGTCCCGTCGACCGCCCAACCAGAGTTCGAGGAGACGGTGCTGCAGCGGCGAGACGTCCTGGTACTCGTCCACGACGAAGAACCGGTACTGCTCGTGCACCTGCATGGCGACGGCGGGCTCGGTCTCGATCATGCCGGCGCAGGCGAGCAGGACGTCCTCGAAGTCGATGCGCCGACGCTCGTCCTTCAACTGCTCGTAGGTCTCCTGGAGCGAGACGAGCTGCTCGAGGGACAGCTTGGCCGGCAGCGGCCGGTTCGACGCCGCGTACTGCTCGAGGGTCAGGCCGGACACCTTGCGCCATTCGATCTCGCCCGCCACGTCGCGCAGGGTCGCCGTGTCGACCCGCAACCGGAGTCGCTCCGCCGCGTGCCCGAGGACCCTGCCCTTGCTCTCGACGAGCGCGGGAACCTGTCCGCCGACGACCTGGGGCCAGAAGAAGTTCAGCTGCGAGAGCGCGGAGGCGTGGAAGGTCCGGGCCGAGACCCCCTCGGCGCCGAGGGCCCGGAGCCGGCCACGCAGTTCCGCAGCCGCGCGACTGGTGAAGGTGAGCGCCATGACGCGCGACGCCGTGTACGTCCCGGTCGCGACGCCGTAGGCGATGCGATGGGTGATCGCCCGGGTCTTGCCGGTGCCTGCGCCGGCGAGCATGCACACGGGGCCCCGGAGCGCCTCCGCCGCGACGGCCTGGTCGGGGTCGAGTCCGGCCAGCAGTTCGGCCGGGCTGCTCATCGTCGACCCTCGGAGGTCCCGCGCCTCATCGAGACCAGGATCCGCGGAGCCATTCGTCGATCACGGCTCGTGCGATCGACGACGGTCCGGGGAGGATGACGTCGGTGGCCGGGTCCTCGAGTTCCTCCCGCGTGAACCACCGCAGGTCGAGGATCTCCTGGCCGTCCGGGACGAGTGCCTCCGGATCCTGATCCGCCGCGAGCGGGGCGACGAAGCCGAGCATGAGCGAACGCGGGAACGGCCACGGCTGCGAACCGAGGTAGACGGGCGTGCCGAGACGCATCCCCGACTCCTCGAAGATCTCGCGGGCGACGGCCTGCTCGAGGGACTCGCCGGCATCGACGTACCCGGCCAGCAGCGAATACCGGTTGTGCTCCCACATCGCGTTCGACCCGAGCAGGATCCGTCCCTGAGGATCGACGACGGCGACGATGACCGCGGGGTCCATGCGCGGGAAGAGCTCGTTGCCGTCGACCGGGCAGTGCCGCGCCCAGCCGGCGTTGCGGACCGTGGTCGGCGAGCCGCAGTGCGCACAGAACGGCTCGGCACGATGCCAACCGGCGATGGCGAGCGACGTCGCCAGGATCCCGACATCGCGGTCCGACAGGCGATGTCCGCTCCGACGGAGGTCGAACCAGCGGTCCTCATCCTCGGTGATCGCGTCGGCGTCGGCGTCGGCGAGGACCCAGAGCAGGATGTCCGTGCCCGGTGGCGTCCCCGGGCTGTCCTCGACGGTGCTTCCGAGGTAGACCATGAGCTCCGGCTCGGGCAGATCCGAGGGAACCAGGAGGTCGAGCGCGTCGCCGGTCACGAGTGCGCGCCGACCGCGGAGGACGACGGCTCGGGCGTTCGGGTCGACCCGCAGCCCGTCGAGCACGTCCGGTCGGGAACGGAGCTCGCCGTGACGGTCGAGTCCGCCCCTCGCGAGCGGTAGACCGGCGAGTGCGCGAACCTGAATCGTCATGGACAACCTCTCTGAGGGCGTGGCGAGCGCGGCTCACCGGGACGGCCCCGTACCCTGGATGTCATGGCCAGATCCCATCTCACTCTAGCCGCGTTGGCCACCTCGGCCGTCGCCGACCTCCAGGTCCGCGGGTCCGGCGCGCACACCGCCGGCGGCGAGGGGAACTACGACGCGGCCCGTCTCGTGACGGGCGACGGGCGCGAGCTCATCGTGCGCATCCCGACCTCGCAGCAGGCCGAGACGGAGCAGTCCGCGGACCTCATCGCCCTGCGCGCACTCACGCCCGGTATCCGCAGCAGGTTGCCCTTCGACGCCCCGACCGTCGTGGGCCAACTGCCCGTCGACGGCACTCGCGCCGTCGTGCTCGACTTCGTGGCCGGCAGTCACCTCGACCCGACCGCGCTCGGCCGCGACGAGGTCCTCTCGGACTCGCTCGGTGCCGCGGTCGCCGCGATCCACTCCCTCCCGACGGCGTTCATCGCGGAAGCGGGCCTCCCGTTGCTGTCCACCGAGCTCATCCGGGCGGACGCGCACCGCATCGTGTCCCGCGCCGCCGAGACGCGGCTCCTCCCGACCGCCGTCCGGGAGCGCTGGCAGGCGGCCGTCGAGGACCACTCGCTCTGGCAGTTCCAGCCCACCGTCATCCACGGATCCCTCGCCGCGGACCGCGTGCTCGTCATCCGTCAGGACGGCCATGGCCTCGTCAACGGCGTCATCGAGTGGGGCTCACTGCGGGTCGGCGACCCGGCCCTCGACCTCCACTGGATCGCGACGCTCGGCGCGACCGGCGAGCAGGCCCTGTCCGCCTACGCCGCCTCGTGCTCTCGCGGACCCGACCGGTTCGTCACCCTCCGCGCCCGGCTCTACGCGGAACTCGAGATCGCGCGCTGGCTCCTGCACGGTCGCGACAGCCACGACGAGACCATCGTCGAGGACGCCGTCGCGATGCTCGACGGGCTCGTCGACCGCGTGCTCGGCGACGTGACGGACCCCCTCGGCACCACGACCGGACCCGTCCTCGACGTCGACGAGGTCGAGGACATGCTCGACCGCACACCGATCGGCTCGTCCTCCCCCGGCATCGCCATGCAGACCGACACCTACGACCGCTCAGAGCTCGAGCGCGCCCTCGGCCGCGATCCCGGCGGCTCGGACGTCGACGACACGGACGACGCTGAGACCGACGACGATCGCGACCACGCCGGAACCGATGCGGACCCGAACGCCACGGATCAGATCGACACCTCGTCGTTCGAGCTCTGGGACTCGGCCGCCTCCCCGAAGGACCGCTCCCACTCCGACAGGAGCTCCTCCTCCGAGTAGAGGCGTTCCGGCCGGAGCTGCACGTCGTGGCTCACGTAGTAGAGCACGGCGTCGATGCGCTCGGGGTCGACCTCCCGGTGGTGCGCGTACGCCAGACGGTAGAGCGCGAGCTGGAACGAGGCGTTCCGTACGTCCTCCGGCGTCGTGGGTACCGCGCCGGTCTTCCAGTCGACGATCTCGAACCGGTCCCCGCGTTCGAACACCGCGTCGAGCTTGCAGACCACCACTCGTCCGGTGTCGCCGAGCGGCACGTGGATCTCGGTCTCGACCTCGACCGGCCGGACGTCGGCCCATTCCGAGGCGAGGAACCGTTCGGTGAGTTCCTCGAACCCGATCCCCTCCGACGCGTCCGGCCCCGGGCGTTCGACGTCGAGCTCCTCGGGGAGCGCGTCGACCAGCTCCTGCAATCCGAAGCGTCCGTAGTGCGCCTCGACCCACGAGTGGAACCGGGTTCCGAGGCGGGTCTGCCGGTATGGCCGTTGCGGGACGGGGCGACGCAGTCGTTCGAGTGCGGCCTCCGGTTCCGTGACGAACTCCTTGAACTTGGACGCGGGGATGCGCACCGGGAGTTCACCGCGCGCGGTCGTCGTCGCGGCACGGCGTCGTTCCTCGAGGAGCAGCGTCAGCTCGTTCTCGAGGGGGCCGAGGGTCGCCAGCAGCTCGGACTCAGGTCGCCCGCGCCGCTGCTCGACCTCGGCCGCCGCCCGTTCGACGACGCTCCGACGCGCTCCGAGCGGATCGAGTGGCCAGTCGAGGACCGCGGCACCGGAGTCGACCGGGTTCTCCTCGAAGGCGGATGCGGCGGGGAGCGGTGCGATGACGCCCGCCGACGCCAGCTCCAGAAGATAGGTGCTCGCAGCACGGGGCCGCTTCCGATCGCCCGACCAGAACGAGCCGGTGAGCAGGAGGTCGTGCTTGGCGCGGGTCACCGCCACATACGCGAGGCGACGTTCCTCGTCGAGCGCGCGTTCGCCGAGCGCCTCCGAGAAGGCGAGCTGAGCGTCGACGACCTCCTTCCGCGTCTCGGCCGTCCGCCAGGCGAACTCCGGCAGCTCCGCCGCGTCGCCTCGGAAGTCGTACGGCAGCGTCCCGAGACGCACCCAACCCTTGCCGTCCTTCGGTTTGGCGGGTAGTTCGTCGACCACGAGCCGCGGGATCGCGACATGGTCCCACTCGAGGCCCTTCGAACCGTGGATGGTGAGCAGTTGGACCGCACCCTGGTCGGGTGCGTCGCTCGCCGGTCCGAGGTCGTCTCGGGCGAGCGAGCGGTCGATCCAGGCCAGCAGGCTGCCGAGCGTCACCTGCTCCTCCGCCTGGATGAACGAGATGACCTCGTCGTGGAACGCCTGCAGTCTGGCCGGAGCGCGCGCCGCGGATCCGGTCGACTCGTTCGCGACGACCTCGATGTCGAGTCGCAACTCGCGCTCGACCGCTCTGACGAGATCGGGGAGGCCGCTGCCCGCACGACGCCGCAGGGAGGCGAACACCAGACCGGCCTCCCGGAGACGCGAACGCGCCTCGTCGGTGAACCCGGCGGCGAGGCCGGCCGGCACGCGGTCGGCGGCGATGAAGTCGAGCGCGTCGATGATCGACCGCCCGTCGTCGTCGGCGACCGACTCGCGGAGCCGGGCGGCCAGTTCGGCGTCGTACCGCTTCGTCTTCCAGTCGATGGCCTGCAGGTACCGGGCCACCTCCACGAGGTGACCGAGGTCGTGGACGCCGATCCGCCAGCGTGGTCCGCTCAACAGCCTGATGAGCGAGGACCCGGCACCGGGATCGTGGATGACGCGCAGTGCCGCCGTCACGTCGACGATCTCCGGCGAGGAGAGCAGACCGCCGAGGCCGAGGATGTGGTGCGGGACGCCGAGGGCGGCGAGGCCGTCGGCGAACTCCTGCATCGGTCGACGCGCCCGGAACAGGATCGCTGCCGAACCGGCCGGATCTCCCCCGCGTTCGGCGAGCAACCGGTCGGCGCACCACTCGGCGACCATCCGGATCTCCTCGGCACCGGTCTCGGGGAACTCGACGGCGAGGGAGCCCGCCCCGGCGCCGGGCTTCGGCTCGAGGTCGAGGACGCGCAGCTTCCCCGCCGTCTGCGCCTGCTGCTGCAACGGGCGGACGAGGACGTTCGCGGCTTCGAGGACCGTATGGTCGTTCCGCCAACTCGTGGACAGGTTGAACTGGGTGGCGGCGACCTCGCGACCGAAGTCGCGGGAGAACCGTGCGAGGTTCGCCGCGCTCGCGCCGCGCCAGCCGTAGATGGACTGGTGCGGGTCGCCGACCGCCATGACGGGGTGGTCGGCGAACAGGGTCGACAGCAGTCTGGTCTGCACGACCGAGGTGTCCTGGTACTCGTCGAGCAGGACGACGCCCGCGCGATCGCGCGCGACGGCGGCGACCTTCGGCGAACGTTCGCAGGCGGCGAGCGCGAGGGCGACCTGGTCGGAGAACTCGACGAGTCCCTGCCGGCGCTTCTCGTCGGCGTACCGGTGCGCGAGGTCGAGCAGGACCGGCAGGGCACCCACGACCTCGACGGCCTGGTCGATCTGCGCGTACGCCCCGCGACCGCCGTCGGGGAGCTCGCCGATGTCGACGAACCGTTCCACGAAGCCGAGCAGCTCCTCGGTGGTGCCGTCGATCTCGGCGAGCTCATGGCTCAGCGAGAGGACGAGCTCGGCGACCTGGTCGACGGACTTGCCGAGGGTGGCGAGCCGTTCGTCTCCGTGCCGGACCACGACGCGTCGCGCGAGTCGCCAGGCGGACGCCTCGGACAACAGGACCGACTCGGGCTCACGGCCCACCAGGAGGGCGTTGTCGCGGAACAGGGCGTTCGCATAGGCGTTGTAGGTGGACACCTCGGGACGGTCGAAGAGGGTGTCTGCCGCGGGATCCAGGATCCCGATGTCCTGGAGGGCGGCGATCCGCTTGCCGATCCGTGCCGCCAGCTCACCCGCGGCCTTCCTCGTGAAGGTGAGCCCCAGGATCCCGTCGACGCTCACGTGCCGGTTGGCGAGCAGCCACACGACGCGTGAGGCCATGGTCTCGGTCTTCCCGCTGCCGGCACCGGCGACGACGAGGACCGGGGCCATGGGTGCCTCGATGACCTCGACCTGCTGCGTCGTCGGTTGTGGGAGGCCGAGCAGGCCGGCGAGCATCTCGGCCGAGTAGGTCTCCTCTGTGCTCATGAGCTCACCGCCGGGACGACGTGGATGGCGCACTCGCCGAACGCGAACGGGTCATGACAGTGGGTCCCGACACGGGCCTCGAACACCGCTCCCGCCATGCCGACCGCGTCCGCCAGGACACGCTCGCGGAAGCGCTCGAGGGCTTCGTCGTCGAAGGCGGGCTGGGCCGGGTCGTAGTACTCCTTGCGCTTCGTGCCGGCCGACACGACGATGAGCTTCGCGCCACCGCTCAGCAGCCCCTCCGTACCGGTGATCGCGCCGGACGCCAGCGCGAGCTGGTAGGCGCCGAGCTGCGCCATGTCGGCGACCTCCCGGTCCTGTCTGGGCGCCGAGCCGCCGGTCTTGAGGTCGGCGATCACGACGCGTCGTGTCCCGTCGGTGTCGGGCACGAGCTCGACGCGGTCGATCGAGCCGCCGAGCACGGCCGCGCCGCCCAGCTCACCGATGGGGATGCGGAGGCTGAACCGGCTCTCGTTGCCGATCGAGGTCACGCCCGCCCGCTCCGCGTCGTGGAGGTACGCCGACAGCCGGTGGACGAGTTCCGCCGCACGCCGTTTCGTCGCCGCGCCCTCCCAGTCCGCTTCGAAGTGGAGTTCGTCCCAGCGGTCCTCCACCGCTGCCCAGAGCGCGGCCTCGTCGGAGGACTCCGCGTGCTCGAGCGCGGCGTGCACGATCGTGCCGAGACCGGAGGCGAACCCGGAGGCACCGCCGCCCAGTCGGGCGATCGCCCAGTGCAGCGGGCATTCCTCGAAGGCCTCCATGCGGGACGGGGAGACCGGCAGCTCCTCGACGGCGGGGTCGTGCAGCGGTGCCGTCGAGCTCGGTGCGGCCACGCCGTACCACTCCTCGGTCGGGGCGCCGGGGACTCCCGCTGTCGCGAGGATGGCCAGGGCCGAGGCGGACGCGGCACGCTCGGCAGGGTCCGCGGGGCGGATCCGGCGGGTGAGCGAGCGACGCAGGGTGCCGACGAGGCCGCGGAGCGACAGGGGCGACAGGGATGCCCGGTGCGGATCGGGTTCCGGGAGCAGCGTGAGGAACGGGCTCGCCTGGTGGTCGTCGTCGACGACCGCGACCACCATGAGCGACCGGTGCGCACGGGAGGTCGCCTGGGCGAAGAGTCGGAGCTCGTCGTGGAGGACCGCGCGTCGTGCGTCCGCCGTCGCCGTGGCCGTGCCCTCCAGCAGCTCCACGAGCTCCGAGGCGCCGAGCAGTGAGTCGCGGACCCGCAGGTTGGGCCACACGCCGTCCTGCATGCCGGCGACGACGACCGTGTCGAACGCGGTCCCGACCAGGGCGGCGGGCGTCGCGATCGTGACCGCCTCCCTGAGGCCCGTCGGCGCGAGGGAGTCGTCGCCGACCGTCTGTTCGAGCAGGCGGTCGAGGAAGACGGAGGCCGGGGTGTCGGGCTCCGCCTCGACGAAGGTCCGTGCCGCATCGGCCAGCTGGGTGATCGCGTCGAGGTCGCGGTTCGCCTCCTCGGCGGCCTGACCGCTGCCCTTCGACAGTGAGACCCAAGACCGCTCGAGCCTGCTCCGCGACCAGAGGCCGTAGACGAGTTCCTCGGCCGACGCGCCCGCCGCGGCCTGCGCGCTCGCCTCGGCGAGGCTGTCGGCGAGTGAGCGGGCGCGGGCGGCGGAGGGCGTCTCGAGGCCGATGAGTGCACCGGGGACGGCGAACGCCTCCTCCAGCAGGCGGTCCGCACTGCGGTCGAGGCCCTCAGCGAGATCGGCGTGGCGGAGCGCGGCCCGGAGTCGTCTGACCCCGATCGAGTCCAGTCCGCCGAGCGCACTGTGGAGGAGTTCGGTCACGACATCGGCGTCGAGCGGCGTCCGTCCGAGCGCCACCGACATGGCGAGGAGGACCGACCTGACGAACGGGTGGTCGCGCAGCGGTGCTCCGCCCGTGCTCGCCCGGGTGGGCACCTCGAGGGAGGACAGGCCCCGTTCGATCGCCGGGATCAGCCCGCCGCTGCGGACGACCACCGCCATGTCGGCCCACGCGACGCCGTCGAGGACGTGGCGCTCGCGGAGGAAGCGTGCGACGACCGCGATCTGCTCGGCCGGGGAACCGGCCGCCACCGTGACGACGGAATGCTCAGGGGCCCCCGCGTCGTCGACCGGTGATGCTGCTGTGCGGTGGAGTCCGGCGCCGGCCGTGCCGATGCGCTCGGCGACGCCGCGGACCGTCGCCCGGATGTCCGGTGTCCCGCGGTGGACCTGCTCGAGCACGAGCGTGTCCACCGGGCGGCCGAGCACCTCGGCGAACCGCCCGAGGGCGTCGGCACGGGCACCGTGGAAGGCACCCGTCGTGAGGTCGGGGTCGCCGAACGCGACGATCGCGACCCCGTGTCGGGCGAGCGCGGCGAACAGCTGCAGGACGCCGTGGGTCGCCTCCTGGGCGTCGTCCACGAAGACCACCCGCAGGCTGCCGAGCACACCCGTCCCCGGTTCCTGGTCGTCGAGGAGCCGGACGGCGCGGGCGAGGGCCGCCGCGGGCGTGAGGTGTCCGCGCCAGTCGTCGGCGAGGAACCCCTCGATGAAGCCCGCGGACGCGACCCACTCGGGACGCCCGTGCTCCGCACCGAGCCGGCGCAACTCGGCCGGCGCGACGTCGTGCTCGACGCTGCGTTCCATGAGGTTCCGGAGCTCGGTGCGGAACCCCTGCAGGCGCCTGACCTCGGGACCGAGCTCGGCGGGCCACAGCGGGCCGGTCGCGTCCTGCTCGTCGCCGAGGAGTCGCTCGGCGATGGTCTGATCCTGCTCGCCGCCCGTCAGCAACCGCGGTCGTCCTGAACCGGCGAACGCCCCGGAGCCCGCGATGACCTCGAGGGCGAGGGAGATGGCCGTGCGCGCCAGGGATCCGGGTGTGGCGCGCGCCACCCGGGCCTCGAGGCGGTCGCGGAGGACCTGCGCCGACGACCGGGAGGAGGCGACGACGAGCACCTCGTCCGTGCGCAGACCGCGCGAGTGCACGCGTTCCGCCACCGCTTCGATGAGCGTCGTGGTCTTGCCCGTGCCGGGAGCCCCCAGTACGACGGCGGACCGGCCGTCCGCGAGCCGCAGCACGGCGTCCTGCGAGTCGTCGAGCCGGACACCCGTGCCGACAGCCGGGTCGCCGGCGGGCGCGCGGCCCGCGTCACGGACCGCACCCGTCGGATCGTCGGAGGCGTCGGGAACGGTCATGGTCCGCACGTTACCGGAGGCTCCCGACATCACCGCGACGGCCGACCGGCGTTCCGCTGTTCGCTGACAGCAGCCGGCCCGCGCCGGTCGGAGGACCACGACTCCCGTAGTCTTGCCCTACGCAACCGAAAGGCACTCAAGGTGGAAATTCGCATCGGAATCCTCAACAGCGCTCGCGAGATCGGCTTCGAGACCTCGCAGCCCGCGTCGGAGATCGAGCAGGCGGTCAAGACCGCGCTCGAGACGGACGCCAAGCTGCTCGCACTCAAGGACGACAAGGGCACCAGCTACCTCATCCCGACCGCGGGCATCGGCTACGTCGAGCTCGGAACCGAGGAGTCCCGCCGCATCGGATTCGTCGGCTGACCATGGAACTCCTCTTCGTCGTGCTCGGCGGCGCCATCCTCGGTCTCGCCGTCCGCTACCTCCTGCCCGGCCGCGACCAGCACGGCGCAGCCCTCATCCCGGCGGTCGCGACGCTCGTCGCCGCCGTCGTCTGGGTCGCGGCGACGTGGGCCGGCATGGCGTGGGACGGCGGCTGGATCTGGGTGCTCGCCTTCGGCGCGTCCGTCGTCGTGAGTGTGGTGGTCGACCTCGTGCTCGTCCGCGTCCGCACCTCGTCGGACGAGGCGATGCTGACCCGCTTGCAGCAGGGCGTCGCCGCCTGACCCGAGGCGCTCGATCGATCGACGCCGTCGCTCCAGCCGGAGCGGCGGCGTCGTCGTGTCGGAGTGGACGACCGGTCAGGCCGTGAGCCCGAGCGCGTCCATCCGTCTGGTGTGGTTCGCGATGAGCTCCGTGTAGACCGGTTCGACCCGGGCGTCGTCCGGCAGCGCCTTGCTCTCGGTGACGAGGGCCGACCTGGCGACGAGCATGGTGTCGCCGAGCAACCGGCGGCCCCACATCGCGAGCGTCGAAGCGCGCTCCGGGTGCGATGCGATCACCCGGTGCAGGATCCCGACGAGCGGGTCCTCCTCGGGACCGGGGGCGACGATCGCAGCCAGATCGCGGGCGTCCGCTCCGTCCAGGCCGCGCGCGAGCTGCGCGAAGAACTCGTCGAGGAAGCCCCGCGCCACGAGGACGCCCAGCAGGAGTTCGTCCCAGGTGCCGGTTCGCAGGATCGCCTGGAACTGGTCCCGCGTGCGTGCGTAGGGTTCGAGCACGGCGCCCGGGTCGTCGCTCGTCCTCCGGAGCCACGCGAGCAGCGCCTGGTGCTTGCGCAGCGCCGTGGCGGCGGCCTCGGCGACTGTCTCCCGATCGGCGTCGTTCGGAGCGTGCTCGACCGCGAACGACAGCGTCATGAAGAACCCGAGCTGCAGTTGCGCCACCTGACCGAGGTAGTCCGCGGTGCTGGGCGCGAGCTCGTGGAGGTCGACGCGGGTCGCCTGGACGGCGTCCTCCCGCGAGCGCAGACGAGGCGTCTGCGTGCCGGGACGCCGACGTCGTGCAAACCAACGAGCCATGCGACCACCCTATCCGCAGCACGCCGATCGCCGTGTTCCGCGCGCCCAGCGGCCTCTCGGGACGTCCCGGGTAGAATAGCCGTGCCCCGGCGTCGGATCGGGGCCCTACACCTGTGTGCAATCGAAGGTGTAGACCATGACTGCACTGACAGGTATCTCCGTGACTTTCTCTGATCTCGGTGTCGACCAGGACATCGTCGACGCCCTCACGTCCAAGGGCATCATCGAACCATTCCCCATCCAGGAGCAGACGATCCCCCTCGGGCTCGCCGGCCAGGACATCATCGGCCAGGCCAAGACGGGCACGGGCAAGACCTTCGGGTTCGGCATCCCGATCGTCCAGCGCCTCGGCCTCGACCCGGCTCCCGGCGTCAAGACCCTCGTCGTCGTCCCGACCCGTGAGCTCGCCGTCCAGGTGTCCGAGGACATCGAGATCCTCATCTCGAACCGGTCCACGACGCTCGTCTCCATCTACGGCGGCAAGGCCTACGAGGGGCAGATCGAGCAGCTGAAGGCCGGCGCCCAGATCGTCGTCGGCACGCCCGGCCGTCTCATCGACCTCAACAACCAGCGTCTCCTCGACCTCTCGGGCATCACCGAGATGGTGCTCGACGAGGCCGACAAGATGCTCGACCTCGGCTTCCTCGCCGACATCGAGAAGCTCTTCTCCAAGACCCCCGCCGCGCGTCACACGATGCTGTTCTCGGCGACCATGCCCGGTCCGATCGTGGCCCTGGCCCGCCGCTTCATGAGCAAGCCGATCCACATCCGGGCGAGCGACCCCGACGAGGGGCTCACGCAGGCCAACATCAAGCACCTCATCTACCGCGCGCACTCGCTCGACAAGGACGAGGTGATCTCGCGCATCCTGCAGGCCGAGGGTCGCGGCAAGACCGTGATCTTCACGCGGACCAAGCGTGCCGCCGCGAAGCTCGTCGAGGAACTGACCGACCGCGGGTTCAACGCCGCGGCGGTGCACGGCGACCTGAACCAGGAGCAGCGCGAGCGGGCGATGGCGTCGTTCAAGGCCGGCAAACGCGACGTCCTGATCGCCACCGACGTCGCCGCCCGTGGCATCGACGTCGACGACGTCACCCACGTCATCAACCACACGATCCCCGAGGACGAGAAGACGTACCTCCACCGCGTCGGCCGTACCGGTCGTGCCGGGAAGACGGGTATCGCCGTCACGTTCGTCGACTGGGACGACCTCCACAAGTGGGCGCTCATCAACCGCGCCCTCGAGTTCGGCCAGCCGGAGCCGACGGAGACCTACTCCTCGAGCCCGCACCTGTTCACCGACCTCGGGATCGCCGAAGGCACGAAGGGCCGACTGAAGCCCGCCAAGGCCGTCGAGCCCGCTCCGCGACGCGAGGGTTCGCGGAGCGCAGGCGGACGCGACGGTTCCCGGACCGGCGGCGGACGCGACGGTTCGCGGACCGGCGGCGGTCGCGGTGGTGAGCGCGGCGGACGCGGAGGCGACCGCACCCAGCCGACCAGCACCCGGCTCGAGTCCCAGCCGAGCACCCGCGCCCACTCGCGGACGCACGACGCCGCCTCGACCGACACCGTCGACCGCAGCGCGCCTGCGGCAGGCACACACGACGGCCACGGTCCGGAGCACCGCGACGGCAACAGCGCTCCCCGCCGTCGGAGCCGGACGCGCCGCACCGCACCCCCGGCACCGACGGCCTAGATCCACCGCGCAGAACGCCCGCACCCTTCCGGATGCGGGCGTTCCGCATGTCGCGAGCGCTGCGCTCGGAGCCGGACGCCCCGTGGGCACTTCGACAGGCTCAGTGACCGGAAGAGGTCCGACGGGAGCTCCCGGCGCGCCGCGGGTCAGTCGGGCAGGACGGGCGCCGAGCCGGTGGCCTCGGCCACGATGCGTCGGACCACGTCGATGTCCGTGGTGTTCTCGCCGAGGCGGTTCGGCTTACCGGTGCCGTGATAATCGCTCGAGCCGGTAGCCACGAGGCCCAGCTCGGAGGCGATCCGGCGCACGACGACCTTGCCCTCCTCGGTGTTCTCGCGGTGCTCGATCTCGAGCCCGAACAGACCCGCATCGGCGAGCTCGCGGAAGTACGGCTCCGGCAGCATCCGGTCGCGACCGGCCGGGACCGGGTGGGCGATCACCGGGACACCACCGGCGGCGCGGACGAGCTTGACCGCCGTGAGCGGGTCGGGCGCGTAGTGCGGCGCATAGTACCCGGTGCGCGGATGCAGGATGCCGTCGAAGGCTTCACCACGGTCGGCCACGATCCCGAGGGCGACGAGGGCGTCGGCGATGTGGGGCCGGCCGACTGTCGCGCCCTCGCGGGTCTGCGCGAGGACGTCCGACCAGGACAGCGGGTAGTCGTCACCGATGCGTGCCACGATGCCTTCGGCCCGCCGGAGCCGGGACTCCCGGATCTTCGCGGTCTCCTGGAGCAGGTCGCCGTTCAGCGGATCGATGAGGTACGCGAGCAGGTGCACGCTCCGCCACTCGTAGCGGGTGCTCAGTTCCATTCCGGGGAGCAGGGTGATGCCCTGGCGACGCGACTCGACGGCCGCCTCGGCCCAACCGGCGGTGGAGTCGTGGTCGGTGAGGGCGATCGTGCCGAGCCCTGCGGCACCGGCAGCGCGCATCAGCTGCGTCGGCGTCTCCGTGCCGTCCGAGACGCTCGAGTGCGTGTGCAGATCGGCGGGGCCGTGCATGTCTCGAGCGCTCACCACGCTTCCACCCTAGTCGCAGGTCCCGCCCCGAGGACTCCCAGACCGCTCGCCTACGCTGACGCGGGTGCTGAAGACCGTCGGTGGCGTCATCGCGGCCGTGCTCGCGATCGCGACCACGGCCCTGCTGGTCGTGGCCGTCCTCCCCGGCCTGTTCGGTCTCGAACAGGCCCAGGTCGTCGTCCAACTGAGCGCGTTCCGCCTCGTCGTGGCGATCGCCGCCGCCGGCGGCGCCCTCCTCTGCCTCGTGACGACGATCCTGGTCCGGGGATCCCGCCGCGTGCTCCCCGCCATCCTGGCGGTCGTCCTCGCCGCGGTCTCGGTCACCGGCGCCGTCGTCACCGCCAACCGCGGGGTCGACGATCAGATGGTCGCCGGTGAGGCGACCGATCTCGCGGATCAGGTCACGGTCCTCGCCTGGAACACCCTCGGCGACGCCGTCGACCCCGGGACGATCGCGGCGATCGCGGTGCGTGAGGGCGCCGACGTCGTCGCCCTCCCGGAGACCTCGTCCGACACCGCGGCGGTCGTCGCCGCCACGATGACCGCCGCCGGACGGCCGATGGTGGCGCATTCGACCGCCGCCGACGCAGGAGGGACGAGCCTCCTCATCAGCACCGGACTCGGCGAGTACGCGGTCCGTGCACCGACGGCGACCGGGCCGACCGCCATCGAACGCTCAGAGACCCTCATCGCCGATCCGGTCCTCGGTCGCGGACCGACCCTCGTCGCCGTCCACACCACGGCCCCACTACCGAGTCGGCTCGACGACTGGCGTTCGGAACTCGCCGATCTCGCCGACCGCTGCACCGACGACGCGGACATGATCATGGCCGGTGACTTCAACGCGACGCTCGACCACCTCGCCGGATTGCGCGGCGTCGGCGACCTGGGCGCATGCCACGACGCCGCCGCGGCCGACGCGGCAGCCGGGCTCGGTACCTGGCCGACCGAGCTCCCGGCGGTCCTCGGCGCGCCGATCGACCATGTCATGGCGTCACCGGGATGGGTCACCGTGTCGGCTCGCGTCCTCACCGACGTCGACGGCACCGGCAGCGATCACCGGCCCGTGGTCGCGACGCTGCTCCCCCGCACGGCGGGCTGAGCGACGGGCACCTGTCGCCACCGCAGTGCGACAATGGAGGCATGGCGACTTCCGCAGACACATCCAGTTCGAACACCGTCCAGACCGAGGCGACCTCCAACCGGGCGGCCGCCTGGTCCGAGGGCTTCCGTGCCTTCATCGGCACCGGGTGGGCGGACCGCCCCGAGGTCCTGCCGGAGCCGCGGGAGACCGCCGGCCTGGCAGCGGCTCGTCGTGAACGCCTGTCCGCTCAGTTCCCCGGTCAGCGTCTCGTCCTCCCCGCGGGCGGGATGAAGCAGCGGTCGAACGACACCGACTACCTGTACCGGGCGCACTCCGCCTTCTCGTACTACACCGGCTGGGCGGCCGACACCGAACCAGACAGCGTCCTCGTGCTCGATCCCGAGGGGTCCGGCCACACCGCGACCCTGTACTTCCGAGAGCGAGCGGGCCGCGACACCGACGAGTTCTACACGAACGCCGCGATCGGCGAGTTCTGGATCGGTGCACGTCCGTCGCTCGCCCAGGTGGCAGCCGACCTCGCGGTCACGACCGCCGACCTCTCGGCGTTCACGGCCGACGCCGCCGATCTCACGGTCGACGTCGACGACGAGCTGACGCGCGCCGTGTCGGAGATGCGCCTCGTGAAGGACGCCTACGAGATCGCGCAGATGCGTCTCGCCGTCGACGCGACCGCGCGCGGCTTCGACGACGTCATCGCCGAACTCCCGAAGATCCTCGCTCACGAGCGCGGCGAGCGCATCGTCGAGGGCGTCTTCGCCGGGCGGGCTCGCGCCGATGGGAACGGCGTCGGTTACGAGACCATCGCCGCCGCAGGACCGCACGCCTGCATCCTCCACTGGACACGCAACGACGGACGGGTCGTCCCGGGCGACCTCATCCTCATCGACGCCGGCGTCGAGCTCGACAGCTACTACACCGCCGACATCACCCGCACGCTCCCGGTGTCCGGCACGTTCACCGAGGTCCAGCGCCGGGTCTACGAGGCCGTCCGCGAGGCGGCCGACGAGGCCTTCGCCATCGTCCGCCCCGGCATCCGGTTCCGCGAGGTGCACGCGGCCGCGATGGCGGTCATCGCACGCAAGACCGCCGAGTGGGGCCTGCTCCCCGTCACCGCTGAGGAAGCCCTCCTGAAGGAGAACGAGCAGCACCGGCGGTACATGGTGCACGGGACGAGCCACCACCTCGGCACCGACGTGCACGACTGCGCCCAGGCACGTCGCGAGATGTACGCCGACGCCGTGATCGAGCCAGGCATGGTCTTCACCATCGAGCCCGGCCTCTACTTCCAGGTCGACGACCTCACGGTCCCCGAGGAGTACCGCGGCATCGGCGTCCGGATCGAAGACGACATCCTCGTCACCGAGGACGGCGCGGAGAACCTCTCCGCCGGCATCCCGCGCACCGCGGACGAGGTCGAGGCCTGGCTCGCGCGCTGAGCCCGTCCGTCGGGCGACGGCTCGGAGCCTGGCGCGGCTGGATCAACCCGCGTCGGTCTCCGGGCCGCGCTCCAGGAGGTTGCGTGCACGGTTCGCGAGCTCACCGCCGACGATGAGGTCGTAGCGCGTCGCGACGACGAGCGTGGCCGAGGTGTACTCCTGCCGCTTGCGGGTCACCGAGTACGACACGATGCCGAACAGCATGCCGAACGCGGCACCCATGAGCACTGCGGCACCGAGCAGCATGAGGTTCGTCTCGGGGTTGAAGATGACGAGGACGAGCCCGAGGAACAGTCCGAGCCAGGCACCGCTGACCGCACCGGCTCCCGCAGCACGGCCGTAGCTGAGGCGACCGGTGACGCGTTCGACGCTCTTGAGATCGCTGCCGACGATCGAGATCTCCTTGACCGGGAAATCGGTGTGGGCGAGCGACGAGATCGCGGCCTGCGCGGACTCGTAGCTCTCGTAGCTGGCCACCGTCTCGCCTCGCGGGATGACGCCGAGCGCCGGGGCGCCCTTCCGGCCGAACTGTCGCGGATCACTCATACCTCCATCCTCTCACCCCGCCCGGAGCGGGCACTCCAGGCCGACCACCGGCGGGTAGGTTAGTAGTCGTGAGTGCAACCAGAGTGTTCGTCGCCAGGCTCGCCGGGTGCACCGTCTTCGACCCCGCGGGCGATCGTGTCGGCAAGGTCAGGGACGTGCTCGTCGTCTACCGCACCGGCAAACCACCGCGGGTCGTCGGCCTCATCGTCGAGATCCCCGGCAAGCGCCGCGTGTTCGTCTCGATCGGCCGCGTGACGAGCATCGGTGCCGGGCAGATCATCACCACGGGACTCATCAACGTCCGCCGGTTCGAGCAGCGCGGTGGCGAGGTACGCGTGATCGCCGAACTCTTCGGCCGACGTGTCGTCTTCCGGACCACCGGCGAGGAGGCGACGATCGAGGATGTCGCCATCGAGGAGCAGGGGCCCGGCGAGTGGCAGGTGTCGCAGCTGTTCGTCCGCCGCCCGAAGACCACCGCCTCCCCCTTCGTGAAGGGCCCGACGACCTTCGCCACCTGGAACGAGCTGCGCGAGGAGCAGGAACTCGGCGAGGCGCAGTCCGCCGAGCAGCTCATCGCGACCTACGCCGACCTGAAACCGGCCGACCTCGCGAACACGCTCCTCGACCTCCCGCGCGACCGGATGATCGAGGTTGCTGAGGAGCTGTCCGACGACCGACTCGCGGACGTGCTCGAGGAGATGCCCGAGACCGACCAGGTGCAGATCCTCGGCCAGCTCGACGACGACCGCGCGGCTGACGTCCTCGACCAGATGCAGCCCGACGACGCCGCCGACCTCATCGCCCAGCTCCCCGAGGATCGCGGAGAGCACCTCCTCGAGCTCATGGAACCGGAGGAGGCGGAGGACGTCCGCATGCTGCTCCGGTTCGACCCGGAGACCGCGGGTGGTCTCATGACGACCGAGCCGATCATCCTCTCCGCCGACGCCACCGTCGCGGAGGCCCTCGCGTCGATCCGCCGCTCCGAGCTGGCTCCCGCGCTGGCCGCAGGCGTGTGCATCACCCTGCCGCCGTACGAGTCGCCCACCGGACGCTTCCTCGGGATGGTGCACTTCCAGCGGATGCTCCGTTACCCGCCGCACGAGCGCCTCGGCACGCTGCTCGATCAGAGCCTCGACCCGGTGGGCGTCCGTACCTCCGCCGCCGAGGTCTCGCGGATCCTCGCCAGCTACAACCTCGTCCAGGTGCCCGTCGTCGACGAACAGCACCGCCTGCTCGGGGTCGTGACGATCGACGACGTGCTCGACTACCTGCTCCCCGACGACTGGCGCAGCATCGACGAGAACGACGAACTCCCGCCGTCGGAACAGCGGCTCGGATCGAACGGAAGGAGGGCAGGTCGTGGCACGAGCTCCCCGCAATGAGATCAGGCTCGACGCTCCGAAGGGACTTCGCAGTTCCGTGCGGTCCATCCGCCGCGCGCCGGCCTCGCGCGACCGCTTCGGCCGCTTCACGGAGTGGATCGCGCGGGCGATGGGCACCCCGTGGTTCCTGCTCGGCCTCACGCTCTTCGTCATCCTCTGGATCGGCTGGAACACCTACGGACCGCTCGCCCTCCGGTTCGACTCCGTCGACATCGGTTTCGTCGCCCTGACGCTCGTGCTCTCCCTCCAGGCCTCCTACGCGGCGCCGCTCATCCTGCTCGCCCAGAACCGCCAGGACGACCGCGACCGCGTGCAGATCGAGCAGGACCGGCAGCGGTCCGAGAGGAACCTCGCCGACACCGAGTACCTCGCCCGTGAGGTCGTCGCGCTGCGCCTGGCCCTCAAGGACATGGCGTCGAAGGACTTCATCCGCGCCGAACTGCGCTCCCTGCTCGAGGAACTCGATCGGGATCGCACCGACCAGCCCGAACACGACGGGCCCGAGCGTCGGCGTGGCTGACGTCGGCGCGGCTGACACCGGCCTCGCCGAGCGGATCAGGACTGCTCTCGCCCGCGTCATCGACCCCGAGATCCGCAAACCGATCACCGAACTCGACATGCTCGGCCCGATCACGGTGGACGATGACGGTGCGGCCGACGTCACGATCAAGCTCACGATCGTCGGCTGCCCGGCAGCGGCGAGCATCGAGCGCGACGTGCGTGAGGCCACCGCGGCGACCCCCGGGGTCACGAGCGTCGCGGTCGACGTCCAGGTGATGTCGACCGCGGAGCGTCAAGCGCTCACGGAGCGCCTGCGAGGCGGCCGCAGCGCCCGCGGCATCCCGTTCGGCCCGGACTCACTGACCCGCGTGTACGCCGTCACGAGCGGCAAAGGCGGTGTCGGGAAGTCGACGGTGACCGCGAACCTGGCCGTCGCACTCGCCGCCAGTGGTCTGCGGGTCGGCCTGGTCGACGCGGACGTCCACGGGTTCTCCATCCCGGGGCTCCTCGGCCTGGTCGAGGACGGCGTGGCCGTCAAACCGACGCAGGTCGGCGACATGATCCTGCCACCGGTCGCCCACGGCGTGAAGGTCGTCTCGATCGGCATGTTCATCGACGCACCGACGGACGGCACCACCGCCGTCGCCGTCGCCTGGCGCGGACCGATGCTCCACCGCACCATCCAGCAGTTCCTGACCGACGTGTTCTTCGGCGACCTCGACGTCCTGCTCCTCGACCTCCCGCCCGGCACCGGGGACGTCGCCATCTCCATCGGCCAGCTGCTCCCCCACGCCGAGGTGCTCGTCGTCACGACACCGCAGCCGGCCGCCGCCGAGGTGGCCGAGCGCAGCGGCGTGGTGGCTCGCCAGACCGGGCAGCGCGTCCACGGCGTCATCGAGAACATGGCGGGTCTCCCCCAGCCCGACGGCAGCGTCCTGCAGCTGTTCGGCTCCGGAGGTGGCGAGGCGCTCGCAGCGCGGTTGTCGATCGGCCAGGACGCACCGGTACCGCTCCTCGCCTCGGTCCCGCTCAGCGTCCCGCTTCGGGAAGGTGGAGACGCCGGGCTGCCGATCGTGCTCTCGGATCCGACGGATCCCGCGGCCGCCGAGATCCTCCGGCTGGCCGGACAGCTCGCTGCGAGACCGCGTGGCCTCGCCGGTCGTCGTCTCGGCGTCAGCACGAACTGAGCCGTCCGGGTCGGACGCGTGCGACCGAAGCGGACTCAGGTGGCTTCGAGGTCGAACGGCGGCGCGGCGGTCTCTCCGGCGGCCAGCCTGCGCAGGCGCTCATCGGTCGCCGCCTGGATCGACTTCGGCTTCTCGAGCGACGGAACGGCTGCAGCGGCGGCTGCGGGAGCCGCGTCGAGCGGAGCGGTCGTCGCGACCGTCGGCGTCACCGGGGGCTCGTCGTCGAGGAGCGCCTCGCGGATGATGCGTCTCGGATCGTACTGACGTGGGTCGAGCTTCTTCCAGTCGACCTCGTCGAACTCCGGCCCCATCTCCTCGCGCATCCGGTCCTTGGCGCCGGAGGCGAGGTCGCGGAGGGTGCGGACGAGTCGCGCCAGTTGCGAGGCGTAGTACGGCAGCCGTTCCGGACCCAGCAGGAACACGGCGATGACCCCGATGATGAGGAGTTTGTCGAAGGTCAGACCGAACACGACATCAGACTACCGCGCGAGCCTCAGCTGTCGGAGCAGTTCCAGGCCATACGCTGGGATCCGGAGGCAAGGTGTCAGAACACAATCTCAACTGGAAGTACGCGGGCGACGTGGTCGTCGAGAGCGCGGCGATGCTCACGGCCCGCGCTCACGCGCACGAACTGGGTGTCGAACCGATCTCCCCGGCGATCGGCGCGCAGATCGCGGTGGTGGCCGCGGCCACCCGCGCGGAGTCCATCGTCGAGGTGGGGACCGGCACCGGCGTCTCCGGGCTCTGGCTGCTCCGCGGTGCCACGAGCGCGGTGCTGACGTCCATCGACACCGAGATCGTGCACCAGCAGCAAGCACGCGCGGCGTTCACGGAGGCCGGCATCACGACCAACCGCATCCGCCTCATCACCGGCAGCGCGCTCGACGTCCTGCCGCGGATGAACGAGAACTCCTACGACCTCGTCCTCGTCGACGGCGACCCAGGATCGGTCATCGAGTACGTCGAGCACGGACTCCGACTGGTGCGTCCCGGCGGCACCGTGCTCGTCCCGCATGCGCTCTGGCGAGGTCGCGTGGCCGATCCGGCTCAGCGGGACGAGACCACAGGACTCTTCCGTTCGCTCGTCCAGGAGATCTCCGCGTCCGACGCGGTTGTCAGCGCCCTGTCCCCCGCCGGCGACGGCCTCCTGCAGATCACCAAACCGAACCTCTGAGCCCTCCTCCGCACGACGACGAACCGGCCGCCATCCTGACTCTGAGAGCAGTGATGACGGCCGGTTCTCGACTCATGCGGCGTCGGTGACGGGGATCAGCCCGCGCTCACCACACCCGCGAGTGCATCATGCAGTTCTTGAGCCTCTGCGTCGTTGACCGACACGACGAGACGCCCTCCCCCTTCAAGAGGCACTCGCACGATGATGAGCCGACCCTCCTTCACGGCCTCCATTGGCCCGTCTCCGGTGCGTGGCTTCATTGCGGCCATGCGAGTCCCCTCTCGTTGTTCGACTGACCCCTATTATCTCGTATCACGGGGGCTCGTGATAATCCTGAGCGCGGCGAGGCGCAGGATGACGCCCGATCCGCGCTCAGGGAATGGTCCAATACGCGTTCGCGAGGCCGTACATGACGAAGATCCAACACCACTGCAGCGCCAGCGAGACGATGACGACGCCGCCGCGGTACCAGCGGTTCCGTGGGACGGCGACCGCACCGAGGAGCGGGAAGACCGGGACGAGCAGCCGGAAGACACTCGTCTGCGGGAAGAACACCGCGAAGAGGTAGAGGAGGTACGACCCCACCCACAACCGGAGGTCGGCTCCGAGCCGACGCACCGGCGGGAGGAACAGGAGCACGACGGAGCCGACGAAGACCGCTACGACGACGGCGATGCCCGGGCCATCCCCGAACCAGAACTGGCCGCCTTGGATCCAGGCGGAGAACGGGACGAGGGGTTGCTCCCCGATGAAGGCGGCCCGCCACGCCAGCTCCGTCTCGAGGTAGGCCTCCGGCGTCCCGGTGACGAGGCCGGCGATGACCATCCACGCGAATCCGGCGACGGCGGCGAGTGCCCCGCCCGCGAGGATGAGGACGACCTCCCGGCGCGCGAGCGGGTCGCGGTGTCGCGTGACGATCCGCACGATGAGATGGAGGCCCAGCAGGAGCGAGAAGGCCAGGACTCCGGGGCGGGTGAACGCCATGACCGGGATGACCGCGAGGAGCCAGCCGTACCGGCGCGTCACGAGCAGGAGCAGCGCGAGCGTCAGCAGCAGCAGGAACATCGATTCGGCGTAGGCGACCTGGAACAGGGCGCTGAGCGGGGCGATGCAGAACAGCACGACGGCGAACATCGCCCGTTCATCGCCGAGGCGGATGCGCAGGAGCCGGTGGAACAGCAGGGCCGCCCCCAAGCCACAGCACAGCGAGACGATCACGGCCATGACCGGCCACGGCAGGAAGGTGACGACCGAGAGCGCCTTGACGACCCCTGGATACACCGGCATGAACGCCCACGCGTTCTCCGCGACCCGGCCGGCGTCGTCGAGCGGCAGCTGGGTCGGGTAGCCGTACGTCGCGATCCACCAGTACCACTGTCCGTCCCAGCCGGCGGCGAGCGTCCCCAGCGAGGGGAACGCGCCGAACCGGGAGTCCGGCGCCTGCAGCAGACTCGCGACCGCGAACATCACGGTCGTCACCAGGCGGGACAACACGTACACGATGACGATCCGCCCCCACCAGGGCAGGCGGGCCCAGCGCCGGAGCATCGACGGCCGCTCCTCGACCTCGGTCGAGTGGGCCGTGTCAGCGACCATCGGGCCCGGTCAGCCAGGCGCGGAGCCCGCGCTCGCAGTCCTCGATGTGCGCGAGCGGGACGCGCTCGTCGTCGGCATGGGCGAGGAGCGGGTCACCCGGTCCGTAGTTGACGGCGGGGACGCCGAGTGCGGAGAAGCGTGCGACGTCCGTCCAGCCGTACTTCGGGGCGGGTGTGCCGCCGACCGCGGCCAGGAAGTCCTGCGCGATCGGCGCGTCGAGCCCGGGACGAGCGCCCTCCGCGACGTCCGTCTGCACGACCTCGAAGCCCGAGAAGAGCTCCTCGAGGTGGGCGAGCGCCTCGGCACCCGTCCGGCTCGGAGCGAAGCGGTAGTTCACCTCGACGGTGACGAGGTCGGGGATCACGTTCCCGGCGACGCCGCCGGTAATCCCGACCGCGTTGACGCCCTCGCGATAGACGAGCCCGTCGACCTCGACCTCCCGTGGCGTGTACGAGGCGAGTGTCGCGAGGACCGGGGAGATCGCGTGGATGGCGTTGACGCCGACCCAGCTCCTGGCCGCGTGCGACCGCTTGCCGTGGGCACTCACGTGGACGCGGAGCGTTCCGTTGCAGCCGCCCTCGACGCCGGCGTTGCTCGGCTCGCCGAGGATCGCGAAGTCGCCGACGAACAGGTCGGGACGGTTCCGCGCGAGACGACCGAGGCCGTTGAGGTCGGATGCGACCTCCTCGTTGTCGTACCACATCCAGGTGATGTCGACGACGGGATCGGTGAGCTCAGCCGCGAGCTTCAGCTGGACCGCGACGCCGCCCTTCATGTCGACCGTCCCCCGACCCCAGAGCACCGCCTCGCCGTCGCGCTCCTCGAACCGGGTCGGGACGTTGCCGTTGATCGGGACGGTGTCGATGTGTCCGGCGATGATGACCCGCTGGGCACGTCCGAGCGAGGTGGAAGCGACGACCGTGTCGCCGTCGCGCACGATCGTCAGGTGCTCGAGATCCTCGAGCGACGCCTCGATCGCGTCGGCGATGCGGGCCTCGTCCCCCGAGACGGAGGCGATGTCGCACAGCTGCTGGGTGAGTTCCACCGAGGAGACGGACAGGTCGAGTACGGGGACTTCGGCTGGCATGGCACCAGTGTATTGGCCGTCGGCCTGAGTGTTGGCCGGTACCCTGGAGCCATGACCGCTGCGCCTGCCGACACCCCCGTTCCGACTCACGCCTGGGGCTCCGGCCTCGCGACCATCGCCGCCGACGGCACCGTGCTCGACACCTGGTTCCCCGAGCCCTCGCTCGGACGGATCCCCGAGGGCCGCGACCGCTGGATCGCCCCCGCAGACCTCGAGGCCCTCGCGACCGACGACGAGCGCCGGGCCGTCCGCATCGACATCGTCACCGTCGAGATCGAGCTGCAGGCCGCTCCGCAGAGCACCCCGGACGCCTACCTGCGGCTACACCTGCTCAGCCACCTGCTCGTCCAGCCGAACACGATCTCGCTCGACGGTGTCTTCGCGCACCTCCCGATCGTCGTCTGGACCAACGCCGGCCCCGTGCACCCCGCGGACTTCGACCGTCTCCGACCGTCACTCCTCCGCGCCGGCATCCACGCGACCGGCATCGACAAGTTCCCGAGACTCCTCGACTACGTGACGCCCGACAAGGTTCGGATCGCCGACGCCTCGCGCGTCCGGCTCGGCGCCCATCTAGCACCGGGTACCACCGTCATGCACGAGGGCTTCGTCAACTTCAACGCCGGAACTTTCGGCGCGTCGATGGTCGAAGGCCGCATCTCGCAGGGCGTCGTCGTCGGCGACGGCAGCGACATCGGCGGTGGTGCGTCGATCATGGGGACGCTCTCCGGCGGTGGTACGCAGCGGGTGGCGATCGGTCAGCGCGCCCTCCTCGGTGCCAACTCCGGCATCGGCATCTCGATCGGCGACGACTCCGTGGTCGAGGCCGGTCTCTACGTGACCGCGGGCACCAAGGTCGTCCTCGCGGGTGCTGCGGCCACGGCCGAGGGCGCGCCGCGCACGGTCAAGGCGGTCGAGCTGTCGGGTGTCCCCAACCTCCTGTTCCGTCGGAACTCGCTCACCGGGGCCGTCGAGGTGCTCCCCCGCTCGGGCTCGGGCGTCGAGCTGAACGCGGCACTGCACGCCTGACCCGGCGTCCCCGAACACAGAACGGCCCCGCATCCGAGGTGGATGCGGGGCCGCCCTTCGACAGGTTCAGGAACCGCCCTTCGACAGGCTCAGGAACCACCGGGACTAGCGCGTCGGGAAGGGCCGCTCGGGCGAGCCCGTGTACAGCTGCTGCGGGCGACCGATCTTCGTCTGGGGGTCGAGGTTCATCTCACGCCAGTGGGCGATCCACCCGGGCAGGCGTCCGATGGCGAAGAGCACCGTGAACATCCGCGTCGGGAAGCCCATCGCCTTGTAGATGACACCGGTGTAGAAGTCGACGTTCGGGTAGAGCTTGCGCTCCTTGAAGTAGTCGTCCTCGAGGGCGATCTGCTCGAGCTCCTGAGCGAGGTCGAGCAGCGGGTCGTTGATACCGAGGGCACGGAGCACCTCGCCGGCGCTCTCCTTGACGAGCTTGGCGCGCGGGTCGTAGTTCTTGTAGACGCGGTGCCCGAAGCCCATGAGCTTCACGCCGTCTTCCTTGTTCTTCACGCGGTCGACGAAGCGCTGCACGCCCTCGCCGGACTCCTGGATCCGGCCGAGCATCTGCAGGACAGCCTCGTTCGCGCCACCGTGCAGCGGACCCGACAGGGCGTTGATACCGGCGGACACCGAGGCGTAGAGGTTCGCTCCGGTCGAGCCGACGAGGCGGACCGTGGAGGTCGAGGCGTTCTGCTCGTGGTCCTCGTGCAGGATGAGCAGGAGATCGAGCGCCTTCGACAGGACGGGATCGATCTCGTAGGGCTCGGCGAGGTTGCCGAAGTTCAGCTTGAGGAAGTTGTCGACGAAGCTCAGCGAGTTGTCGGGGTAGAGGAACGCCTGCCCGACCGACTTCTTGTGCGCGTAGGCCGCGATCACCGGCAGCTTCGCGAGCATGCGGACGGTCGTGAGCTCGACGTGGTCGGGATCGTGCGGATTGGCGTCCGACTCGTAGTAGGTCGACATGGCCTGCAGGGCGCTCGACAGGACGGCCATCGGGTGGGCCGTGTGCGGGAGCGCGGAGAAGAACCGCTTGAGGTCCTCGTGGAGGAGCGTGTGGCGTCGGATCTTCTCGTCGAATCCGCCGAGTTCATCGGCCGTCGGGAGTTCCCCGTGGATGAGCAGCCAGGCGACCTCGAGGAAGGTCGACTGCTTGGCGAGCTGCTCGATCGGGTAGCCGCGGTAGCGCAGGATGCCCTGGTCGCCGTCGATGTACGTGATCGCCGACTTGGTCGCCGCGGTGTTGACGAACCCGTAGTCGAGCGTGGTCAGGCCGGTCTGCCGCGTGAGCGAGGAGATGTCGATACTCGACGCGCCCTGGGCTGACTGGTGGATCGGGAATTCGGCCGTTCCGCCGGGGTAGTTCAGGGTGACCTGATGCGTCTCGGTGGAAGCCTGTTTCTCGACGTCGCCCACGGCGCCTCCTCATATCTTCGTGCGATAGGGACTCGACATCGCCCTCCGATACGACGGCGTGTCACATACAGCCTAATCGGCTTCGGACCCAACTGTTGTTTCCCACAGTGATCCGGCGACTTCCTTGGAGTTCACCCCGAAATCGGGCGGAGGCCTCGAAGTCTGGCCGCGGCGGCCGCGATGCGCTCGTCGGTGGCGGTCAGGGAGAGCCGCACGTGCTGCGGCCCGGCCTCGCCGTAGAACACCCCCGGGCCAGCAAGGACACCGATCGACGCCAAGCGGTCGATACTCACCCAGGCGTCCTGGCCCTCGGTGATCCACAGGTACAGTCCCGCCTCGCTGCGGTCGACCCGGAACCCGGCCTCGCGGACGGCCGGGAGCAGCACCTCACGTCGGGCACGGTACCGGGCCTTCTGCTCCGCGACGTGGGCGTCGTCGCCGAGCGCCGCGACCATGGCGGCCTGCAGCGGGGCCGGCAGCATGAGACCCGCGTGCTTCCGGACGGTGACCAGCCGACGCACCAGGCGCTCGTCGCCCGCGAGGAACGCGGCACGGTAGCCGGCGAGGTTGGACTGCTTGCTCAGGGAGTAGATCGCGAGGACGCCCTCGGTGTCGCCGTCGGTCACGCGCGGATCGAGCACGGACGGGGTCGGCGTGTCGGACCACTCCCCCTCCCAGCCGAGTTCCGCGTAGCATTCGTCGCCCACGAGGACGGCGCCCAGTTCGCGGGCTCTGGCTCGGGCTGCCCGCAGCTCGTCGACCGACAGGACACGACCGTCGGGGTTGCCGGGGGAATTCAGCCAGACCAGCCGGGTGCTCTCCGGCCATTCGGCGGGGTCGTCGGACGCGAACGCCTCGGCTCCGGCGATCGCCGCGCCGACCGCGTAGCTCGGGTAGGCGGCCACGGGGTGGACCACGGTGTCGCCGGCGCCCAGGCCGAGGAGAAAGGCGAGCAGCGCGACGAGTTCCTTCGAGCCGATCGTCGGGAGGACGGCGTCGAGGGTGAGCCCGTCGACGCCACGACGGCGCGCGAACCAGTCGACGATCGCCTGCCGGAGTTCGGTCGTGCCGATCGTGGTCGGGTACGCGTGCGCGTCCGTGGCCGCCCGGAGCGCATCCCGGATGAGGCCGGGAGTCGGATCGACCGGCGAACCGATCGAGAGGTCGACGATGCCGTCGGGGTGCCGACGGGCCTGCTCCGCATACGGGACCATGAGGTCCCAGGGGTAGTCGGGCAGCGGCTGCAGTGCCACGCGACTACTCGTGGGCTTGGGGCGGCAGGGCGGCGATGAGCGGGTGGTCCGAGGGGATCACGCCGACCTTCGCGGCCCCGCCCGGGGAACCGACCTCGTCGAAGAACTCGACATTGGCCTTGTAGTAGTCCGCCCACTCCTCGGGAAGGTCGTCCTCGTAGTAGATGGCCTCCACCGGGCAGACCGGCTCGCACGCACCGCAGTCGACGCATTCGTCGGGGTGGATGTAGAGCGACCGTTCACCCTCGTAGATGCAGTCGACGGGGCATTCGTCGATGCAGGCGCGGTCCTTGACATCGACGCACGGCAGGGCGATCACGTAGGTCACGGGCGGGTGGCTCCCTTCACGAGCACTGAGTTGTCCAGTCTACGCCTGCGGCGAGACGGGGAGCGGTTCGGGCGTCGGTCCCGCGGGACGGTCGTCGCGCTTGCGGGCGCGCTCCGGGAGCTTCGGCCACGCCACGACAAGGACGGCGATAAGGCCGGGGGCGATGGTCCAGACGAGGCCCGAGACGCTCTGCGGGATGAGGACGGAGCCACCGGTGCTCTCGAGCTGCAGGATCCCGATCATGAGGATGACCCCGAGTGCCGCTGCCGACGCTGCGAGCCGGTCTCCCAGGACGATCCGGAGTCCGACCAGGAGCATGGCCACACCGAGGATGCCGAGCACCAGCCCGACCGGGAGAGCGACGCCGAGGACGGAGGGCGCCCAGGCGTGCGCGACCGTGCCGATGGCGCCGTACGCCAGACCGACGAGGAACGCGAGGACGATCCCGATCACCCGCGACGCCGTGGACGGCTCGTGCGGTGCGTCCGGCTGCGGCGGTGTCGGCGGGAACCAGCGGTCGTCGCCGACCGTGCGGCCGTCTGGGAGGCTGGGGTCGGGGGCCGGATCGGTCATCCGCCGATTGTATCTGGACACCCTCGGTGTCAGGCGCTATGGTCGACGTCGGATAAGGTTAGCCTTACCCAACCGCGTTCCGAAGTCGCAGCGCCCCGCCCGGACCACGGTCCCCGCCCGGCGCGCCCTCGGATGCATCCCCACCCCGCAGACGACGGCCTCCCCCGGGCGACCGCCTGCTCGACGCCCGAAAGTCCGGTCACGTGCTCGCGAACTACCTCATCGGCCTCCGCGAAGGCCTCGAAGCCGGCCTCATCGTCGGCATCCTCGTCGCCTACCTGAACAAGCTCGGCCGGCGGGACGTCCTCCCCCGGTTGTGGCTCGGCGTCGCCGTCGCGATCGTCGTGTCGCTCGGGGTCGGTGCGATCCTCACCTGGGGACCGTACGGGCTGAGCTTCCAGGCGCAGGAGATCCTCGGCGGCGGACTGTCCATCCTGGCCGTCGGGCTCGTCACCTGGATGATCTTCTGGATGGGGCGCAACGCCCGAGAGCTCAAGCACGACCTCGAGTCACGACTCGACGCCGCCGTCGCCGGGTCGGCGATCGGGATCATCGTGCTCGGTTTCATCAGCGTCGGCCGCGAGGGGATCGAGACCGCCCTCTTCATCTGGGCGAGCGTCAACTCCGGCGAGAACGCCGTCGTCGGCTCGATCGGCGCGCTCCTCGGCATCCTCACCTCCGTCGTCATCGCCTATCTCATCTACCGCGGATTCGTCCGCATCAACCTCGGGACCTTCTTCACGTGGACCGGCCTCTTCCTCGTCGTCGTGGCCGCCGGCGTCCTCGCCTACGGCGTCGGCGACCTCCAGGAGGCGGGCGTCATCCCCGGCTGGGGGCAGGCCGCGTTCAACCTGAGCGCCGTCGTCCCTCCGACGAGCTGGTACGGCACCGTCCTCGGCGGACTCTTCAACTTCACCCCCGCCCCGACGTGGGCACAGTTCGGTGCGTGGCTGCTGTACCCGATCGTCACGCTCGTCTGCTTCATCCGGGTCTCAGGACTCGGCCGTCGGCGCCCGACCTCGGTCACGAAACCGGTCACGACGAACGCCTGACCGGTCCCCGACCCACCACGAACCAAGCACCAGCACCTTCCGACAGGAGTCTCCATGCAGCACCGCATCATCGCCGGCCTCGCCGGCGCGGGCGTCCTCGCCCTCGCCCTCACGGGATGCGTCCCGAACAAGACGGGAAGCGACGCACTCACCGTCGCCATCACCGACGACTCGTGCTCGGTGTCCGTGGCGAAGGCGACGGCCGGTGCCGTGACCTTCTCGATCACCAACAACGGCACCGACGTCAACGAGTTCGAGATCCTCGCCTCGGACAAGCTGCGCATCGTCGGCGAGAAGGAGAACGTGACGCCGGGCCAGACGGTGTCCTACGTCGCACAGCTGAACCCCGGCACGTACTACACGGCCTGCAAGTTCCAGCTCGTCGGCGCACCGGTCGGCCTCGCCGAGTTCACCGTGACGGGCGAGAACGCCGCCGTCTCGAAGGACGAGCAGGCGCTCACCGACCAGGCCGTGACGAACTACGTCGCCTACATCAAGTCCCAGGTGGCCGAACTCGTGCCGCAGGTGAAGGCCTTCACCGACGCGTACGCCGCCGGCGACGACGAGACCGCCCGTCAGCTGTTCGCGACGACGCGCGTCTCGTACGAACGCATCGAGCCGACGGCCGAGGCCTTCGGCGACCTCGACCCGAAGATCGACTACCGCGAGGTCGACGCCGTGGCTGAAGGACTCGACTGGACCGGCTTCCACCGGATCGAGAAGGACCTCTGGCCACCGGCAGCCGACGCACTGAACTCCGACGGCACGAGCGCGCTGCTGGACTGGACGCCGTCGACGCCGGAGCAGCGTCAGCAGTTCGCCACCGGTCTCGTCGACGACGTGCAGCAGTTGTTCGACCTCGTCTCCGAGAAGGACTTCACCGTGAGCCTCGGCGACATCTCGAACGGCGCCATCGGTCTCCTCGACGAGGTCGCCGTCGGCAAGATCTCCGGCGAGGAGGACTGGTGGTCCCACACCGACCTCTACGACTTCGCGGCCAACGTGCAGGGAGCCGAGGTCGCGTTCGGCAACGTCAAGGACATCGCCGCGAGCAAGGGCGACGCGGGCACGAAGCTCGTCGGCCAGATCGAGACCGAGTTCACGGCACTGCAGGACCTGCTCGCGAAGTACGGCAGCCTCGACAACGGTTTCGTGAGCTACGACACCGTCACCGAGGAGCAGCGCAAGGAGCTCTCCGACCAGGTGAACGCCCTCTCCGAGCCGCTGTCGCAGCTCACCCACACGGTGCTCGGCGTCGCCGAGTAACACCGACCGGATCCACCGCCGCCTCCGCGGCGCGCCGGGCCGGAACCGCTCAGAGCATTCTGGGGGTTCCGGCCCTGCGGCCTTCCAGCCATCCCTGAATAGCATGAGGTCCGATGACCGAGCACACTCCCCCCACGCCCCCTGCACCCGAGGCAGGATCGGCGCCCACCGAACCTGGACCCGGCGCCGCGTCCGCACCGCCGAGCGACACCCCACGGCGCGGGCTGTCGCGACGGGCGCTGTTCGGCCTCGCCGGAGCAGGCGCCGCGGGGCTGGCGGCTGGAGCCGGGGCGACCGCGGCCATCACCGCAACCGTGAGCGCCTCGGCGAGTGCCTCGGGCGTCACGACGGTCTACCCCTTCAGCGGGGCGCACCAGAGCGGGATCACCACGCCGGCGCAGGACCGCCTGCACTTCGCCGCGTACGACGTGTCGGCGGGGACCACCAGGGAGGAGCTCGTCGAGCTGCTCCAGGACTGGAGTGTCGCCGCGGCACGCATGACGCAGGGCCAGGAGGTCGCCGACGGTGGCGCCGTGGACGGCTCCCCGCTCGCTCCCCCGGTCGACACCGGCGAGGCGCTCGGACTGCCCGCCAGCGGGCTCACGATCACCTTCGGGTTCGGACCCACACTCTTCACCGCCGAGGACGGCACGGACCGGTTCGGCATCGCCGACCGGCGCCCTGCCGAGTTGGAGAAGCTCCCCCGCTTCACGGGCGACAACCTGCAGGCGGGCCTCACCGGCGGCGACCTCTGCATCCAGGCCTGCGCCGACGACCCACAGGTCGCCGTGCACGCGATCCGCAATCTGAGCCGCATCGCGTTCGGACGTGCCTCCATCCGCTGGTCGCAGCTCGGTTTCGGTCGCACCTCGTCGACCTCCACCAGTCAGGTCACCCCGCGCAACCTGTTCGGCTTCAAAGACGGCACTGCGAACGTCAAGTCCGAGGAGACGAAGACGGTCGAAGAGCAGGTGTGGGTCCAGGACGGGGACAGCGCCGCCTGGCTGAGCGGTGGTTCCTACCTCGTGGTCCGCAAGATCCGCATGATCATCGAGACCTGGGACCGCGCGCAGCTCCAGGAGCAGGAGCGGGTCATCGGTCGGAGCAAGGGCGAGGGCGCACCGCTGTCGGGCGGCAAGGAGTTCACCGAGCCCGACTTCGAAGCGGTCGGGGCTACGGATCAGCCGCTCATCGACAAGCACTCGCACGTGCGCCTGGCGCACCCGACCCAGCTCAAGGGCACGAAGCTCCTGCGACGCGGCTACAACTTCGTCGACGGCAACGACGACCTCGGGCGGTTGAACGCCGGCTTGTTCTTCATGTCGTATCAGCGGTCGCCCAAGCAGTTCATCGACGTGCAGCGCGCACTGGCCACCGATGCGCTCAACGAGTACATCAAGCACGTCGGGTCGGCGATCTTCGCGGTGCCGCCGGGCGCGAGCAAGGACGGCTGGGTCGGCGAGACGCTCTTCGCGTAGGAATGGCCCCGGTCACTGAGCCCGGTCACCGAGCCTGTCGAAGTGCGCCCTTCGACAAGCTCAGGGACCGGAAGGGCGCTCAGGGACCGGAGGGGCGGCTACTTGACCGTCACCGTGTAGAGGATGCTGTCCGCCGAGGCGACGAGCTTCACGTCGTAGGCCGTCGTCGACAGCGTCACGATCGAACCGTCACCGTTCGCGATCTCCCCGTCGACCGTGAAGCCTGCCGCGACGAGCGCATCCTTGGCTGCGGTGGCTGCATCGGTCGCCTGCACCGTGACGACGAAGGTGTCCTTGCCGTCGACGGTGCCACGTCCGCCGTTGACCGTGCCGTCGACCACCGGGACCGCGTCGACGGGGTATCCGTCCGGGAGCCCCTCGTCGAGGTTCACGTCGAAGTCGCCTCCGGTGGCGTCGCGGATGCCCTGCTCGACGGAGTCCTTGACGGTCGACTCGATGACGCTGCACCCGGCGAGCGTGGGAGCGATGACGAGAGCGGCCAGCAGGGCGAGGGAGGCGTGTCGGCGCATGCCCATCAGCTTAACGACCCGATGCCCGGTCTTCCTGGGAGGACCGGGCATCGGGTTGGAGCGGCTGCTGCCTACTCGGACTGCTTCTTGAGACGCGAGTAGCTGCGCTGGCGGGCCTGAGCGTCGAGCTCGACCTTGCGGATGCGCACGTGCTCGGGCGTGACCTCGACGCACTCGTCCTCGCGGGCGAACTCGAGGCTCTCCTCGAGCGTGAGGACGCGCGGCGGCGTCATCGACTCGAAGTTGTCGGCCGAAGACTGACGCATGTTGGTCAGCTTCTTCTCCTTGGTGATGTTGACGTCCATGTCGTCGTTGCGCGAGTTCTCGCCGATGACCATGCCCTCGTAGACCTCTTCGGTCGGCTGCACGAAGAACGACATGCGCTCCTGCAGCGCGATGATCGCGAAGGGGGTGACGACGCCGGAGCGGTCGGCGACGATCGAGCCGTTGTTGCGCGTCGTGATCGCGCCGGCCCACTCGCCGTAGCCGTGCGCGAGCGCGTTGGCGATGCCGGTACCGCGCGTGGCGGTGAGGAACTCGGAGCGGAAGCCGATGAGGCCGCGCGACGGGACGATGAACTCCATGCGGACCCAGCCGGTGCCGTGGTTCGACATGTTCTCCATGCGACCCTTGCGCGCCGCCAGGAGCTGGGTGATCGCGCCGAGGTGCTCTTCGGGAGCGTCGATGGTCAGGTGCTCGTAGGGCTCGTGGACCTTGCCGTCGATGCGCTTCGTGACCACCTGCGGCTTGCCGACGGTGAGCTCGTAGCCTTCGCGACGCATCTGCTCGACGAGGATGGCGAGCGCGAGCTCTCCACGGCCCTGGACCTCCCATGCGTCGGGTCGACCGATGTCGATGACCTTGAGTGAGACGTTACCGATGAGCTCGCGGTCGAGACGGTCCTTGACCATGCGGGCGGTGAGCTTGTGGCCCTTGACCTTGCCCATGAGCGGCGAGGTGTTGGTACCGATCGTCATCGAGATGGCCGGGTCGTCGACCGTGATGGCCGGCAGCGCGCGGACGTCCTCGGGGTCGGCCAGGGTGTCGCCGATCATGATGTCGGCGAAACCGGCGACGGCGACGATGTCGCCGGGGCCGGCGCTCTCGGCCGGGTAGCGGTCGAGCGCCTTCGTGATCATGAGCTCGGTGACGCGGACGTTGTGGACGTCGCCGTCGTGGCGGACCCAGGCGACCGTCTGGCCCTTCTTCAACGTGCCGTTGAAGATGCGCAGGAGCGCGAGGCGACCGAGGAACGGCGAGGCGTCGAGGTTCGTGACGTGCGCCTGGAGCGGGTGCTCGTCGTCGTACTGCGGAGCCGGGATGTGCTCGAGGATGGCCTCGAAGAGTGGCTCGAGGTTCTCGCTGTCGGGCAGCTCGCCGTTGGCGGGCTTGGTGGACGACGCACGGCCGGCCTTACCCGAGGCGTACACGACCGGGACGTCGAGGATGGCGTCGAGGTCGAGGTCGGGGACGTCGTCGGCCATGTCGCTGGCGAGTCCGATGAGGAGGTCCTGGCTCTCGACGACGACCTCGTCGATGCGCGCATCGGGACGGTCGGTCTTGTTGACCAGGAGGATGACGGGCAGCTTGGCCTCGAGCGCCTTGCGGAGCACGAAGCGGGTCTGCGGGAGGGGGCCCTCGGACGCGTCGACGAGGAGGACGACGCCGTCGACCATGGACAGGCCGCGCTCGACCTCTCCACCGAAGTCGGCGTGACCCGGGGTGTCGATGACGTTGATCGTGATCGGGCCGTCGGTGGCGTGTTCGCCCTTGTACGAGATCGCCGTGTTCTTGGCGAGGATGGTGATGCCCTTTTCGCGCTCGAGCTCATTCGAGTCCATGGCGCGTTCTTCGAGGTGGGCGTGTTCGGCGAAAGAGTTGGTCTGTCGCAGCATGGCGTCGACGAGAGTCGTCTTGCCGTGGTCAACGTGGGCCACGATCGCGACATTGCGCAGATCGGAACGAGTGGCGAGCGCCATAAAAGGGTGGCTTCCTTCAAGTGGATGGGATTCGGGCACGATGGTGCCGACGGACCATCATACCGCAGGAGTCCTGGCCGGGGGCTGAACGGCGACGGGCACCGGCGGTTTCCCGCCGATGCCCGTCGAGGCTGCGTTCAGATCGAACGCGTGCTGATGCTTACTTCTTCCAGCCCACGTTCTTCCAGTCGATGGTCTCGAACTGGGTCGGCCCGTAGTTCACGAGGCCGGTCTTGACGCCGTAGGTGTACGGCACCGGGAACAGCGGCAGCGTGGTCGCGAGGGCGACGATCTTCTTGTCGATCTCCTTCGCGATCTCGAGGCGCTTGTCGGGGTCGAGCTCCGCGTTGGCGCTCGCCCAGAGGTCACCGAGCGAGTCGTCGGTGACGCCGGGGAAGTTCTGCCCGGAGTCGGCCGGGTAGAAGATCGACTCGGTGCTCGAGATCGGGAACGCGGTGCCCTGCCACGCGAAGCTCACGGCGTCGAAGTCGCGGGTCTCGGTGGTGACGTACTTCGTGAAGAAGTCGTCGGACGGGACGGTGTCGATCTGGAGATCGAAGCCGGACTCCTTCACCATGGCCTGGACCTGCTGCGACGTCTCGGCGGAGACCGGGTTGTCGGAGTCGATGACGTAGCGGACGGTCAGCTTCTTGCCGTCCTTCTCGCGGATGCCACCGCTGCCTTCCTTCCAACCGGCGTCGTCGAGCTGCTTCTTGGCGGCGTCGATGTCGTAGCCGAGCACCTTGGAGGCGTCGTCCTCGTAGCCGTCCTGGCCGGGGAGGAAGATGAGGTTGTTCAGCAGGTCGGTCGGTGCGTCGATCGCTGCGAGGCGGGCCTCGGCGATGGTCTGACGGTTGATCGACTTGGCGAACGCCTGGCGGACCTCGGGGTCGCTCAGGACCTCGGACGTGCCGTTCAGGGTGATGTGGTTGTACGTCGTTCCACGCGAACGCTGGATCTCGGCGTCACTGCGCTTCTTGGCCGTCTCGTAGTTGTCGGCGTTCGAGCCGATGCTGAAGACGTCGATCTCACTGTTCGAGAACGCCTGCGCGAGACCCGAGCGGGACACCTGCTTGAAGATGATGTTGTCGAGCTTCGGCTTGTCGCCCCACCACTTCGGGTTGGGCTCGAAGGTCACGACCGCGCCGGTCTGGTCGATCTTGCTGACGATGTACGGACCGCCGGAGACGTAGGTCGTGCCGTCGGCCGCATAGGGTCCGGTCGCCCAGAGGGTGTTGAAGGACTCCGGCGTCGCGCCGAGCCACTTCGGCCAGATGTTGCCGAGGATCGACGGCCAGTCCGCGTTCTTGTTCTTGAACGTGATGAGGACGTCCTGCGGGCTGTCGCCGGCGGTGACGGACTCGATGTCCTTCCACACGTTCGTGGCGGTGGGCGCGTAGGCGGGGTCGACGCCGTTCAGCGACTTCCAGGTCGCGGCGAAATCGTCGACGCTCATGGCGGTGCCGTCCGACCAGACGGCGTCCGGGTTGATCTTGATCTCGACGACCTGCGGGTCCTCGGTCTTCAGCTCGACGGAGGTCGCGAAGTCGGGGTTCGCCTCCCAGGTACCGTCCTCCTTGATGTTGATGAACGACGGTGTGTACAGGTTGCTGAGGAACTGGTCGTCGACGGTGCCGCTGTCGAGGTTGTAGAGGTTCCAGTTCGCGGGGATCGCGTCGACGGCGAGGTTGAGCGAACCGCCCTGGGCGATCTGGTCGGCGTCGGCGCGCTCCCAGCCGGTGCCGGACAGCTCGGCGGGCTTCGACGTCGAGCCGCCACCGCCTGAACCGCCTCCGGTGCAAGCCGTCAATGCGAGGGCGACGATCGAGACGCCGGCGAGGATCATCCCGCCGCGCCGCTTCGATCCCTGTGTTCTGGAACTCATCGAGATCCACCTTTCGTGACGTGTAACTGCGCAAGGCCGCACCGATGCGGAGCGGAAGGCGCGCAGGCCAATGTGGACCATCTTGCACCCGCTCCGGGGATCCCCCACAAGTGGGGATGAATTGTTACCGTTTCGATTTATCGGCAACACGTGCCGGAAACATACGTTTCGTTTCCTGAGAACACGCGTCGTTTTCTGATTCCAGACACTTGGGGGTTACAGTGTCTCCACCCCCACGAGGGGAGCACAGCTGACGGGACGACGCGGTCCCGCACAACGACTTCGCAAGGCTGGTACATGATCGGGTTCATTGCACGGCGGTTGGTCAACTACCTGTTCCTCTCCGCGATCGCCACCATGCTGGGCTACGTGCTCGTGAGCATGACGCTCCAGCCGTCGGCCCGGTTCCTCGGGAAGAACCCGCCCATCCCCCAGGCGTCCATCGATGCGGCGCTGGACAAGATGGGCGTGAACCCGAAGGTCCCACTGCTCGAACGCCTGTGGGACTGGGTCACGCAACTGGTGACCACCGGCTCCCTCGGGATCAGCACGCGCGGCACCCAGGTCACCGCCGACATCTTCGAGCGCTCGGGCACGAGCCTCCGCCTCCTCGTCATCGGCACCATCCTCGGCGCGGTCATCGGCGTCGCCCTCGGCGTGTGGGGCGCGGTCCGCCAATACCGGGCCAGCGACCAGATCATCACCTACGCCTCGTTCACGATCCTCGCGATGCCCGTCTTCGTCATCGGCGTCGTGCTCATGATCCTCGCGACGTCACTGAACCAGGCGGTCGGCACGAACGTCATCAACTTCACCGGCGAGTACACCGCCGGCCTCCAGGGCGGATTCTGGACACAGTTCGGCGACCGGGCGATGCATCTGCTGTTGCCCACCATCACCCTCACCGTCGGCGCCGTCGCCTCGTACTCGCGGTACCAGCGCAGCGCCATGCTCGACGTGATGAGCGCCGACTACATCCGGACCGCGCGTTCGAAGGGCCGGACCCGCGGTTCCGCGATCATCCGGCACGGTGTCCGCGTCGCGCTCATCCCGATGTCGACGTTCTTCGCCTACTCCTTCGGGCTCATCCTCACCGGAGCGAGTGTGACGGAGAACGTCTTCAGCTGGCACGGCATGGGCGAGTACCTCCTCACGAGCGTCTCGAACTCGGACATCAACGCCGCCGCCGGGACCATCCTGTTCACCTCCATCCTCGTCCTGATCGCCGGAACGCTCTCCGACGTGATCTATGCGGCGCTCGACCCGAGAGTGCGGGTGTAACGACATGGCACTGACCGACCCCTCGACCCTCACCGTCGGCGACCCGGAGAAGATGGCGGACGCCCCCAAGCGTCCGCAGTCCCGCGGGCGCACGATCCTGCGGAAGGTGCTCGCCACGAAGCGCGCCCGCATCGGTGGCGGCGTCCTCCTCTTCATCATCCTCTGGGCGTTCATCGGCCCGCTGCTCTCCCCCTGGTCGTTCACCGACCAGGACGGCCTCGCCTTCAGCCAGCCGCCCTCGCTCGACCACTGGTTCGGTACCAACAACATCGGCCAGGACGTGTACGCACAGACGCTCGTCGGGCTGCAGAAGTCCATCGTCATCGGTCTGATCGTCGGCCCGGGCGCTGCGATCATCGCCGGACTCGTCGGGGCCATCGCCGGCTACGTCGGAGGCGTCTGGGACAAGGCGATCGTGTGGCTCATCGACCTCCTCCTCGTCATCCCCGGCTTCTTCCTCCTCGTGCTCCTGAGCCCGGCGTTCAAGTCGCTGTCCTGGCTCGCCCTCGTCGTCTTCCTCGTCCTGTTCGGCTGGATGGTGCTCGCGCGCGTCATCCGCGGGCAGACGATGTCGCTCCGCGAACGCGAATACGTCAAGGCGGCCCGGTTCATGGGCGTCCCCGGGTTCACGATCATCCGTCGCCACATCATCCCGAACGTCGCGAGCCTCCTCATCATCGACGCGACGCTCGGCATCGGCGCGGCGATCCTGTCGGAGACGACCCTGAGCTTCTTCGGCTTCGGCGTGCAGGCGCCCGACGTCTCGCTCGGCACCCTGCTCGCCGCCGGTGCGAGTGCGGCCGTGACGCGGCCCTGGCTGTTCGTCTTCCCCGCAGCGATCCTCGTCATCACCGTGCTCGCCTCCAGCCTCCTCGGCGACGCCCTGCGCGACGCCATCGACCCGACCTCAGGAGCCAACCGTGACTGACCCCCAGGCGACCGCGCCGCTCCTCAAGGTCGACGACCTCACCGTCACCTTCCCCAACGCCGGCACGCCCGTGCATGCCGTCCGCGGTGTCTCCTACGAGGTGCGGCGTGGTGAGTTCCTCGGCATCGTCGGCGAGTCGGGCTCCGGCAAGAGCGTCTCCTCGATGGCCGTCATGGGGCTGCTCCCGACCAATGCGCAGGTGAGCGGCAGCATCCGCTACGACGGCGTCGAGCTGCTCGGCCAATCGGACAAGGAGCTGTCGAAGATCCGCGGGCGGGACATCGCCATGATCTTCCAGGATCCGCTCTCGGCGCTCACGCCCGTCTACACGATCGGTCAGCAGATCGCCGAAGGCCTCCGCCTCCACGACTCCGCGCTCTCGCAGCGCGCCGCAGAGACCCGGGCCGTCGAACTCTTGAAGATCGTCGGCATCCCGAACGCGGAGCGGCGTGCGAAGTCGTTCCCGCACGAGTTCTCCGGTGGCATGCGTCAGCGGGCCATGATCGCGATCGCCATCGCCAACGACCCGCAGCTGATCATCGCCGACGAGCCGACCACCGCACTCGACGTCACCATCCAGGCGCAGATCCTCGAGGTGCTCCAGAAGGCGAAGGACATCACCGGCGCCGCCGTGGTGCTCATCACGCACGACCTCGGTGTCGTCGCCGGCAACGCCGACCGGGTGGCCGTGATGTACGCGGGCCGGATCGTCGAGACGGCGCCCGTGGTCCCGCTGTTCCGCGAACCGCTCATGCCGTACACGATCGGTCTGTTGCGCTCCATGCCGAACATGGCGGCGAACCAGCAAGAGCGACTCGTCCCGCTCGAAGGACGCCCACCGCTGTTGACGGCCGTGCCGACCGGCTGCCCCTTCGCCCCGCGCTGCCCGATCGCCGTGGCCGCGTGCCTCGAGGGCGAACCGGCGTTGCTCCCCGTCCTCGACGGGCCCGTCGAGGACCCGACGACCTCGGTCGAACACACCGCCGCGTGCATCCGCGCCGGCGAGATCGCCGACGGGTCGCTGCGCCGCCCGGAGATCTTCCCTCGGCCGGACGAGGTGCCGGAGGAGCTCGTCGCCGAGGTCGCTCCGGAGACCGTCCTCGACGTCCGCGATCTGACTCGCGCGTTCCCGCTCACGAAGGGCGTCGTCTTCCGGCGCAACATCGGCACCGTCCGCGCGGTCGACGGGGTCTCGTTCAGCGTGCAGCGCGGGCGCACCCTCGGCCTGGTCGGCGAGTCCGGGTGCGGGAAGACGACGACGATCATGGAGATCCTCGAACTCGCGAGGACGCAGGGCGGCAGCATCCACGTGAACGGGGTCGACACCGCGACGCTGTCGAAGCCCGACCGCAGGAAGCTGCGCAGCGACATCCAGGTGGTGTTCCAGGACCCGATGGCCTCGCTCGATCCGCGCATGACGATCGAGGACATCATCGGCGAGCCGTTGACCGTCCACGGGGTCTCCCCCACCGAGATCCGCTCCCGCGTCGGGGCCATGCTCGAACTCGTCGGCTTGGAGCCGTCCTTCGCCGGCCGATACCCGCACGAGTTCTCGGGTGGACAGCGACAGCGCATCGGCATCGCTCGGGCGCTCGTCGTCGAACCGAAGATCCTCGTGCTCGACGAGCCGGTCTCCGCGCTCGACGTCTCCGTCCAGGCCGGCGTCATCAATCTGCTCGAAGACCTCAAGCAGCGGCTCGGACTCTCGTACCTCTTCGTCGCCCACGACCTCGCCGTCGTCCGGCACATCGCCGACGACGTGGCGGTCATGTACCTCGGACGCATCGTCGAGTACGGACCGAGCGCCACGATCTTCGACGACCCGAAGCACCCGTACACGCAGGCGCTCCTGTCCGCGGTGCCGGTCCCGGACCCCGAGATCGAACGCAGTCGGCAGCGCATCCTGCTGAACGGCGACCTCCCCTCCCCCAGCGACGACCGGGTCGGCTGCAGTTTCCGGAGTCGGTGCCCGTTGTTCCAGCTGCTACCGGCCGACAAGCAGGCGGTCTGCGAACGCGACGATCCACGAGAGCGCCCTGTCGACGGGCGGCTCGTGGCGTGCCACCATGCGGAGAGCGACCGGCTCGTCACCGCCTGATCGAGCCGAGCGGGCCCCGAGAGTCGGCGGCCTGGAAGGATGGTGGACGTGAACGAAGCGACGAACGCCGGCAATCGGACCACCCTGCGGAGCACGAGCGGCTTCTGGATCCTCGGCGTCACCGCCCTCCTCATGGTCTTCTTCGTCATCGACGCCGTCAGCCGTGGAGCCTGGGGCTTCGCGGTCCAGGCGCTCCCGTGGGAGCTCCTCGTCGTGTGGCTGGTCTACCTGGTCCTCGTCCGTCCGTGCATCATCATCGAGCCGTCGCAGCTGACCGTCGTGAACGTCGGACGTCTCCACGAGATCCCCTGGTCGCGCATGGAGGAGGCGACGAGCCGCTACCAGCTCACGGTGCTCCTGCGGGACGGGCGGAAGATCACCAGCTGGGGGGCACCGAGCGCGGGTCTCGACCGCCCGTCGATGATCGGCGGACGTGCCGGACGAAGCGGGGTCGACCATCAGGACCGCGCTGCGGGCGTCCGCCGACCCGGTCGTGCCGGTAACGAGGGTCCGACGGCCGTCGACCTCATCGACCGTGCCCACGAACGCTGGGGCCGGATCGACCCGAAGGACGACCGCCTCGCCACCTCGCGCTGGGACGTCGTCGCCCTGGGCGTCACGGCGGCACTCCTCGCCTGGGGCGTCGCCTCGGCGCTCCTCGTCTAGCGACCGGCGGACACCTCCCGCAACGCCGAAGGGCGGTGCCCCGGATCGCTCCGCGGCACCGCCCTTCGACGTGGTGCGCCGGTTACAGCGCGAGCTCGATCCCGGCGCCGGGGATGGCGTCGAGGAGTTCGCGTGTGTACTGCTGCTTCGGGTTCTCGAAGACGTCGTCCGTGGTGGACGCCTCGACGATCTTCCCCTTCTGCATGACCGCGACGTTGTCGGCGATCACGCGCACGACCGCGAGGTCGTGGGTGATGAAGAGGTACGTCAGCTGCAGCTCCGACTGGAGGTCGGCGAGCAACTGCAGGATCTGCGCCTGGACGAGGACGTCGAGCGCGGACACCGCCTCGTCGAGGACGACGATCTCCGGCTTCAACGCGAGTGCGCGGGCGATCGCGATGCGCTGACGCTGTCCACCGGAGAGCTCGTTCGGGTACCGGGTCGCGACCGCCTGCGGCAGTGAGACCTGATCGAGGAGCTCCAGCACGCGAGCACGGCGGGACGCCTTGTCGCCCACCTTGTGCGTGACGAGCGGTTCAGCGATCGTGTTGCCGATGTTCCGCAGCGGGTCGAGGGAACCGTAGGGGTCCTGGAAGACCGGCTGCATCTTGCGGCGCAGCGCGAGGAGGCCCTTGCGATCGAGCCCCTCCATCGCCTTGCCACCGATGCGGATCTGGCCGGACGTCGGCGTCTCCAGCTGCAGGAGCAGCTTCGCCACGGTGGACTTCCCGGATCCGGACTCGCCGACGAGCGCCATGGTGGTGCCCCTCGGGATCTCGAACGAGACGCCGTCGACGGCCTTGAGCTCACGCTCAGCCGCCTTCTGTCCGCGGATGTTGTAGACCTTCTCGAGGTCCTTGACCACGATCGCGGCTTCCGCGTCCGGCTGGGCGGCCTGCGCTGCGGCGCGGTGCTCGGCGGCGACGATGAGGTCGATGCCCTCCGAACCGACAGGAGCCTCATGGTCGAGGGTCTCGAGCGATCCGGTCGCCGACTGGATACGACGCGAAGCCAGGCTCGGTGCCGCTGCGACGAGCCGCTTCGTGTACGGGTGCACCGGGTTCTGCAGGATCTCGACCGACGGACCGGCCTCGACGATCTGCCCCTTGTACATGACGATGAGCTTCTCAGCGCGCTCGGCGGCGAGGCCGAGGTCGTGCGTGATGAAGAGCAGCGCCGTGCCGCTGTCGCGGGTCAGGCTCTCGAGGTGGTCGAGGATCTTCCGCTGGACCGTGACGTCGAGCGCCGAGGTGGGCTCGTCCGCGATGAGCAGCTTCGGACTCGACGATAGACCGATACCGATGAGCACGCGCTGACGCATACCGCCGGAGAACTGGTGCGGGAACTGCTTGAGGCGACGGTCGGCGTCGGAGAGACCGGCCTGCTGGAGCACCTCGATCGCCTTGGCGCGCACGGCCTTCTTGCCCTGGGCGATGCCGTTGGCACGGATGGCCTCCTCGACCTGGAAGCCGATGTTCCACACCGGGTTCAGGTTGGACATCGGGTCCTGGGGCACGAAACCGATCAGGCGTCCGCGGACGTCCTCGATCTCGTTGCGGGACAGCTTCGAGAGGTCGCGCCCCTCGAAGAGGATCTCGCCCCCGCTGATCTTGCCGGTACCGGGCAGGAGGTTGATGATCGCATGCGCGGTCGTCGACTTCCCGGATCCGGACTCACCGACGATCGCGACGGTCTCACCGGGCATCATGGTGAACCCGGTCTTGCGGATGGCCTGGACCGTCCCGCTCTGAGTGCGGAAGGTGACTTCGAGGTCCTTGACCTCGAGCAGCGGCTGCTGGGTGTTCATCTGGCTCGCGTTCAACGCAGGGCCCTCGCCTTCGGGTCGAGCGCGTCTCGCAGGACTTCGCCCATCATGATGAAGCTGAGCACGGTGAGCGACAGCGCGATCGACGGGTAGATCAGCACCTGCGGGGCCGTGCGGAGGTCACGCTGCGCCTGGCTGATGTCGTTGCCCCAGGACATGGTCTCGCTCCCGAGTCCCACGCCGAGGAAGGACAGCGTCGCCTCGGCGACGATCGCTGATGCCAGCGAGATCGTGATGACGACGATCACCGGTGGGATCGCGTTCGGCAGCACGTGGCGCAGGAGGATCTTGAAGCGGGAGACACCCAGCGCGATGGACGCTTGGACGTAGTCCGCGTTCTTGACCCTGAGCACCTCCGCTCGAAGCACTCGGGCGACGGATGGCCAGGCGAACAGACCGATCGCCAGGGAGATCGTCCACACGCTGCGGTACTTCGCGAGCACCGACATGACGACGACGGCCGCGAGGATGTACGGGATGGAGAAGAAGATGTCGCCGATGCGGGACAGCACCGAGTCGACCCAGCCACCGTAGAAGCCGGCGAACGCGCCGAACACGATGCCGAGCGTGGCCGTGATCAACGTCACGATGAGCCCGACGGACAGCGACGTGGAGGTCCCGTAGATGACCCGCGCGAAGATGTCGCAGCCCTGCTTCGTGAAGCCGAGGATGTGGCCGGCCTCAGGCCCGCCGTTGCTGTTCTCGAGGAAGCACTGGTTGTTCGGGGGCGTCTGCGTGAAGAGGAAGGGGAACAGGCCCACGACCACGACGAGCAGGATGAGGACGGACGAGATCCAGAACATGGGACGACGGCGCATGAACGCCCACGCGTCGGTCCAGAGGTTGCTGACCTTCTCGTCTACCTTGACGGCGTCGATGACCGCGAGGGGGGTCTCTTCGAGCGGTGCGACGAAGTGATTCGGGGATCGCTTGATCGTCGGCTCCTGATCATTACTTGACATAGCGGATCCTTGGGTCGAGCACGGCGTAGAAGAGGTCGATGACGAGGTTGATGATGAGGTAGAACAACACCATCACCGTCACGAAGGACACCACGGTCGGGCCTTCTCCTCGGAGGATGGCCTGGTAGAGCGTGCGGCCGACACCGGGGACGTTGAAGATGCCCTCGGTCACCGTGGCGCCGACGATCAGCACACCGAAGTCCACCGCGAGGTAGGTCACGACCGGGATCAGGGAGTTGCGCAGGATGTGCACGGGGATGACCCGGCGACGGCTCAGGCCCTTCGAGTACGCCGTACGGACGAAGTCGAGCGACTGCGTCTCGATGACCGAGGACCGGGTCAACCGCACGATCTGCGCGAAGCTGATGGTGGCGAGGACCAGTGCGGGAAGTAAGAGGTCTTGTATCGGCGCGCCCGGGCCGACCGTCGGTCTGAACCACCCGAGCTGGATCCCGAACACGTACTGCGCGACGAACGCGATGACGAAGACCGGGAGCGAGATGAGGATCAGGCTGACGACGAGGAACGAGGCGTCGAAGATGCCGCCCTTGCGGATGCCGGAGATGAGACCGATGGTGATTCCGGCGACCATCTCGAAGAAGACGGCGATGACGGCGAGCCGCAGCGTGACCGGGAAGGCCTGCGCGAGGATCTCGCTGACCGGCTGCCCGGAGAAGGACGTTCCGAGGTCGCCGGTGAAGATGCCGCCGAGGTACAGGAAGTACTGCACGATGAACGGCTTGTCGAGGTTGTACTCGGCGTTGAGTTGAGCGATCTGCGCGGCGCTCGGCGTCTTGTCGCCGAACAATGCGAGCACGGGATCACCGGGCAACGCGAAGACCATGAAATAGATGAGGAAGGTCGTGCCGAGCAGTACGGGGATAGCCTGCAGGACACGACGAAGAATGTAACCGCCCATGGTGTGGGACTCCTGAACTCGTGAAGCTGGGTGGGCCCGGAAGAACCGGACCCACCCAGCTATGCCGCTACAAGACTACTTGGTGATCTCGTAGTACAGCGGCACCGAGTTCCAACCGAACTCGACGTTCTGCACGCCTTCGCCGAAGCCGCCGCTCACGTTCTGGTACCAGAGCGGGATGGCCGGCAGGTCCTTGAAGAGGACCGCCTGAGCGTCCTGGAACTTCTTGTTCGCAGCGTCCAGGTCGGTCTCGGACGAACCCTCGGCGAGGAGCTTGTCGAACTCGGGGCTCGAGTAGTCACCGTCGTTCGAGGATGCACCGGTCGCGTAGAGCGGAGCGAGGAAGTTGTACAGACCCGGGTAGTCGGCCTGCCATCCGGAGCGGAACGCCGTCTCGATGGAACGGTTGGTGATGCCGGCGCGGAAGTCACCGAAGACGGCGACCGGGACGCCCGAGGACTCGATGCCCAGGACGTTCTTGATGCCGTTGGTCACGGCGTCGACCCAGGCCTGGTGCGGCCCGTCGGCGTTGTACGCGATCTGGAAGGAGCCGTCCCACGGGGAGATGGCGTCGGCCTCGGCCCAGAGTTCCTTGGCCTTCTTCTCGTTGTACTTCAGGACGTCGTTACCCTCGATGTCCTTCGAGTAGCCGTCGATGACCGGCGAGGTGAAGTCGGTCGCCGGCGTGCGGGTGCCGTTGAAGATGACCTTGGTGATCTCTTCACGGTTGATCGCGTACGAGATCGCCTGACGACGCAGCTGGCCCTCTTCACCGCTGAAGTGCGGGAGTCGGGACGGGATCGTGAAGGACTGGAACACGGCGGCCGGCTGGTTGACCGCACGGTCGCCCAGGTCGTCCTGGTAGGTGGAGAGCGCGGAGTCCGGGATCTGGTCCAGGACGTCGAGGTTGCCGCTCAGCAGGTCGGCGTAGGCGCTGTCGAAGTCCTTGTAGAACGTGATGGTCAGGCCACCGTTCTTGGCTTCGCGGCCACCCTTGTACTCGTCGTTCTTGACGAGCTTGATCGACTCGTTGTGCTTCCACGCCTTGTCGCCGTCGACCTTGTACGGGCCGTTGCCGATCGGGTTCTGGCCGAACTCGTCCGTGACCTTGCCGGCCTCGTCGAACGCTGCAGCGGGCAGCGGGTAGAACGCGGAGTAGCCGAGGCGCAGCGGGAAGTCGGATGCAGGTGCGGACAGCTTCACCGTGAAGGTGGTGTCGTCGACGACGCTCAGGCCGGTGAGGGGCTGGCCGTCCTCGTTGTAGCCCTCGACGTCCGCGAAGAACGAGGCGTTCTTGCGGAGGTTGACGACGGCGTCCTGCCAAGCCATGACGAACGAGTCCGAGGTGACGGGGTCGCCGTTGGTGAACTTCTGATCAGCCTTGATCTTGATCGTGAACGTGGTCGAGTCGTCGGTGTCGATCGACTCGGCCAGGTCGTCGACCGGCTTGCCGTCGGCCGCGTAGTAGCGGAGGCCTGCGAAGACCTCGTCGATGATCTTTCCGCCACCGACCTCGTTGGTGTCGCTGGGGATGAGGCCCGACTCCGGCTCGGAGCCGTTGGTCGTGATGATGGATGATGCGCTGCTGGTGCTCTCGCTGCTGGAACCGCCACCGGAACATCCGGTGAGGACGAGAGCCCCGGCTGCGATGATGGCGGCGGCAGAGCCGAACCGACTGAACTTCACAGTTCCTCCTTGGGGAAAGGGCAAGCGAAACCAGCGCATCGTGTGCGCTGGATCGCTCTTTGAATACTCTGACGATAAGCAGAAGCAGGACGGCGAGCAAACTGGGACGCCAAACGTTACACAGCGGTAACCCAATCGACGGATTGTTGCTCACGGATGCTTTTTCGTGCACGGATCCCGCCTGCCACGCACGAGAACGGTCGTGATCGCAAAACTCGTGCGGTCGCATCCACCTTCTGGATACGAATCGTAAGCCGTTTTGCTCCCGTCATCAGCCGAGTGGACGCGCAGATGCTATGCGGTGCGCTCGGAGCCACCAGCCAGCAGAATGGACCGGTGAGCGAGCAGAACACCACCGAGCGGGGACTTCACCTCCCCGAGGGCGCCGGAGACAGCCGTCGGTGGTGGGAGATCGGCATCGTGCTCGCGCTGAGCCTCGGTGCGTCGGCGGTGTACTCGATCATCTCGCTCATCGCGAAGCTCACCGCGGGGCCGCCGCTCTCCGATCAATCTGCGGCGATCAACACCACGCAGGCCACCCGGGAGTGGCTCGACTTCAGCTACCAGTTCCTCGGGCTCTTCTTCCAGCTCGCGCCGGTCGCCCTCGTCATCTACCTGCTCTGGCAGCCCGGACGCACCGGCTTCGCGCGGATGGGACTCGACCTCCGCTCCCCCGGACGCGACCTCGGCGGCGGTCTGCTCCTCGTCGCCGCGATCGGTGTCCCCGGCATCGGTGTGTACGCGTTGGGACGCGCCCTCGGCGTCACGGTCGCGGTCTCGACGTTCCCCGACACCATGTACTGGTGGACGATCCCGATGCTCGTCTTCTCCGCACTCCGCGCCGGCCTCCAGGAGGAGGTCATCATCATCGGTTACCTGTACACCAGGCTCCGCGAGATCGGGTGGGGGTGGTGGACGATCATCCTGTCGACCGCCGTCCTCCGCGGGAGCTACCACCTGTACCAGGGCATCGGGCCGTTCTTCGGCAACGTTGCCATGGGGATCGCGTTCGGCTGGTGCTACAAGCGCTGGGGTCGGGTGATGCCGCTGGTCGTGGCACACACGGTCATCGACATCATCTCGTTCGCGGGCTTCCCGCTCGCCGTGGCCTGGTGGCCGGAGATCTTCGCGGCGACGCCGTCGCCCTGACGACCCCTTCGCCGATCTGTGGGCGAATGAGCACTCCCTCGCCCACGAATGGGCGAGGGAGTGCTCATGGACCGGCTAGGCGAAGGCCTCGGGCGGCGGGCAGGCGCACACGAGGTTGCGGTCGCCGTACGCCTGATCGATGCGACGCACCGGCGGCCAGTACTTCGTGCGCACGAGCGTGTGCACGGGGTAGACGGCGAGCTCGCGCGAATACGCGTGCGTCCACTCCCCCTCGATGACCGACTGGGCCGTGTGCGGCGCCCCGACGAGCGGGTTGTCGTCGGCAGGCCATTCGCCTGCCGCGACGGCGTCCGCTTCCGCCTTGATCGCGATCATCGCGTCGACGAAGCGGTCGACCTCCGTGAGGTCCTCGCTCTCGGTCGGCTCGACCATGAGCGTCCCCGCGACGGGGAACGACATCGTCGGCGCGTGGAAGCCGTAGTCGACGAGGCGCTTCGCCACGTCGTCGACGGAGATCCCGGTCGCCTCCTTGAGCGGACGGAGGTCGAGGATGCACTCGTGCGCCACGAGGTCGCTGTCGCCCGTGTACAGGACGGGATAGTGGTCGCGCAGTCGCGCAGCGATGTAGTTCGCCGCGAGCACCGCGGCCCCGGTCGCCTCGCGGAGCCCCTCCGAACCCATCATGCGGACGTAGGCCCACGAGATCGGGAGGATGCTGGGGCTGCCGTAGGGCGCCGCCGAGATCGGACCGCCGTCGTGCACGACCGTCCCGCCCCCGAGCAGTGGGTGCTCGGCGCGCTGCGCCAGCGGGTGACCGGGCAGGAACGGCGCGAGGTGCGCCTTCGCCGCGACCGGCCCGACACCGGGGCCGCCACCGCCGTGCGGGATGCAGAAGGTCTTGTGCAGGTTCAAGTGCGACACGTCGCCGCCGAACTCCCCGAACCGCGCGTACCCGAGCAACGCGTTGAGGTTCGCGCCGTCGACGTAGACCTGGCCGCCGGCGTCGTGCACGGCCTGGGTGATCGTCTTCACCTCGTGCTCGTACACGCCGTGGGTGGACGGGTAGGTGATCATGAGCGCCGCGAGGGACTCGGCGTTGGCCTCGATCTTCGCCCGGAGGTCGTCGAGGTCGACGTTGCCCTGCTCGTCGCACGCCACGACGACGACCCGCATGCCGGCGAGGACGGCCGAGGCCGCGTTCGTGCCGTGCGCGCTCGACGGGATGAGGCAGACCGTCCGCTGCTCGTCGCCGTTCGCGCGGTGGTAGCCGCGGATGGCGAGGAGACCGGCGAGCTCACCCTGGCTGCCGGCGTTCGGCTGGAGCGACACGGAGTCGTAACCGGTGACCTCGGCCAGCCAGGTCTCGAGCTGGTCGACGAGTTCGAGCGAGCCTGCGACATCCTCGCGCGGGGCGAACGGGTGCAGCCCGGCGAACTCGGGCCAGGTGACGGCCTCCATCTCGGTGGCGGCGTTGAGCTTCATCGTGCACGAACCGAGCGGGATCATCCCGCGGTCGAGCGCGTAGTCGCGGTCGGCCAGCTGCTTGAGGTACCGCATCATGGCGGTCTCCGAGTGGTGCGTGTTGAACACCGGGTGCGTCAGGTACTCGGTCTCGCGGGCGAGCGCGGCCGGGTACTCCGACACGGCGCTCGGCCCGAACGCCGAGGCGGACGACCCTTCGTCGAAGACGTATGCCGACGGCTCTCCGACGGTGGCGGTCCCAGCGGTCGTGAGCACCTCGACGAGCGTCGGGACGACGCTCTCGACCGCGCTCACCTCGTCGAAGCTCATCGAGACGGTCGTCTCGTCGACGGCCCACAGCAGGAGGCCGCGGTCGTGCGCGCCCGCCACCACCGCCGCGCTGTCGGCGACCCGCACCTGCAGGGTGTCGAAGTAGTGCTCCGTGAGCACCTCGACACCCGCCGACTCCAGCAGACGGGCTGCACTCGCGGTGGTCGCGTGCACCGACTGTGCGATCCGCTTGAGCCCGCCGGGCCCGTGGTACACGGCGTACATCGCGGCCATGACGGCCAAGAGGACCTGGGCCGTGCAGATGTTGCTCGTGGCCTTCTCGCGGCGGATGTGCTGCTCACGAGTCTGGAGCGTGAGCCGGTAGACGGGGTGACCCGCCGCGTCCTGGCTGACGCCGACGAGGCGGCCTGGCATCTGGCGTTCGAGGCCCTTGCGGACCGCGAGGTACCCCGCGTGCGGCCCGCCGAACCCCATCGGCACACCGAAGCGCTGGCTCGTCCCGACCGCGATGTCCGCGCCGAGGGAACCGGGCGAGGAGATGAGCGTGAGGGCGAGGAGGTCGGCCGCGACGACCGACACGCCGCCGGCCGCCTTGACCGCCGCGAGGACCGCCGACGGGTCCCATACGAGCCCGGAGGTGCCGGGGTACTGCACGAAGACGCCGAACGCCGCCGGGAGGTCCTCGGGCGAGGTGGTCGACAACGGCAGTTCGACGAGGTCGATGCCGACCGCTTCGGCGCGACTCCGGAGGAGCGCCTTCGTCTGCGGGTACGCGTCGGCGTCGACGATGAACGTCGCGTCGGCGAGCTTCGAGGCCCGGCGCGCGAGGAGCATGCCCTCGACGACCGCGGTGCTCTCGTCGAGCATCGAGGCGTTGGCCGTGTCGAGACCGGTGAGGTCGGCGACCATCGTCTGGAAGTTGATGAGCGCCTCGAGGCGGCCCTGCGAGATCTCGGGCTGGTACGGCGTGTAGGCCGTGTACCAGGAGGGGTTCTCGAGCACGTTCCGCTTGATGACCGCCGGCGTGATCGTGTCGAAGTAGCCGAGACCGATGAGGCTCCGGTTCACCGTGTTGCGGCCGGCGAGCTCTCGGAGTTCGGCGAGCGCCGCCCGCTCGGTCGCGGCGCCGGGGATGCTCGACGAGGCGAGTTCGGCGGCAGTGATCGCGGACGGGACGGCCGCGGCGAGCAGGGCGTCGACGCTGTCGTACCCGACGGCGGCGAGCATCGTCGCCTGGGCTGCGGTGTCGGTTCCGATGTGCCGTTCTGCGAAGCGGTCCGCCATCACTCGCCCACCAGCGCGGCGTAGTCGTCCCAGCTGAGGAGCGTGTCGGGCAGCGCGTCGTACCGGACGGAGACGAGCCAGCCGGCACCGAACGGGTCGCTGTTGACGAGCGACGGGTCGTCGACGACGGCGTCGTTGGCCTCGACGACCTCGCCGTCGAGCGGGGCGAAGAGCTCGCCGACGGACTTCGTGGACTCGATCTCGCCGACCACGGTGCTGGCCGAGAGCGCCGCGCCGACGGCGGGGAGGTCCACGAAGACGACGTCACCGAGCTTCTCGGCGGCGTAGTCGGTGATCCCGATGACGGCGAGATCGCCCTCGACGCGGATCCACTCGTGCTCGGCGGTGTACTTGAGGGTGGTCTTGTCGGCCATGGGTTACTTCTCTCTCGAATAGAAGGGGAGCGTGGTGACGGTCGCGGGGATCCGCGTGCCGCGGACGTCGATGTCGAGCACGGTGCCCGGCTCGGCGTGGTCGGGGTGTACGTAGGCCATGGCGATCGGGTGCCCGAGGGTGGGCGACAGTGCCCCGCTCGTCACCTCGCCGACCGTCGTGTCGCCGGCGAGGACGCGGTAACCGGAACGACCGGCGCGACGCCCCTCGGAGATGAGAGCGACGAGCACCGGTGCGCCGACGGCCGGGCCCGCCTCGACGGCGTCGCGTCCGACGAACGTGCCGTGCTTCCCGAGCGCGACGACCCGACCGAGTCCGGCCTGGACCGGCAGCATGTCCGGACCGAGCTCGTGGCCGTAGAGCGGCATGCCGGCTTCGAGGCGGAGCGTGTCGCGACTGGCGAGGCCGGCCGGGACCAGCCCGAGCGGTGTCCCGGCGGCGACGATGGCGTTCCACAGCTCGACGGCGTCGGCCGCGTCGACGTACAGCTCGAACCCGTCCTCGCCGGTGTAGCCGGTGCGCCCGATGAAGACCGTGCCGTTCTCGAAGGAGGCACCGGTCGCGCGGTAGTACTTCACCTCATCGAGGGAGGGCAGTTCATCGAGGATGTGGAGCCCCTCGGTCGCCTGGAGGATGGCGCGGGAGGCGGGCCCCTGGACGGCGATGAGCGCGATCTCGTCGCTGCGGTCCATGACGACCACGTGCTCGAACGCCGCGGCCCGCTCGGCGAGCGCTGCGACGACGGCGTCGTGGTTGCCCGCGTTCGCGACGACGAGGTACTCGTGCTCGCCGTTGCGGTAGACGACGAGGTCGTCGACGATGCCGCCGGCCTCGTTCAGCAGCAGGGAGTACTTGGCCTGGAGCAGGTCGATGGCGGACAGCTTGCCCGCGAGCGCCTGGTCGAGGAAGTCGGCTGCGTCGTCGCCCACGACCTGGATCTCGGCCATGTGGGAGATGTCGAAGATGCCGGCGGCGGTGCGGACGGCGTGGTGCTCGGCGAGATCGCTCGAGTACCGCACCGGCATCTGCCATCCGGCGAAGTCCGTGAAACTCGCGCCGGCGGCTTCGTGGACGGCATGGAGCGGGCTGGTTCGTTCGAGGTCGGTCACGAGTTCTCCGGGGTCGCGTGGTGCGCTGCGGACACCTGACGGTGCCCGTTGGGAACTCCCCCTCTGTCATTGGCCTGAGAGCTTCACGAGTGCCGCTGCTGCGGACACTGCTTTCACCGTCGGCGAGCGCACCACGAACGTGCGCTGCTTTCCAGAGTGGCCAGTCCGATGCGGTACAGGACCTGAGAGATTGGCGGGGAGGCTTGCTCCTTCGGTGCCGGCGTACCGGCTCTCCCGCATCGTGTTTGCGGCCCGATGTTCGATTGAGCCGCCAGCATATCGCGAGTGGTCGCCTCGGCGCAGGACCTTGTTCGAGTCAGGTGTACACTAAGCCTGTATCGAGTACAGGTCATTTCTACCTGAAGTGCCGCCGGTGCTCCGGAATCCGGAGATCCCCCATGCAGCGACCGACGACCCCCGTGGAGCAGACGGACCCGCAGGTCGGCCTCGCGGTCTCGACCGTCATCTTCACGCTCCGGGCCGACGACGGGTTCGGCGCGACCGATCCGGCACCCGGCATCTGGCTCCCGCTCGTCCGGCGCATCCGTGAGCCCTACGACGGCCTCTGGGCGCTGCCGGGTGGCCCGCTCGGTGCCGCGGAATCCCTCGCGGACGCGGCCTCTTCGACCCTGGAGACGACCACCTCCCTCCGTCCGCGGTACCTCGAGCAGCTCTACGCGTTCGGCGACCTCGACCGCTCCCCCGCCGAGCGGGTCGTCTCGATCGTCTACTGGGCGCTCGTCGGGTCCGACGAGGCCAAGCGCACGCGGCTCGGCCAGAACGTCCGCTGGTTCCCGGCCGACGCACTCCCACCGTTGGCGTTCGACCACCGCGACATCGTCGAGTACGCCCTGTGGCGGCTCCGCAACAAGCTGGAGTACAGCCACATCGCGCACGCCTTCCTCGGGGAGACCTTCACCCTCTCCGAACTCCGGGAGGTGCACGAGGCGGTGTTGCAGAAGCAACTCGACCCCGCGAACTTCCGACGCCAGGTCGAGTCCTCCGGTCTCGTCCTGCAGACCGACGAACTCCGCACCGGTGGGCGCCACCGCCCGGCGCGGCTCTACCGGTGGACCTAGCCCGTCAACCGACCGGAGACCCCGTCGCCCGGCCGGTCGACGAGCCGCAGGCCCACGACGTCCACCCCGACCACCACCCGTCAGCAGTCCGAGGAGCCAGCATGACCATCACCGCATCCGTCGACGACACCATCCAGCAGATCACCGAGGGTGCGTCCGACGGCGCGACCTGTGCGCCCGAACTCGCGGCCGGGCCCTGGGTGTTTGACCTGCAACCGCCGAGCTACGGCCCTGGAGCGTCGATGGGCGACGTCATCCCGACCGGTTCGCCTCGGCAAGGCCAGCTCCCGGCCGCCTACCGCGACGCCTCGAACGATGAGCTCCACCGCCGCATCGTGGCCGCGAAGCAGACGCTCGGAGACCGCGTCGTGATCCTCGGACACTTCTACCAGCGCGACGAGGTGGTCCAGCACGCCGACTACATCGGCGACTCCTTCCAGCTCGCGAACGCGGCCAAGGCCCGCACCGAGGCCGAGGCGATCGTGTTCTGCGGCGTGCACTTCATGGCCGAGACCGCCGACCTGCTGTCCGGTCCCAAGCAGGCAGTGATCCTCCCGAACCTCGCCGCCGGATGCTCGATGGCCGACATGGCGGACATCGACCAGGTCGAGGAGGCGTGGGAGGCCCTTGAGGCGCTCTACGGGACCGAGCCGGACGCCGACGGCCGGGTACCGGTCATCCCCGTCACCTACATGAACTCCTCGGCGGCGCTCAAGGGCTTCTGCGGTCGGCACGGCGGGATCGTCTGCACGTCCAGCAACGCGGAGACGGTCTTGCGGTGGGCCTTCGAGCGGGGACAGCGGGTGCTGTTCTTCCCGGATCAGCACCTGGGTCGGAACACCGCCAAGAAGCTGGGGGTGCCACTCGAGCACATGCCGATGTGGAACCCGAACCGCCCGCTCGGCGGGAACGAGGCGACCGACCTCGAGCAGGCCGAGGTCATCCTGTGGCACGGCTTCTGCTCGGTGCACAAGCGGTTCACCGTCGATCAGATCGACCGCGCCCGGGCGCAGCACCCCGGCGTCCGGGTCATCGTGCACCCCGAGTGCCCGACGGCGGTCGTCGACGCGGCAGACGAAGCGGGATCGACGGACTACATCCAGAAGGCCATCGCGGCGGCACCCGACGGCACCACGTTCGCGATCGGCACCGAGATCAACATGGTGCAGCGCCTCGCCGCGCAGTACCCGCAGCACACGATCTTCTGCCTCGACGACGTGATCTGCCCCTGCTCGACGATGTACCGCATCCACCCCGGCTACCTGGCCTGGGTGCTCGAGGGACTCGTCGCGGGCGAGGTGCTCAACCGCATCACCGTGTCCGACGACGTGGCCGTCCCGGCGCGGCTGTCGCTCGAGCGCATGCTCGCCGCGAAGCCGCCCGTTGCCGCCGGAACCCAGGCCGGCTGACATGGCGACGGTGCTCGTGGTCGGGAGCGGGATCGCCGGTCTCGTGGCCGCGATCCGCGCGAGCGAACGGCACGACGTGGTGGTCGTCACCAAGGACGTCCTCGGCCAGAGCAACACGCGCTACGCGCAGGGCGGGATCGCCGGGGTCATGTTCGACGACGACCGCGTCGAGGACCACGTCCGGGACACGCTGCTGGCCGGAGCGGGGCTGTGCGACGAGGAGGCCGTCCGGGTGCTCTGCACCGAGGGGCCCGAACGGATCCGCGAGCTCATCGCCTTCGGTGTGGCGTTCGACCGCGACGGCGACGCCTTCGCGAAGGGCCTCGAAGCGGCCCACTCCTACCCCCGGGTGCTGCACGCCGGCGGCGATGCGACCGGCGCGGCGATCGAGACGGCGCTCGTCGAGACGCTCGCAACCCGGCGGGTCACCGTGCTGGAGCACACCGTCCTCGTCGACCTGGTGGTCACGGCAGGGACGGTCACCGGTGCGCACCTCCGGTCCTCCGAGCGCGGTGCGTTCGCCGTCGACGCCGACCAGGTGATCCTCGCCACCGGCGGTGTCGGACAGCTCTACCCGTTCACGACCAACCCGGCGGTGGCGACGGGTGACGGCGCCGCTGCAGCACTCCGTGCCGGAGCGGCGCTGGCCGACGTGGAATTCGTCCAGTTCCACCCGACCGCGCTCGCCGCCCCCGGAAGCTTCCTCGTCTCCGAGGCCGTCCGGGGCGAGGGGGCCGTCCTCCGTGACGCGAGCGGAGAACGCTTCATGCGGGCGCTCCACCCCGACGCCGAGCTCGCACCACGCGACGTGGTCGCCCGCGGGATCGCCCGAGCCATGGCCGCGCAGGGCGGTGCCCCGGTGACACTCGACGCGACCGCGCTCGGTGCGGACCGCCTCGCCGCGCGGTTCCCGGGGATCGACGAGCACCTCCGAGCCTCCGGCGTGGACTGGTCGCGCTCACCGGTCGCCGTCGCCCCGGCCGCACATTATTGGATGGGCGGCATCGCCACGGACCTCGACGGCCGGACCACCCTGCCCGGGCTACTCGCCGTGGGCGAGGTCGCACGCACAGGCGTCCACGGGGCCAACCGCCTCGCCTCCAACTCGCTCCTCGAGGGTGCCGTCTTCGCGGCCCGCGCCGTCGCGGCGATCGATGCGGCACCGGGTCCGATCGCCGGTCGCCCGAGGCTCGGCGGTCAGCGGGTCGTCCTGGATCCCCGCGCGGCCGAAGGCGACCCCGGGCTCCCGGCGGATCCCGTCGAGCCCTTCAGCCGATCGGCGCTCCACACCGTGATGTGGCGGGACGCCGGGCTGGTCCGCGACGCGCGTGGTCTCGAGCTCGCGCGCCGGACCCTGGACCGGTGGTCGACCGAACTCGACGACGTCGTCACCGCACCGCGGTCAGTCGGAGCCGCCGAGGACCGCAACCTCCTGCTGCTCGCCCGGGCCGTGGCCGCCGCTGCCCTCGCCCGCACCGAATCGCGCGGTGCCCACGCCAGGGACGACCATCCCGGTGTCGATCCCGATCAGGCGTCGCCCATCGCGATCGTCCTCGCCACCTGGGCCGCCGCGTCCCAGCCCACCACCCACCCATCCGTGAACGGAACCGTGCTCGCACCATGCTGACCCCACACCTCATCGACACCACCGTCACCGCGGCACTCGTCGAGGACGCCCCGTGGGGTGACCTCACGGCGGCGACCCTCATCCCGGAGGACGCCACGGCCTCGGCCTCCCTGGCCGCTCGAGAGGCGGGCGTCTTCAGCGGCTCGGCCGTGTTCGAAGCGGCGTTCCGACTGACCGACCCACGCATCACGGTCGCGTTCCTCGTCGCCGACGGCGAACGGTTCGCCGCGGGCGACACCATCGCCATGGTGTCGGGTCCGGCGCGTGCCGTCCTGACCGCCGAGCGCGTCGCCCTGAACTTCGTCCAGCGGATGAGCGGCATCGCGACCATCACCGCGGCCTACGTCGACGCCGTGTCGGACACCCGCGCCCGCATCGTCGACACCCGGAAGACGACCCCGGGCCTGCGCGTCTTCGAGCGCCATGCGGTGCGATCGGGCGGCGGACACAACCACCGCCATTCGCTCTCCGACGCCGTCATGGTCAAGGACAACCACCTGGCGGTCCTCCTCGAGCGCGGGCTGACGGTCACCGAGGCGCTGCTGCGGGCCCGCGAGGAGCTCCCGCACACGACGACCATCGAGGTCGAGGTCGACCGCCTGGACCAGATCGAGGCGGTACTCGCGGCGGGCGTCGACACGATCATGCTCGACAACTTCACCGTCGACGAGCTCCGCGAGGGCGTCGCGCTGATCGCCGGCCGCGCCATCGTGGAGGCGAGCGGGAACGTGACGCTGTCGACGGTGCGGGCCATCGCGGAGACCGGTGTGGACGTCATCTCCTCCGGTGCCCTCACGCACAGTGTCCGCTCCCTCGACCTCGGACTCGACGTCTCGGTCGACTGAGATGCTCTACCTCGACAACGCGGCGACGACGCCGGTGCGCCCCGAGGTGCTCGAGGCGATGTGGCCGTACCTGACGAGCACCTTCGGCAACCCGTCGAGCCATCACACCGTCGGCGAGGCGGCGGCCGGAGCGTTACGGGACGCCCGGCGACGCGTCGCGACCGTGCTGGGCGTCCGACCTGGCGACGTGGTGTTCACCTCGGGTGGCACCGAAGCGGACAACCTCGCGGTCAAGGGCATCACTCTGGCGGCCCTCGAACGCGGACGCCATGTCGTCACCTCGCCGATCGAGCACGAGGCGGTCGCGGAATCGGTCGCATACCTCAGGCGGTTCCACGGGGTCGAGGCGACCATCCTCCCGGTGGACGGGACCGGCCTGGTCGACCCGGCCGAACTCGCCGCGGCACTCCGGCCGGACACGGTGCTCGTCTCGGTGATGGCGGCCAACAACGAGATCGGCACGGTCCAGGACCTGTCGGCGCTCGGGGCCGTCACGCGCGCCGCAGGCGTCCCGTTCCACACCGACGCCGTGCAGGCGGCAGGGTGGCTTCCCCTCGGACTCGACCGCCTCGGCGTGGACGCGCTGAGCCTCGCCGGTCACAAGCTCGGGGCGCCGAAGGGGGTCGGACTGCTCGCCGTTCGCGGGTCGCTGCCCCTGGAACCGCTCCTGCACGGTGGCGGGCAGGAACGCGGGCGCCGGAGCGGGACCGAACAGGTGGCCGCCGCCGTCGGGCTCGCGACGGCGCTGGAGCTCGCCGAGCGTGATCGGGTGGAAGCGGTCGACCGTGTCAGTGGGTTGCATGACGAGTTCATCGCGAGGGTCCTGAACGAGGTCCCGCGCGCTCGGTTGACGGGCCACCCCGAACGACGGCTGCCGGGTATCGCGTCGTTCGTGTTCCCCTGGACCTCGGGCGAGGCGGTCCTCCTCGAACTCGAACGGCGCGGCGTCGTCTCCTCGAGCGGCTCCGCGTGCGCCGCCGGCAGCGACGAGCCGTCGCCGGTCCTCCTCGCGATCGGCATCGCTCCGGAGGTCGCGCAGACCGCTGTGCGCTTCAGTTGGACCGCCGCCGTCACCGCGGCCGATCTGGACCGGACGGCGAGCGCCGTCGTCGCCTCGGTGGAGGCCGTCGCGGGTCTCCGCTGAACCCCACGACGACCGACCGGACGGATCCGGCCGCGCGCTCGGTGCCGGGTGCCCGATGCCGGGTGTCTGATGCCGGGTGTCTGACGGTGCCCACCGTCGGAGGCTGGGCTACGGTGGGATCCATGAGCACCGAGCAGGACGCGGCAGACCGCGCACGACGTCGACACGACAATGAGGACGCTGACGCCGTCACCCGGTTCCTCGCCGAGCGAGACCCGGAGTACGACCTCCACACGGAGCGTCTGGTCGACCCGGAGGAGGTCATCCTCAAGGACTGGCTGCCGCACGCGACCCCGACCGACGGTGGCGCCCCAGCCCCCTGACGGGCCGTCGCACGCTCTAGCCGCCGACGCAGCGGAACACAAGTGGTTGCCGCGCAGGCATCGGTCCGTGAGGCTGGAACCGTGACCGACAGTCGGGATCAGAGACGGAGTTGACGATGGGATTCCTGGACAACGCCAAGGACGCTGCTGAGGCGACGGGCAAGAAGATCGGCGAGGCCGTCGACGACACCAAGGAGCGCATCAGCGACAAGCTGGACGAGGCCAAGGCCGACGCCAAGGTGAAGCAGGCGGAGGCCGACGTGAAGAAGGCCGAGGCCGAGCGCGACACCACCGAGGCGAAGAACGACTACAAGGAGCAGCTGCGCGACTGACGCGCCCCCTGAACGACGAGGACCCCGCCTGGCGAACGCCGCGGGGTCCTCGCTCATGTACGGCGAGGGTCTCCACCGACGGCCCGGATGACGATCACCGCTAGCGCTCGGTGACCTGGCCGGCCTCGACGACCCACCGCCGTTCGATCCGAACGGTGTCGAGCATGCGGCGGTCGTGGGTGACGAGCAGGAGTGTTCCGTCGTAGCTCTCGAGCGCCTCCTCGAGCTGTTCGATGGCGGCGAGGTCGAGGTGGTTCGTCGGCTCGTCCAAGACCAGCAGGTTGATCCCGGTGGCTTGGAGCACCGCGAGCCCGGCGCGGGTGCGCTCCCCCGGCGACAGCTCGTCGACGGGCCGGTTCACGTGGTCGGCCTTCAACCCGAACTTCGCCAGCAGCGTCCTGACCTCTCCCGGACTGAGGTCGGGCACGATCGCCTCGAAGCGGTCGGCGAGCGGCTCCGAGCCGACGAGCAGCGAGCGGGCCTGGTCGATCTCGCCGATCCGCACACTGGAGCCGAGGCTCGCGCTGCCCGCATCGGGTTCACGGCGACCGAGCAGCGTCGCGAGCAGGGTGGACTTGCCGGCACCGTTGGGCCCCGTGATGCCGACGCGATCGCCCACGTTCACCTGGAGGGACACGGGGCCGAGCTGGAAGTCGCCCTGCCGGACGACGGCATCGGACAGCGTCGCGACGACCGTGCTCGAGCGCGGTGCGCTGCCGATCGTGAACTGCAGCTGCCACTCCTTGCGCGGTTCCTCCACCTCGTCCAGCCGGGCGATGCGGCTCTCCATCTGCCGGACCTTCTGAGCCTGCTTCTCCGAGGACTCCGCCGAGGCCTTCCGTCGGATCTTGTCGTTGTCGGGTGCCTTCTTCATCGCGTTCCGCACGCCCTGGCTGGACCACTCCCGCTGCACCCGGGCACGACCGATGAGGTCGGCCTTCTTGTCGGCGAACTCGTCGTAGGCGTCGCGGGCGTGCCGCCTGGCGACCTCGCGCTCCTCGAGGTAGGCCTCGTACCCGCCCCCGAAGACGCGGTTGCTCTGCTGCGCGAGGTCGAGTTCGAGGACGCGCGTGACGCAGCGGGCGAGGAACTCACGGTCGTGGCTGACGAGCACCACACCCCCGCGCAATCCCTGCACGAAGCGTTCGAGCCGCTCCAGACCGTCGAGGTCGAGGTCGTTGGTCGGTTCGTCGAGGAGGACGATGTCGAATCGCGACAGCAGCAGCGCCGCCAATCCGACGCGAGCGGCCTGCCCACCGGACAGTGAGGTCATCATCGTGGTCGTGACATCCGCGTCGAGGTCCAGCCCGAGGTCGGCGAGGACAGCGGGGATCCGCTCCTCGAGATCGGCCGCGCCGCTCGCCAACCAGCGGTCGAGGGCGGCGGAGTAGACGTCCGCGGGGTCCGCGCCTGCCTGCGGGGGTTCGGCGAGCGCTGCGGCGGCCGCGTCCATCGCCTCGGTCGCCGCAGCACAGCCGGTGCGCCGGGCGATGTAGGCGGCGACGCTCTCGCCGACGACGCGCTCGTGTTCTTGCGGGAGCGCGCCCACGAAGGCGTCGGAGGGCGACAGCGCGATCGTGCCGGCCTGCGGTTCGAGCGAGCCGCCGAGGAGGTGCAGCAGCGTCGACTTCCCCGCGCCGTTCATCCCGACGACCCCGATGACGTCCCCCGGCACCACCGTCAGGTCGAGGCCGTCGAACAGGGTGCGGTGGCCGTGTCCTCCGGCCAGGCCTTGGGCCACGAGCGTTGCAGTCATGCTGCAATCGTCTCATTCGGAGCAGGCTTCACCGAACGTTCATTCCGCGCCACGAGTCGGCGGAGTAGCGTATCGCACCGAGATAACGATTGGCTACGTCAGGAGCGCTAGCTGACCGCACGACCCCCGAAGGTGGTACACAGGGAACAGTTGCGGTTGATGTCGCCATTCTCGTTGGCTTCGCGCCCCTCCCACATGGAAGGGGCCCTGATGCGCCTCGAACTCTCCCCACTCGACCACAGCGCCAGACCCGGTCGCACTCGCCCACGGCTCTTCGCCGCAGCGGCAGTCGTGACCGTCGGACTCCTGGCCATCGGTGCCGGACCGGCGAACGCCGCGACCTCGATCGACGGCCCGATCTTCCTCGGCACGGCAGCCGACTACGGCGTCCTCGCCGCATCGACCGTCACCAACACCGGCGTGACAACGATCAACGGCGACCTCGGGCTCAGCCCGGGGAGCTCCGTGACCGGCTTCCCCCCGGGCCTCGTCAACGGCACCCAGAACGTGACGAACGAGCCCGCCGCCCTCGCCAAGAACGACCTCCTCACCGCGATGGGCGTCGCCTCCAGCCTCACACCGGCCCCGCAGCAGGTCGGTGACCTCACCGACCTCAACCTCACTCCCGGTGTCTACGCCGGTGGAGAGATCTCCCTCACCGGGAACGTGACGCTCACCGGTACCGCGGAGTCGGTCTGGGTCTTCCAGGCTGCGAGCACGCTGAAGACCGCCACCGGTTCCTCGGTGACCCTCGTCGGCGGCGCAAGCGCCTGCAACGTGTTCTGGCGTGTCGGCAGCGAGGCCACGCTCGACGGAGGCGCGCCCTTCGTCGGCACGATCCTCGCCGACACGTCCATCTCCACGGGAGCGGGCACGGTCGTCGAAGGACGTCTCCTCGCCTCCACCGGCGCCGTGACGCTCATCAACACCGTCATCAACCGGCCGACCGGCTGCGACGACGGCAGCGGCTCCGCCGTGACCACGAGCCCGGAGATCACCTCCGCTCCGCTCCCCGGCGGCACCGTCGGCACGACGTACGACAGCACGGTCACCTCGACCGGCAGCCCCGACGCGACGTACACCGTCACCTCGGGTGGCCTGCCCCCGGGACTCGTCCTCGACAGCGTGACCGGTGGCGTGACCGGTACGCCGACGACGCCCGGGACCTATACGGTGACCATCACCGCGAGCAACGGCACCGCACCCGACGACTCCATCGAATCGACGATCGTCATCACGGAGGCCGTCCCGCCGGGCACTCCGCAGGTCCCCGGTCAGCCGGCGGTTCCGGCCGGAGACATCACGAGGCTCCCCGACACCGGGTTCCAGGGATCCACGCTCGCGATCGTGGCCGGCTCCCTGCTCGGCCTCGGCCTGCTCGCGGGTATCGCCTCGGTGATCGTGCGACGTCGTCGACGCGACCAGCTGGGTGGCTGACGCGACACTGGTCGGCAGCCTGACGCCGTGACCGTAGGCTGAGGGCATGGACCACAAGCAGCTGCGCTCCTTCGTCGCCTCCGCGGAGACCCTCCACTTCGCGAAGGCGGCCAAGGTGCTCGGTGTGCCGAGGAGCACCGTCGTCGCCGACGTCCGGAAGCTCGAGGAGAGCGTCGGAGCGGAACTGTTCGCCCGTGACGTGGAGTCCACGCAGCTGACGGACGCCGGCTACGCGTTCCTCATCGAGGCGCGTCGCCAACTCGACGCCTCTGCGGCAGCGGCAGCGAAGTCGGCTCCCGCGCCGGGTGGTAAGGCCAAGGCGAACAAGGGCAAGGGTCGCGCGCCCAAGGTCAAGGGCGAGCCGCTCCCGTACAAGAAGCGCCAGGGTCGCTGAGCGGTACGCGCCGTCAGCGGTCCTGCGTCTCCGACGCGGACTCGACGACCCGCACCGATTCGCCTCGCCGCTCCGCGTCGGCTCGGGCCGTCCGTGCGATCGACACGAGGGTCTCGACAGGGGTCGGCGCGGCCGAATCCACCACGACGCCGAGGTTCGCAGCACCGGCGAAACCGTCGAGCTGTTGCGTCACGGCCTCCCGGTAGCCGGCGGCGATCGGTGCCGCGAGGTCGTGCAGACCGGAGAGGCCGGTCGGCCCCGGTTCGACCGACGTGGCCACGAGGATCGTCCCGCTCCACACGCGGGTGCAGACGGACCCGGCCGGCAACTCCCGGAAGACCGCGGCGGCGAGCAGCGCCTCCAGCTCCCCCGCCGTCGCCATCCCGTAGGCGCGGCGGAGGTCGCCGTAGCCGTCGATGGCCACGACGAGGATCGTGAGACGACGATCGGACTGTTGCCCGTCGCGGAGTCGGGTCGCCTCGGCGATGAACGCGCGGCGCCCCACCGCGCGGACGCCCACCCGCTCCGAGGAGAGGCGCTGCTTGCGCTCCCAGGAACGCAGGAGGACGAGGCCAACGGCGACCGCGACGACGAACACGAGGTTCATGTAGGTCACGATGGGCGTGCTGAACAGCCGCTCGAAGATCTCCGAGTGAGGACCCGCCGCGAGGTAGACCGCGAGGCGCACGGCGGTGAACACGGCGTGCAGGATCATGACGACGACGAGCACCAGCGACGCCGGCGCCGTCCGCATGCGCCCCCGCCGTGCCTCGTACGCGACGAGCAACGACAGCATGATGAGCGAGATGAGCCGGGCGATGGTGCCGGCCCACTCCGGGTCGTCGGTGGGGTCGAGGACGGCGGAGATCGCCGTCACCCCGACGAAGAGGGTGCCGAGCAGCACGAGGCTGCGTCGACCGTTGAACAGCCGGCACCCGACCCACAGGGCGGCGATCGAGGCGACCATGGCGGCGTTGGCGACGGCGACGATCCACACCGAGTCGCCGTTGAGCGTGGCGGCGAGATAGCTGACCGCCGAGAGGAGGGTGGTGGCGAATCCGGACATCCAGGCCGCCAGATGGCGCCCGGCGAGGGTTCGCGCACTGTCGAGTCCGTAGAAGATCCCGCACGCGGCGCAGACGATCACCGCCACCACCAGCATGCTCGCCAGATCGATCGTCACCCGGTGCCTCCCCCAGGCGCCCGTTCGGGTGGCGCCTCATCGAGCGTACCGCCGGAGCACGACCCCGCTGGCGGCTGGGGGCATCGGAACCAACGGGATGCTGAACCCCGACGAGCGGATGTGCAACGATCTGTGGCCGATCGCCTCGTCCCAGACTGCGCGTCTTGTTCCAAAACCCGCATGCAGGCGACAGAACGTGCACTCTCGGCGTGGAAGCGTGACGCTACGCGGCAGCAGGCTTCAGTGGCGTGATCGCCGCGATCTGTTGCGAAAGCCGATCCTCGGCGAGATCGAGCTCATATCGCATCTGCAGGTTGAGCCAGAACTGCGCCGAAGTGCCGAAGTACTTCGCAAGCCGGAGCGCGGTGTCCGCTGTGATGGACCGCTTGCCGTGGACGATCTCATTGATGCGACGTGGTGGGACTCCGATGGACACCGCCAGCTTGTTCTGTGTGATCCCGAACCCCTCGATGAAGTCCTGTATGAGCACTTCACCGGGGTGGATCGGTGCGAGCTTGCCGCTCGAGTCAGTGATAGTCAACGATCTCCACCTCCTCGGCCCCCGTGGCCGTCCACACGAAACAGATTCTCCATTGGTCGTTGATCCTGATGCTGTGCTGCCCGGCACGATCGCCCTTGAGCCGCTCGAGTCGGTTGCCCGGTGGGACCCGAAGATCGTCGAGCATCTCTGCGGCACCCACCTGGCGAACCTTCCGAAGCGCAACCGGGTGGATCCGAGGATCGATCGACCTCACTCGTTCCCGACGCCACAATCGCTCGGTATCCCGGCTGCCGAACGACCTGATCATCGTAGCAGGGTATAACGCACCTCGTTAATAACGCGAGTCGTTACATACTCCTTGCGATGAACCGGTTCATGGTAGGAACACCCCTCCCCGGACCTACGGACCTCCGGACCGCTGGGAGAATCGAGGCATGGACATGCGCTACGTCGACCATGAACCGGGAATGTGGTTCCTCGTCGAGCAGGAGGGTTCGCTCTACCTCCACGCGAGGTACAGCTACAGCGCCCTCATCGACGATTCCGCGCTCATCCGGCTGAACGACACCGAGGTCGCCGCCTACCTCGCGGGCGACCACGATGTCCTGTCGGATCTCGCGACGCGTGTCCACAACAGCGCACCCTATCGAGCTGAGTCGAAGTTTTTCAGCAGGGATCTGTACCGCAGCACAGACGGCCCGCAGTATCGCAAAGCCGTCTCAGCGGCGATCGCCGATCACACGTGGATCGCGGAACAGCGGCGGAAGCGGTGACCACCACCGAGCGTGCTCATTCCGTCAGCTTTGGCACTCGTGAATAACGGAACGTGCACCTTCGGCGTGCTAGACATTGAAGCACGATTCAATCACGCTACGCCACGGCCAGGTATAGGAAACCATGCGAAGTGATGCACGCGTCGGCCGCCAAGCCGCTCCGCTGTATAGGGACGACCAGCTCGGCCCCCTAGTTTCCACGTGCAGAAGAGCGTCGGCGGCGGCGCGAGGACGCGAGATAACGCGCCATGTGTTCACGGATGGACTGCGTGGCGCGAACGTCCTTCGAAACCTTGTCGAAAACCACCTCCCGGGTCGCTGTCGCAGTAACAGCAAAGCCTCTCTGAACAACGCCGAGGAGGTCCGCGAGTAGCTCTCGCGACGGAACCTCATCGATCGAGGCGAGATCCTTCGCGTTTGGCTCATTCTTCCGCGTCATCGCGACTGTGGCCGCCATCGCCAGGTGGAAGACGAAGTCCTCCACCTGGCCCTCGGTATTTCGATTCTCACGTAAGAAGCTCTCAGCCGCTCTCACGATCCTGATCGCGGCGTAGTAGGTCGCCATTGGAGTAGACCCACCGAAGACTACATCGTAGATTTCGTTCTGAAAGATCCGAGAGACCTCGCCGCGCGAAACGTGCGGGGCCTGGACCAGAGTAGCCAGGACCGCTTGACCCATCTGGTCAATTGACACAAGCTCCTTCAAAGGAATCTGGCGATTATAGTAGTAATTTTTGCGGCGCTCATAGTAGAGACCCTTGATCTTAAGGAACTCTTCGATCTCTCGCTGCACGCGGTCAGTCGCTCGCAAGGAACTCAGTCCAAGAATTGTCTGACTGTTAGTTGCGCGAATGATTCGATCTTTTACGTTGTCGTCATCGGCCTGGATAATTTTGACTAGTACGCCGCGATCCTCAGAATGCTCACTGGAGGAGCCTTGCTTATAAATCTCGTGGGAAGTCTGGAGCCCGTTCACGATTTGCGGAGAGTCCAAGTGCAGAAGCTTCCCTGCAGGCTGGACACGGTCAGCCACAATGGTCACGCCATTATTGAGCCACCAGAAGTCAACGTCACTGTCCTGCTTACTGAGTGTCTCCTGGATACTCTTGTTCACGCCGGACTCACTATCGTAATCACGAACGTTGGCGTCGAAAAGCGTTGCATCCAACTTACCGGTATCGTCCGTGATGAACCTCTGGTAGTCGTAGAGTTTTACCAATCCTACGTAACCACCTGACATGTCCGTGGAGATTGGATTTTCCGCCAGCGTAAGCTCCGCCTTCACCGGTGGCTTATCTCGTGCCAGGTTAGCAATACTTGCCGCATCGAGAAGCTGAACGGCGGGTTCGCAATTTCCGAAGCACTGCTTTAGGGCCTGCTCGAGCTGGTCCGCTTTTGCCCGAACATTTTCATGCATTTGTTCAGATTTCAAGGCCGCGAATGCCACAAAGATTCGAAGACGCGGAATGTCCATCGCACGATAAGTCTCTAGGAACCTGCGCGTGATCTCGATTATTCGAGAGTTGAACTGTTTGGCGAGGACACTTTCATCGCGCGCAAAATCTAGAAGCCTAGGAAGGTGAACGATTAGTTTATCGATCGCACTTTCGCCGAAGCCGCGCGTGTTTTTGACCTGAATTAGCACCAAATCCAACTGAGGATTTCGACCGAGCGCGGCCACGTTCACATCGTCGCGAAGGTAGTAGCCATTCGCAAACATATGAATCGCATCCAACCCACCGTCGCGCGTTCCGTCGACAATCCCAGATAGTACGTCGTCGTGACTAGGACGGTACTTATTCAAATAGTGGTAGGAGACGAAATACGCTTCCTGTTCAGCGGCATTATAGCCGTCGGTTTCCCGCCGCGACCTTTCGACCATGTCCTCAAGCAAGACAACATCGTTTGCCCCCATTCGTGACCCCCCTTGGTCCTCACCCTTTATTACGAGCCCGCCCCGCGATCAACTTACCGCGTACCTAACGACTTTCCGTTGATGCCGCAGTGATGGGACCTACACGTTGAAGCGGAACTCCACGACGTCGCCGTCCTGCATGACGTAGTCCTTGCCCTCCATGCGGGCCTTGCCCTTGGAACGGGCCTCGGCGACGGAGCCGGTCTCGACGAGGTCGTCGAACGAGATGACCTCGGCCTTGATGAAGCCCTTCTCGAAGTCCGTGTGGATGACGCCGGCCGCCTGGGGCGCCTTGGCACCCTGCGGGATCGTCCACGCGCGCGACTCCTTCGGGCCCGCCGTGAGGTAGGTCTGCAGGCCGAGCGTCGCGAAACCGATGCGTGCAAGCTGGTCGAGGCCGGACTCGGTCTGGCCGGTCGACTCGAGCATCTCGCGGGCGTCGTCCTCGTCGAGGTCGACGAGCTCCGACTCGAGCTTGGCGTCGAGGAAGACGGCCTTCGCCGGCGCCACGAGCGCGGCCAGCTCGTCGAGCTTCGCCTGATCCTGGAGGACCTCCTCGTCGACGTTGAAGACGTAGATGAACGGCTTGGCCGTGAGGAGACCGAGCTCCTTGATGGGAGCGAGGTCGATCTTCGTCGCCGAGAGCGGGGTGCCGGCGTTCAGCGCGTCCTGCGCCTCCTTCGCCGCCGCGAGGACGGAGGGGTCGAGCTTCTTGCCCTTGACCTCCTTCTCGAACCGGGTGACCGCCTTCTCGAGCGTCTCGAGGTCGGCGAGGATGAGCTCGGTGTTGATGGTCTCCATGTCGGAGGCCGGGTTCACGTCGCCGTCGACGTGCACGACGTCGGGGTCGGCGAAGCCGCGCACGACCTGCGCGATGGCGTCGGCCTCGCGGATGTTCGCGAGGAACTTGTTGCCGAGCCCCTCCCCCTCGCTCGCGCCCTTGACGATGCCGGCGATGTCGACGAAGGACACCGCGGCGGGCAGGATGCGCTCGCTGCCGAAGATCTCCGCGAGCTTGCCGAGCCGGGCGTCGGGCAGTTCGACCACGCCGACGTTCGGCTCGATCGTCGCGAACGGATAGTTCGCTGCGAGCACGTTGTTGCGCGTGAGCGCGTTGAACAGGGTGGACTTGCCGACGTTGGGCAGGCCGACGATGCCGAGAGTAAGAGCCACGAGGGTCTATCGTACTTGGCCGCGCGGCCCCGTGGGTCGCGCCTCCGCTCAGGGCACGGATCGGCACGGTCGATCGAGCGGCATGCGGCGTGCCACCCGGGCGGTGTCGGACGCTGGTGCGAGGGTGAGGACGTGCCACTGGATTTCACCGCCATCGACTTCGAGACCGCGAACTCGTCATCCGCCTCCGCCTGCAGCGTGGGCCTCGTCAGGGTCCGAGACGGCGTCGTCGTCGACCGCGCGGGCTGGCTCATCCAGCCCCCTGCCGGACACGACGCGTTCCTCGAGTGGAACACGCGCATCCACGGGATCGTCGCGACCGACGTCCTCGGTGCGCCCGGTTGGGCGGACCAGCTCGACACCCTCCTCGACTTCGCCCAGGGTGACGCGCTCGTCGCACACAACGCCGGCTTCGACATGGGCGTCATCCGCGGTGGCTGCGCAGCCACCGGCCTCGACTGCCCCGACCTCAGCTACCTGTGCAGTCTCAACGTCGCACGCAAGACGTATCAGCTCGACTCCTACCGGCTCCCGGTGGCCGCTCTCGCCGCCGGGTTCGACGACTTCCAGCACCACGACGCCACCGGCGACGCCGAGGCCTCCGCGCACATCATCATCCACGCGGCCGCCCGCCACGGCGCCTCCTCGATCGCCGAACTCGCGCAGCTCACGAGCGTCAAGATCGGTCGCATCGGGACGGCCGTCGCCGCCTGAGCCCGCGGTCGCCGCGCGGCCTCCGACCGATGTCGGCGGCCCGCGACACACTGAGGGCATGGACAGCGCACTCGCCCTCGGGATCGGCCTCCTCATCGGACTCGTCATCGGCGCAGCCGTGGCGGTCCTCCTGCTGCAGCGGCGCACCGGCGCGGGTTCGGTCGACCCCGCGCTGCTCGAGGCCAGGCACACCGCCCAGCTCGCCGACCTCCGTGGCCAGCAGGCGCAGCTCCTCGCCGACGCCTCCGCGAAGGAGGCGGAACTCCGCGCCGCACTGCGCGCCGAACTCGCCGCCCTCGACGCCACAGCCGACGGTCTCGGGCGTGAGCTGAACGCCCAGCGCGAGCAGTACCGCGAGCTCGCCGAACGCCACCGCGCCGACGCCGAACGACGATCGCGCCAGGAACACGAGGAGAGTCAGGTCCTGCAGGCCATCGCGCCCGTGCAGCACAGCCTCGAACACATGCAGGCGAAGGTCGCGGAACTCGAGCAGCAGCGCAGCCGCCAGCACGGTGAGCTCGCCCAGCAGCTGAAGACGGCTTCGGAGTCCGAGGAACGCCTGCGGTCCACGACGGAGTCGCTCGCCTCGGCGCTCCGGAACAACGCGACCCGCGGCGTCTGGGGTGAGACCCAGCTCCGCAACGTCGTCGAAGCCGCGGGCCTCACGCAACGCGTCGACTTCGACCTGCAGTCGAGCATCACCTCCGACAACGGCGTCGGCCGACCCGACATGGTCGTGCGACTCCCCGGCGGCAAGTCGATCGCGGTCGACGCGAAGGTGCCGTTCGCGCAGTACCTCGAAGCCAGCACCATCCCCGTCACCGCGACGGGCGAGGAGGCCGCGCGACGCACCGCCCTCCTCGCGCAGCATGTGAAGGCCGTGCGGTCGCACGTCGACGCCCTCGCGGCGAAGGGGTACTGGCGCGGCCTCGAGTCGAGCCCGGAGTTCGTCATCTGCTTCATCCCGAGCGAGTCGCTCCTCGCCGCAGCGCTCGAGGCCGACGCGAGCCTGCTCGACTACGCCTTCGGCAAACGGGTCGCCCTCGCCTCCCCCGTCAACCTGTGGGCGGTCCTCAAGACGGTCGCGTTCACCTGGCAGCAGGACGTCCTCACCGAGGACGCGAAGCGACTGTTCGACCTCGGCAAGGAGCTCTACCAGCGGCTCTCGACGCTGTCGGACCACGCCGACCGCCTGCGCCGGTCGATCGAGAGCACGGTCACCAACTACAACCAGTTCGCCTCGTCGTTCGAGACCCGCGTGCTCGTCACGGCGCGCAAGCTCGACGCCCTCGACGAGGCGACGGTCATCGGTCAGGTGAGCCAGAGCGACGCCTCACCGAAGCGCCTCACCGCACCGGAGGCGCAGCCCTCGCCGGAGCCGTCCGATGCCGAGCCGAGCGAGCTCGAGGCCCGGCTCGCGCACCGGCTCCAGGACTGACCGGCACGAACGCCGCACGACGAAGCGCCCGGCACCACCGTGAGGTGGAACCGGGCGCTTCGCGCTGCTGGAGGAGCGGCTACAGCCACTTCGCAGCGAGGTGGTCCGCCTCGACACGACGGATGGTGCCGGAACGCGACCGCAGCACGAGGCTCTCGGTGCGGATGATCGGACCCTTGCGCTGCACACCGTCGACGAGTTCACCGTGGGTGACGCCCGTCGCGACGAAGTACGTGTTGTCGCCGCGGACGAGGTCGTTCGCGCCGAGGACACGGTCGAGGTCGTGACCGGCCGCGAGCGCACGCTCACGTTCGGCGTCGTCCTTCGGCATGAGCTTGCCCTGGATGAGGCCGCCGAGCGCCTTCACCGCACACGCGGTGATGATGCCCTCGGGCGTACCGCCGATGCCGACGCACATGTCGATCCGTGAGTCGTAGCGCGCGGCGTTGATGCCACCCGCGACGTCGCCGTCGAGCAGCAGCCGCGTCCCGGCACCGGCCGCGCGGATCTCCTCGATGAGCTGCGCGTGGCGCGGTCGGTCGAGGACGGCGACGCGGATGTCCTCGGGCTGCTTGCCCTTGGCCTTCGCGAGCTCGCGGATGTTGTCGCCGATGGACTGGCTGATGTCGACGACACCGATGCCGTCGGCGCCGGTGACGATCTTGTCCATGTAGAACACCGCGGACGGGTCGAACATGCTGCCACGGTCGGACACGGCGATGACGGAGAGGGCGTTCTGCCGGCCGGCGGCGGTGAGGCTCGTGCCGTCGATCGGGTCGACCGCGATGTCGCAGGACGGGCCGCGGCCGTTGCCGACGTGCTCGCCGTTGAAGAGCATGGGCGCTTCGTCCTTCTCGCCCTCGCCGATGACGACCACGCCGTCGAAGTTGACGGTGCCGAGGAAGGCGCGCATGGCGTCGACCGCCGCACCGTCGGCGGCGTTCTTGTCGCCTCGCCCGATGAACGGCGCCGCCCGGATCGCGGCGGCCTCCGTCGCTCTCACGAGCTCCATGGCGAGGTTGCGGTCGGGCTGCAGATAGTGGGAGCCGGTTTCAGGCTGGGTCACTGGATCCTCCATGGATCGCTCGCCTCGTGGGACACGACGCTTCGGTGGATGAGGGTTTCAGCCTATCGAACCGGGCGGGAAAGGCCGGTGGGCGTGTCTCGATCGAGGCGCTTCCGTGACCTCGTCAGCGGGCTCCCGGGACCGACGACGACGGACTCGACCGTGACACCGCCGTCCCCTTCGACCCGGACTCCGGCGAGTTCGGCTCCGGCGGCGAGCGCGGTCGACGTGACGGCGCTGAGCAGCAGCCAGACGTCGTCGCGGCAGAGTTCGTCGAGTGGGACCTCGCGGTCGAGATCGGTCCCTGCCTCGATAAGCCGCGCCCGTTCCTCCGGCGACTGCGGTGCGAAGCGCGCCGTCATCCAGCCACCGAGGGCCCGGACCGCGGCAGCCGTGAGGATGCCCTCCGGGGCCCCGCCCACGCCGAGGAGCAGATCGAGGTCGCCGTCGGTGGCCGCGGCACGCAGGGACAGGGCGACGTCGCCGTCCATGAAGCTCACGAGCTCCGCACCGGCGGCGGTCACGGCCTGGGCCGTCGCCGCGTTCCGGGGGCGGTCCTGGACCGCGACCCGGAGCTGCTCGACCGGCCGCCCCACACGCGCGGCGAGCCGGTCGAGGGTCACCGCGATCGGATCGCCGAGCGACAGCTCGCGTCCCCCACCGGCCGCGACGAGCTTCTCGAGGTAGTACGCCGGGCCGATGTCGAACATCGCACCGCGCGGGGCGATGGCGATCACGGCGACGGAGTCCGGCTTGCCGGCGGCCGCGAGCTTGGTGCCGTCCACGGGGTCGACGGCGAGGTCGATCGCCGTCCCCGCACCCGTGCCGAAGCGTTCGCCCACGAAGAGCATGGGCGCTTGGTCCTTCTCGCCCTCCCCCACGACGACGCGCCCGTCGACCGGGAGCGATTCGAGCGCCCGGCGGAGCGCGTCGACGGCGACCCCGTCGATGCGCATGCCGTCGCCGCCACCCACGAGACCGGCGACGGCGGCAGCGGCGGCCCGCGTGGCGTCGAGGAAGCCGTCGAGGAGGTCGGTGTCCGGAGTGCGCTCGATCATGTCCCCATCGTGCCGTATGCCTCGGAGCCCGAGTCACTAGACTTCAAGGCGAATCGTCCCCACGCAAGGAGAAGACATGCCCGTCGCCACCCCGGAACAGTACGCAGCGATGCTCGACAAGGCGAAGTCGAACGGGTTCGCGTACCCGGCGTTCAACGTCTCGAGCAGCCAGACCATCAACTCCGTCCTCCAGGGCCTCACCGAGGCCGGTTCCGACGGCATCATCCAGGTCACCACGGGCGGCGCCGACTACTTCGCCGGCCACACCGTGAAGAACCGCGCCGCCGGCGCGATCGCCTTCGCGAAGTTCGCCACCGAGGTCGCCAAGAACTACCCCGTCACCGTCGCGCTCCACACCGACCACTGCCCGAAGGACGCGCTCGACGGCTTCGTCATGCCGCTCATCGCCGCCTCCGAAGAAGAGGTCAAGGCCGGTCGCAACCCGATCTTCCAGTCCCACATGTGGGACGGCTCGGCGGTCCCGCTCACGGAGAACCTCGAGATCGCGACCGAGATGCTGAAGCGCACCAAGGCCATCAACGCCATCCTCGAGGTCGAGATCGGCGTCGTGGGCGGCGAAGAGGACGGCGTCAGCCACGACATCAACGAGCACCTGTACACCACCCTCGACGACGCCATCGCGACCGTCGAGGCGCTCGGCCTCGGCGAGCAGGGTCGCTACATGGCCGCCCTCACCTTCGGCAACGTGCACGGCGTCTACAAGCCCGGCAACGTCAAGCTCCAGCCCGAGCTGCTGAAGACCATCCAGGACGGCCTCACCGCCAAGTACGGCCACGGCCCCAAGCCGCTCGACCTCGTGTTCCACGGCGGGTCGGGTTCCACCGACGCCGAGATCGCCGAGGCCGTCGCGAACGGTGTCGTCAAGATGAACATCGACACCGACACGCAGTACGCGTTCACCCGCTCGATCGCCGGCTACATGCTCTCGAACTACGAGGGCGTGCTGAAGCTCGACGGCGAGGTCGGCAACAAGAAGCTCTACGACCCCCGTGCCTGGGGCAAGGTCGCCGAGTCGGCGATGGCCGCTCGCGTCGTGGAGTCGACGAAGCAGCTCGGCTCGTACGGCACCAGCACCTCCTAGTCACCTACACGAACAGAACGGGCCCGGCATCGCTGCCGGGCCCGTTCTTCGTGTGTGGATGACTACGGCTGCTGCGAGCGGACGTACTCCATGAACGCCGGGTCGGCGCCCATGGCCACGGCGAGACAGATCACCACGACCAGGTTCGCCGCGACACCGGCGACGAGCGGGATCCAGAAGGTCAATCGACCCGCGCGGAGCGACCGGCTCGACAGGATGATGGCGCCCACCCACAGGGCGATCTGGAGACCGAGCGCCAGGATGCCCATGGCGCTCGCGAGACCGTCCGAGGAGTACCCCGAGACACCCATCTGCACGAGTGCGGGGCGGATCAGGCCCGGGAGGTCGAGCAGGCCCGGCATGGTCACGATCAGGCCGACGAGGCCGAGTCCGAGCAGGATCGACGTCGCGATGCGGTCTCCGGCGACAGGACGTCTAGCGGCCACGGTCGGAGCGCCCGGCTGCATCACCCCAGGCTCATGCGCCTGCTCGCGCGTCTGCTCGCGGAGGGTCGGCTCCTGCTGCTGCCGTGGCTGCCGTTCGACGGGGACGACCGGCGCGATGCCGAGCTCCTCCGCCCGCTGCTCGTCGATGGGCTCGGCGATCCGGGCACGCTGCTCCTCGGGGGACGCGTATTCACCGAACTGCGGACGGGGGCGGGATTCGCTCATGGTCGACGCCCTCCCAGGGCGCGCGGATCGGTCGTGCCGGCAAGGTCTTTGCGCAGCTCCTTCGGCAGGGAGAACATGAGGTCCTCCTCGGCCGTCTTGACTTCCTGCACCGCGCCGTAGCCGGCTCCGGAGAGTTCTTCGAGGACCTCGTCGACGAGGACCTCCGGCACGGAGGCGCCGCTGGTGACACCGACCGTGACGACACCGTCGAGCCAGGCCTGCTGGATCTCGTGTGCGTAGTCGACGCGGTAGGCGGCCTTCGCGCCGTATTCGAGGGCGACCTCCACGAGGCGCACCGAGTTCGAGGAGTTCGCCGACCCGACCACGATCACGAGGTCGGCGTCCTGGGCTACTTTCTTGATGGCCACCTGACGGTTCTGGGTCGCGTAGCAGATGTCGTCGCTCGGCGGATCCTGGAGCTTCGGGAACCGCTCGCGCAGGCGGCGGACCGTCTCCATGGTCTCGTCCACCGACAGCGTGGTCTGCGAGAGCCACACGACCTTGTCGGGGTCGGCGACGACGAGGTCGTCGACGGCTTCCGGGCTCGTCACGAGCGTGACGTGGTCGGGCGCTTCACCGGCCGTGCCCTCGACCTCCTCGTGCCCCTCGTGTCCGATGAGCAGGATCTCGTAGTCGTCGCGGGCGAAGCGCACGGCCTCGCGGTGGACCTTCGTGACGAGCGGGCAGGTGGCGTCGATCGCGAGCAGCCCGCGGTCGGCGGCGGCATCGACCACGGCGGGCGAAACGCCATGCGCACTGAAGACGATGTGCGCGCCGGACGGCACCTCGTCGACCTCTTCCACGAACACGGCGCCCTGGGCCTCGAGCTGATCGACGACGTGCACGTTGTGGACGATCTGCTTCCGGACGTACACCGGCGCGCCGTAGTGCTCGAGCGCCTTCTCGACGGCGACGACCGCGCGGTCCACGCCGGCGCAGTAACCGCGCGGGGCTGCCAGCAGGACGCGCTTCTCCCCGGCGACGGGGAGGTCTGCGAGGCGTCCGGCGATACGTCGGAGCCTCGGCATGCCGAGGCCGATGGCTGGGGCGTCGCGGAGATCGGTCACGTGTGGATTCTACGCGGCAGCGCTCGGGAGTCGGCCGTGAACGACCGGGTGGTCCGCGACCGGCGCGCCGTCGGTGCTCGCGGCTAGGCTTGAGGGATGAGCGATGCACCGGCCACCATGGAAGCCCCCTGGCCGGTCGCGCTCCTCGGCACGAAGCTCCGCGACTACATCGACCGCCTCGGCACGGTCTGGGTCGAGGGCGAGATCACGCAGTGGGGCGCCTCGGGCGGCAACGTCTACGGCAAGCTCAAAGACCTCGAGATCGATGCGACGGTCGGGTTCACCATCTGGTCGTCCGTCCGCGCGAAGATCCCCGCCGACCTCAAACAGGGCGACCACGTGGTCGCGTTGGTCAAGCCGAACTACTGGCTCAAGGGCGGCACGCTCACCATGCAGGTCATGGCGATGAAGCACGTCGGCATCGGCGACCTCCTCGAGCGACTCGAGCGACTCCGTCGGCAGCTCGCCGAGGAGGGGCTCTTCGACGCGTCGCGCAAGCGGCCGCTCCCGTTCCTCCCGCAGTGCATCGGGCTGGTCACCGGCAAGGACTCCGACGCCGAGAAGGACGTCCTGCGCAACGCGGAACTGCGCTGGCCCTCGGTCCGGTTCCGTGTCGTCCACGCCGCCGTCCAGGGCGACCGCACCCCCGGCGACGTCGTGAGCGCTCTGCAGACGCTCGACGCCGACCCCGAGGTCGACGTCATCATCGTCGCGCGCGGCGGTGGCGACTTCCAGAACCTCCTCGGGTTCAGCGACGAACGCGTGGTCCGTGCCGCGGCCGCCTGCACCACACCCCTCGTGAGCGCCATCGGCCACGAGGCGGACCGCCCGTTGCTCGACGACGTCGCCGACCTCCGTGCCTCCACACCGACCGATGCCGCCAAGCGGGTCGTCCCCGACGTCGCGGAGGAGTTCGCTCGCGTGCAGCAGGCCCGCGTCCGGTTGTCCTCCCGGGTGACCTCGTTGCTGGGTCACGAGATCGACCGACTCGCGACGCTTCGCACCCGTCCCGCGCTCGCCGACCCGTCCTGGATCGTCGACTCGCGGGCGGACGAGCTGACCCGAACGGTCGCCAGGGGTGCCGAGCTCATCGACCGCGCCGTCGAGCGCTCCCAGCGCGAGGTGACGGAACTCCGCGCACACCTCCGCGCCCTGTCGCCGCAGCGCACGCTCGACCGCGGCTACGCCATCGTCCAACGAGCGGACCCGGAGGCCGGCGTCCCGGGTGGCGCGGTCATCCGTGCCGAGGGCGACGCGCCCGCCGGGACGGAGCTCCTGGTCACCCTCGCCTCCGGCGCGATCGGCGCCTCCAGTACCGGCCCGGCCACGGCTGCCGCCCGGACCGACGACGAATAGGATAGAAGCATGCCAACCCCCTCCGATGTCCAGGAGCTCAGCTATGAGCAGGCACGCGACGAGCTCGTGCGTGTCGTGTCCGAGCTGGAGCAGGGCTCGGCGTCGCTCGAGGACTCCCTCCGCCTCTGGGAGCGCGGCGAACAGCTCGCCCAGCGCTGCGAGGAGTGGCTGATCGGCGCGAAGGCACGGCTCGACGCGGCACGCGCCGCCCAGCTCGGATCCGGCACTCCGGACGCATCGCGGTGAAGGACACCAAGCCGCCGCGCGTCGTTGCCGAGCTCGGCCGCCCCGAGACGCCGCAGGAGACCGCCGACCGCAAGGCGGAGAACTCCCGCCTGTACCGCTCGCGCAAGACCGTCAACAACCTCGTCCTGTCGCTCCTGGCCACGGTCGGCCTCGTGGTCGTGATCGTGCTCGCCGTGCCCCGAGGTGAAGCCCCGGAGCGCCCGACCGTCGACTACGCGCAGCTCGCCGGCCAGGCGCAGCCCGACCTCCCCGTCCCGCTCCTCACCCCCGAGCTCGGCGACGACTGGGGCAGCAACTACGCCGACGTCCGCACCGCAGCGTCACCGGTCGCCGGCACACCCGACATCCGCTCCTGGAACGTCGGACTCATCTCCCCCGACGACGAGTTCGTCGGCCTCGTCCAAGGCGTCGACGCCAACGACACCTGGCTCCTCGCCGAGCTCGACGAAGCCCGCCCCACCGGAACCGTCACGATCGACGGCGTCGAGTGGGTCGAATACGCGAACGGCAGCGGCTCCGACGACGGCAACGTCGCGTACGCCCTGTCGACCGTCGCCGGTCGGAGCACGATCGCCGTGTTCGGCACGGCGAAGCCCGAGTACGTCCTCGATGTCGCACGTTCCGTGCGCACCGGGGTCACCGCCAACCTCGACGCCCCGTCGGGCGCCCCTGCAGAAACGGACTCAGAATGACCCAGAAGCGCCCCGGTGCCGTCTGGCGCGAGATGCAGCGCGGTAACGCGCGGTTCGTCGCCGGTCAGCCCGCCCACCCCCGCCAGGACGTCGAACGCCGCGCCACGCTCGCGCACTCCCAGGCCCCGGAGGCGGTCATCTTCGGCTGCTCCGACTCCCGCCTCGCGGCCGAGATCATCTTCGACAAAGGGCTCGGCGACCTCTTCGTCGTCCGCAACGCCGGTCAGATCGTCTCCGACTCGGTGCTCGGCACCCTGGAGTACGCCGTCGGTGTCCTGCAGGTCCCGCTCATCCTCGTGCTCGCGCACGACGAGTGCGGCGCCGTCCGCGCGGCCATCGACTCGCAGATCGAGGACGCCACCCCGCTCCCCCCGTACATCGACCAGCTGATCCAGCAGATCGTCCCCGCCGTGAGCGCTGTCGCCGGCCCTGCACCGATCGACGCCGCCTCCGTCGACACCTCCGAGGTCGGACGGCGCCACCTCCGTCGCACCGTCATGGAGGTCGTCTCGCGCTCCGAGCTCATCAGCGACGCCGTGGCGGCCGGGACGGTCGCCATCATCGGCGCGAACTACAAGCTCCTCGAGGGCACCGCCGTCGCCGACATCGTGATCGGCGACGTCACCGTCCCCGAATGACCTCCACCCCGCTCACCGACCGGTCGAGCGCAGCACCACCGCAATCGCACGAAGGAGAACGAACAGCGTGGTAGACACCTCAGCAACCGAGTACCGCATCGAACACGACACCATGGGTGAGGTGCGGGTCCCCGCGAACGCCCTCTACGGTGCGCAGACGCAGCGGGCGGTCGAGAACTTCCCGATCTCGGGCAGCGGGCTCGAGTCGGCGCAGATCGCCTCATTGGCCCGGATCAAGAAGTCCGCGGCACTCGCCAACGCCAAGCTCGGCGTCCTCGACCAGGGTGTCGCCGACGCGATCGCCGCAGCGGCCGACGAGGTCATCACCGGCGCGCACGACGCGCAGTTCCCGGTCGACACCTACCAGACCGGCAGCGGCACCTCGTCGAACATGAACATGAACGAGGTTCTGGCGACGCTCGCGAGCGCGCGCCTCGGCAGCCCGGTGCACCCCAACGACCACGTCAACGCCTCGCAGTCCTCGAACGACGTCTTCCCGACCTCCGTGCACATCGCCGTCACGAGCGCCCTCATCGACGACCTCATCCCGGCCCTCGACCACCTGGCCGTCTCGCTGGAACGCAAGGCCGAGCTGTGGAAGACCGCCGTGAAGCCGGGCCGGACGCACCTCATGGACGCCACGCCGGTCACCCTCGGCCAGGAGTTCGGTGGCTACGCGCGCCAGATGCGTCTCGGCATCGAGCGTGTGCGCACGGCGCTCCCCCGGGTCGCAGAGGTCCCGCTCGGCGGAACCGCGACGGGCACCGGCATCAACACGCCGAAGGGCTTCCCCCAGCTCGTCATCGAGCTGCTCGCGCAGGAGACCGAGCTGCCCATCACCGAGGCCCAGGACCACTTCGAGGCCCAGGGCGCACGCGACGGACTCGTCGACGCCTCGGGAGCCCTCCGGGTCATCGCGGTCAGCCTCACGAAGATCTGCAACGACCTCCGCTGGATGGGCTCCGGCCCGAACACCGGTCTCGGCGAGCTGCACATCCCCGACCTCCAGCCGGGATCCTCGATCATGCCAGGCAAGGTGAACCCCGTGATCCCGGAGGCCGTCCTGATGGTCGGCGCACGGGTCGTCGGCAACGACGCGACCATCGCCTGGGCCGGCGCCTCTGGCTCCTTCGAGCTCAACGTCGCGATCCCGGTCATGGGCACGGCGCTCCTCGAGAGCATCCGTCTCCTCTCGAACGCGACCCGGGTCCTCGCCGACAAGACCGTCGACGGCCTCGAGGCCAACCTCGACCGCGCTGCGGCACTCGCCGGCTCCTCGCCGTCGATCGTCACCCCGCTGAACAAGATCATCGGCTACGAGTCGGCGGCGAAGATCGCCAAGCACTCCGTCGCCAAGGGCCTCACCGTCCGCGAGGCCGTCGTCGACCTCGGCTTCGTCGAACGCGGCGAGATCACGGAGGAGCAGCTCGACACGGCGCTCGACGTCCTCTCGATGACGCACCCCGGCTGAGTCGACCCGCTCGTCGAACGATCGAACGGCCCCGGAACCCTCGCGGTTCCGGGGCCGTCTCCATCCGTGTGGTCACGCCGTGGCGGCGATCGCGCCCCAGCAGCCGAGGAGCAGGAACGGACCGAACGGGATGCGCGTGCGCCAACCGGCGGAGCCACCACGTGAGCGTGCGACCAGCACGGCGACCACACCCGCGAGGCCGGCCGAAAAGACCGACACCACTGCGAAGAGCAGCACCGCGGACGTCCCGAAGCAGCCGACAGCGAGGCCGAGCAGCGCGCCGAGCTTCACGTCCCCCATGCCCAGCCCGCCGAAGAGGGCGCATGCGTACAGGACGGCGCCGACCGCGGACCCCATCAGGAGCGGTTCGAACGGGGCCACCTGACGCACTGCGGCATCGATGGCCGTGAGCGGCACCGCGATGGTGAGCGCCGGCAGCACGAGACGGTTCGGGAGCCGCCGCTCCGCGACGTCGATGCGCACGAGCGGCGGCGTGATGCAGGCGAGCCACACGAGCACGATGACGACCGGACGCGGGTCGGGGCCGAGCCGGGCAACGGCGACGGCTACGAGCAGCAGCGTCGAGCCGGCCATCGCCGCGGTGGCGACACGCGGGCGGAGCCGCCTGCCGGTGGAGGTCGGTCGCGAGGGCATCCCGTCAGGATAGGAGGATCATCGTGCCGGCCTCCGGCGTTCTCCACAGGCGGCCGGAGCCGGAGGAGCGAGCCTTGCCGGCCCGCTCCTCCGACGGCCGCTACGCCAGTTCGTTCCCTTCGAGCATCTCGGTCACGAGTGCCGCGATGGCCGAGCGCTCCGAGCGCGTCAGCGTGACGTGCGCGAACAGCGGGTGCCCCTTGAGCGTCTCGATCACCGAGGCGACGCCGTCGTGGCGGCCGACGCGCAGGTTGTCGCGCTGGGCGACGTCGTGCGTGAGGACGACCCGCGAGTTCTGCCCGATCCGGCTGAGGACCGTGAGGAGCACGTTGCGTTCGAGCGACTGCGCCTCATCGACGATCACGAAGGCGTCGTGGAGCGAACGGCCTCGGATGTGCGTCAGCGGCAGCACCTCGAGGATGCCCCGCTCCACCACCTCGTCGAGCACGTTCTGCGAGACGACCGCGCCGAGCGTGTCGAAGATCGCCTGTCCCCAGGGGTTCATCTTCTCGCCCTGGTCGCCGGGCAGGTACCCGAGCTCCTGGCCGCCGACCGCGTACAGCGGCCGGAACACCATGATCTTCTTGTGCGCCTGTCGCTCGAGGACGGCCTCCAGACCCGCGCAGAGGGCGAGCGCGGACTTCCCCGTCCCGGCTCGACCTCCCAGCGAGAGGATCCCGATCTCGGGGTCGAGCAGGAGGTCGATCGCGAGCCGCTGCTCGGCCGAGCGTCCGTGCAGACCGAAGACGTCGCGGTCGCCGCGGACGAGCTTGTAGCTGCGCTTGCCCGTGACCCGCCCGAGTGCGGATCCCCGGTCGGAGTGGATCACGAGGCCCGTGTTGATCGGCAGGTCCTCGATGATCGGCGTCGTCCCCTCCTCGCGCTCCCACAGCGTGCTCATGTCCTCGGAGCCGAGGGTGATCTCGGACATGCCCGTCCAGCCCGAGTCGACCGCGAGTTCCGCCCGGTACTCCTCCGCCTGGAGACCGATGGAGGCCGCCTTGACGCGCAGCGGCAGGTCCTTGGACACCACCGTGACCGTCAGGCCGTCGTTCGCCAGGTTCAGCGCGACTGCGAGGATGCGCGAGTCGTTGTCGCCGAGCTGGAGACCGGACGGCAGCGAGGCCATGCTCGAGTGGTTGAGTTCGACCCGCAGGGATCCGCCGTCACCGACCGGGATCGGGAAGTCGAGGCGTTCGTGCTCGATGCGGAGCTCGTCGAGGATGCGGAGTGCCTGACGTGCGAAGTAGCCGATCTCGGGGTCGTTGCGCTTGCCCTCGAGCTCGCTGATGACGACGACCGGGATGACGACGGCGTGCTCGGCGAACCGGAAGAGCGCCTTGGGGTCCGACAGCAGCACGGAGGTGTCGAGCACGTAGGTGATCTCGGCCTGCGCCTGATCTCCCCCGCTCACCGTGTGGTCGGCAGGTCGTCGGCTCGGTCTCGTCGACGCATCCCGCGTCTCGATGCCGGCTGACGTGTTCTGGATTTCTCGCGAGGCCACAACCACTCCCACCCCGAGCATCTGATGCTCGGATCACTGTGCGAAACGGCCGCCTGCAGGGTTTCGAGCCGAACTTGTGTGGCCGTCTCGACCGGGCTCCATGCCCGATGAGATGAACGTACGTCCGGCCACCGACATCGATGCGACGACACGCCCCGTGTCCTGTTACGGGGAGGTGAACAGATGGGGGCCGTCTCCTGGACCGCCGGTGGTCGGACGGCGGCTCAGTAGCTCGCGGCCGTCGCGAACGAGAGCAGCGCACCGCGCAGTCGGTCCAGCGTCTGCCGACTGGTACCGGCGTGCACGCTGAGCCGCACGGCCCCGGCGCGGATCGTCGCGGTGACGCCGTGGTTCTCGAGCGAGGTCCACAGCGTGTCGAGGACGGACTCCTCCGGCTCCAGGACGACGATGCCCGCGCGATCGTGCTCGTCTCGCGAGGAGACCACCGCGACACCGAACTCGTCCGCGAGCTCGATCACTTCGGCCGTGAGCTCGGCGATCGCGGCGTGCACCGTCGCGGTCCCGACGGCGACCGTGTCTTCCAGCGACGCGGCGAACCGCGCCGCCGCGAGCGGGTCGGGCCTGGTGATCGAGTATGCGCGCACGGATCGGCTCGGTGCCGGGGTCGCGCTGAACGGCCAGGCCTCGTCGGTGCCGGTCACGCCCGAGAACACCGGCTCGAGCCGCTCGACGGCGCGGTCGCTCAGGGCCAGGAATCCGGTGCCCCAGCCTGCGCGCATCCACTTCTGCCCGCCCGAGGCGACCACGTCGGCGACGGCGTAGGGGGCGTCGACCACGCCGAAGCCCTGGATGGCGTCGACGATCAGGAGGCGGTCGCCGATCACCTCGCGGACGGCTTCGAGGTCGCAGACGTATCCGGTGCGGTAGTCGACGAGGCTCACGGCCACGGCGGTGACGGTGTCGTCGAGCTGTTCGCGCACGCTCTCGGCCGTCACGTGTCCGCGTCGCGTCTCGAGCCATTTCGGCTTGAGCACGTGCCGGTGCTCGGCGGCCCGCTCCGCCGCGAGCGGCAGCGTGGGGTATTCCAAGCGGGAGAGCAGGACCGTGCCGCTCAGGCCGAACATCGCGTGCATGAGGCCCTGCGAGGTGTTGGGCTGGGCGACGACCTGGTCGGCACGGAACCCGGTGAGCGTCCCGACGGCGGTACGCATCCGTTCGTCTTGCCCGTCGACCGAGCCGAGCGTGCCGGGCGTCGCACTCGCGAGCACGTCGTTCCAGCGGGCGGCCTCGAGGACGACGGACGCGGCCAACGGACCGACACTGCCGTAGTTGAGATAGCCGTCGACCTCACCGAATCCTGCTTGGAAGGTCTCCAACCGGGACGCCGTCTCCGGCTCGTCCGGCTCCGAGGCGGGCGTGGACCGGCTCATCCGCCGAACCGCCGCTGCCGCCTGGAGAAGTCGCGGAGGGCGCGGAGGAAGTCGACCTCGCGGAGGTCGGGCCCGAGCGCCTCGACGAAGTAGAACTCGCTGTGGGCGCTCTGCCAGAGCATGAAGTCGCTCATCCGCTGTTCGCCGCTGGTGCGGATGACGAGGTCGGGGTCGGGCTGGCCTCCCGTGTAGAGGTGCTCACCGATGAGGTCGGGGGTGAGCAGCGCCGCGAGGTCTTCCAGGCTCCGACCCTCGAGGTGGTGCTTGGCGACGATCGCGCGCATCGCGTCCACGATCTCGGTGCGACCGCCGTAGCCGACCGCGAGGTTGATGTGCATGCCGGCACGGTCGGCCGTGCGCTCCTCAGCACTCGTCAACGCCGTGCGCAGCGACTCCGGGAGACCGTCGCTCGAACCGACGTGCTTCACTCGCCAGTCACGGTAGTGCGACAGCCCCTCGGCGAGGTCGGCGATGATGTCGACGAGGTCGTCCAGCTCGTCCGGCGCGCGGTTCACCAGGTTGTCGCTCGACAGCAGGTACAGGGTGACGACGCCGATGCCGAGATCGTCGCACCAGGTCAGGAACTCACGCATCTTCGCCGCACCGGCTCGGTGGCCGTGCGCCGCGGTGTCGTACCCGAGCTGCTTGGCCCACCGCCGGTTGCCGTCGATGATCATCGCGACATGGTGCGGCAGCGTCTGCGGAGTGAGCGCCTTCCGGAGGCGCCGTGCGTAGACGCCGTACAGGAAGCCGTCCACCGGTGCGGAATGCCTCGTCATCACCCTGCAACGCTAGTGCAGTTTCCTGCATCGCTCCCAGTACGGGTTCCGTGCCACCCCGTATCCTGGACCCATGACGAGTGGAGATCCCGAGCTGCCGAAGCTGCCGTTGCTCGAGGTCGCCGCCGACGATGCCGCCGCACCGGAGGAGGTCAAACCGACCTGGCGCGGATGGCTGCACGCCGGGATCTTCCCCATCTCGATCGTCGCCGGGATCGTCCTCGTCGTGCTCGCACAGGGTGCGGCCGCGAAGTGGAGTTCGACGGTGTTCGTGCTCACCTCGATGCTGCTCTTCGGGAACTCGGCGCTCTACCACCGGTTCTCCTGGCGCCCCTCGGTCAAGCTCCTCCTCAAGCGGATCGACCACGCCAACATCTTCCTGTTGATCGCCGGCACCTACACACCGCTCGCCGTGCTCGCGCTACCACCGGCGCAGGGCAACCTCCTGCTCGTGCTCGTCTGGGGCGGCGCGCTCCTCGGCATCGGTTTCCGCGTGTTCTGGATCAACGCCCCGCGGTGGCTGTACGTCCCGCTCTACCTGGCACTCGGGTGGGGTGCGGTCGCGTACCTCGGCGACATCGCCCGCGGCAACTTCGTCACGATGGTGCTCGTCGCCGCCGGTGGCCTGTTCTACACGGTCGGCGCGGTCATGTACGCGATGAAGCGCCCGAACCCCTGGCCGGGGCGATTCGGGTTCCACGAGCTCTTCCACCTGTGCACGGTGCTCGCGTTCCTCTGCCACTGGACCGGGATCCTGCTGATCGCGATCGCCCCGGTCTACAACCGCTGACGACCCGTGGCCCGGCGCGCGGCGAGGCGTCGCGGTGGTGGTGTCAGCGGGCCGACCGGTCCGACGGCGGGCGAGGGTCGTCCTCGACGCCTGCGGGGGCCGCGTCGCCGGTGTCGCTCCCCGCGCGGTCCGCGGCTGCCCGCTCGGCGACCTCGGCCTGGAGCCGCTCGTCGATCTCCGCGCGGTAGTTGACCCGGCGCACGCGACGCACCATGTCGATGACGAGGAAGACGACGATGCCGGCGATGGCGAAGGTGATCACGAAGCCCCACGGTCCCGGCGTCACCTGGTTCTCGTCGAACGCCGGCGAGGGCGACGGCGACGGCGTGACCGCCAACAGGACCTCGGTGAACAGGTGGTGCATCATGCGGTTCCTTCGCTGGTGTCGATGCCGTCGAACAGCTCCGACTCTGGAGTGGTCGACGCGACGTGCGACGTGACCAGTTGGTAGTCCTCGAACGGCCATGCGGCACGGAGGACGTCGTTGGGCCAGAAGAAGAACGGTGAGTCCGGCGGCACCTGGCTGCCGTGCGCCCGGAGCGCGGCGTCGCGAGCCTCGAAGAAGTCGCCGACGGGCACGTGCGTCGTCGCGAGATCGGGCCGGCCGGCCATCCACTCCCGCATCTCGGCCAGTCGCTCGACCGCCGGGTCGTCGGGGTGGTGCTCCAGCAGGTAGGCGTACACGGCCTCGAGCCGGGCGGGGCTGAACGAGCGGTCGTAGTACAGCTTGTCGACGCGCCAGGGCTCACCCGCTTCGGGATAGCGCGTGGGATCGGCCGCCGCTTCGAACGCGGCGACGCTCACCTCGTGGCACCGGATGTGGTCGGGGTGCGGGTAGCCGCCGTTCTCGTCGTAGGTGATGATGACCTGCGGCCGGAAGGAACGGACGATGCGCACGAGCACACCGGTCGAGACCTCGAGAGGGATGTCGGCGAAGCTTGCGGGTGGGACCGTGCCGTCATCGCGGGCCATCCCGCTGTCCTGATAGCCGAGCCACCGGTGCTCGATGTCGAGGATCTCCTGCGCCGCGGCCATCTCGAGGCGACGGTATCCGGGGAGGTCGCGCTCGATCATCGCGACGTCGGCGAGTGCGGGGTTCTGGAGGTCGCCGCGTTCGCCACCCGTGCAGCTGACGACCATGACCTCGGCGCCGAGGCTCCGGTAGTGCGCGAGGGTCGCCGCCCCCTTGCTCGACTCGTCGTCGGGGTGCGCGTGCACGGCGAGCAGTCTCATGGTCATGGTGCTCCGCCTTCCGGCTGGTCTGCGCGAGGGGACCGCTTCGCGACTCGTGACGTGACGACGCGGTCGGGACTCCGCATCCAGGAAGAGGCAATACGCTTGAGGTGTCGACCTCGAGGCGTCTCGCACTCCTGGTCCAGCTTAACCGTTCGAACCGGAGCCCGTGACGTGACCTCTCCCCTGCAGGATGCCGGCCCTCAGGACGCCATCGCGGCGCGCTACGGACGCACCCCTGGCAACCGTGCCCGCGACCGCCGCCTGATCTGGCTGGCCGCCGCAGCGTTCGCCGTCGTCTTCGTCGCCTGGGTCGTGTGGGCCGGTCTCGACGGCAGTCGGCCGAGCATCGAGTCGCGCAACACGGCGCACGAGATCGTCGACGACACGATGGTCAGCGTGTCCTTCGAGGTCACCGGTCCGCAGGACACCCCCATGGCCTGCTCGGTCCAGGCGCTCAACGAGCAGTTCGCGGTCGTCGGATGGAAGGTCGTCGAGCTGCCGCCGTCCGAGCAGCGCACCCGCACCTTCACGGAGAGCGTCCGCACCACGGAGCTCAGCAACACCGGCGTCGTCGACACCTGCTGGGTGGTCGAGCACCGCTCCTGACCCTCGAGGGCGTCGGCGCGCGAGCCACACTCCCGCGCCGATCGTGCGATACTCGAAGGCAGTACTTCATACGCCCCGGCATTCCGCCGGGGCGTCTGGCATATGACGGGCGTTTCGGCCGTCGTGTGCGGACCCACCATGCAAAGGAGTTCCATCGTGTCCGAGCAGATCCAGGAGACGTTCCTCACCCAGCAGGCCTTCGACCGGCTGCAGGCGGAACTCGAACACCTCAGCACGACGGGCCGCGAGGAGATCGCCAAGCGCATCGAAGCGGCTCGCGAAGAGGGCGACCTCAAGGAGAACGGCGGCTACCACGCCGCGAAGGACGAGCAGGGCAAGCAGGAGGCCCGCATCCGGACGCTCACGCAGATGTTGCGCGACGCCAAGGTGAGCGAGGCACCGCAGTCCACCGGTGTCGTGGAGTCCGGCACCGTCATCACGGCGGTCGTCGCGGGCGGCGAAGAGCGCTTCCTGCTCGGCAGCCGCGAGATCGCGGGCAACACCGACCTCGACGTCTACAGCGAAGGCAGCCCGCTCGGTGCCGCCATCCTCGGTCTGAAGATCGGTGACAAGACCACCTACGAGGCGCCGAACGGCAAGGAGATCACCGTGTCGATCAGCGCGGTGGAGACCTACACCGGTTCCTGATCCGGCACGTCGCGTCGTTCGCGACCGACCAGACGCAGCAGGGCCCCGCCGACACGGCGGGGCCCTGCTGCGTTCCGGCAGTCGGATCAGTCGTCGACGATCTGCGGGTCGTACCCCGCCTCGCGGAGCGTCTGCACGACGAGGTCGCGGTGGTCGGGCCCGCGCGTCTCGATGCTGAGCTCGAGTTCGACGTCGCTGATCTGCAGGCCGTGTCCGTGTCGGGTGTGCAGCACCTCGATGACGTTCGCATTGGCCTGCGCGACGAGCTCCGCCGTCCGTGCGAGCTGGCCCGGCCGGTCGGGCAGTGGGATGCGCAGGGTCAGGTAGCGGTCCGACGCCGCGAGTCCGTGACTGACGACCCGCTGCAGCAGGAGGGGGTCGATGTTGCCGCCGGAGAGGATGGTGACCGTCGTGCCGGTCGGCTCGATCTTCCCGGCCAGGATCGCCGCGACGCCGGCGGCTCCGGCAGGTTCGACGACGAGCTTGGCGCGCTCGAGGAGGACCACGATGGCCCGGGCGAGGTCGTCCTCGCTGACGGTGACGACCTCGTCGACGAGCGCGCTGATCATCTCGAAGTTGAGCTCGCCGGGACGGGCCACGGCGATGCCGTCGGCGATGGTCGGCTGCACGGCGATGGTCGTCGGGGTTCCGGCTTCCAGCGACACCGGGTACGCGGCCGCGTTCGCCGCCTGGACACCGATCACGCGGATGGTGCGTCCTTCGAGGGCCGCGCGCTGCTTCATGACCCCCGCGACACCCGAGATGAGCCCGCCGCCGCCGATCGGCACGATGACCGTCTCGACGTCGGGGACCTCCTCGAGGATCTCGAGCCCGAGCGTGCCCTGCCCGGTGATGACGTCCGGGTGGTCGAACGGCGGGATGAGGATGGCACCGGTCTCCGCGGCGAACTCGGCGGCGGCGATCAGCGGTTCCGCCACCGTGTGGCCGCGCAGGATGACGTGCGCACCGTAGTCGCGCGTGGCGGCGAGCTTCGGGAGCGGGACGCCGACCGGCATGAAGATGGTCGCGGTGATGCCGAGCTCGCGGGCGGCGAAGGCGACGCCCTGCGCGTGGTTGCCCGCCGAGGCGGCGACGACGCCGCGCGCCCGCTCCTCGGGGGTGAGGCTCGACATGCGGTTGTACGCGCCGCGGATCTTGTAAGAGCCGGTCCGCTGGAGGTTCTCGCACTTGAGATGCACGGGCACGCCGAGGACGTCGGCGAGGTAGCGGGAACTCTCCATCGGCGTGCGCTGGACGGTGCCGACGAGGGTGTCCCTGGCTCGCTCGAACGCGGCGAGCGACGGGCCGGGGAACACGGGTGTGGTGGTCGTTGTATCGGTCATGGTGTGCGGGGTCCTGGACTTTCTGGGGACGAGGTCTCTCGGAGGTCTTCGCTGGGGTGCTGGGGCTCCTGATCGCCTGGGCGATCCTGCGGCTCGTGGGACGACCGGGAGCCCGGACGGATTCGCCTGGGGCTCGGGACGGTCTGCCAGATGGCGCCGTCGGTACCCGGTTCCGGCGGCGCACTGCCGCCGGTCCGCCACGTGCCGCTGGCGATGGTGTGGACCATCACGTTGATCACGGCCACCACGGGCACCGCGAACAGGGCGCCGGGGATGCCGGCGACGAGCGTGCCGCCCGCGACGGCGAGGACGACGGCGAGTGGGTGCACCTTGACGGCCGTACCCATGATGAGCGGCTGCAGGACATGCCCCTCGAGCTGCTGGACGAGGAGCACGACACCGAGCATGAGCAGCGCGATGACCGGGCCGTTGTAGACGAGCGCGAGGAAGACGGCCACGGCTCCGGTCACGACGGCACCGACGATCGGCACGAACGAGCCGAGGAACACGAGCACGGCGACCGGGATCGCGAGCGGGACGCCGAGGAAGAACGCGCCGAGTCCGATACCGACCGCATCGATCGAGGCCACGAGGATCTGCGTGCGGACGTAGTTGCCGAGCGTCCGCCATCCTGCGCGACCGGCGCTGTCGACGGCGGGGCGTGCCCGCTGCGGGAAGACGCGCACCGTCCAACGCCAGATCGTCCGACCGTCGATGAGCATGAACAGCAGACAGAAGAGCGTCAGGAAGACGCCCGTCGCGACATGGCCGAGCGTCGAACCGATCGACAGGGCGCCTGAGAGCAGGACCTGGCTGTCCTGCTGGAGCGAGTCGAACGCCTGGGCGATGAAGTCGTTGAGCTGCGTCTCGGTCACGTGCAACGGGCTGGCGAGCAGGAAGGCCTTGAAATCGCCGTAGGCGGTCATGGTGCGGGCCTGCACGGAGGCGAACTGCGAGGTGATCTGCGAGATGGCGAGGAAGATCAGTCCGCTCACCACGGAGAGCGTGCCGACCATCGCGAGTGCGATGGCGAGGCCCTTCGGCCAGCGGTGACGCACCAGGACGTCGACGAGAGGCTTCAGCAGCGCGGAGACGAGGACGGCGATGAGGAGCGGGATGACGATGAGGCGGAGCTGCACGACGAGGAAGACGAGCAGCGCGACGACCGCGGCCACCAGCAGGATGCGCCAGGACCACGCTGCGGCCACGCGCATGCCGCGCGGGACGCTGCTCGATCCGCTCAGGTCCGGTTCGCGCACGGGCGAGGCCGCTTCGGGGAGGAAGCGTCCCCACCAGGTCTTCGGAGTGTCGTCCGCCATTGCTCAAGTGTAGGGCTGGCACATGCCGGTGAGCGCATGCGGACGCCGGTGGGCGGCGGCGCCTCCGCAGTGCACGGCGGGTGTCCGACGCCGGTGCTAGCGTCGGGCCGTGTCCGCTTCCCTCTCCCCCGCCCTCGCCCGACGGATCGCACTCGGTGCGCAGGGACTCGGCGCCCCGCAGCGCACGACCCCGGCGGGTATCCGCACCCTGCGCTCGACGATCGACCGACTGGGGCTCCTGCAGATCGACTCCGTCAACGTGTTCGAGCGCAGTCACTACCTGCCGCTGTTCGCGAGGCTCGGCGGGTACGACAAGACACTGCTCGATCGCTTGACGCTCGGAGCCGACGCGCCCTACCTCGAGTACTGGGCGCATGAGGCGGCCTTCATCCCCCGCGACTCGTGGCCGCTGTTCCGGTGGCGGATGGACGCGCACCGCGCGAAGCATGCCGGCGACGAGACCGCCTGGGCGAGCCAGAACACGGAGATGTTGGACTGGGTGCGAGCACTCCTCCGCGTCGAGGGGCCGTTGAAGGCGAGCGAGATCGAACACGACGCGAACGTCCGACGCGGACCCTGGTGGGGATGGTCCGATGTGAAGCGGGCGTTGGAGGTCCTGTTCCTCTACGGCGAAGTGGTCACGGCCGGTCGCGACCGGTTCGAACGCCGGTACGCACTGGCCGAGCAGGTGCTCCCGCAGCACCTCCTCGACCTCGACGTCGACCGGGCCGATGCGATCCGTGCGCTCGTCGAGCAGGCCGCCGCAGCGCACGGCGTCGCGACCGTCGCCGACCTCGCGGACTACTTCCGGATCAAGCCGCAGACCGCGGTCCGCCGGGCGGTCGACGAGCTCGTGGACGCCGGTGTCCTCGAACCCGTGACAGTGGCCGGCTGGGAGCGACGCGGAGGGCCGCAGGAGGCATGGTTGCACCGCGACGCCCGTCGGCCGCGGCGGATCGAGGGGGCCGCGCTGCTCAGCCCGTTCGACCCGGTCGTCTGGTTCCGCGAGCGTGCCCTCCGCATGTTCGGGCTCCACTACCGGATCGAGATCTACACGCCGGAGCCCAAGCGGGTCTACGGCTACTACGTGCTCCCGGTCCTCATCGACGGCGAGATCGTCGCGCGCGTCGACCTGAAGAGCGACCGTCAGGCCGGGGTCCTGCGGGTCCAGTCCGCCTGGTTCGAGCGTGGACACCAGGATGCCGTCGTCAGGGGGCTTCGTCCCGTCGACGATGACGCGATCGCGGGACGCCTGGCGGAGCTCCTCGGCCATACGGCCCACTGGCAGGGACTCGATGCGGTGGCCGTCGTCGACCGCGGGACGCTGGCGGCACCGTTGGCGCATGCCCTTGGCACCCGGCTCCTCCCACTCACGCCAAACATGGGCACTACTCCCCATGCTCAGCCTGCACAATCACTCTCAGGAGATACACAACAACTATAGGATTGGCGGGCACCTTCATGGTCCGAAACGAGGGGAACCCGCCCATGAGCAACGACGACACCACACCACAGCAACCAGGCCCGCCGAACCCGGGCGAGCAGCAGCACCAGCCGTCCCAGGGCGACCAGCAGCCCTCGTACCAGCAGGGTCAGGAGCAGCCCAACCCGTACCAGTCCGGACAGCAGCAGACCCCGAACCCGTACCAGTCGGGACAGCAGCAGACCCCGAACCCGTACCAGTCCGGACAGCAGCAGACCCCGAATCCGTACCAGCAGGGTCAGCAGAACCCGTACCAGTCCGGACAGCAGCAGACTCCGAACCAGGCACCCCCGGCTCCCTACGGTCAGCAGACCGGACAGCAGACCGGCGCGCAGAACCCGTACCAGCAGGGCCAGCAGCCCAACGGCCAGTACGCGACGGCGCAGAACCCGTACGCGACCGGCGCTCCGAAGCAACCGATGGACCCGAAGCAGAAGAAGCGGATCATCCTGTGGTCGTCGATCGCCGGTGGCGCACTCGTGCTCATCGCTGCAGCCGCCATCACCATCGGTGTGCTGAACACCACGGCGTTCGGCCCGCAGGCGAAGGTCGAGGAATACCTCAAGGCCATCGCCGCCGGAGACGCGAAGCTCGCGACGAGCCTCGTCGCGCCGGACCCGTCGATCGTCGGCAGCACCGACGACGAGTCTGCAGAGCCCGAAGCCACGCCGGACCCCTCCGCGTCGGCCGATCCGGATGCGGACGCCGAAGCCGAGGCTCCGGCCGCCGTCAAGCCGACCGCGCTGCTCACCAACGAGGTCCTCAAGGGCGCCGACGAGCGCATCAAGAACCCTGAGGTCGGCCGCGTCTACAACCGCAACGGCGAGGCACGCGTGCAGGTCACGTACGAACTCGGTGGCAAGAAGTACGAGGACTCGGTCACGCTCGAGAGCGAAGGCAAGCAGTTCCTGTTCTTCGACCAGTGGAAGCTCGCCAGCTCCCTCGTCGGCAGCATCAACGTCTACACCGGTCTCGGTGGCACGGCGTTCAGCGTCAACGGCGTCAACTTCGACGGCGCGTCCGACGAGAGCCTGTTCGCCTATCCGGCCATCTACACGGTCGCTCCGCCGGAGAGCAAGTTCCTGCAGGGCGATGCCCAGACCATCACGCTGAGCTCGTACAGCGCCGGCGAGGGTTCGGCCTTCATCGACATCGACGTGACCGCCACCGAGGCGCTCACGACCGAGGTCACGAAGCAGGTGGTCGCGATGATCGAGAAGTGCCTCGACGCCACCACGCTCGACACCACCTGTGGCGTCATGCCGGACTGGCAGCAGAAGCAGTTCACGAGTGTCGGCCCGGTGACCTGGACGCTCACCTCTCCCCCGACCGTCGAGGTCGATGAGAGCGGTTCGTACTTCTACACCTCGGACGGCCGGATCGACGGCTCGTTCGACGCCTCCTGGTACGGCAGCGCCGTGGCGGGTCAGCAGGTGTGGGACACGTACCTGAACTTCCCCGGCAAGATCACGATCGACGCCGACGACAAGGTCACGGTGACGTTCGACTCCGACGAGCAGACCGAGTAACGGTTCTCGCCTGAACGCCGAATGGGGCGGCACCTCCGGGTGCCGCCCCATTCGTGTGTCCGGGGCCTGGACGCCCTCGCCTAGAAACCGTCGCCGATGGTGCTCAGGCGCTTGATCCGCTCGACGAGCGGCGGGTGGGTGCTGAACAGGCGGGCGACCGCGCCGGGCTTCAACGGGTCGGAGATCCAGAGGTGCGCCATGGACGAGTTCTGCTTCGCCATCGGTCGGCCGTACGCGGCGAGCTTCCCCAGCGCGCTCGCGAGCGCTTCCGGATGACGGGTCGTGAGGGCCCCCGTCGCGTCGGCGAGGTACTCACGCTGCCGCGAGATGGACAGCTGGACGAGCGTCGCGAGCAGCGGCGCCACGAGCATCGCCACGATGCCGATGATGAGCATCACGGGGTTGCCGCCGTTGTTGTTGTTCCGGTTGCCGCCTCCCCAGATCGTCATCCGGAGGAGCATGTCGGAGAGGAACCCGATCGCGACGACGAGGCCGAAGACGACCATGGACACGCGGATGTCGTAGTTGCGGACGTGACCGAGCTCGTGGGCCATGACCCCCTCCAACTCGGCGTCGTTGAGGATCTCGAGGAGGCCGGTCGTCGCGGCCACCATCGCGTGCTGAGGGTCGCGACCCGTCGCGAACGCGTTGGGTGCCGGGTCGGCGATGAGGTACACCTCGGGCATCGGTGTCCCGGTCGTGATCGCGAGGTTCTCGACGATGCGGTACAGCCTCGGGTTGTCGGCCAGCTCGATGCGCTGCGCTCCGGTCATCGCGATGGCTTGCCGCCCCGCGAAGAAGTACTGGATCACCGCGTACACGACGGCCACGACGAGGACCACGATCGTGATCGTCAGGTTCTGGTAGAGATACCCCGCGAGCCAACCGAGGCCGCCGATGATGACCAGGAAGACAACGAAGATCAGGACCGTGTTGAGCTTGTTCCTGGCGATGGCGCGGTACATGGGACTGCGCTACCGCACGTCAGAACTGGACGCGCGGCGGTTCGGCGATCGCCGCGTTGTCGGTGACCTCGAAGAAGTCGTGCTCCGAGAACCCGAGACCCTTGGCGAACAGGTTGTTCGGGAACACCTTGACCTTGGTGTTCAGCTCCCGGACACCGCCGTTGTAGAAGCGGCGCGAGGCTTGGATCTTGTCCTCGGTGTCGACGATCTCGGACTGGAGCTGGAGGAAGTTCTGGCTCGCCTGGAGCTGCGGGTAGGCCTCCGCGACGGCGAAGATGCTCTTCAGCGCCTGCTGCATGTGGGTCTCGGCCTCACTCACGGCCGCCGGTCCCTGGGCGGTGAGCGTTTCGGCACGAGCCTTCGTCACGTTCTCGAACACCGCCTTCTCGTGCGCCGCGTACCCCTTGACCGCCTCGATGAGGTTCGGGATCAGGTCGGCGCGCCGTTTCAGCTGGACGGTGATGTCGCTCCACGCCTCCTCGACTCGCACGTTCAGCGTCACGAGCGAGTTGTACGTCACCCAGAAGTAGATGCCGACGATGACGACCAGGGCGACGACGATGAGGACTGGGATCAGCCATTCCATGAGGATGGGCTCCTTGCGAGTCGATGGAGAGCGGGTTTGCCCATTCTACCTGCGACCCGCCGGTGCCCTTGGGGAGTTCGGAGGAAGCACGCAGCAGGCGTGCAGCGCGGACGCACCGGACTCCCGGCCGGCTGTCACTCGCCGAGGACGCGGGCGAGGTACCGGTTCCCGAACAGGCGGCCGGGGTCGAGGTGGTCGCGGAGGCGGGTGAACTCGTCGAAGCGAGGATAGGCGCCACGCAGGGACGATGCGTCACGGCCGTGCAGTTTGCCCCAGTGGGGCCGACCGCCCAGCTCGATCATGATCGCCTCGACGGCGCGGAAGTACTCCCCCGGGTCCTCGCGGAAGAAGCGATGCACGGCTACGTATCCGGTCGCGCGTCCTGATGCGGTGGAGAGCCACAGCTCGTCCGCCGCTGCGACCCGGACCTCGATGGGGAAGGAGATCCGCCACCCCCGCTCCTCGATGAGCGTGCGGATCCGGGCGAACGCGGTCGGGAGGTGCTCGAGCGGCACCGCGTACTCCATCTCCACGAACCGCACCGTGCGGCTCGTGGTGAACACCCGCGGCGACCGATCGGTGAACTCTCGGTCGCCGACGAGGCGGTCCGCGAGCCGGTTCACGCGCGGGACGATGGCCGGCGCGACGACGCCCGTGTTGCAGAGGACCCGGTAGACCCCGTTGGCGAGGAGCGTGTCGTCGATCCACTTCGCGACCGGGCGGAGTGGCTGCGTGGGCGCATCACCCGGCAACCGGTGGTTCGTCTTGGTCAGGGCGGTCGCGGTGTGCGGGAACCAGTAGAACTCGAAGTGGTCGACGGCGGCGGCCCGGTCGAGCAGGGTGGGCAGCAGCTCGTCGAGCGACTCCGGCCGTTCCACCGCGTGCAGCACGAACGCCGGGACGCACTGCAGCGTCACCTCGACGAGGATCCCGAGCGCCCCGAGCCCGAGCGCCAGCGCCGGGAGGAGCCCTGGCTCCTGCTCGGCGTCCGACGTCAGCAGCTCGCCGTCCGCCGTCACCATCGTCACCCCGACGACCTGCGTCGCGATACCGCCGAACGCCATCCCGGTCCCGTGCGTGCCGGTGGAGATCGCGCCGGCGACGGACTGCCGGTCGATGTCGCCGAGGTTCGGCATGGCGAGACCGAACGGTTCGAGGAGACGCGGGATGTCGTGGAGGCGCGTGCCGGCGCGGAGGGTCACCCGGCTGCGTTCGCGATCGACCCGGATCAGTCCACTCAGGGCGTCGAGCTCGAGCAGCACACCGGGCGCCACGGCGATCCCGGTGAAGCTGTGTCCGGCTCCGACCGCCTTGATCGGGAGCCCCGCTCCGGCCGCAGCACGCACGAGGCGCTGCACCGCGCCGACCGAGTCGGGCCGCTCGACCCGCACGGGCCACGCCCGCTCGGTACGCGCCCAGTTCGTCCACGCCGACGCCCTGCCCATCAGACGAACCCCTGCCCTTCGCCGCGGTACGTCGGTAGGACGGCTTCCACCCCGTCGTCCCCGACCACGTGGAAGGCGTCCACCCGTTCACTGAGCTCCCCGGACTTCGTGTGCCGCAACCAGACGCGGTCGCCGAGCCTGAGCGACGCCGCCGCAGCCCCGGCGACCGGCGTCTGCACTTCGCCGGCCATCTCGCGCGGGAGCATCTCGAGGCCCTCCGGCCACGCGATGAGCGGGAGGCGGTCGAGCCCCGGCGGACCGGAGGCGACCCAACCGCCGCCGAGGATCGTCGCCAGCTCCGGCGACGGCTTCCGGACGACCGACAGACCGAACGCCGCAGCCGGTGCCGGCGTGAACGCCCGGTAGTGGTCGAAGAGGTGCCCGCCGAAGACGCCACTCCCCGCGGCGATCTCGGTCACCGAGTCGTCGGACGCGGTCAGCTCCAGGGATCCCGTCCCGCCGCCGTTGACGAACTCCAGATCCGCGACCGCTCGGACCTCCTCGACCACGGCGGCACGACGTTCCCGGAGTTCGGCCCACGAGCGTCGCTGGATCGCGCGGAGCGCAACCGACCACGCCGGTCGCCCCGCGAGGTCGTCCCCCTGCCCGGCGATCTGCGCCTCATAGGCCATGATCCCGACCAGGCTGAAGCCGGGTCGAACGGCGACCGCCTCCGCGAGAGCTCGGACATCGTCCGGCGTGCGCAGGGGCGAGCGGCGGACACCGACGTGGCCGAGGGCGGGTGCACGGAAGGAGGCGTCGAGCTCGATGCACACGCGGATCCGCGCGCGTCGCTCCGGTGGTGTCACCGCGTCGACGAGGTCGAGGTGGTCGAGGGAGTCGATCATGAGGGTGACCCGCGAGGCCGCACGTTCGTCGGCTGCCAGCCGTGCGATGGCACCGCGCTCCGCTGTCGGGTAACCGACCACGATGTCGTCCACCGTCTCGGACAACCAGAGCGCCTCGGACAGGGAGTAGGCCAGCACACCGGCGTACCCGGGTTGTCTGAGGAGCGCGTCGATCACCGCTCGGACGCGGATGGACTTGCTGGCGACGCGGATCGGTTTCCCCGCGGCACGTCGGAGCATGTCGTGCGTGTTGTGGCGGAGGGCTCCGAGATGCAGGACGGCGACGGGCGAGTCGACGTCCGAGACGGCCCGCTCGATACCGCCCCAGTACCGTCTCGGGTCGAGCCAGGGCATCGGCTCGGACACCCGGCCGCCGGCGGTCAGTTCGATGGTCATCAGCGCACTCCTCGTACTCGGGTGACAGCGACCGCCCCTGCGACGGCGCAGGCCGCGGAGACGAGGTAGAGGCCGGCGAATCCGCCGAGCCAGGCGACGAGGCACGCGCCGATGAGCGGGGCGACCGCCTGCGGCACCGCCTGGGCGATGTTCATGATGCCGAGGTCCTTGCCGTGCGACGCCGGGTCCGGCAGGACCTGCGTCGCCAGCGCCTGGTCGACCGACATGAAACAGCCGTAGCCGAGCCCGATCAGTGCCGCCGAGACGAACCCCATCGGCAGTGAGGGCCAGATCGCGAGCAGGAGTGCGGCGAGCGCCTGTGAGGCGGAGGCCGCGACGACGAAGACGCGTCGTCGTCCGATGCGGTCGGACAGTCGGCCGAGCAGGATCGAGGACCCGACGACGAACACCGTGTAGACGATCGTGACCAGCAGCAGGTCGGTCTCGGCGTCGGCGTCCCCCAGCCCGAAGAGCAGGAAGTAGAAGAGCAGCGAGGTGCTGAAGGCGTTGCCGAGGTTCACGAGGACGCGGCTGAGCATGGTCCAGGCGAAGTCGGGGTGCCGTCGCGGTGAGATCCAGAGGCTCTCCAGGAGCGCGTGAACGGTGAGCGTCACGGGTCGGTCACCCGTCGGGAGTGGATCGGGCAGCCGGAGGAACGGTACGACGAGCACGATGAGGAGGACGGCGAGTGCCAGGTACCCGACGGCCATCCGGGTGCCGAGCAGGAGCAGGAGGGCGATGCCGAGGATGACCCCGACGGCCTGCGGAGCGGAGATCCAACCCGAGACGAAGCCGCGCTGTCCGACGGGCACCTGATCGGAAATGGTCGCGGTGAGCGCCGCTCCCAGGATGCAGAAGCCGATGATGGCGAGGCACCAGCAGACGCCGATGCCGATGATGCCGGTCTGGAGGCCGAGGAGGACGAGCCCCAGGGCGAAGACGAGCGCACCACCTGCGATCCACGGGCGGCGTCTCCCGAACCGCGACCGCGTGCGGTCGGACAGGGCGCCCGTCAGCGGATACACGATGATCGAGCAGAGTCCGGCCGCCCCGGCGACGACCCCGAAAGCGACGACGCTGTCCACCCAGTGCTCGGGAGCGAGCGTCGCGTCGATCTGCGCGGGCAGGAGGAGCTGCAGCGGGGCGAGCTGGGCCATCCAGACGCCCAGCCAGGCGACCGCGAAGGCGGCGACCCATCGCCCGGTGACCCGTCGGTCGGCCGAGTGGTCGACTGCTGCGGTGCCGAGGCCGCTCATCTCGGCCCCGGTTCGGCGAGGGTTGCGACGAGGTGCGCCACCGTCCCGACGAGTCGCCGGGCTTCGGCGTCGTCGCGTCGCACCAGCCAGCCGAGTGTCAGCCCGTCGGTGAAGGCGATGACGGTCCGCGCGATCTCGTCGACCGGCTGGGTCCAGGTGCTGCCGCTGACCGTGGCGGCGAGCGCGAGCGCCTCACACGCGAGCTCCTCGTACCGCCGGTACTGCTCGAGCGCGAGGTGCTCGAGGCCCGGCGTCCGCATCGCGTAGGCACTGAGCTCCTGCATCGCCGCCTCTCGAGCCGGATCGGCGCGGAGGAGGTCGACGTAGCGTTCGAGGCCGGCATGGACGACGGCCGCGAGGGTGGGCGGATGCTCCTGACCGGCGTCCGCGTCCGTCAGCAGCTCGCCGACGTCGAGGACGACGCGTTCATGCTCGACGACGTGTGCGACCAATTCGGCGAGGAGCTCGTCGCGGGAGGCGAAGGCGTAGTGGAAGCTGGCGAGCGACATCCCGGCCTCGGCCACGATGGCCCTGGTCGTGGCGGCGGCGACGCCCTCGGCTGCGACGACGCGGAGGGCGGCCCTGATGAGCTCGGCTCGTCGGTCGACGACGGAGATCCTCGGCATCGCAACCCTTCCCGGGGCGCCTGCGGGTCGTGCCGCTCCATCGCGGTCGACTCGACTGGGACGGATGACCCAGTCGCGCCAGTATGGCGGACCGCCGGCCCGAGCGCACCTGTCGCGACCGTTTTCCCGTGCGGATCGGCCGAGAATGTGACCCGATCTGGCGCGGGAGGTTGACTTCCCGCAGTGATCTTGGGGGAATGGAGACGGTGACCGGGGAACACGCGCGCGCAGGAACAGGAGTCCGATCGAATCGCTCGATCGGACGCGTCGCGATCCTTCTCGCCGTCTTCCTCTCGGCCGGACTCTGGACGACGACCATTGCGGGTCCTGCATCCGCGACGCCCGAGCCGCTCCCCACCCCGAGTGAGAGCGCTGCGACGCCGACTCCGCCGCCCCTCGACGGGCCGACCATCACGAGTCCCGATTCCGGTTCCTTCATCGGCAGCGGCAGCACCACGGTCACCGGCACGAAGGACGCCGGCACGGGGGTCCAGTTGCAGGTCGGCGACGGTCTCGAGCCGGTCTGCATCCTGCCGCAGGACGACGGCACCGACTGGTCCTGCACGATCGACCTGCCCGACGGCGGCGGACTGCTCATCACCGCCGTCGAGGTCGGCGGTCCGGAGACGCTCTCCGCGCAGATCTCCGTTTCCGCGCTCGGCCCGCCCACCATCACCGCGGGGACGCCGAGCAACGGCGGCGTCCGCGGCACCGCCTACCCCGGGGCGACGGTCACGGTCCGTGCCGACTCCGGCGCCACCTGCAGTTTCGCGGCGGACAGCTCCGGAAGTTGGTTCTGCGTGCTGGGCGAGCCGCTGCCGTCCGGCGACCTCTCCGTGACGGCGACGCAGCAGGCGTCGTTCAGCGGCAGTGAGCGCTCCGACGCGTCCGCCCCGGTCGTGCTCACCGTCGACCGCGACGCTCCGGCCCCGCCCGTGATGTCCTCACCGACGGCCGGGCAGGCGATGCCGATCTCGGCGGCCAGCTACGCCGGCACCGGCGAGGAAGGCGCGACCGTCACGGTCTTCGCCGACTCGACGTCGGTCTGCACGGCGGTCGTCACCGGTGGCGCCTGGAGCTGCTCGGGCGGTGGCGTGCCGGCGGGCGCGCACGTCGTCCTCGCGATCCAGCAGGATGCCGCCGGCAACACGAGTGGGGCGAGCAGGGCGATCACCCTGACGTTCGGCGATGCATCGGCCACGCCGTCACCGTCCGCCTCCCCATCGCCGTCCGACGGCACCGAGCCCGCGCCCGCGCCCGCGCCTGGGACACCCGCTCCGGGCACGCAGCAGCCGACCCCGTCGCCGAGCGGCGAACCGGCACCCGGTGCCGCCCCGCCCACCGGTGGTGGCGGCCTCTGGTCGGGGACGACGCCGTTCACGCAGACCCTCGCCTCCACGATCGACGGCCGCGGCCAGCCGGTGTGGTGGCTCGCCGCCCTCCTCGCCCTCGCGGCAGTGGCGCTCATCGCCATCCCGGCCCGACTCCTCGCGACCTCCATCGCCCCCTGGCGCGCCACGATCGCCGACCGTCGTCGTGCAGCAGTGACCGGGCGCAATCGACCGAGGGACGAGTTCGAGCGGGTCCCGTCGGTCCCGCTCCCGAGTCGCACGGTGCTGGCCGTCGTCACCGCCGTGCTCGCGGCAGGCATCCTCATGTTCGCGCACCCCGTGAGCGGTCAGCCGGCGTATCTCCGGCTGTGGTTCGCCTCGCTCGTCGCCGTGGTCGCGATCAACGTCGTGGGCCTCCTCGCGCAGCTCGTCGTCGCCCGCCGAGCCGGTCTGGGGTCGATGCGCGTCAGCGTCCGTGTCGGCGGACTGGTGACGGTCGGCATCGTCACCGCGCTCTCACGCCTGCTGGCCCTCCAGCCGGCGCTCCTCTTCTCGTTGCTGACCGAACTCCGCCCGACCCGGAGACCTGAAACGCATGACGTCGGTTCGACAGCCTCGGTGGAGGCCGATTCCGATGCCATCACGCCACGCATCGCGGGTCGCCTCGCGCTGGCCCGGATCGCTGCGGCCGCCGGGCTCGGTTCGATCGCCTGGCTCGGTTCGACCTTGGCCGGCGAGCCGAACGGTGGTGTCGGCGCGATGCTGGTCGAGGCGGTGAACCTGACCGCGATCGCAGGGATCGGATCCGCGTCGATCGCGCTCCTCCCCCTCGGGCCACTCGGTGGACGCGCCATCCTCGCCTGGTCGAAGCCGGCGTGGCTCGGCAGCGCGTTCGTGGGCTTCACCCTGCTGTTCGGACTCCTGGGCCCGACGGCGACGGTTCCGGGTGCGGGCGACACGCTCGTCGGACTCCTGCTCGGTTCACTCGCGTTCGCGGCGGTCGGAGCCGGGACCTGGGCCTGGAACCGTCACCTCCGGCCGCTGATCGACGCGCGCTGACCGACGGCCGAACGCTCGACGGTCGGTCGGCCCGTCAGGCCTCAGCCGGCGTCGGCGGGACGCTCGACCGGCAGGCCGCTCGCAGCCCACTCGGAGATGCCTCCGGTGACGTTCACGGCGTCGTAGCCCTGCTGCTCGAGGTAGCCCGTGACGCGGGCGCTGCGGCCACCGGAGTGGCACATGACGTACACAGTCTCTTCGCGGGGTACCTCGTCGAGGTGGTCGAGGAAAGACGACATCGGCAGGTGCCGGGCACCGGGCACGCTGGCGACGGCAACCTCATCGGCTTCGCGGACGTCGATGATGACGGCCTGCTCGAGCTTGCTCAGTTCGGTGGGGGTGATCTCCTGCATCGTTTCAGCCTACCGTCGAGGACGTGCGGTCGGGCCGGGAGATGCGGCGGGCAAGCGTGAGGGCGAGGTAACCCGAATACCTCGCCCTCACTTGAGGCGTCTAGCAACCGGTCGACCAAGAAGCTTGCGGCTTCCGGGACCGGCTCACGGGTGACGCCCCCACCTCGAAGGTAGCGGACGGGAGCCACCTTGCGTGGCGCAACACCGCCGTGTCGCGTTCGCGTCGTCCGTTTTGCGAACCCCGTTCAGGGGTCAACACCCGAGGCATCGTTGTCTCAGTGCGCGCTGTCGGGATCGCGGGGGATGTGGAGCTCGCCTGGGTCGACGTCGACGTCGCCGTTGTCGTCAGGACCACCGGTGCCGGGGGCGACATCGATCATGCCGGAGGCGATGTCGGGATCGCGGACGACGGGCTGCCCGTCGTCCTGCTTGGCCGCCGTCTCCGCTTCGCTGGAGGGGCTGTACGCGCGGTCCTTGCTCGTCTGCTCGTCGTCGTTCAGTGCGTGGTCGTGGTCGCTCGGAGTACTCATGCTGAGCACGCTAGTCGCGCTCCCTCGCCCGGCAGGGACCCTTGCAGGATCGAGGCGAACGTGCAGAGACGGGTACAGCGCGCTGTGCGGGCGTCAGCTCAGTGCAGGCGGCGGAGCGACGCCGACGCGATGACGGGTCGTGCGGCCTCGACGTACGACGCAAGCGTCTCGCGCAGTGCCGCCGCGTTGTCGTCGGTCAGGTCGATCTCGTAGTTCTCGCCGTCGATGCCGAACCGGACCGTCTCCCCCAGCCCGCGGGGGATGTCGGAACCGTCGAGGTCGTCGACGAGCGTCGTGATCGTGCGGGTAGCCATGCATCCATCCTTCCATGCGCGTGCCGGTACGGCGTCGTACCCCCGGTGGGGTTCGAACCCACACTGCGGCGATTTTAAGTCGCCTGCCTCTGCCAGTTGGGCTACGGGGGCGTGCACCTCATCGTATCGAGGCGTCGAACGCCGAGAGGCGCATGCCCCGGCGGACCGGATGACATGCGCCTCTCGAGGAACGGAGCTGGGCTCCGGACCGGACTACTTGTTCGCGCTGACTTCCTCAGCGGGCGTCGCGTAGGCCTGCTCGTCGTCGGCACCGGTGGGGGCGCCGGTGCCGGCAGGAGCCTCTGCAGCAGGTGCCTCGGCGGCGGGCGCTGCGGCCTCGGCCGGGGCGGCCTTCGGCTTGCGCTTCACGGGAGCCTTGCGAGCGGGCTTCTCAGCCGCTGCGGGAGCCGCCGGAGCTGCTGCGGGGGCCGCAGCGTCTGCCGGGGGCTTCGGGCGCGATGCGAAGGTCTCGAAGGCCTCACGCGGGTTCTGCACTGCCGACAGGGAGACGATGTCGCGTCCGAGCCAGAAGTTGTTCCACCAGCCACCGAACACGCGGAACTTGCGCTCGAAGCTCGGCATGGCCAGCCCGTGGTACCCACGGTGAGCGAACCAGGCCGGGAGGCCCTTGATCGCGAGGTTTCCGGACTGGAAGACACCGACGCCGATGCCGAGACCGGCGACCGCACCCATGTTCTTGTGGAAGTAGTTCTTCGGCTCCTCGCCACGGAGGACCGCGGTGATGTTCTTCGCGAGGAGCTTGCCCTGACGGACGGCGTGCTGAGCGTTCGGCACGCAGAAACCGCCGACGCCACCACCGCTGAGGTCGGGGACGGCGGAGACGTCGCCGGCCGCCCAAGCACCCTCGACGATGTCGTCGTCGGTGCCGACACGGAGGTCGGCGCGGGTCTTGATGCGACCGCGCTCCTCGACGGGGAGGTCGCCACCGCGGACGACGCCCGGGTTCGCCATGACACCGGCGGTCCAGACGATGAGGTCGGACTCGAACGACTCACCGGTCGAGAGCTCGATCTTGCCGTCGACAGCCGACTGCAGCTGCGTGTCGAGGTGCACGAGCGCGCCGCGCTCGGCCAGGTTCTTGAGGACCCAGTGGCTCGTCTCGATCTTGACCTCGGGCATGATGCGACCCATGGCCTCGATGAGGTGGAAGTGCGTGTCCTCGAAGGACAGCTGCGGGTAGAACTTCAGCAGCGAGCTCGCGAACGAACGCAGCTCGGCGAAGACCTCGATACCGGCGAAGCCGCCACCGACGACCGTGAACGTCAAAAGGCGGTCGCGCTCGGGACCCGCCGGCAGGTTCGCGGCCTTGTCGAAGTTGGAGAGCACGCGGTCGCGGATCGCGACGGCCTCTTCGATGGTCTTGAGCCCGATCGCGGTGTCGGCGACACCGGGGATCGGGAAGGTGCGGGAGACGGCTCCGGCGGTGACGACGATGATGTCGTAGTCGACCTCCCAGGGCTCACCGACCTCAGGCGTGATGGTCGCCTTCTTCTCGGCGTGGTTGATGCCCGTGACCTTGGCGGTGATCACGTTGGTGTGCTTCAGGTGACGACGCGGCGAGACGACCGCGTGACGCGGCTCGATGGAACCGGCGGCGACCTCCGGCAGGAAGGGCTGGTAGGTCATGTAGGGCAGCGGGTCGACCATGGTGACTTCGGCCTCACCACGACGAAGCTGCTTCTCGAGCTTCCATGCGGTGTAGAACCCGGCGTAACCACCACCGACGATCAGAATTTTGGGCACGGCGAACGATCTCCTACGTCAAGACGATTGGTTCAGATGAGTGTCTGAGAATATCGGAACAGAGTACTACTTCTGCAGCACCCGCTTGAAATGCCTGGTAGCGCCTATGACACCGAGCGTGACCAGGCTACCAGTTCCGAGGAGGAGCGCCAGTGGCAGCGAGCCGTAGAGCAGGGTGCTCGGCGTCGGGAGGAAGGGGTTGGCGCGCACCTCGACGGCTTCGTTCTCCGGGATCGCCGGGGGTACCGGCTCCGGTGTCGGCGACGGCTGCTCGGCACCCGGATCGGGATCGGGGACCTGCGGTGCCCGTCGGTAGAGCGTGATCCAGTCGGACAGCTGCTGCTCCGGCGAGGTCGTCGCCGGACCGACGGAACCGCTGACCGCCTTTGCGGCGTCGATGAGACCTGCACCGTAGATGGGGCTCTGCGCGGAGTCGCCCACCTGCTTCGCCGTCGCCGTCACGCGCTTGATGGCGTCGGCGGCGCTGAGCTCCGGCCAGGCGGAGCGGACGAGGGCCACGAGTCCGGAGACGATCGGCGCCGCCCCGCTCGTCCCCTGCCACTGCACGTAGGACCCGGCGGGCGTCACCCCGACGAGTTGCTCACTCGGCGCAGCGACGGCGATCGTGATGCCCTGGCTCGAGGCGTCGAAGCTCGCCGACCCCGTGCGATCCACACCGGCGACGGTCAGCACGCCCGGGATCGTCGCCGGAGCACCGACCTCGACCGTCCCACTCCCCCGGTTGCCCGCTGCAGCAACCACGACCACGTCGTGCGAGAAGGCGTAGAGGAAGGCGTCGTCCCAGCTCGTCGGCCAGTCGAGACTGTTGCGCGTCAGGGACATGTTGATGACGTCCGCGCCATTGTCCACCGCCCAACGGACAGCGGTCGCGATCTGGTCGTCCCAGGGGACGACGGCCGACCCGTCGGAGCCGAACCCGACCGAGACGGAGAGCAGGCGCGCCTCGGGGGCCACGCCGATGACCCCGGCACCGCCCGTGCGACCACGACCGGCGATCATCGAGGCGACCAGCGTTCCGTGCTCGCTCCCCTCGGACCCGACCGGAGTCCGGCCGTCGGGACTCCCGAGCCCGGAGACGTCGACGCCTCCCGCGACCGCGCCGGTCATCTCCGCGGGACCGCTCGCGATGCCGGTGTCGATCACGGCGACGGTGACACCGGCGCCCTTCGTCGTCTCCCAGGCCGTCGTGAAGCCGTAGTCGCCGAGCCAGTACTGCATGTCGCGCACCGTGTCCGCCGACGCCGGGAGCGCCTGCGTCCCCACGAGCAGAAACGCCAGGAGCATCGCCGACAGCGCCGACAGCGCACCGCGGAGGCCGCGCGGACGACGACGGTCTCCGCGTCGCGGTCCGTCACTCCCCCACAGGCGACCCCCGTCGCGTGCGGGGCCTATCCCTGCCCCGCCTGGCCGTCCGCGCATGCGCACACCTCGGGGCTCCAGCTCGCGCGGTCGAGCGCGAGGTCGCCGATGGGGTTGACGCCCGGACCCGCCGCGAGGGCGTGGCCGACGAGCGCGTGGAGGCACTTGACCCGCACCGGCATGCCGCCGGCGGAGATCCCGTCGATCTCGGCGACCTCGGCGATGGAGGTGCGGTCGGCGAGGTAGGCCGTGTGCGCGGTGGCGTAGGCAGCGCGGACCGCTTCGTCCTCGGCCAGGAGCTCGTTGTACTCGTTCATCACCTGGGTCGCCTCGAGCGAGGAGACCGCGGCCGTGGCGGCCGGGTGGGTCAGGTAGTAGAACGTGGGGAACGGCGTGCCGTCGGCCAGGCGAGGAGCGGTGGAGACGACCGTCGGGGCGCCGCAGACACAGCGCGCCGCGATGCCGACGACGTTCCGCGCCGGGCGTCCCAGTTGCGCCGACACGATCTCGACGTCGCGCTCGGAGACGGGGCCGAAGGGAGGGGTGCTCATGGTTCCATTATCGCCGGGTTCACCACTGCGTCCGGACGTCAGCCGCCGGCGGGAGGCGTCGTCTGCGTGGGAGCAGGGGTCTCGGTCGCGACGGGGGCCGGCGAGTAGCCGGTGGCGACGAGCGAGGACAGCAGCCCGTCGAGCCAGTCGGACTGCGAGTCGACGAGCGTGTCGCTCACGGGTGTCTCGGTGGTGGGCAGCGAGGCCGGGTCGACGTCGTTGATGATGATGTAGCTGACCTCGCCGGGTAGAGCGTAGAACAGGCGGTCGCGCGCCTGGGTCATGACGTAGCTCTGGTCGTTCCAGCGCTCGCGTTCGGCCTGCTGCGCGTCCACCTGCTTCTGGGTGTCGGCGACACCGGCCTCCAGCGCGGCGATCTGCTGCCGCTGCTCGAGGAAGGTCTTGAGGTTCGGCGCGAGGACGACGACCCCGAGCACGAGGATCCCGAGGAGCAGGACGCTGAACCCGGACAGTCGCAGACTCCGCAACCAGCCACCGGCGTCCGACTGGCGTGCCGGGGTGGTCCGTGTCGAGCCGGTCCGCGAGCGCGGTGCCGAGGAACCGGCCGACGCGGATCGCGGGGCCTTCGTCGTCGACCGCGGGGCTGTCGCCGCGGAGCGTGCGCGCTTCGCGGTGGCTCCCGCCGGGCGCTTGGACGACGAGGAGGAGCGCTTGGCGGAGGCATCCGCGGAGCTCGACCGGGGCTTCGACGCCGGTCGCTGCTTCGACGAGCCGGAGGACGAGGAGGACGCTGCTCCGCTGCCGGACGGGGTGCGCTTCGACTCGCCGCCGGCCGGCATCGATGGCTTCTTCACAGGCGCCTCCCGCACACGACGAAGGCTCTCAGGGGTGCCGATCGGCACCCCTGAGAGCCTTCAGGTGACGATGCTTAGGCGGTGAACCGGGGGAAGGCGCTGCGGCCGGCGTAGACGGCTGCCTGGCCCAGCTCCTCTTCGATCCTCAGCAACTGATTGTACTTCGCGACCCGCTCGCTGCGCGCAGGCGCACCGGTCTTGATCTGGCCCGCGTTCGTCGCGACCGCGAGGTCGGCGATCGTCGTGTCCTCGGTCTCGCCGGAGCGGTGCGACAGGATCGTCGTGTAGCCGGAGCGCTGAGCGAGGGAGACCGCGTCGAGCGTCTCGGTGAGCGTCCCGATCTGGTTGACCTTGACGAGCAGCGAGTTCGCCGCTCCCTTGGCGATGCCGTCGGCGAGACGCTTCGGGTTCGTGACGAACAGGTCGTCGCCGACGATCTGGACCTTGGAGCCGAGCTCGGGGGTGAGGTGGGCGTAGCCTGCCCAGTCGTCCTCGGCCAGCGGGTCCTCGATGGTGATGAGCGGGTAGTTCGCGACGAGGTCGGCGTAGTACGCGGTCATCTCGGTGCTGTCGAGCGCCTTGCCCTCGAACTGGTACGCGCCGTCCTTGTAGAACTCGCTGGAGGCGACGTCGAGGCCGAGCGCGATGTCGGTTCCGACCGTGAAGCCGGCCTTTTCGATGGCCTCGACGATGAAGTCGAGGGCCGCACGGTTGTGCTCGAAGTCGGGGGCGAAGCCACCCTCGTCGCCGAGGCCGGTCGCGAAGCCCTTCGACTTCAGCAGGCCCTTGAGCGTGTGGTACGTCTCGGTGCCCCAGCGGAGCGCCTCACGGAAGCTCGGAGCCCCGATCGGGAGGATCATGAACTCCTGGATGTCGACGCCGGTGTCGGCGTGCGAGCCACCGTTGATGATGTTCATCATCGGGACCGGGAGGACGTGGGCGTTGGCGCCGCCGACGTAGCGGTAGAGCGACAGGTCTGCGGAGTCCGCAGCGGCACGGGCGACCGCGAGGCTCGCACCGAGGATCGCGTTCGCGCCCAGGCGGCTCTTGTTCTCGGTGCCGTCGAGCTCGATCATGGTGTGGTCGACGAGGCGCTGGTCGTCCGCCTCGATGCCCTCGAGTGCCGGGCCGATCTCGTCGAGGACGGCGTCGACCGCCTTCTCGACACCCTTGCCGAGGTAACGCGCGGCATCGCCGTCACGCAGCTCGTACGCTTCGAACGCACCGGTCGATGCGCCGGACGGGACTGCTGCACGACTGACCGTGCCGTCTTCCAGGAGCACCTCGACCTCGACGGTCGGGTTGCCTCGGGAGTCGAGAATTTCGCGAGCGCCTACTGCCTCGATGAGTGCCACTGATGTTCTCCTTGTGGGGATTGGGACGTGGGACGGGTACGACGGCCGCCCGCGCTCAGTCTAGTGACATCGGCTGAACGGGCGCAGAGCCGCGGATCATCGCGCGAGGCGCGCGGTCAGCGGTCGAGCCGGTAGCTCGACACGATGCCGTGGTGGTCGCTGCCCTCGGCGTCGCCGACGGCGTTGTGGGTCGCGGTCATGCCGCGGACGAAGACGTGGTCGAGTCGCATGAGCGGTGTCCCGGCCGGCCAGGTGAGTCCGAAGCCGCCCTCACTCTGGTTGGGCTCAGACACCTCGCTCTGGAGCGCGGCGAGCGCCCGGTCGGAGGCGGAGGCGTTGAAGTCGCCCATGACGACGATCCGATCGCGGGTGTTCGCCGCGACGGTTTCGGCCAACTCCGCGAGCATCACGTCCCGTTCGGCGTGCGCACCCGGACGCGCGGAGTCGGCGTGGATCACGTAGACGCTCACGGCCCCGGACGGGGTGTCGACGACGGCGTTGATCGCCCGGTACCAGTCGAGGCCGAGCTTCAGCCCGACCGAGTCGGCGATCGGATAGCGGCTCCAGAGACCCACCGTCCCCGTGAGCACGGAGTACGGGTACTGCTCGTCGAGCGTCTCGGCGAGTGGTTCGCGGTCGTGGTCCTCGATCTCCTGGAGCGCGATGAGATCCGCACCGCTCGCCTGGAGGGAACCCGCGATGACCGCGGGGTCGCCCTCCGGCCCGAGGTTCTGGCTGGCGACCGTGAGGGAGGCCTCGGCCGGGACCGCCGAGCGCCCGTCGCCCATGGGGACGACGCCGGGGCCGAACAGGAAGGCCCAGACGAGCGTCGGCGCGAGGAGACCGATGACGGCGCCCGGCGTGCGGGCGACGAGGAGGACGAGGAAGAGCACCGGCAGCAGGACCCACGTCCACGGCAGGGCGTTGTCCCAGACGAGCCCGAGGCCGAGGATGTCGGGGACGAGGGCGTGGGCGGCCGTCAGCAGGGCGAGCGGGACGCCGACGGCCAGCGCGAGCGTCGTCGCCCGGCGCCGCACGAGGCTCACCCGGCGGCGCGTGGGGCCGGTCGCCTCCTGGGCGCGCTGCGGGCGCGCTGCAGGGGCCATGACGCTCATCGGGGAACCAGTTCTTCGATCGGGGGCAGAGCGGTCGGATCGCTCGAGGGCGGCGATCCGGCCGAATGCTCCATCCTGCACCGACGAGCTGGGCAGCCGCTCGGAAGCGCGCCGAGGATCGGGAAGCGGACGCGGGAATCGTCAGTCGAGCGATTTGAACTCGAGCGACTCGAGCGTCGAGTCGGCCGAGACGAACGCGAAGGCGCCGAAGCCGGCTGCCGACACGCGGTCGAGGAGGGCCTTGAGGTTCTTCACGCGGGCTTCGAGGCGCACCCGACGCCCCTGGGTGACGAGCTTGGCCTTCAACGCGACCAGCGTCACCGGCGGCACGTCGCGGTCGTGCACGAGCACGACGGCATCCGCGGCCGCTCCGGCGGGGAGCTCGATGAGGTCGACGATGCGCTCGAAGCCGATCGAGAATCCGACCGCCGGCACGTCCTGGCCGAGGAAACGCCCGATCATGCCGTCGTAGCGACCACCGCCGCCGAGCGAGTACCCGAGGTCGGGGTGCGCGATCTCGAAGATGGCGCCCGTGTAGTACCCCATGCCCCGCACCAGGAAGGGGTCGAACACCAGCGGGTTCGCGAAGGGGTCGGCCGGCTGACCTTGGAGGGAGGTCGCCGCGGCGACGCCCTTCCCGAGCGCGTCGAGCTCCGCGACGACGGCGTCATCGGCACCGAGCGGCAGCGCCTTGCGGATCGCCCGCTCACCGAAGGTGTTGAACTCCATCGTCTGCGGACGGGAGAAGAAGGCCTCGAGTGCGTCGACGGCGGTGGCGTCGACGCCACGGTCGCGCAGTTCGGCGACCACGCCCTGCTGACCGATCTTGTCGAGCTTGTCGATCGTGATGAGCACCTGTGCGTGCTCATCGGCGGGGAAGCCCAGCGATTCGAGCATCCCGATGAGGAGTCGGCGGTCGTTGATCCGCACGCTGCAGCCGGTGATGCCGAGCTCGGCGAGGGCCCCGAGGGTCGCGATGATGAGCTCGGTCTCCGCGAGGTTCGACGACTCTCCGATGATGTCGATGTCGCACTGCACGAACTGGCGGTACCGGCCCTGCTGCGGCCGTTCGCCGCGCCAGACCGGCGCGATCTGGATCGAGCGGAACACCGGCGGGAGCTCGGCCCGGTGCGTCGCGTAGAACCGGGCGAGCGGCACGGTGAGGTCGAAGCGCAGGCCGAGGTCGGTGAGTTCGGTCTGGTTGTCCGCTGCGGCCACGATGGCCTCCGGGGTGAGCTTCCGCCGGAGGATGTTGAACGCCATCTTCTCGTTGTCGCCGCCGAGCCCCGAGTGCAGCCGCTCGTACTCCTCCACCACGGGCGTCTCGATCTCGTCGAAGCCATGCGCGGTGAAGACGCGACGGATGGTGCCCAGCGCGTGCTCCCGGCGGGCCTTGTCGGCGGGGAGGAAATCGCGCATGCCGCGCGGCGGGTTCACTGGAGCTGCCATGCCTCAATTCTGGCATGACGGGGAACGGGCACCGTGAGCAGGCGCCCGACGAACCTCGCTCAGTCGTCGGTCGGTGACGCCACCGGACGCTCGGCGTCCCGCACCCGCGCGCTCAACCGACGGACGGCACCCCGGAGCGCCCGTTCCGCGTCGAGCCCGTTCGCCCGTGCTGCAGCGACCACGGCGAGGAGCTGCTCCCCCAGGGCGTCCTCGTCGTCGACGACATCGGCGACGGCCATCGGTCCGACTCCGAGCGGCACGGCCCTGCCGAGCACCTTGTCGGCGAGGGCGAGCGACGGCATCCCCTGCGGGATCCCCTCGAGCGCGCTGCTGCGCTTCGCCTTCTCCTCGGCCTTCGCGGCGTTCCAGACGCGCACCACGTCCTCCGGGGTCGGCGCTGCTTCGTCGCCGAACACGTGCGGATGACGGTGGACCATCTTGCGGGTGACGGCCTCGGCGACGTCGTCGAAGTCGAACGGTGCATCGGCGTCACGGGATGCGATCTCCGCATGGAAGACGACCTGCCACAGCACGTCGCCGAGTTCCTCGACGAGTTCGTCGCGCGTCCCGGCCTCGACCGCTTCGACGAGCTCGTAGCTCTCCTCGATGAGGTACGGCACGAGCATGTCGTGGTCGATGCCCTGCGTCCACACACAGCGGTCACGGATCTGCCGCATGGCGTCGACGAGGCGCTCAGCGGAGGTATCGCCGACGGGCTCGCTGCTCACCGACGGGCTCCCCACGGGCGGCTGCCGTCGGTGCTGCCGGTCTTCGAGATCAGTCGCGCGATCCGGTCGCGCGCTTCGGTGAAGGGCGGGTAGACGAGCGACAGCGTGTCCGGGGACAGCGGCTTGGAGAACACCGCCTTCGCGTGACTGAACGTGTCGAAGGAATGGCGACCATGATACGCGCCCATCCCGCTGGCCCCGACACCGCCGAACGGCAGACCCGGCACGAGGAGGTGGGCGGCCGGCACGCCGAACGCCAACGCGCCAGAGGAGGTGTCGCGCGTGAACCGCTTCCGCGTGGCGCGGTCGTCGCTGAAGACGTAGAGCGCGAGCGGTTTCTCCCCCGCCCGGATGTGCGCGATGGCCTGTTCGAGCCCGGACACGTGGAGGATCGGCAGGATCGGACCGAAGATCTCCTCCTGCATGATCGACGCCGAAGCGTCGACGCCGTTCACGACCGTCGGGGCGATGTACCGTTCCGAGGCGTCGACCCCGCCGCCGAGGGCCGGTTCGAGACCGTCGAGCAGACCGCTGACCCGGGCGAAGTGCTTGTCGGAGATGATGCGGCCGTAGTCGGCACTTTCTGCGGGGTCCGGGCCGTAGAGCGCTGCGATCGCGTCGCGCAGGTATGGGACGAGCCGATCGGCGACCGACCGCGTCGCGAGCAGGTAGTCGGGGGCGACACAGGTCTGGCCGGCGTTCATGAGCTTGCCCCAGACGATCCGGCGGGCCGCATCCGCGAGGTCGACGGTGTCGTCGACGTACACCGGCGACTTCCCGCCGAGTTCCAGGGTGATGGGGGTCAGATGCTCCGCCGCGGCCCGGGCGACGACCTTGCCGACGGCGGCGCCACCCGTGTAGAAGATGTGGTCGAACCGCTCGGCGAGGAGGGCGGTGGCGACCGCCGCATCGCCCTCGACGACCGCGACGGCACGGTCGTCGAGGTACTCCGGGAGGAGGCGCGCGAGTGCGGCGCTCGTGGCGGGGGCGAGCTCGCTGGGCTTCAGCAGGACGGCGTCACCCGCGGCGAGCGCCCCGATGACGGGACCGATGCAGAGCTGGACCGGATAGTTCCACGGGCCGATGACGAGGACGACGCCGACCGGTTCCGCCACGACCGATGCCGACGCCGGGGCGAGGGTGAGCGGCACCGCGACGCGTCGAGGCCGCACCCAGCGCTTGAGGTGTTTCAGCGTGTGATCGATCTCGCCGACGAGGAGGCCGATCTCGGTGATCTGCGCCTCGGTGCCGCTCTTGCCCAAGTCGGTCGTCAGCGCCCGCTCGAGCTCGCCACCCCGTTCGAGGAGCAGTTGCTTCAGCGCTCGGAGTTGACGGAGCCGCCAGGCCACGGGCTTCGTGGTGCCGCGGTCGAAGGTCTGTCGGAGCCGGGCCACGGCGTCGGCCACGACCATCTTCGGCTCCTGCTTCGTCCGGATGCTGGTCGCCATGGGTTCCTCCGACTCGACGGGATCGTGGGCACCAGCATACGTCCGTCCGCAGGCCGACGGCCGGGCCCGTCGACCGGCTACCCGATGCCCGGAGTCGTGAGGAAGCGGTCGACGTCCGCCGCGATCTCGCGGGACGTCGTGTGGTGCAGGTAGTGGTCGGCGTCGAGCGGCACGACCTCGCCTCGGTCGACGGTCGCGGCCTGCTCCTCATGGAGCGGCAGCCACCCCTCCACCGTCGGGTTGTCCCGCTGGGCGAAGAGCAGCACCGGGAGGTCTGCCGGGAAGGTCTTCCCCTTCGCCGCTCGGAAGTTCGCCGCGATGCGCGACATCTCGTCCGAGGACGTCGCACTCGAGGTGTTGCGCAGCGAGATCATCCCGAGCTGCTCACGCGTGTGCTGGTCGTACGGCGGATCCGGGTACGGGTCGCCCGACAGCGCCGTGACGACCCGGGTGATGCCGAGCGCCTTCGCCGCACGCAGGGCGTCGACCGGCAGCGCGGCGTCCATGCCCGGCTGATCGGGCACGCTGCTGTCGACACCGACGAACGCCGTCACCTCGTCGCGGAACCGCTCGACGTAGTCCAGCGCGTAGATCCCCGCGATGGAGTGCCCCATCAACACGTACCGGTCGATGCCGAGCCCGGCGACCGCCTCGTGGATCTCGGACACGATGTTCTCGGTCGTTCGCGGCACGTCGGTCTGGTCGCTCAGCCCGTAACCGAAGGGCTCGACCACGATCACCCGGTACGACGACGAGAGCTCCCCGACGAGCGGCGAGAAGTCGAGCACGGGCGAACCGGTGCCGAAGCCGGGCAGGAGGACGATCGTCTGGTCACCGTCCCCCGTCACCGACACGTTCATGCGTTTGCCGTCGACCTCGACCCGCTGCCCGTACTCCTCGATGCGCGTGGCTTCAGCAGCCGATGCGGCGGTGTTGACGATGGTGGTCGTGAGGAGCCCGGCGAGCACGAGCGCTACGAGCGCCACGACCCCGGTGAGGACGATGCGGAGGAACTTCTTCATCCCTCCACGCTAGGGATGGACGACGGCTGTCGGATTGGCCGCGGGTACCGACGCTGTCGTCCCGCGGGCCCATCTCCTGCTGCCCGCTAGGACGACGTCGAGCCCTCCGGCAGCGGGTAGATCGCGTTCAGGAACTGCTGCACCCAGGCGATGAGGTCGGTGTCGGCCAGCGGTTCGTCGCCGACGCGCGGCAACGGCACGATGACGGTGTTCGTCTGGGCCAGGTACTTCGCGCCGGGATACATGCGTCGCAACCGCGTCTGAATCGAGTCGGGGAGGTCGGCAGGGGTCACCCGCAGGTTCGGTCCGACGGCGATGAGGTCGCTGAGTCCCGAGCGCTGCGCACGCTGGCGGAGCCTCGACACCGCGATGAGGGTGCTCACCTGTGCCGGCGGCTCACCGTAGCGATCGGTGAGTTCGTCGATCACGAGGTCGATCTGACCGTCCTTCGCCGCCGGCCCGGACGCGGCCGACAGCTTCTGGTAGGCCTCCAGCCGCAGCCGCTCACTGTCGACGTACTCCTCGGGGATGTGTGCGTCGACGGGTAGCTCGAGCCGGAGCTCGGTCTGCCCCTCGGCGACGTCGCCGCGGAAGGTGGACACGGCCTCGCCGATCATGCGGAGATAGAGGTCGAAGCCCACTCCCGCGATGTGGCCTGCCTGCTCACCGCCGAGCATGTTGCCCGCGCCACGGATCTCGAGGTCCTTCAGGGCGACCTGCATACCGCTGCCGAGCTCGTTGTTGGCCGCGATGGTCGAGAGCCGGTCGTGGGCGGTCTCGGAGAGCGGCTTGTGCTCGTCGTAGAGGAAGTAGGCGTAGGCGCGCTCACGACCTCGACCGACACGACCCCGCAGCTGGTGCAGCTGGCTCAGGCCGTACTTGTCGGCGCGGTCGATGATGATCGTGTTGGCGTTCGAGATGTCGAGGCCGGTCTCGATGATCGTCGTGCAGACGAGGACGTCGAAGCGGCGCTCCCAGAAGTCGACCACGACCTGTTCGAGCGCGGCCTCGCCGAGCTGCCCGTGGGCGATGGCGATGCGTGCCTCGGGGACGAGCTCCGCGAGGTCCGCCGCGACCCGACTGATGGACGAGACCCGGTTGTGCACGAAGAAGATCTGGCCTTCGCGCAGGAGCTCGCGCCGGATCGCCGCACCGACCTGCTTGCCGTTGTACGGACCGACGAAGGACAGGATCGGGTGGCGGTCCTCCGGTGGCGTGGCGAGCGTGGACATCTCCCGGATGCCGGTGACCGCCATCTCGAGCGTGCGCGGGATCGGGGTCGCGCTCATGGCCAGGATGTCGACGTTCGTCTTCAACTTCTTGAGGGCGTCCTTGTGCTCGACACCGAACCGCTGCTCCTCGTCGATGATCACGAGACCGAGGTCCTTGAACTGCACCTTGTCCGTGAGGAGCCGGTGCGTCCCGATGATGACGTCGACCGTGCCGTCGGCGAGTCCGGCGAGCGCCTCCCGAGCCTCCTTGTCGGACTGGAACCGGCTGAGCGGCCGCAGGTGTACCGGGAACCCGGCGAACCGCTCCTGGAAGGTCTCGAAGTGCTGCTTGACGAGCAGCGTGGTCGGCACCAGCATCGCGACCTGCTTGCCGTCCTGGACGGCCTTGAACGCGGCACGGACCGCGACCTCGGTCTTCCCGAACCCCACGTCGCCGGAGAGGAGGCGGTCCATCGGGATCTCGCGCTCCATGTCGGCCTTGACCTCGTCGATGGTCTGCAGCTGGTCGGGGGTCTCCGCGAACGGGAACGCCTCCTCGAGCTCGCGCTGCCACGGGGTGTCGGGGCCGAAGGCGTGCCCCTTCGACGCCATGCGCGCCGAGTAGAGCTTGACCAGCTCGACGGCGATGTCGCGGACGGCCTTGCGTGCCTTGCTCTTCGCCTGCGACCAGTCGCTGCCGCCCATCTTGCTGAGCTGCGGAGCCTCGCCGCCCACGTAGCGGGTGAGGAGGTCGAGCTGGTCCGTGGGGACGAGCAGCTTGTCGCCCGGGTAGCCGCGCTTGGAGGGTGCGTACTCGAGGACGAGGTACTCGCGGGTGCTCTTCACCGGGTTGCGTCCGCCGCTCGAGACCTCGCGCTGGGTCATCTCGACGAACTTGCCGATGCCGTGGGTCTGGTGCACGACGAAGTCGCCGGACCGGAGCTGCATCGGGTCGACGACGTTCTTGCGTCGGGTGGCGAGCTTCTTGACCAGGCGCGAGTCGTACCCCGCGGTGCGTCCGTAGAACTCGGTCTCGCCGAGCAGCATGAGCTTCGACGTCTCGAGCTCGAAGCCGCCCTCGACGTCGGCCTGCAGCAGGTAGGCGACGCCGGGCTCCGGGTCGGCCGGCAGCTCGTCGACCATGCGGGCGGCGATCTCGTGCTCGGCGAGGACGTCCGCCGCGCGCTCGACGAGACCGACCCCGCGGGCGGCGACGACGACCGTCCACCCTTCGCGGATGCGGTCGGCGACGTGTTCGATGGCGCCCTCGACATTGCCGTGGAAGCTCGGCACGGTGTCGCCGTCGACCGTGACGGTGAGGAGCTCGTCGAGTTCGAGGTGCTCCGGGAGCGTCTCGACGTCGGGGCCGGCGCGGAAGCCGCTGAACGTCCACCATGGGTGGTCGGGTGCCGGCTGGCCGGGAGCGCTGAAGGTGACGGACTCCTTCAGGGCGCCCAGCGAGATGAAGTCGCCGGAGGCGAGGTCGATCGGCGCGTTCGCACCGACGGTCGCGGCGCTCCATGCGGCGGCGAGGAATTCGCGGTTCGTCTCGGCGAGGCTGATCGACCTCGTGACGACGCGTTCCGGCGAGACGACGGCGACCGCTGCTCCATCCGGCAGATAGTGGGTGATCGGGACGAGGCGGTCGACGAGGGCCGGGGAGAGGGACTCCATGCCCTCCACCGCGATGCCCTCCGCGATCTTCTCGAGGATGCCGGTGAGGCTCGGGAACTCGTGCTGCATCTCCGCGGCGCGCTGCCGGACGGCCGGGCTGAGGAGCAGTTCCCGAGACGGCGGCAGGCGGATCGCGTCGACCGGCTCGGGCAGCGATCGCTGGTCGGCGACCGAGAACGCCCGGATGCCGTCGACCTCGTCGCCGAAGAACTCGACCCGGTACGGGTGGTCGGCGACCGGAGGGAAGACGTCGAGGATGCCACCGCGCAACGCGAACTCACCACGCCGCGAGACCATGTCGACCCGGGTGTACGCGAGTTCGACGAGGCGCAGCGCGATCGCGGCGAGGTCGTGCCCGCGACCGCCCTGGACGAGCTCGATCGGAGCGGTCTCGGTGAGGTTGTCGGCCACGGGCTGCAGCGCGGCGCGCACCGACGCGACGAGGAGGAACGGCCGCTCCCCTGTCCAGGCGCCGAGCCGCCGCAGCGCCTCCAGGCGTCGGCCGACGATCTCGGCGCTCGGGCTGAGGCGTTCGTGCGGCAGGGTCTCCCAGGCCGGGAACTCGACGATCTCGGCCTCGGGCATGAGGTCGCTGAGCGCGGAGCGGAGGCGCTCGGAGTCGCGGCCGGTCGCGGTGACGACGAGGGCCGCCTGGGCGGCACCCTGCCGACCGCGCTCGTCCATGAGCGCCGCGAGGAGCGGTGCACGCAGCCCGTCGATCACGGAGAAATCAGCGCTCTTGCCCGCGTACGCGAGGGCATCGTCGATCGTTGCGGCGCGCCGAAGCGCGTGAGTCAAACCCTGAAGCGTCACCGGGACAGCCTACGCCGAGCCACCGACACCCATGACCCCATCGCCCACCGGCCACCGCTGTCAATCGGCTGCGGACGACGCGTCACGCGGCGTCCTCTCGCGCCGGACGCGTCATGATTGACCCATGACGAGCACGGAGCCCCGGTCAGACCGACACCCCGAACGGACCGGCGGCTTCCCGCTCCCCCCGATCCGCCAACCGATCCGCCGGATCGGAGCGCGGACGTTCGACTTCTCGAAGCAGGTCGCGGTCATGGCGATCATCAACCGCACCCCGGACTCCTTCTTCGACCAGGGCGCGACGTTCTCACTCGACCGAGCCGTCGACGCCGCCGTGACCGCCGCAGAACAGGGTGCCGACTGGGTCGACATCGGCGGAGCCAAGTTCGCCCCCGGGCCGGAGATCCCCACCGCCGAGGAGATCCACCGCGTGCTCCCCGTCGTCGAGGCGCTCGCCGCACGGAGCGACGTCGTGATCTCCGTCGACACCTTCCGGCCCGAGGTGGCGGCGGCCTGCATCGCGGCGGGCGCCTCCGTCATCAACGACACCACGGGGATCCACGATCCCGCGCTCGCGGACGTCGTCGCCGGGAGCGAGGCCACCCTCGTCATCACGCACAGTCTGGCCAGGCCGAGGCAGCCGCATCCCCGCCCGCACTACGACGACGTCGCCGGCGAGGTCGCCGCCTTCCTCGCGGCCCGCGTCGAGCTCGCGCTCTCGCACGGCGTCCCCGAGTCGCGGCTCATCGTCGACCCCGGGCACGACCTCAACAAGAACACCGTGCAGACGCTCGAACTCACCCGGCGGTTCGACGAGATCGCCGCGCTCGGGCTGCCGACGCTCGCCGCGGTCTCGAACAAGGACTTCATCGGCGAGTCCCTCGACCGGCCGAAGTCGGAACGTCTCGAGGGTTCCCTGGTGTCCGCTGCCGCGTGCATCCTCCTCGGCGCCCGCATCGTGCGGATGCACGCCGTGCCCGAGTCGATCGCGGCCGTGCGGATGACCGAGGCGATCCTCGGCTTCCGCGCACCGGTGGCGCCCGTCCACAACGTCTGATCCGGAACCCTCGAGGAGTCACATGAGTACCCCCAGCATCACGAGCCTGGTCCCCGCGCAGGACCGACCGCTGTCGGTCGACGAGCTCGTGGCGGCCTACACCGTCGAGGACCGCTCCGCCACGACCGTCCGCGTGAACTTCGTGACGAGCCTGGACGGTGGGGCGACCGTCGACGGCGTCTCCGGGGGGCTCGGCGGCCCAGCCGACAAGACGGTGTTCGACATCCTGCGTCGACTCTCCGACGTCGTGCTCGTCGGCGCCGGGACCGTGCGCGACGAGGGCTACGGTGCCATGCGGCTCGACGTCGACGCCGCGACATGGCGCGACGAGCACGACCTCCCCATGCACCCGGTGTTCGCGATCGTGTCGGGTTCGCTCGACCTCGACCTCCGGTCGGAGGTCTTCACCCAGGCACCGGTCCGGCCGCTCGTCGTGACGACCGACCGCGCCGACCCCGCGAAGCGCGCGGCGCTCGAGGCGGTCGCCGACGTGGTCGCGTGCGGCGAGGAACACGTCGAACCGGCGCGAGTCGTCCAGGCACTCTCCGACCGCGGCCTGCGGCAGATCCTGTGCGAGGGTGGGCCGGCGCTCTTCGGCTCATTCATCGCCGCCGACGCCGTCGACGAACTCTGCCTGACGATCAGTCCGGCGCTCGTCGGCGGAGAGAGCGTCCGGGTCGCTGCGGGTCCCGCGTCCGAAGCACCGCGACCGATGCGGTTGCAGCACCTCCTGCGCGCCGAGGAGCTGCTGATCTCGCGGTACGTGCGCGCCTGAGCCGTCGGCGTCCGCTTCTTCGGGTTTTCACCCCTCGATCGTCTGATATCTCAGCAGACCAGCACTGCTACGCTGGCGACCTCCCCCATCCGATGATCTCCTGGGATGCTGCATGCGCGTTTCGACCAGCCCACTCCGTCCGATCCTGACCACGACGCTCGTGCTGGCAGTCGGTTGGACCCTCTCGATGATCCAACCGGCCCCGGCCGGGGCGGCGGCCTCCGGGCCACCGACTGACGCAGCAGGCACTCCACGCGGTGAGGTCTCCCACGAGGACTTCGAACGCGCACCCGACACCGGTACGCCCATGTCGATCCGCGATTACCTGGGCCATTCGGACCTGCGGTTCGACGCCGACGACTTCTGGACGGACCGAGCGGCATGCAACGGCTTCATCCTGTCCGCCTCGGTGACGGGCGCCGAGCCCGGCGACTGCCTCGATGCCGCGAGCGCCATGGCGAACGTCCGTGCCCTCGCCGGAGTGCTGGGCATCCTCAACGGCACCGATCCGAGGTCCAATTCCGCCGTTGCGGCCTACACCCAGACCAACGGTCCAGACGGCGCGGTCGAACTGGAGACGACCACGCCGATCCCCCTCGCGACCGGTTCCGACCGCTTCCTGACCGCCTCCGTGAACGTCGCGTCCCTGAACTGCTTCGCAGCGGTACCGACCGCGCTGCAGCTCGCGCTGCGGACCCCCGACGGCCTCGAACACCCGGTGTCCGAGCAGGCGATCGACCCGTGCACGGACGACCGAGCCGATTCGTTCAGCCACGGCGGCGTCTCCGCTCGTGCCGGGCACTTCACCGCCGATGCCTCGATGTTGGTGGACGCGACATCGATCGGCGTCGTGATGCGCAACGAACACGGCGGCGGCTCGGGCAACGACCACGCCTTCGACGATCTGCGCATCATCGACGTGACGCCGACCCTCGACGTCGCAGTGTCGCAGGAAACCGCCGTCGTCGGTGAGACGGTCCGTCTCCGCTTCGTCGTGCGCAACACCCCGGAACTCGCCGCGAAGGCCGGCTGGTCCGTGCAGACGGTCCTGCCCGGCGGACTCGCGGTCGCAGCCGATCCGCGAGTGATCACGAGCTGCACAGCAGAGGTGACCGCTCCTGGGGCCGGGGCCGACATCGCGTTCACGGGCGACCTCACGGCGGGCGAGGAGTCGTGCACGATCGAGGTCGACGTCACACCGGTCGCTCGCGGCTTGCTGACCGTCGCCGTGGCGGGTGATGCCGTCCGCGGGCTCGACCTCGGCTCGCAGCCGGCCCTGACCGCCATCGACCGGGTCGTGATCGAGAGCCCGGCATCCGGCGCCCTCGTGGAGTCCTCACGACCGACCTCCGCCGGAACGGGCGAACCGGGCGCCGACGTCACCGTGCGCGACGGCGAGGGCCACACCCTGTGTGAGACCACCGTGGACCCGGCCGGCCGCTGGAGTTGCGCAAGCACCGATGTCGTCGAGTCCGGCGAGGCGGTCGTCCGCGTGGAGCAGACCGCCGCGGGGCTCAGCAGCACGGACGAGACCACCTATCGCGTGCTCGTCCCCGCGCTGGCCGTGGAGGGCACCGTCCACCTCGAGATCCAGGGTGCCGACGGATCGTGGGGTCCGGTCGAGGGCGAGACCGTCACGACCGACCCTGGTGACCGCTTGCGTGTCATCGCGACGGTCACCAACACCGGCGAGAACGCGCTGGGCGACATCACCCTCGCGGAGACGCCGGACACCCGCCTCACCTGCAGCAGCGAGTTCATCGAGCCTGGTGCCTCGACGGTCTGCACCAGCACCGAGCCGCTCGTCCTGACACCGACCGCACTCGACCACGGCTCGTTCTCCCACACGTTCGAGGCGGTCCTGACCGGGTATTCGCGCGCGTCGGACCTCGCCCCCACCGGGTCGGTGACGTCCGCCGTCGCCGGTCGCCTACCGCTCCCGGACGCACCCCGTGTCTCGACGGGGGCGCTCCACACCTCGCTCGGCATCGTGTGGGGGCTCGCTCCACTCGAACCGGAGGCTCCGTTGGCCCGGACGGGAGCCGAGGTCCCCAGCTCAGCCGCACTGCTCATCAGCGGGCTGCTCCTGGTGGGCGCGACGCTCGTCGGCGCCAGCACGCGTCAGGCCCGACGCGACCGCTCACCGCTCAGCTGAGCGGGCGTCAGGCGCCGTGGAAACGGGTCTGTGCAGCCAACAGGCCCTCGTTCACGAGGAGTTCGACCGCGTCCGCAGCGTCCGAAATCAGCATCGGGAGCTGCTCCCGTTCCGTTCCCGCGAAGTCCTTGAGGACGAAGTCGGCGGCGTCCTGACGGCCCGGCGGCCTCCCGATTCCGACCCGGACCCGCAGGAATTCCGGGGTCTTCAGCGCTGAGGCGATGTCGCGGACACCGTTGTGCCCACCGTGCCCGCCACCCTGCTTGAGCTTGATCGAGTCGAACGGGATGTCGAGCTCGTCGTGGACGGCGATGACATGGTCGGGGTCGACGGAGAAGAACTGGGCGAGCGCAGCGGTCGGGCCGCCGGAGAGGTTCATGTAGCTGTTGGGCTTGCCGAGCACGAGTTTCGGGCCGCCGGGCACGAGACGCCCCTCAGCCACGCGCGCGTTGCCCTTGTGGGTCTTGAAGGTCCCGCCGATGCGCTTCGCGAGCTCGTCGAGGACCATCTGCCCGACGTTGTGCCGGTTGCGGGCGTACTGCTCGCCCGGGTTCCCGAGCCCGACGATGAGCCACGTGTCTGCAGCCATGCTGCCTTCCTGATCGAACGCCTCGGCCCGTCCGGTGAGACCGGCCAGAAACCGAGCGAACCTGCCGCCTGCCATACTCCGAGACTATCGGGGCGGGCGGGCGACAGGTTCGTCTGCTGGAGTGGTGACTACTCGGCGGCCTCGGCCTCGGCTGCGGTCTCCTCGGCAGCGGCCTCAGCGGCCTCCGTCTCCTCGTCCACCGGAGCGGCCGGCACGGCGATCGCGACGATGAGGACGTCGGCCTCGGTGATGAGCGACGCGCCCTTCGGGAGCTCGAGGTCGCCGGCCAGGATCTGGGCGCCCTCTTCGAGGCCCTCGACGCTGACGGTGACGCGCTCGGGGATGTGGGTCGCTTCGACCTCGAGGCTCACCGTGGTGGCGTCCTGGTTGAGGATGGTGCCGGCGGCGGACTCGCCCTCGACGTGCACGGGGATGTCGACCTGGACCTTCTCGCCCTTCTTGACGACGATGAGGTCGAGGTGCTCGATGATCTGGCGCACGGGGTCCTTCTGGACGTCCTTGACCAGCGCGAGCTGGCCCTTGCCGTCGATGTCGAGCTCGAGCACCGCGTTGGACTTGCGGAGGATGAGCAGCATCTGGTGGCCGGGCAGCGAGACGTGCACGGGCTCGGTGCCGTGGCCGTACAGCACGGCCGGGATCTTGCCGAGGGCACGGAGCTTGCGGGCTGCGCCCTTGCCGAACGATTCGCGGAGTTCCGCGGTGACCTTCAGGTCATCGGACATAATGTTCTCCTCACGGGTCTTGCACCCGGTTGGTCGTGCCGCGACGGTGCGCGGCGGAATGGATGAGTCAACTCGAACGCGTATCTGCGTGAGGAAAAGCCGGAAGCCAGACCACCGCGTCGATCACGGAAGCTGCCACGGGCCGCTTCCCTCGCCGAAGTTCAGTGGGAGAGTCTATCGCACCGCGCTGAGGCCCGCGACCGCCTCGTCCACGATCTCGTCGACGGTGGTGTCGACGTCCACGACGAACCCCGGCTCGTCGGCGTCCAGGTCCTCGAGGAGTGCGAACTGGGAGTCGAGGAGCGACGGCGGCATGAAGTGACCGCTCCTGCCCTCCATCCGGCGTCCGAGCACCTCGCGCGAGCCGTGGAGGAGCACGAACCGCACCCCTGGCGCCTCCGCGAGGATCGCCTCCCGGTAGACCCGTCGGAGGGCGGAACAGGCCATCACGAGCCCGGTGTCCGAGGCGTCTGCCAGCGCTTTGCCCACGAGGGCCAGCCAGGGCCAGCGGTCGGGGTCCTCGAGCGGCGTGCCGGCGGCCATCTTCCGCACGTTCTCGAGCGGGTGCAGGGCGTCGGCGTCGACGAAGGGCACCCCGAGCCGGTCGGCGATCAGCACTCCGGTCGTGCTCTTCCCGGACCCGGACACGCCCATGACGACGACGAGCGGTGCATTCACACGGAACCCCCTGCGGTCTCCGGCCGTCGGCCGGTCGGCCGGCTCGTCCGACCCGCACAGCACGATACCGGACAGGCCCGCACGGCCCGCTCGGACCTCACCCGCACGCGGGGTCATCAAGCGGTGGAGCGACACCTCCCTTTGCTACGGTTGCAGGACGGGCCGTGCCCGGATCGACGAGGGTGTCGCCGCTGTCCTGCAGCCGCCCCGTCGACTCCTGAGCACTCGGAACGCTTCCCGCATCACCCACTCTGAAGGAGAACCACATGGTGAACACCGCCGAAGCTCGCGCCAACATCGGCGTCGTCGGTCTGGCCGTCATGGGCAGCAACCTCGCGCGCAACCTGGCGAGCCGCGAGGGCAACACGGTCGCCGTGTACAACCGCTCCCCCGAACGCACCGACCTGCTCGTGAGCGAGCACCCCGAGGCCGGCTTCGTCGCGTCGAAGACCATCGAGGAGTTCGCCGCGTCGCTCTCGAAGCCACGTACCGCGATCATCATGGTGCAGGCGGGTAAGGGCACCGACGCCGTCATCCAGCAGCTCACCGAGGTCTTCGAGCCCGGCGACATCATCGTCGACGGCGGCAACGCACTCTTCACCGACACCATCCGCCGCGAGAAGGCCGTCCGCGAGACCGGCATCAACTTCGTCGGCGCCGGTATCTCCGGCGGCGAGGAGGGTGCCCTCAAGGGACCGTCGATCATGCCGGGCGGCTCCGCCGAAGCGTGGGAGACCCTCGGCCCCATCCTCAAGTCGATCGCCGCGATCGCCGAGGGTGAGCCCTGCGTCACCCACGTCGGCACCGACGGCGCCGGCCACTTCGTCAAGATGATCCACAACGGCATCGAGTACGCGGACATGCAGCTCATCGCCGAGGCCTACGACCTCATCCGTCGCGGCACCGGCAAGTCGCCGGCCGAGATCGCGGAGATCTTCGCCGAGTGGAACCGCGGCACGCTCGAGAGCTACCTGATCGAGATCACCGCCGAGGTCCTCAAGCAGGTCGACGCGAAGACCGGGCAGCCGCTCGTCGACGTCATCCTCGACCAGGCCGGCGCCAAGGGCACCGGCGCGTGGACTGTGCAGACGGCCCTCGACCTCGGCATCCCGGTGTCGGGCATCGCGGAGGCGGTGTTCGCCCGTTCGCTCTCGTCGAAGCCGGCGCAGCGCGCAGCGGCCCGCGAGCTCGCCGGTCCCTCCGACGAGTGGACCGTCGCCGACCCCGACCAGTTCGTCGAGGACGTACGCCAGGCGCTCTACGCGTCGAAGATCATCGCCTACTCGCAGGGCTTCGACGAGATCGTCGCCGGTGCCGAGCAGTACGGCTGGGACATCAAGAAGGGCGAGATCGCGAAGATCTGGCGCGGCGGCTGCATCATCCGTGCGCAGTTCCTCAACCGCATCACCGAGGCGTACGAGGAGAACCCCGAGCTGGTCGCCCTCGTGACGGCGCCCTACTTCAGCGACGCTGTCGCGGAGGCGCAGGACAGCTGGCGCCGCGTCGTCGTCGCGGCCGCGCAGGCGGGCATCCCCTCGCCGGCGTTCTCGTCGTCGCTGTCCTACTACGACGGCCTCCGCGCCGAGCGTCTGCCCGCAGCGCTCGTCCAGGGCCAGCGCGACTTCTTCGGCGCGCACACCTACAAGCGCGTCGACCTCGACGGCACGTTCCACACCCTCTGGTCGGGCGACCGCAGTGAGGTCGAGCAGGAGGGTTCGAGCCACTAGCTCGCGGCCTGCATACGCAGAACGCCCGGTCCGAATCGGACCGGGCGTTCTGCGTACCAGCGGAAGGTGACGGGCTACGCGGCGCCGTCGAACATGCTCGTCACGGAGCCGTCGTCGAAGACCTCGTGGATCGCACGGGCGATGAGCGGCGCGATCGAGAGGACGGTCAGCTTGTCGAAGCGCTTGGCCTCGTCGACCGGGAGGGTGTCGGTGACGACGACCGAGTCGATGGCGTCGCTCTGCAGGAGCTCCACCGCCGGGTCGGAGAACACCGCGTGGGTGGCCGCGACGACGACGCCGATCGCGCCGGCGTTCTTGAGGGCCTCGGCAGCCTTGACGATCGTGCGTCCGGTGTCGATCAGGTCGTCGACGAGCAGGCAGACCCGGCCCTCGACCTGGCCGACGATCTCGTGGACGCTGACCTGGTTGGGGACCAGCGGGTCGCGACGCTTGTGGATGATGGCGAGCGGTGCGCCGAGCTTGTCGCTCCAGATGTCGGCCACGCGGACGCGGCCCATGTCGGGCGAGACGACCGTCAGCGTCGACGGGTCGAGCTTCGCGCGGAAGTGCTCGAGGAGGACCGGCATGGCGAAGAGGTGGTCGACGGGACCGTCGAAGAAGCCCTGGATCTGCGCGGCGTGGAGGTCGACCGACATGATGCGGTCGGCACCGGCGGCCTTGAAGAGGTCGGCGACGAGGCGGGCGGAGATGGGCTCGCGTCCGCGACCCTTCTTGTCCTGGCGCGCGTACGGGTAGAACGGGGCGACCACGGTGATGCGCTTGGCACTCGCGCGCTTGGCCGCGTCGACCATGATGAGCTGCTCCATGAGCCACTCGTTGATCGGAGCGGTGTGCGACTGGATGACGAAGACGTCGGTGCCGCGGATGCTCTCGTCGTACCGGGCGTAGATCTCGCCGTTGGCGAAGGTCCTGGCATCGGTGGGGAGGAGCTCGGAGTCGAGCTCCGCCGCGATCGCCTCGGCGAGCTCCGGGTGGGCTCGTCCGGAGACGAGGACCAGCTGCTTCTTGTTGTCCGCCGTGATGCCTGACACAGACCCTGCCTTCTGCCGGAGTCCTCCGGCCTCACTCACGAGTCGACGTTACCAGCCGCAGCCGCGTCGTCCGACACGGCATCCGCGGTCGGTGCCGCCGAGGCGGCGCCGGCTGCCGTCGCAGCCGCCGTACCCGGGCGCTTCTGCTCGACCCAGCCCTCGACGTTCCGCTGCTGCGCGACCGTCAGGGCGAGCGCACCCGCCGGGACGTCCTTGCGGATGACGGTGCCGGCGCCGGAGTAGGCACCGTCCCCGACACTGACCGGGGCGACGAGCGTGTTGTGCGCGCCGGTGCGGACGTGCGATCCGATGGTCGTGCGGTGCTTGTGCACGCCGTCGTAGTTCGAGGTGATCGTGCCGGCACCGACGTTCGACTCGACGCCGATCTCGGTGTCGCCGATGTAGCTGAGGTGCGGGACCTTGCTGCCCTCGCCGATCTGCGCGTTCTTCGTCTCCACGAAGGTGCCGATCTTGCCGCGCTCGCCGAGCACCGTGCCGGGTCGCAGGTAGGCGAACGGCCCGACCTCGGCGCCGGCACCGATGACCGACAGCGTCGCGTCCGTGCGGCGGACGCGCGCGCCAGCGCCGACCTCGGTGTCGATGAGCGTGGTGTCCGGACCGATCGTCGCACCGGACTCGACGACCGTCGCGCCGAGGATCTGCGTCCCGGGAAGCAGGGTGACGTCGGCGTGCAGCCGCGCCTTGATGTCGATCCACGTCGTGGCCGGGTCCTGGACGGTCACGCCGGCGAGCTGCCAGGCGCGCACGAGGAGGGCGTTCAGTTTGGCCGCGGCGGCGCTCAGCTGGGCGCGGTCGTTGATGCCCTCGACCAGCCAGGAGTCGCTCACGGGGAGCGCAGAGACCTCGGAGCCCGCGCGTCGCAGGAGGCCGATGACGTCCGTGAGGTACTTCTCCCCCTGGGCGTTGTCGGTGGTGACCTCGGCGAGGGCGTCGCGGAGCTGGCTCACACCGAAGAGGTAGACCCCGGCGTTGATCTCGTTGACGGCCCGCTCGGCGTCGGTCGCGTCCTTCTGCTCGACGATGTAGTCGAGGGCGCCGGCCTCGGTGCGGATGATGCGTCCGTAGCCGGTCGCGTCGTCGGGCATGGCCGAGAGGATCGTCGCCGCGACGTCGTGGTTGCGGTGGCGTTCGATGAGCGTGGTGAGCGTGGCGGCGTTCAGCAGCGGGACGTCGCCGTTGACCACGAGGACGTCGCCGTCGAAGTCGTCGGGCAGTGACAGGAGCGCCTGCTCCACCGCGCGACCGGTGCCGGGCACCTCGTCCTGGTCGACGATGGTCGCACCGGGGAGCTCCGACTCGATGGCCTCGACGAGGCGGTCGCGCTCGTGGCGGACCACGGCGATGACGTGCCCGGCGTCGAGCGAGCGGGCGGTCGCCAGCACGTGCCCGACGATCGGCACGCCGCCGAGTGGGTGCAGGAGTTTCGGCAGCGCCGACTTCATGCGGGTTCCCTGGCCAGCAGCCAGGATGATGATGGCCAGACGGTCGTCGGTCACGTGTGCTCCCCCTCGGTCCGGGCACTCGCCCGGTCGGTGATCGGTCGCTCCGCCACCAGGATTCGAACCTGGACCGAACAGCTCCAAAGGCTGCCGTGCTGCCGTTACACTATGGCGGACCACTCAGCCTGACGGCGGAGCGTGGTCAATTCTGCCATGGATGGGAAGCAGCCTCGTCGGCGCTGATCGAAGGCCGACCGTACTGCATCCATGGGCGGACCACCCCGCGAGACGGCGGAGCGTGGTCAATTCTGCCATGGATGGACGACCATCGATTCAGCACCCGTCGCCCGATTCAGGCTGACCGGCGTCCGTGCCTCGATAATGGTGGGATGCCAGCTAGCACCGATGAGGTCGACCGGATCGTCGACGCCTGGAACCGCGAGCGCCCGGACCTCGACTTCTCGCCCCTCCAGATCCTCTCCCGTGTCGCCCGGCTGTCACGCCACCTCGACCGGGCCCGTCGGGCGGCCTTCACCCGGTCGAACCTGGAGCCGTGGGAGTTCGACGTCCTCGCGGCACTCCGGCGCGCCGGCTCCCCCTACCGGCTGAGTCCGAAGGCCCTCCTCCTTCAGACGCTCGTCTCGAGCGGCACGATGACGAACCGCATCGACCGCCTCGTCGAGCGCGGACTCGTGGAACGCCAGGGCGACCCCAACGACGGCCGTGGCATCCTCGTGCAGATGACGAACGCGGGACTCAACACGGTCGACGCGGCCATCACGCGCCTCGTCGACGCCGAGGCGGACCTGCTCGACGGCCTGAGCTCGACCGAACAGGCCCGGCTGACCGTCCTCCTGCGGAAGCTCAGCCTCGATTTCGACTAGCTAGCGGCGGAGGATCTTCCGGGCCAGCCAGTTGCCGAAGAACTGGATGAGCTGCACGAGCAGGATGATGATGATCACCGCGGCCCACGTCACGACCGGCTCGAACTGGCGGAAGCCGTACTGGATCGCGAAGGCACCGAGCCCACCGCCGCCGATGAAGCCCGCGACCGCCGACATGTCGACGATGACCACGAACACGAAGGTGTAGCCGAGGATCAGCGGACCGAGCGCCTCCGGGAGGACGATGCTCAGCAGCGTCCGGAGCCGGCTCGCTCCCGCGGCACGCGAGGCCTCGATGACACCGGGCGACACCGTCAGCAGGTTCTGCTCGACGATCCGGCTGATGCCGAAGGTCGCCGCCAGGGAGATGATGAAGATGAAGGCGTTCGCACCGATGCCGGTGCCGATCACGAGTCGTGAGAGCGGCTGGGCGGCCGCGAGGAAGATGATGAACGGGATCGGCCGGAAGATGTTCACGATCACGTTGAGCACGCCGTAGAGCACCGGGTGCGAGTACAGGTTGCCGGGCCGCGTCACGTAGAGCCCGGTGCCGACGACGAGTCCGGCGATCCCACCGAAGAGCAGGCTGAAGGACACGAGGTAGAGGGTCTCGACGGTCGCGTCGCCGAGCTTCGGGAGCAGATCGATCAGTGCGTCCATGTCAGCGCACCTCCGTCACGGTCGCTTGGGATCCGATGGCGGTCAGCGCTCCGTCGATCGTCTGGTCGTCGCCGCGGAGGGCGAGCGTCAGGTGGCCGAACGCGCGACCCTGGATGTCGTTGATCCCGCCGTACACGAGCTCGAAGTCGACGCCCGCCTGCGCGAGCGTGAGGAAGACGCCCGCCTGCGAGGCGTCGCCGTCGCGGAAGGACAGGGTGACGATGCGCCCGACGTGTCGTTCCTTGAGCACCGACAGCTCGGCCGGTGACGGGACGCCCTTGATGACCGTCGACACGAAGCGCTTGGACGCGGCGTGCTGCGGGTCGGAGAACACCTCGAAGACGTCGCCCTGTTCGATGACCTTGCCGCGCTCCATGACGGCGACCTTCGTCGCGAGCGACTGGATCACCTCCATCTCGTGGGTGATCACGACGATGGTCACGCCGAGATCGCGGTTCACCTGCTTGAGCAGCGCGAGAACCTCCTGCGTGGTCTCGGGGTCGAGGGCGCTCGTCGCCTCGTCCGCGAGCAGGATCCGGGGCGAGGTCGCGAGCGCGCGAGCGATGCCGACGCGCTGCTTCTGTCCGCCGGAGAGCTGGTCGGGGTAGTTGTCGGCCTTGTCGGCCAGCCCGACGAATTTCAGCAGCTCCTCGACGCGGGTGCGGATCTCCGCGCGGGGACGTGCGGCGACCTCGAGCGGGTACGCGATGTTCTTCCGCACCGACTTGGAGTTGAAGAGGTTGAACTGCTGGAAGATCATCCCGATGCCGAGGCGGAGGTCGCGGAGACCGCGCTCCGAGAGCGTCGTCACCTCGGTGCCGTCGACGACGATGCTCCCCGACGTCGCGGGCTCGAGCGCGTTGATGAGGCGGACGAGCGTCGACTTCCCGGCTCCCGAGTAGCCGATGATCCCGAAGACGTCACCGGCCTCGATGTCGAGGTCGACGCCGTCGATCGCGGCGATCGGCGCGGCGCCCTTCTGCGGAGACGGGTAGCGCTTGGCGACGTCTCGGAGGCTGACGAGTGGCATGGGGGTGTCCTCGGTGTGTCGGGTGATCAGGAGGCGGTGGAACGACGAAGCGTTCCTGTGGGAGCGGATGACAGCCTCCCACAGGAACGCTCTGAACGTCGGATCAGCCCTTGGCCTTGATGTCCTTCTGGACGGTCTCGAGCGACTTCACAAGGTCCTTGACCGGGGTCTTCAGCGGAACCGCGGTACCGCCGGAGTTCTCCACGACGCCGTCGACGACGGACTTCGTGTCCTGGTAGATCTTCACGAGCTTCGCGTACGTCTCGTTGTCGGCGTCGGCGGCCTTCGCGGCGAAGATGTTGACGTACGGCAGCGCGTTCGGGTCGGACGGGTCGTCCTCCGCGATCGCGTCGGACGCCTTCAGACCGGAGTCGTTGATGAAGTCGTTGTTGATGATCGCGCCGGTGACGTCAGGCAGCGAGGTCGGCGTCAGCGAGGCCTCGAGCGAGGTGACGGTGACCTTCGACTTGTCGGCGATGATGTCGTCCGGCGTCGAGAAGATGTTGCCGCCGTCCTTCAGCTCCAGCAGGCCTGCGGACTGCAGGACGAGGAGCGCACGAGCCTGGTTGCTCTCGTCGTTCGGGATGGCGATCGTGTCGCCCTTCTTGATGTCCTTGACGCTGTCGACCTTGGTCGAGTAGAGGCCGAGAGGGTAGATCGCCGTCGAACCGATGGGCGTGAGGTCCTCACCGGAGGCCTCGTTGTACTGCGCGAGGTAGACGATGTGCTGGAACTGGTTGAGGTCGATCTCGCCCTCGGTGAGCGCCGGGTTCGGCTGCGTGTACTCGCCGAAGTCGACGATGTCGACGAAGATGCCCTCCTTCTCGGCGGCCTCCTTGTACGTCTCCCAGTAGGGGTCGCTCGCGCCGACGACACCGATCTTGACGGGGTTCGCCTCGGTGCCCTTGTCTTCGGCGGCGGCGCCTGAGCCTGCGCCGCCGGCGCATCCGGCGAGGAGCGCGAGGGCGGGGATGATGGCCAGTCCGGCCAGAAGCTTCTTCGAGAAGGTCATTGCTGTGATTCCTCTTTCGGGTGGTGCGCGCCGGTGGACGCTGATTCGACGGTACGTCGGCCTAGCAGGGATGACGAACCGGTGCGTAACACTTCGGAACAGAGCGACGATCGACGGATCGGCGTGCGCCGAGTGGGCTACTCGACGAGCTCGGAGAGCTCCAGCCAGCGGACCTCGAGGTCGGCGATCTCGCCGTACATGGCCTGGATCTTGGCACCGAGCGCGGTGATCCCGGCGAAGTCGCTCTGGTCGTGGACCGCGACCGTCTCGTGGGCCTGCTCGATCTGGCCGTTGAGCTTGTGGAGCTTGCGGTCGATCGCCTTGATCTCCTGCTGCGCGTTCCGGAGCTCCGCACCGCTCAGCTTCGGCGTCTTCTTGGTCGGGCCACCGCCGGAAGCCGTCGGTCGGTCGTGCTCCTGCGAGCGACTGCCGGCCGTCCCGGCGTTGAGCTCCAGATACTGGTCGATGCCGCCGGGCAGGTGCCGGAAGTGGCCGTCCATGATCGCGTACTGCTGGTCGGTCACCCGCTCGAGGAAGTACCGGTCGTGCGAGACGACGAGCAGCGTGCCCGGCCACGAGTCGAGGAGGTCCTCCATGGCGGCGAGCATGTCGGTGTCGAGGTCGTTGGTCGGTTCGTCGAGCACGAGGACGTTCGGCTCGTCGAGGAGGATGAGCAGGAGCTGCAGGCGGCGGCGCTGACCACCCGAGAGGTCCTTCACGGGGGTGGAGAGCTGAGCGCTCGTGAAGCCGAGGCGTTCGAGCAGCTGCCCCGGGGTCATCTCCTTGCCACCGGCGACGTAGCTCGTGCGCTTCCGCCCGATGACGTCGCTCACGCGGTCCTGCTCGTACTCGGCGAGCTCGTCGAGCTGTTGCGTGAGTGTCGCGACCTGGACGGTCTTGCCGCGCTTGACACGACCCTCGGTCGCTTCGACCTCGCCCGTGACGAGCCCGAGCAGGGTGGACTTGCCGGCGCCGTTCACGCCGAGGATGCCGGTGCGCTCGCCCGGGGCGATGCGCCACTCGACGTCCTTGATGATTGTCCGGTCGCCGTAGGACACGGTGACGTCGAGGATGTCAACGACGTCCTTGCCCAGGCGGGCGGTCGCCATGCCGGCCAGCTCGACCGTGTTGCGCACGGGCGGCTCGTCGGCGATGAGCGCGTTGGCGGCCTCGATCCGGAACTTCGGCTTGGCCGTCCGGGCGGGAGCGCCGCGGCGCAGCCAGGCGAGCTCCTTCTTCATGAGGTTCTGGCGCTTGGCCTCGGAGACCGCGGCGGAGCGATCGCGCTCGACGCGCTGCAGGACGTAGGCCGCGTACCCGCCTTCGAAGGGTTCGACGATGCGGTCGTGCACCTCCCACGTGGCCGTGCAGATGGCGTCGAGGAACCACCGGTCGTGGGTCACGACGAGCAGGCCGCCGGAGTTCTTCGACCAGCGGCGGTTCAGGTGCTGCGCGAGCCAGGTGATGCCCTCGACGTCGAGGTGGTTCGTGGGCTCGTCGAGGAAGAGGATGTCGTGGTCGCCCACGAGCAGGGCGGCGAGCGCGACCCGGCGACGCTGCCCACCGCTGAGGTCGGCGACGAGGGCGTCCCACGCGATGTCGGAGGCGAGGCCGGAGATGACGTCGCGGACCTTCGGGTCGCCCGCCCACTCGTGCTCGTCGAAGCCGCCGACGATGGTCTGCCCGACGGTCTTGTCGTGGTCGAGGGTGTCGGACTGGTCGAGCACGCCGACCGTGACGCCGTTGCGCACCGTCACGCGGCCGGAGTCGGGCTCCTTGCGGCCGGCGAGGAGGCCGAGGAGCGTGGACTTGCCGTCGCCGTTGCGGCCGACGATACCGATGCGGTCGCCCTCGTTCACCCCGATCGTGATGCCGTCGAAGACGACCTTGGTCGGGTACTCGAGGTGGAGCGCTTCAGCGCCGAGAAGGTGTGCCATATCCGGTCAACGATACCGGGCCCGGGCGTCGAGCACCGCCCGTGCACCGTAGGCTGCACGGGTGCCTCTGTTCTCCCGTTCCCGCCGACTGCCGTTCGGCGGTCGCGACGCCCGGATCACCCTCCTCGACAAGCGGACGCTGCGCTACGAACTCAGCGTCGACGACATCCCGCAGTCGGTGGTCTCCCTCGTGGATCCCCGCTCGCTCGAGTACCCGTACATCCGGCACATCGCACGAGTGATCGACGCCGAGGCCCCGGCGGGCGAGGAGCTCTTCGTCGTCCACCTCGGAGCCGGAGCGCTGACGCTCCCCCGCTACGTCCAGGCGACGCGTCCGGGATCGCCGCAGCTCGTCGTCGAGTTCGAACCGGAGCTGTTCACCGGGATGCTGGAGGCGCTGCCGCTCCCGGACGGTCATCGGGTCGAGGTCCGCTTCGGTGACGCCAGGGCCGTCGCGGACGAGCCGATCGACGAAGCCGCCGCCACCGGCGCGGACGTCACAGCGTGGCGGGACGCGAAGGTGACCGTCGTCGACCTCTGGGATGCGGCGGTGATCCACCGTCGGGTCGCGAGCCTCGAGTTCTACCGCCGCGTGGCGGTGCGCTCGGCGGACGACGGCGTGATCGCGGTGAACCTGCTCGACGGCAGCCCGTTCGACTACTCGCGACGCCAGGCGGCGACGCTGCGAGCCGTGTTCGCCCACGTCGCCGTCGTCCTCGACTTCGATCCGGTCGACGACGAGGGGCCACTCGGCAACGTCGTCGTCTTCGCGAGCGACGCACCGCTCGCGGCCGTGACGCACCCGCAGCTCTTCGGCGCTCCCGCCCCCGAGCAGCTGCACGGTGACGCCCTGACGGCCTGGATCGACGGCGCGACGATCATGACCGACGCCGACGGCGAGGACTCCCCCGACCCGGACGACCCTCGCTGGGACTGACGACCGGACCGTCACCGGGGCCGTCCCTATGCGCGCCCAGTCCATTGCGCTACGGTGGGCGTAGCGCAATGGACCGATCCGACCGGACTCCGGCGTCGCGCGGAGGAGGTTGGTCGGTGCCCGTCTCCCGACGCGTCTCCCGCGCTCAGCAGATGAGCGACCGCATCCTCGACGCAGCCCTCGACCTCATGCGCTCGCGTGGCTCGGTCGCCGTCAACATCGAGGCGGTCGCGGAGACCACCGGCGTGGCGAAGACGACGATCTACCGGCGGTACCGCAACCGCTCGGAGCTGCTCACGGCGGCCGTCGCCCGCGCCATGGAGACTCCGGTCGAGATCCCCGAGAACCTCTCGACCTACGACACCTTCACCTGGCTGCTCCACGAAGCCCGGGCGATGATCGAGGACGTGGTGGGCCGGGGCACGATCGCGTCGATCCTGCTCCAGGACGACCCGGAGTTCTCGACGCTGCTCCGCGACCTCACGAGGAACCGGGCGCGCGCGCTGTCCAACCTGGTCGACGAACGGATCTCCACCGGCGATCTGAAGCCCGGACTCGACGGCCGGCTCGTCGCGACCCTGCTCCTCGGCGCGGTCCTCGGACAGCTCGTCCGCGGCGCCGACATGGACGACGACTGGGCGGAACAGGTCCTGTCCGTCCTCTGGCCGGCACTGGCCGCATGAGGCGAGGCAGCACCCCGCCGCACGCTGCGGTGATCTACAACCCGACGCGCATCCAGCTCGAGCGCGTGACGAGGCTCGTCGACGCCGCAGCCGCCGAGGCCGGCTGGGGCCCGACCAGCTGGATCCCGACCCGCGAGCGGTCGACCGCGGTCGACCAGGTCGCGGAGGCGCTCGGGGGCGGTGCGGCGCTCGTGATCGCCGCCGGCGGTGACGGGACGGTCCGCGAGGTGGCCGGGGCGATGCGTCACACCCGGACGCCGTTCGCCGTCGTCCCCGTCGGTACCGCGAACCTCTTCGCGCGGAACGCCGGGATCCCGATCGACACGGTCGCCGCGGTGCGGGCCGCGTTCATCGGCGAGGACCGCAGCGTCGACGTCGGCCTGATCGAGTACCGGAACCCCGAGCGCGTCCGGCGCAGCACCCCGTTCCTCGTCATGTCGGGCTTCGGTGTCGACGCGGACATGGTGGCCTACGCCGACCCGGTGCTCAAGCGCCGCTTCGGCTGGATCGCCTACGTCGTCCCGATCATCCGCGGACTCTTCCGGCGCGATCGGCCCCGCGTCTCCTGGAAGGAGGACGGCGGACCGATCCGGAGCGGACGGACGCACACGATGTTCGTCGGGAACTGCGGCACCGTCTCAGCGGGCCTCGACGTCCTGCCCGACGCCCTCCTGGACGACGGTGTGCTCGACGTCCTCATGGTGCGCTCCCTCGAAGGGTGGGACGGGGTCCGTGTCACGCGCTGGCTGCACCGCGCGAACAATCCCGTCGCCCGGTTCTCCAAGGGCAGACGGACGCGGGGCCGCCGCGTGCAGCCGAGTGCCGTCGAGACGGCCGGTTCCGCCGGAGGTGCGCTCCGCTACCTGCGCGTACGACGCATCGACGTGACGGTCTCACCGCCCGCCGAGTTCCAGGCCGACGGCGACGGGATCGGCCTGGTCTCTGCGGCCCGGCTGACCGTCGACCCTGGTGCACTCATCGTCCGGCTGCCGGCGACTGCGGTGCGATCGGGTCGGCTCGGGCCCTGAGCCCGCCCTTCGACAGGCTCAGGGACCGGAGAAACGGCTCAGGGACCGGAGAAGCGACTCAGAAACCGGAGGAATCACTCAGGACCGGAGGACCACTCAGCGACCGGGCTCAGTCCGCGAGGATCTTGCCGGGGTTGAAGTTCGAGCCGGGGTCCGCGCTGTCGAAGAGGCCGCGCATGATCGCGACGCCCTCGGTCGAGATGTCCTGCTCCATCCACGGCGAGTGCTCGACGCCGACCGCGTGGTGGTGCGAGAGGGTGCCACCGTGGTCGACGAAGGACTGCTGGATCGCCGATTTGACCTGCTCATACTCGCCGATCGGGTCGTCGCCGGTGATGAACGCGAACGTGAAGTACAGGCACGCGCCGGAGTGGTACGAGTGCGAGAGGTGGCACATGATCCATCCGTGCACCCCGAGCTTGTCGTACGCGGCGTTGGCGGCGTCGTTCGCGGCGTCGTAGACCTCCTGCAGGCGCGACCAGGGCGCTGCGGTCTCCGAGACGTCCGCCGCGGCTCCGCGGTCGAGGAGGAAGTCGCGCAGGTACGGGGTGTCGAACTTCTTCTGGTCGTAGAGGGCGCCGGGGCCCTTGCCGACGCCGATACCGCCGTGCTTCCGGACGATCGAGCCGACGAGGCCCTTCTCGTATCGCACGTGCGACGCGCTGCCCTCGTAGCCGATGAAGGAGAGGCACAGCTGCTCGAGGTCCCAACCCCTGGCCGTGAGCACCTTCATGAGCCCCTTGGTGACCTGCGCCGAGACGCCGGTGCTGGCCTTGCGGGTCGCGAGCGAGAAGCCGCTCTCCCGGGCGTTCGACACCCGGGTGACCGAGGGGCTGGCGTCGCTCTCCGCGATCTCGTGCATCGCCGCGAGCCCTGCCTCCCAGGTGGGGAAGAAGTAGCCGAGGACCTCGCGGACGGCCGGCGTCCGGTGGACCTGCACGGTGACCTCGGTGATGATGCCGAGTCGACCCTCGCTGCCGATGATCATCTCGCGGACGCTCGGTCCGGTCGACGCGCTCGGGACGGGGCGGATCGCCACGATGCCGTTCGGGCGCACCATCCGCAGACCCTTGGTGATGTCGGCGATGTCGCCGTACTTGTCGGACTGCATGCCCGAGGAGCGGGTCGCGACCCATCCGCCGAGCGTGGAGTGCGTGAAGCTGTCGGGGAAGTGGCCCATCGTCCAGCCCTTGGCGCCGAGCTGCTCCTCGATCGAGGGGCCCTGCGCACCGGCCTGAATGGTGGCGAGACCGGAGCCCTCGTCGATCGACAGGACGCGGTCGAGCCGACCGAGGTCGAGCGAGATGATGACCCGCTCCTCCGTCGGCTGGGGGTCGAGCGATCCGGCGATGTTGGTGCCACCGCCGAACGGGATGATCACGGCGTCTGCGGCGACGGCTGCAGCGACGACCGACGCGACCTCGGCCTCGTCAGCCGGGTACACGACGAGGTCGGGCGTGCGGGGCAGGTCGTTCGCGCGGATCCGCAGCAGGTCGCGGATGCTCTTGCCGTAGGTGTGGACGACGCGCTCCTGGTCGTCCGTGGTCACGTGACCCTGACCGACGAGCGTCGAGAGCTCGGCGATGAACTCCTCGGACGCGCGCGATGCGGGGACGGTGAGCTCGTCGAAGCTGAGGTGGGCCTGCGCCGGCTTCCGGAGGTCGAGACCGACGGCCTGCTTCACGAACGGCGCGAAGTCCGGCTTGTTGCTGTGCTCGAAGGCGACCCCTTCGACTCCCCAGCCCCACCACTTCATGTGCTCCACAGACGTCATCCGGCTTCCTTTCGTGGTGTGTCGATCGAAACGTGTGCTCCCGGCTCGACCGAGGCGCGCAGCGCGACGATCTCGGCGACGACGCGGTCCATGAGCTGGACGGGCGTCTCGTTCGGCTGCGGGTGGATCGGTTGCCCGAAGACGACGCGCACCGGCGGTCGTCCGGGGATGGGCCAGTTGCGACCCTTCGGCATGGCGGAGTGGGTGCCGAGGACGGCCACCGGGAGGCAGGGGATGCCCTGGCGGGTGGCGAGTGCCGCGGCACCGGGCTTGAACCGGCCGAGCTCGCCCGTCCGCGACCGGCCGCCCTCGGGGAAGATCAGGATCGGGACGCCGCTCTCGAGCAGCTGCCGAGACACGCCTGCACGCTTGCGGTCGCCCGAGCGGTCCACCGGGAAGGCGTTGAAGAAGAGCGCGGCGAAGATCCGACGGGCGGGGACGTCGAAGAAGTAGTCGGCCGCCACGCCGGCGGCGAGGTAGCGCGACAGCCGACGAGGCATGGCCCCGACGACGAGCGGTGCGTCGAGGTGCGACTGGTGGTTGGCGACGACGATGTACGGCCCGGTCACGCCCGACAGGCGCTCGCGACCCGTCACCGTCACGCGGGTCAGCGACCACACGAGGGGCTTCAGCAGCAGACGCTGGGCGACGAAGCGCGCGTTGGCGTGGAGGGAGGAGGTGAACCGCGGCTCTGCGGTCATCGGCGGGCTCCTGACTGGGCGGCGTTGGCGGCTCGACGGCTCGAGGACATCCGGCCGGAGATCCACCGGATGGACGCACGGGGCGCGAACTTGACGAGGGCCATGAGGGCTTTGAAGCGGAAGCTCGGGATGGAGACGACGACCCCCCTCCCGGCGTCGCGGAGGGCGTCGGCGACGAGCCGGTCCACATCGATCCACAGACCCGACGGGATCGAGCGGGTGCTGATGCCGGCCCGATCGTGGAACTCGGTGCGGACCCATCCGGGGCACAGGGCCGTCACGCGGACACCCGAGCCGGCGAGCTCGACGGCGAGCGCCTCGGTGTAGGTGGTGACGAACGCCTTCACCGCGGAGTAGCCGCCGGTGGTGATGTACCCCGCCGTGCTCGAGACGTTGATGATGGTGCCGCGTCCGCGTTCCCGCATGGCGCGGGCCGCGGCGCCCGAGAGGGTGGTGACGCTCCGGCACATGACCTCGATCGCGTTGTCGAGCTCGCTCGTGTCGGGATCGGTGAGGCGGGCGTGCACGCCGAACCCGGCGTTGTTCACGACGACCTCGATCGGCGACGCCTGGTCCTCGATCCGTGCGGCGAGTCTCGCGACGTCGGCACGGTCCGAGAGGTCGGCACTGATCACCTCGACGGTGCGACCGGTCGCGCGCAGTCGCTCGGCCGATCGCTCGAGCCGCTCGACATCACGGGCGACGAGCACCAGGTCGAAGCCCCGTCCGGCGAGCGCCGTGGCGAACGCGGCACCGATGCCGGACGTCCCACCGGTGACGAGAGCTGTAGCCATGGGGATCAGAATACGCTACGCGTTGCGTATCGTTGCAAGCTACAGTGATGAGGTCGGATCGTCACGGAACGGAGACGCCATGGTGAACCGGGATTCGCCGCGCGGAACAGCACCCGCAGCCCTCGAGGACGCGGAGCAGGAGAGCGCCATGCTGCGGCCTGCCCACGGGTTCAGCGTCCGCGACTACGCGAAGTCCGCCGTCGGCAGTCGTCGCAAGGAGATCGACGCCGAGGCATTCGCCGAAACGCCGCTGAGTGCTGAGACGGTCGCGCTCCTCCGGGCCCTGTCGGACATCGAGCGCGCGACCATGCAGTACCTCCGCGGAGTGCTCGTCACCCCCACCCACAAGGACGCCCGGGTCACCGCGTTCCTCATCACCTGGGCGTACGAGAAGTACTGGATCACCGACACCCTCGACACCGTGCTCAAGGCGAACGGGACCCCGCGCGACAAGACGCGTTCAACGGGTCTCCGCCGCACCGTCCACGGCGTGCGCGACCGCTTCGCGCCCATCGGCCAGGCCCTCATCGCGAACGTGCTCGGCGAGGACATCATCGCCTGGCACATGACGATCGGGACGATCGACGACCTCATCACCCACGCGGCGTACCGCACGGTGCGCGAGCGCGAACCGCACCCCGTGCTCGACCGCCTCGTCGACGAGATCCTCGAGACGAAGGCCAGGCACCTCGAATTCTTCACCGCACAAGCGAGCGACCGCCTCGCCGCGTCGCCCCGTGCGCAGGGCATCACCCGTCGCCGCATCCGGAACGCCGTGTGGCCCACCGGCTCCGATGCGAACGGCCCCCGACAGACGGCACGGTTCGCCGCGCTCGTGTTCCGCAGTACCGCCACCTGGAGCGACCCCGCCGTCCTCGGCATCGACGCGTCGATCGACGCGCTGCCCGGTCAGTCGGGCCTCCATCTCGCCGCAAGACTTGCCCGCCGCGGACGCCGCGGCAGCCTCGAGGAGAACCGATGACCGACACCCCCACGCCAGACGCCGAGCAGCCCGACACGCAGGAGCCCGAGGCTCAGCAGCCCGCCGCTGAGCAGCCCGCCACCGCCCCGAACGCCCTCGACGGCGCGCACGTGCTCGTCACCGGCGGAACCGGTTTCCTCGGTCAGGCGGTGCTCGAGCGCCTGCTCGCCGATCACCCGACCACCCGTGTCAGCCTGCTCATCCGGAAGAAGGGGTCGGTGCGCGGAAGCGACCGTCTCCAGACCCTGCTCCGCAAGCCGGTGTTCAAGGCCTGGCGCGAACGCGTCGGCGCCGAAGCCGCTGCGGCGATCGTGGCCGAACGCGTCAGCGTGATCGAGGGTGGCCTCGACGAGATGGCACTGCCGGCCGACCTCGACGTCGTCATCCACAGCGCGTCGACCGTCTCCTTCGACCCGCCGATCGACGAGGCCTTCGCCACGAACGTCGGCGGAGCGACCACGCTGTACGCGGCGCTCGCGAAGAGCGGCGCGACCCCGCACGTCGTCCACGTCTCCACCGCCTACGTCGGTGGCACCCGGAAGGGCATCCAGCCGGAACGCAGCCTCGCGCACGACGCCGACTGGCGCGTCGAGGCCGAGGCAGCCCGCTCGGCGCGCGTCCGCACCGAGGAGTCGTCCCGTCGTCCGGAGGTCCTGCGCAAGCTCATGCAGACCGCCCGCCGCGAGCACGGCAAGGCCGGCCCCCAGGCCGTCTCGAACGCCGCCGAGGCCGCACGCATCGCCTGGGTCGACGCCCGACTCGTCGCCCACGGCCGCGCACGCGCCGAGAGCCTCGGCTGGACCGACGTCTACACCTTCACGAAGGCCATGGCCGAGCGGGTCGCCGAAGAGCGCTGGGCCGGCGAGGGCAACCGACTGTCCGTCGTGCGCCCCTCGATCATCGAGAGCGCGCTCGCGCACCCCTTCCCCGGCTGGATCGACGGCTACAAGGTCGCCGACCCGCTGATCATCGCCTACGGCCGCGGGCAGCTGCCCGACTTCCCGGGCCTCCCCGACAGCGTGCTCGACATCATCCCCGTCGACTTCGTCGTCAACGCGATCCTCGCTGCTGCGCAGACCCCGCCGGAGCCGGCTGCGGCGCGCTACTTCCACGTGAGCTCAGGAGCCAGCAACCCGCTGCCGTTCCACAAGATGTACGCGAACGTGCACAGCTACTTCACCGAGCACCCGATCCCGGCCGACGCCGGCGACATCAGCGTGCCGACCTGGAACTTCCCCGGCGGGCGCGCCATCGAGCGCTCCATCGACCGGCGGCAGAAGGCGACGACGGCGGCCGGCCGGGTCGTCTCCCACCTGCCGGCGAACGCGACCACCCGCGGGTGGCAGGACCGGATCCGCAAGGCGTCGAGCGACCTCGGCTCACTCCGCGACTTCACCGGGCTCTACCGCTCCTACGTGCAGAGCGAGATCGTCTTCGACGACCAGCGCACCCGTGCTCTGCACGCCTCGCTGACGCCCGAGCAGCAGGCTGATCGCGGGTTCGACGTCACCACGATCGACTGGGACGACTACTTCCAGCGCATCCACTTCCCCGCCGTCACGACCCTGACCCGTGCCTTCGCCAACCGCAAGGCGGGCGCCGCAAAGCAGCAGAAGATCCTGCCCGTGCGCGACGACGTCCTCGCGGTGTTCGACCTCGAGGGCACGGTGCTCGCCTGGAACCTCATCGAGCAGTACCTCTGGCTGCGGCTCGCCGCGACCTCGCGGTCGCGCTGGCCCATCGAGATCGCTGCACTCGGCGCGTCCATGCCGGGGTACATCGGTGCTGAACTCCGCGACCGCGGCGAGTTCATCCGCACGTTCATGCGTCGCTACGAGGGCGTCGACGTGGCGCAGCTCGAGAAGATCGTCCGGGGCGGCTTCGGCAAGGCCGTCCGGTCCCGCCTCCTCCCCCAGGCGCTCGAGCAGATCGCCGCGCACCGGGCAGCCGGTCACCGGACGATCCTCGTCACCGGCACCATCGACCTCATGACGGCTCCGCTCGAGCCGTTCTTCGACGAGGTCGTGGCCGGGGCGATGCACGCCGAGAACGGACGCCTCACGGGCTACCTCGACAGCCCGCCGCTCGTCGACGAAGCGCGCGGCGCCTGGCTCACCCAGTACGCCGAGCAGCACGGCATGGACCTCGCGCACTCCTACGGCTACGGCGACTCCCATGCGGACGCCGCCTGGCTGCAGCTGGTCGGGAACCCGGTCGCCGTCAACCCCGACCACACCCTGTACAAGCTGGCGCAGGCCGGGCGGTGGACGGTGCGAGAATGGGCACGAACCACCGGAGGCGTCCGCTCCGAAGACGAACTGACCCGCGCACCGCGCCCCGCACAGCCGAGAGGAGAGCGGACGGCCGAGGACACGATCCCCGACCGCCCCACCGCACATGGCGTTTGACATCGACAAGTTCACCGAGACGAGTGTCTCGGTGAACTGGAGCGACCTCGACTTCGACGAGTTCAAGACGAACCCGCTCCCCGCTTCCACCCTGCGCAGCCTGCGCTACATGTGCGACATCGAGTACCACACGGTCTGCTACCTGCGCGACATGCTCATGACGCCGTCCCACGAGGACGACGAGGTCGGCGCGTTCATGACGATGTGGAACCGTGAGGAGTTCTGGCACGGGGAGGCGCTCGCCGCCGTCCTCGCCGCCCACGACATCACGGTCGACTTCGACGAGCTCAAGGCGACGCGCCTGAAGCTCGGCTGGAAGGACCGCCTCGACCCCATCAAGCAGTCGATCCTCGGCAACCTCGTGGGCACCGACTTCATCGCGGTGCACATGAGCTGGGGCGCGGCGAACGAGTGGTCCGCGACCGCCGCGTACACCCGCCTCGCACAGTTGGAGCGGCACCCGGTGCTCTCGGTCCTCCTCAAGCGGATCGCGAAGCAGGAGACCCGTCACGTGGCGTTCTACGCGAGCCAGGCCAGGGCACGCCTGGAGTCGTCGAAGAGCGCACGTCGACTCACCCGGTTCCTCCTCCGCAAGGTGTGGGGCCCCGTCGGTTCCGGCGTCATGCCCGACTCCGAGGTCACGCACGTCATGGGACACCTCTTCGGCGACGAGGACGGCCTGGCCGAGGTGCGCCGCATCGACGGGCACATCGCGAAGCTCCCCGGCATGGAGGGGCTCACGATCATCGAGAACTCGCTCCGCGTGCGCGGCGTCGCTGCCTGAACCGCACCACCTCGGACAGCAGCCCCGGTCGGATCTCCGACCGGGGCTGCTTCGTTCGTGCGGGCCGTGTCTCAGCTCTGCGAGACGATGCGGGCGCCGTGGACCGGTCCGTGGGCTCGGATGACCTTCAGCCCGGACGAGGCGAGCGTCACCTGCAGTTCGACGGCGTCGTCGGTGTCGGCCGCCAGGAAGGCGATCGTCGGCCCGGAGCCGGAGACGAGGCTGCCGAGGGCGCCCTGCGAGTCGCCGAACTCGAGCACCTCGCCCAGCACCGGGCGCAGCTGCAGCGCGGCGGCCTGCAGGTCGTTGTAGAGGACCTCGCCGAGGAGGTGGGCGTCGCCCGCCCGCAATGCCTGGAGCACCGCGGCGTCGACCGTCGGCTGACGACCGGACGGCGAGATGTCGAGGATGTGCCGCGCCCGGTGGGCGTCGAGCTCCTGGTAGACCTGCGGGGTCGACATCCCGAAGTCGGCGAGGGCGAGCACCCACTCGAACTGCCCCTTGGCCAACGCACTGCTCAGTTGGTCGCCGCGGCCGGTGCCGACCGCGGTGCCGCCGAGCAGCGCGAAGGGAACGTCCGCGCCGAGGCGCGCCGCCAGCGCCAGGAGGTCGTCGCGGCTGCGTTCGGTCCCCCAGAGGGCGTCACAGGCGAGCAGCGTGGCCGCCGCGTCGGCTGAGCCGCCGCCCATCCCGCCGGCGACCGGGACGTGCTTCTCGATCTCGAGCCGGACACCGCCGCGGTACCCCGTCCGGCGCGCGAGGGCCTTCGCGGCGCGGATGGCGAGGTTGCTCGTGTCGGTCGGCACACCCGAAACGTCCACCGAGCCGGAGAACGACACGCTGAAGTCGTCGGCCGGGTACGCGTGCACGTCCTCGTACAAGGAGATCGCCTGGTACGCGGTCGCGACGTCGTGGTAGCCGTCGTCCATCACTTCGCCGACTTTGAGGAAGACGTTGATCTTCCCCGGTGCTCGCACGTGGACGTGCTTGAGGATGGCCTCGGTGGTCATTGTTCCAAGTTAGTCGATCGAGCAGGCGCCTCAGACCGCGTCACTTGTCGGAGGAGTCCGCCCAGATGTTGACGTCGGCGCCCTCCGCGAGTCGGTCGATCTCCTCGAGCTCCTCGGTCGTGAACGCAGGGCCGTCGAGCGCCGCCAGGTTCTCGTCGAGCTGCTCGGGGCGGGAGGCACCGATGAGGGCGGAGGTGATCGCGGGGTTGTTCAGGACCCAGGCGAGCGACATCTGCGCGAGGGTCTGGCCACGCTCCACGGCGATGTCGTTGAGGGACCGGAGGCGGGTCGCCATCTCCTCGCTCACCTGGCGGTCGGGCAGGGAGGGACGGTTCGTCGCACGTTCGGCCGGGCCGTCGCCGAGGTACTTGTCGGTGAGCAGGCCCTGCGCGAGTGGCACGAAGGCGATCGCGCCGAGGCCGGTCTCGGTCAGCACCTCGGTGAGGCCGTCCTCGACCCAGCGGTTGAGGATCGAGTACGACGGCTGGTGGATCACGAGCGGCGTGCCGAGCTCGCGAGCGACGGCGTGCGCGGCGGCGGTCCGCTCGGCCGAGTACGAGGAGATGCCGACGTACAGGGCCTTGCCGGAGCGCACGATCGCGTCGAGCGCGCCCACGGTCTCCTCGATGGGCGTGACCTCGTCGACCCGGTGCGAGTAGAAGATGTCGACGTAGTCGAGACCCATCCGCTCGAGCGACTCGTCGAGGCTCGCGGTCAGGTACTTCTTCGAACCGAAGTTGCCGTACGGGCCTGGCCAGAAGTCGTAACCGGCCTTCGAGGAGATGATGAGCTCGTTGCGGTACGGACCGAAGTCCTCGCGCATCATGCGACCGAAGTTCGTCTCGGCGGAACCGTAGGGCGGGCCGTAGTTGTTCGCGAGGTCGAAGTGGGTGATGCCGTGGTCGAACGCGTGGCGCAGCAGCGCGCGCTGCCCGTCGAACGGCCGGTTGTCGCCGAAGTTGTACCAGAGGCCGAGCGAGATCGGCGGGAGGAAGAGGCCCGAGGTGCCGACCTGGCGGTAGTCGTTCCGCGCGTAGCGGTCGTCCGCCGCAGCGTACGGGCGGTGGATGTCGGGGACGTTCAGCGGGAATCGAGCATCAGCGGTCATGCGCCAACGTTATCGTCCCGCACGCACGATCGACAGGAAGTCGTGGACCGTGAGCTCCTCGCCGCGCGCCGTCGGCTTCACCCCGGCGGCCTCCATCTGCTCCGTCGCGGCCTGGGAGCTGCCGAGGACGCTCCCGAGTGCCTGCCGGAGCATCTTCCGACGCTGCTGGAACGCCGCGTCGATGAGCGCGAAGGTCTTGATGCGCTCCTCCTCGGTGCCGATGACGTCGCTTCGTCGCTCGAATCCGACGAGCACGGAGTCGACGTTCGGGACGGGCCAGAACACCTGCCGGCTCACCTGGCCGGCGATACGCCACGCGCCGTACCAGGCGGCCTTCGCGCTCGGGGCGCCGTAGACCTTGCTGCCAGGGACGGCGGCGAGTCGGTAGCCGACCTCGGCCTGCACCATGACGACACCGGCCGTCAGCGAGGTGAAGTGCTCCAGGAAGTGCAGGAGGACGGGCACGGAGATGTTGTACGGCAGGTTGGCGACGAGTCGGTTGGGCTGCGCCGGGAGTTCCTCGATGCGCATCGCGTCCTCGTGGACGACCGACAACCGGTCGATCATGCCCGGTGCCATCTCCCCCACGGTGAGCGGCAGCTGCTTGGCGAGCCGACCGTCGATCTCGACGGCGACGACGCTCGCGTCGGCCTCGAGCAGGCCGAGGGTCAACGAGCCGAGTCCAGGGCCGATCTCGACGACGACGTCGCCCGGAGCGACGTGCGCGACCGACACGATCTTGCGGACGGTGTTCGCGTCGATGACGAAGTTCTGACCGAGCTTCTTCGTCGGCGTCACGTCCAGCAGGGTGGCGAGATCTCGGATCTCGGCGGGGCCGAGCAGGGCGACGGAGGCGGTCATCCCTCCAGTATCCCTGATCGGGGAGCCGGTCCTCGTCGGGCGACGGGCGCGAGGCTCGGTGAGGAGCTCAGACGCTCAGTCGGCCCAGGAGCCGTAGACGCGCTCGGTGTTCGTCGCGAGCTGCGTCGCGAACGCTGCGACGTCCTCACCCAGGTGCTCGGCCATGCCGCGCACCGTGTACGGGAGGAGGTACGGCGCGTTCGGCCGACCGCGGAACGGGGCGGGCGTGAGGTAGGGCGCGTCGGTCTCGACCATGATCAGCTCGCGGGGCATGATCGCGAGCGCCTCACGCAGCGGTGCGGCGTTCTTGAACGTCACCGTACCGGCGAAGGAGGCGTACCAGCCGTGCTCGGCGCACAGCTCCGCGAGCTCCGGGCCGCCCGAGAAACAGTGGAAGACGGTGCGTTCCGGGGCGCCCACCCGCAGGAGCGTCTCGACGACCTGGTCGTGGGCGTCGCGATCGTGGATCTGCAGCGCGACACCGTGGCGCTTCGCGATGGCGATGTGCGCTTCGAACGACGCGAACTGCGCCGCTCGGCCGTCCTCCTCGGTGCGGAAGAAGTCGAGGCCGGTCTCGCCGACGGCGCGCACACGGGGCTCCGCCGCCAGACGGTCGATCTCGGCCAGCGCCTCGTCCAGGGTGCCCGCGCGGTCGAGGTCCGGCGCGTCGTTGGGATGGATCGCGACCGCCGCGAGCACACGGGGGTCACGAGCGGCGATCGCCGCCGACCAACGGGAGGTCTCGACGTCGGTGCCGACCTGCACGATGCCTTGGACCCCGACGGAGCCCGCGCGGTCCAAGTGCTCCGACGGGGTCAGCGGGGCGTCGCCGTCGGCGTGCTCGAGGTGCGTGTGGTTGTCGTAGACCGCGACCGGCAGCGCCTCAGGTGCCTCAGGGTAGCTCAGCTGCTTCCGCTCCCCCGCTTCGCGCTGCCGCAGGTGCGGTGTGGCGGCCGGATCCGGCGCGACGCCCCCGCTCATTCGGCGACGGCCTCGATCCGCGGGAACAGGGGCTCGAGCCCTGCCACCGAGGTGCCGGCGGGCAGCTGCCCCCAGGTGCCGACATCGCCGATGCGCTGTGCCCCGAGCTCGCCGAGGGCGGCTTCGGCGCCGAGGGCGGACCACAGCTTGGTGGTCGCCTTCGGGACGAAGGGGTGGAGCAGGACCGACAGGGCGCGCAGGCCCTCGACCGCCGTGGCGAGCACGGTGCCGAGCCGCTCCCGCTTGGCCTCGTCCTTCGCGAGCGCCCACGGCTCCTGCTCGGTGATGTAGCCGTTCAGCTCGTCGACGATCCGCCAGATGGCAGCGAGCGCGTCCTGGATGGCGAGGCGCTCGATCGCGGCGTCGGCGTTGACTGCAGCGCGAGCGACCGTCTCCTGGATGGCCACATCGGCCGGTTCGGCAGGGCCACTCGCCGGCACGACGCCGTCGAAGTACCGCGTCACCATGGCGAGCACGCGCGACGCGAGGTTGCCGAAGCCGTTCGCGAGCTCAGCCTGGTACCGCGCGGAGAGGTCCTCCCAGCTGAACGAACCGTCCTGCCCGAAGGCGATGGCGCGCATGAAGTAGTAGCGGAACGCGTCGGAGCCGAAGGTGTCGGTGATCTCACTCGGTGCGATACCGGTGAGCTTCGACTTCGACATCTTCTCGCCGCCGACGAGCAGCCAGCCGTGACCGAAGACCCGCTTCGGGACCTCGAGCCCGGCGGCCATGAGCATCGCCGGCCAGATGACCGCGTGGAACCGCAGGATGTCCTTGCCGACGATCTGCGTGGCGGGCCAGCGCTCGGCGAACGCCTCCTCGTCGGAGCCGTACCCGGCGGCGGTGATGTAGTTGAGCAGGGCGTCGAACCACACGTAGACGACGTGGCTCTCGTCCCACGGGACCTTGATGCCCCAGTCGAAGGTCGAGCGGGAGATGGACAGGTCCTTGAGCCCCTGGCGCACGAACTGGATGACCTCGTTGCGCGCCGACTCCGGCTGCACGAACTCCGGTCGCTCCTCGTAGAGGGCCAGCAGGCGCTCGGCGAAGTCGCTCATGCGGAAGAAGTAGTTGCTCTCCTGGAGCAGTTCGACCGGCTTCGAGTGGATCGCGCACACGAGCTGCCCGACGTACTCGCCGGTGCCCTGCACGAGGTCGCTCTCCTGCTTGTACTCCTCACAGCCGACGCAGTAGTACCCCTCGAACTCACCGGTGTAGATGAAGCCGGCGTCGTACAGACGCTGGAGGAAGAGCTGGACGTTCTGCTCGTGCCGTTCGTCCGTCGTGCGGATGAAGTCGTCGTTCGAGATGTCGATCGTGTCGAGCAGCGGGTACCAGGACTCGCTGACGAGCTTGTCGGCCCACTCCTTCGGCGTCACGCCGTTCGCGGTCGCCGTGCGCAGGATCTTCTGGCCGTGCTCGTCGGTCCCGGTCAGGAACCAGGTGCGGTCGCCGGCCTGACGGTGCCAGCGCGCGAGGACGTCCGCGGCCACCTCCGTGTAGGCGTGCCCGATGTGCGGGGCGTCGTTGACGTAGAAGATGGGCGTGGTGATGTAGAACGAGGTGCCGTCGGCCATGGGGTCAATCCTAGGACGAGCGGGCGTAGCCACCGTGCCTGTTACGGTGCGGGACGCACCTTCGCGTCCGGCGACGCCTTCGGGGGCCGGGCTGCGAGAGCCGCCTGGTACAGGTCGCGCTTCGAGAGGCCGGTGGCCTCGGCGACCTCGTTGGAAGCGTCCTTCAGGCGCGTGCCCGAGGCTACGAGCGCGAGCACCTGCTCGAGCGCGGTGGCCGGATCGGCTTCGACGGCCTCCGCACCGGCGATGACGATGCAGATCTCGCCCTTCACACCGCCGGACGCCCACTCGGCCAGTTCAGCGGCCGTCCCCCGCTTGACCTCCTCGAACAGCTTGGTGAGCTCACGGCACACCGCCACGCGACGATCGGCTCCGAGCACGGAGGCGATGTCCTCGAGGGAGGATGCGAGTCGGTTGGGCGATTCGAAGAACACCATCGTGCGCGGCTCGGTCGCGAGCGCTCGGAGGCTGCTGCGTCGATCGCCCGGTTTCCGCGGGAGGAACCCCTCGAAGGTGAAGCGGTCCGTCGCGAGACCGGACACGGCGAGCGCCGTCACGACCGCCGACGGCCCGGGGATCGCGGTGACCTGGACGTCTGCGGTCGCCGCCGCGTCGACGAGGTGGAAGCCGGGGTCGGACACGGTCGGCATGCCGGCGTCGCTGAGCACGAGGACGTCGGTCTCGCGGGCCAGTTCGACGATCTCGGCCGCACGTTCGCGCTCGTTGTGGTCGTGCATGGCGATGAGCCGCGGCCGCGATTCCACACCGAGGGCGCGCAGCAGGTGGATGGCCGTCCTGGTGTCCTCGGCGACGATGACCTCAGCCGCGGCCAGCGCCTCCCGGAGTCGTGGCGACGCATCGCCGAGGTTGCCGATGGGGGTCGCTCCGAGGATGATCACCGGACCAGTCTCCCATCCGGTCGGGGTGGTTAGATGAGACGGTGTCGGTCGATCTTCTGGAAGCCCCTGTGACGGGATCCCGCCTCGACCGCTGGTGGGAGCGGATGCTCCGCACCGAGCGCCGCAGGAAGCTCTGGATCTGGGGCGGCCCGGCCGCCGTGACGCTCCTCGCGTTCGTGCTGCGGTTCTGGAACCTCGGTCACCCGCACTCGCTCGTCTTCGACGAGACCTTCTACGTGAAGGACTCGTGGTCGCTGTGGCTGAACGGCTACGAGAGCACCTGGCCGGACGGGGCGGACGAGGGCTTCGCGAACGGCGACGCGGGCAGCCCGAGCACGAACCCCTCCTACGTCGTACACCCACCGCTCGGTAAGTGGCTGATCGCGCTCGGCATCGCCGTGTTCGGCATCGACGACAGCACCGGGTGGCGCATCTCCACCGTGATCGCCGGAACGCTCGCGGTCCTGCTCGTCACGCTCATCGCCAAGCGGTTGTTCACTTCCTCGATCCTCGCCGTCCTGGCCGGGTTCCTGTTCGCGATCGACGGGCACGCGATCGTCATGGCCCGGGTCTCGCTGCTCGACAACTTCGTCATGTTCTTCGTGCTGGCGGGATTCGGCGCGATCCTGTTGGACCGGTCGTGGCACGCGTCACGCCTGGCGGCGAAGGTCGCGTCAGCCCGGGCGAGGGGCGCCGATCCGGCCTGGGGTCCCGTCCTCTGGTGGCGGCCGTGGCTGCTCGCCGCAGGGGTCGCGTTCGGTGCGGCCACCGCGGTCAAGTGGAACGGACTGTACTTCCTCGCCGCGTTCGGGGTGTACGTGATCGTCACGGACCTGCTGCTCCGTCGCCGACTGGGCCTCAGCCTGTGGGCGAGCGCGGCGGTCCTCAAGCAGGGCCCCGTGTCCTTCGTGACCCTCGTCCCCGTGGCCGCCGTCGTGTACCTCGCCAGCTGGACCGGGTGGATCAGGACGTCCGGCGGGTACGACCGCCAATGGGCGGACGCGGTGGGGAACGCGTGGACCGGCACCTTCGCGTGGGTCCCCCACTGGTTCCAGAGCCTCCTCCACTACCACCAGAGCGCCTACAGCTTCCACGTCGGCCTCAGCACCCCGCACCCCTACGCCGCGAACCCGCTCGGCTGGCTGCTCATGATCCGGCCGACGAGCATGTACTACCAGTCCCCCGCCACCGGGACCGACGGCTGCGCGTGGGACGCCTGCTCCTCCGCGATCACCTCGATCGGCAACCCGCTCATCTGGTGGGGCGCCGCCGTCGCGCTCGGGTACTGCGTCTACCGGCTCGTCCGGTACCGCGAGTGGCAGGTCGGGCTCATCGTCCTCGGAGTCGCAGCGGGGTACCTGCCCTGGCTGCTCTACCTGAACCGGACGGTGTTCCAGTTCTACACGATCGTCTTCGAGCCGTACCTCATCCTGGCCCTCGTCTTCGCGATCGGGAAGATCCTCGGGTCCCGCGACGACCCGGAGGAACGACGGTTCGCCGGCGTCGGCGTCATCGGGGTGTTCGTGACCATCACGACGCTGTTGAGCATCTTCTGGTATCCGCTCTGGACCGCGATCACCGTGCCCTACTGGTTCTGGCACCTGCACGCCTGGTTGCCGTCATGGGTGTGACGGGAGGACGACGATGAAGGCGCTCCCAGGGGTGCTCGCCGCCGGTGCCGCGGCGCTCGCCGCCCTGGGCCTCCACACCCTCCTGCCGGTCGTCCCGCTCCTGACCGCGAGCGTCCTGCTCGGCATGGTGGTGGGCCAGCTGCCGCCGTTCCAGCGGCTCGCGGCGGGCGTCCTGAAGCCGGGACTCGGGATGAGCGCGAAGCGGTTCATGCGGATCGGTGTCATCCTGCTGGGGCTGAAGCTGAGCCTCGTCGACATCGCCGGCCTGGGGTGGGTCACGCTCGCCACCACGGTGGCGATCGTCGTCGTCACCTTCTTCGTCACCCTCTGGCTCGGCCGGAGGCTCGGGCTCGCGGGCCCCGAACCGCTCCTCATCGCCACGGGCTTCTCCATCTGCGGCGCCTCCGCGATCGGCGCGATGAGCGGCGTCGTGAAGGCGAAGGACGAGGAGCAGGCGACGCCCGTCGCGCTCGTCACGCTCTGCGGGACCCTCGCGATCTTCGTCCTCCCGGCGCTCCGCGGCCCCCTCGGTCTCAGCGACGAGCAGTTCGGCCACTGGGTGGGGGCGAGTGTGCACGACGTGGGTCAGGTCGTCGCGACCGCCCAGATCGCCGGCACGAGCGCACTCGCGATCGCCGTCGTCGTCAAGCTCACCCGCGTCGTACTCCTCGCCCCCATGGTCGCCGCCGCCGCGACGATCGAACGCCGCCGACTCCTGGCGGTGTCGGCCGGCGCCGGTGCGCAGGTCGACACCGACGGAACCGCGACCGCAGCCCGACCACCGATCGTCCCGCTCTTCGTGGCGGGCTTCATCGCCGCGGTGCTCGTCCGAACCCTGCTCCCGGTGCCCGAGCTCGTCCTCGACCTCGCCGACGGCGTGCAGACCGCACTGCTGGCGATGGCGCTCTTCGCGCTCGGTGCCGCGATCCGCGTCCGCACACTCGTCACCACCGGGTGGCGCGCGCTCGTCGTCGGGCTCGTCTCCTGGCTCCTCATCGCGGTGCTCGCGCTCGGAGCGGTGCACCTGGCCTGAGGCCGGCGTGCGTGTCCGACCAGCGTGACTAGTGCTCGCCGCCCACGATCTTCAGGCCGATGACGCAGCCGATGAGCCCGAGGATGAGCAGCACCTTGACGACCGACAACTGCTCGCCGCCGAAGGTCATGGCCCAGCCGACGGTGAGCGCTGCGCCGATCCCGACCCAGACCGCGTAGGCGGTGCCGACCGGGATGTCGCGCATGGCCCAGGCGAGTCCGGCCATGCTGAGCACGAGCGCCCCCGCGAACGTCACGGTCGGCCAGAGCTTCGTGAAGCCCTCGGACTTGCCGAGCGCGGTGGCCCAGACGGCTTCCAGGACACCCGACGCGATGAGTACGATCCACGACATGACGATCACTCCCAAGTGGTCAGTCTTGTCGCGTTCCGGGTACTGCGCCCTCGTCCGGCAGCCCGATCAGGGCTGTGCCCCACACGATACGCCGACGCCCTGGGCAGGCCCTGTGCAGTGCGGTCGAATGCGACGCAATGTTGCAGCACGGTGAAGCGCTCGACGGTGCTCCGGTAGCGTGAACGCATGGCAGATCGTGAGTATGGCTTCCGCACGCGTGCGATCCACGCGGGCAACATCCCCGACCAGGTGACCGGCGCACGGGCGCTGCCCATCTACCAGTCGAGCGCCTTCGTCTTCGACGACACCGCCGACGCCGCCGCCCGCTTCGCCCTGCAGAAGTACGGGAACATCTACTCCCGCCTCGCCAACCCGACGGTCGCGAGCTTCGAGGAGCGCATCGCCAGCCTCGAGGGAGGCCTCGGTGCCGTCGCGACCGCCTCCGGCCTCGCCGCGCAGTACATCACCTTCGCCTCGCTGGCCGGACAGGGCGACCACATCGTCGCCTCGGCCAACCTCTACGGCGGCTCGATCACGCAGCTCGACGTCACCCTCCGCCGGTTCGGTATCGAGACCACCTTCGTGCAGTCGTCCGACGCCGCCGACTACGCCGCCGCCATCCAGGAGAACACGAAGCTCGTCTTCGCCGAAACGGTCGCGAACCCCTCGGGCGAGATCGCCGACATCGAGGGCCTCGCGGACGTCGCGCACGCACACGGCATTCCGCTCATCATCGACTCCACCATCGCGACGCCCTACCTCAACCGCCCGATCGAGTGGGGTGCCGACATCGTCACGCACTCGGCCACCAAGTTCCTCGGCGGCCACGGAACGACCCTCGGCGGTGTCGTCGTCGAGAGCGGGCGCTTCGATTGGAACACCGACAAGTTCCCCCTGTTCGGCCAGCCCGTCCCGAGCTACGGCGGCCTGCAGTGGTCGGGCAACTTCGGCGAGTACGCCTTCCTCACCCGGCTGCGCGCCGAGCAGCTCCGCGACATCGGTCCGGCGCTCGCACCGCACTCGGCCTTCCTCCTCGCCCAGGGGGTCGAGACGCTGCCGTTCCGGATCCAGGCCCACGTCGACAACGCGCGGATCGTCGCCGAGTGGCTCGACGCCGACCCGCGCATCGCCGCCGTCAACTGGGCCGGGCTCCCGGCTCACCCGCACCACGAGCGTGCGGACAAGTACCTGCCGAAGGGGCCGGGCTCGGTCTTCAGCTTCGAGGTGAAGGGTGGCCGTCAGGTCGGCCAGAAGCTCATCGAGTCCGTCGACCTCGCGAGCCACCTGGCGAACATCGGCGACGCGAAGACGCTCATCATCCACCCCGCATCGACGACACACGCGCAGCTGTCCGACCAGCAACTCGTCGACGCCGGTGTGCTGCCGGGCATCGTCCGACTGAGCGTCGGCATCGAGGACCCTGACGACATCATCTACGACCTCGACCAGGCGCTCGCAGCCGCGGTGAAGGAGTAGTGGCATGAGCACTTCGACAAGCTCAGTGACCGGTGTGGACACGACCGTGACCGGTGAGGACACGACCGTGACCGACCAGGACGCGACCGAGACGGTCCGGCTCACCAACGGCCTCACCTGCTCGCTGCCCGCCGATTCGCCGCTCGCGAAGCTGCTGCGTTCGCAGCGCACCTGGGCGGGCCCCGACGCGAAGGCCCGCCTGAGGCTCCTCCGCGAGGCGAAGTCCGTCGCGATCGTCGGCGCCTCCCCGAACACGGCGCGTTCCTCGTACTTCGTGGGCACCTACCTGCAGCAGTCGAGCGACTTCAGGATCTACTTCGTGAACCCGAACGCCACGGAGATCCTCGGACAGCCCGCCTACCCCGACCTCGCCTCCCTGCCAGAAGTACCCGACATCGTCGACGTCTTCCGCAAGGCGAGTGACATCCCCCAGGTCATCGACGAGGTCGTCGCCGTCGGAGCTCCGACCGTCTGGGTGCAACTCGGCATCTGGAACCAGGAGGCCGCCGAGTACGGCGAGTCGAAGGGCCTGAACGTCGTGATGGACCGCTGCATCAAGGTGGAGCACGCCCGGTTCCACGGCGGCCTCCACCTGCTCGGCTTCGACACCGGCCAGATCACCGCCCGCAAGACCCTGCGCTGACGCCTCGGTTCCCTGAACTCGTCGGCAGGTCGCACTTCGACAGGCTCAGTGACCGGGGACGGCTCAGTGACCGGGACGGTACGGGATACGGCCCTGGATACACTCGTGACGTGCCTGCGTCGAACCTCCGAGTGACCGTCCTGGGGCCGGTGTTCGTCGAGGGACGCACCGGTCGGCTCGTCGAGCCCGGCGGCCGGCTCGCCAAAGCGCTGGTGACGATCCTGGTGCTCGCGGACGGGCGCGCCGTGTCGACGGCCGCCCTCATCGACGAGCTGTGGGACGACGCACCGCCCGCGGGTGCGAAAGCTGCACTGCAGACCCTGGTCTCACGGGTGCGCGCCGTGTCGGCACCCGACCTCATCGACTCCTCGGCCGCCGGCTATCGACTGTCGATCGACCAGTCCCTGGTCGACCTCCACATCGCAGCGCGGGCGGCCGATGCGGCGTCGACGGCCATCCGTGCCGCCGACCCGCACACCGCCGACATGCTCGCCCGGGACGCGCTCCTCCTCTGGACGGGTGATCCCGGCGCTGAACTGGACGGTCCGATCGGCGAGGAGCTGGTGCAGCGCGCGGCACGGCTCCGCGACGAGCTGCGGCGGGTGCGTGCTCAGAGCCGCCTCGAGCTCGGCGACGGTGCAGCCGTCATCACCGACCTCGAGGCCCTCGTCGCCGCCGACCCGCTCGACGACGCCACCCAGCTGATGCTCTTCAACGCCTACGCGCAGAGCGGACGTCGCTCCGACGCGATGCAGCTCTTCGCCGATCACCGTCACCGGCTCCGCGACGAACTCGGTGCCGACCCGACGTCGGCACTGGTCGCGGCGCACACGGCGCTCCTGCAGGACGCCGTCGAGCCGTCTCCGCCGGTGGCCACTCCGGTGACCACCCGGGTCTCCAGCATGGTGCTCGGGCTCCGGACGGCGCCGAACGAACTCCTCGGTCGCGACACCGACCTCGACGCGATCGGCACGCTCGTGTCCGAGGTCCGCCTGACCACGATCCTCGGCCCCGGTGGCCTCGGGAAGACCCGACTCGCCCAGGAGGTCGCCCGGCGTGCCACCACGACCACACCCGGCGTCGTCGTGGTGGAACTGGCGAGCGTGCGGGACCCGGACGATCTGCCACTCGCGGTCGCGACCGCACTCGGCATCCGCGAGGCCCCGACCCCGCGTCGGCTGAGCGAAGCGATCATGGTGCAACCGGTCGAACTGCGCGAGCGCATCATCGACCGACTCTCGGAACGGCCGACGCTGCTCGTGATGGACAACTGCGAGCACCTCGTGGACGCGGCGGCACGCTGGATCGCCGATGCGCTGGCCTGGGCCGGCGACCTCCGCGTCCTCGCGACGAGTCGGAGCCCGTTGTCGATCGCCGCCGAGCACGTCTACCAGCTCGACCCGCTGGACGCCGCCGTGGACGGCACCGACCTCGAACACGCGGGCCCGGCGGTGCGGCTGTTCGTCGAGCGTGCCCGCGCCGCCCGTCCAGGTCTCCATGTGCCACTCGACGTCGCGGCGCGTCTCTGCGCGAAACTCGACGGGCTGCCGCTGGCGATCGAACTCGCGGCGGCGCGCACCAGATCCATGTCGGTCGAGGAGATCGAGCGACGACTCGGGAACCGCTTCACCCTGCTGACCGCCGGTGATCGCAGTGCTCCTGAGCGCCACCGCACCCTCCTCGCCGTCATCGACTGGAGTTGGAACCTCCTGGGCGAGCACGAACGTGTCGTCCTCCGTCGCATGTCCAGATTTCCCGACGGCTTCGATCTGGAGGCGACTGCAGCGCTCGCCCCCGAGGTCGAAGTCGTGGAGGCGCTCGACGCGCTCGTCGGCCAGTCGTTGCTCACCGTGCAGGACGACCCGGCCACCGGGACCGTCCGATTCCGGATGCTGGAGACGGTCCGCGAGTTCGGCGCGATCAAGTCCGCCGAGGCGCACGAGGACGACCTCGTACTCGACCGCACGCGGACATGGGCGGTCGCACTGGCCGAGACGCTCCTCCCCGCCATGCAAGGGCCTCGACAGGTGGCGGCGTTCGCGCGCCTCGCCGTCGAACAGGACACCCTGGTGGACGTGCTCCGCGGGGCCGTCGCCGAGGATCGCGCCGATGTCGTCGCCCCGGTCTTCGCAGCACTCGCCCTCTTCTGGACGATCCGCAGCGCGCATCAGGAGGTCCTGGTCTTCGGCGCGGCCGTCCTCGACGTGCTCCGCCACCAGGACCCGGAGTCGGTGTCGACCGACACCCCCGCCATCGCCGTCGCCATCATCACCGTGACGTTCCTCGCCACCGATCCCCGCACGTCCGCGCGGGCGATCGGCGTCCTCCGCCGACTCGAACGGGCGCGGACGACACAGGCCCCACGGATGCGCGCGATGGTCAGCCTGTTGCTGGCCGCGGGTCGCCCCGAACGCGCGGAGGCCCTCCTCCGCGAGTACTCCCGGTCGACCGACCCGCACGTCGCGAACCTCGGAAACCTCATGTCGGCACAGGCGGCGGAGAACGACGGCGACCCCCGCGCCGCCGAAGCGGCCGCCCTGCGCGCGAACGACCTCTCGCTCACGCTCGGAGATGTCTGGGGCGCCGCCATGAGTGCGCACATGCTCGCCCAACTGCACAGCCAGAACGACGAGCCGGAGGAGGCGCTCGTCTGGGCGGCCCGCGCTGCCGAGGGGCTGACCGCGATCGGTGCCGAAGCGGACCTCCGTCAACTCGAGTGGCTGATCGCGATCGGCGACATCGCCCGTGGTGACCACGCCGCCGCCGCCACCGTGCTCGACCGGTTCCTCTCGGACGACGTCTCGTTCTCCGCGTTCGCCCCGCTCCCCGAACGCCGGTCGATCGGCTGGGCCGGTCTCGCCGAGATCGCGCGGGCCCAGGGCGACGCCGCACGGGGAGCCGAGCTCTACGGGAAGGCGCTCGTCGCGTTCGCTCCGGGTGAGTCGCGACGATCGCCGTGGTTCACCCTCGTCGGCTCCGCCGCGATCGCCGCCGCCGTGCTGGACGGCGTCCCGGACGCCACCGAGGTCCAGCGTCTCGTGCGGCGGGTCCGCACCCGCACCCTCGCGCTGGGACGCCTCCTCCCGAACCGGTTCGACCGACCGGTGCTCGGTTCCACCGTCGTCGCCCTCGGCGCCTGGTACGTCCGCTCGGACGACGACGAAGTGCGATTCATCGGCGCCGAGCTCGTCGCGCTCGCCAGTGCGCTCGCCTCCCGTCAGGACATCCCATCGCTCGTCCGCACACCACACGAGGCAGCAGCGGCGGCGCGCCTCACAGCGACCGAGCGCGACCGCCTCGCCGAGCGGACCCTCCCCCTGCAGGCGCACGAGAGCGCCGCCAGAGCGTTCGAACTGCTCGGCAGTCCTGCCCTGGCGGCGCGCTGATCGGTCGCTGCGGTCGTCTCGTCGTCAGGCGCGGCGCATGTACGCCCGCACGGTGAGCGGTGCGAAGACCGCCACGATGACGGCGGCGCCGAGGAGCGCCAGCCAGGCGTCACCGCCGAAGACACCCGTGTTCGCGAGGTCGCGGACCGCGGTCACGAGGTGCGAGACGGGGTTCACGTCCACGAAGCCCTGGAGGAAGCTCGGCATCGTCTCCGGGTTCACGAAGGCGTTCGAGAGGAACGTCAGCGGGAACAGGACGAGGAAGGAGATGCCCTGCACGCTGCTCGCGCTCCGGGCGATGACCCCGAAGAACGCGAAGATCCAGCTGATGGCCCAGGCGCAGACGATCACGAGGAGGCCGGCGAGGGCCACGAAGCCGATGCCGCCCTCCGGTCGGTACCCCATGACGAAGCCCATCGCGAAGGTGAGCGTCGTGGCGATCGTGTAGCGCACCGTGTCGGCGAGGAGGGCACCGGCCAGCGGTGCGATGCGGGCGATGGGCATCGACTTGAAGCGGTCGAACACGCCCTTGTCCATGTCCTCGCGGAGCTGGATGCCGGTCACGACCGAGGTCGTGATGACGGTCTGGACCAGGATGCCCGGGATGATGATCGGCAGATAGCTCGCGACGTCGCCGGCGATCGCGCCGCCGAAGATGTACGTGAACATCAGCGTGAAGATGATCGGCTGGACCGTCACGTCGATCAGCTGCTCGGGCGTGCGCTTGATCTTGAGCAGTCCGCGGTACGCCATGGTGAAGGAGTTGCGGACCGTCTGCGAGAGGCTGACGTGGTTCCGGAGGGACCGGTCTGCGGCCGGGGTGATGGTGATCGTGCTCATGCGTGGACCTGCTCTGCGGTGTCGAGGGAATCGGTGTGGGACACGGCGTCGGCGTCGTCCGCCTCGACGCCGTGCCCGGTGAGGGTGAGGAAGACCTCGTCGAGCGTCGGCTTCTGGACGCTCATCTCCGCGAGCCGGATCCCGGCTTCCCGGAGCGTGATGAACAGGTCGGTCACGGCGTCGGGGTCGCGCATCGGGGCCGTGATACGGGTGGCCTCCGGCGACACGACGGTGTCCACGCCGAGGACGCTCGAGATGACCCGTCGCGCATCCTCCAGGTCGTCGGGGTCCGCGAGCCGCAGCTGCAGCGACGACTCGCCGACGGAGGCCTTCAGCTCGTCGGAGGTGCCCTCGGCGACGACGAGACCGCGGTCGATGACGGCGATCCGGTCGGCGAGCTGGTCCGCCTCGTCGAGGTACTGGGTGGTCAGGAGAACGGTCGAGCCCGTCGCGACCAGGCGGCGGATCGTGTCCCACATCTGCGCCCGGGTCCGCGGGTCGAGGCCCGTGGTCGGCTCGTCGAGGAAGATGAGGGGCGGCTGGGCGATGAGGCTCGCCGCGAGGTCGAGACGACGACGCATGCCGCCGGAGAACTTCTTCAAGGGTCGCGACGCCGCGTCGCTCAGGCCGAACTCCTCGAGGAGTTCCGCGCTCTTGCGCTTCGCCTCCGCGCGGCCGAGTCCGAGCAGTCGAGAGAAGACGACGAGGTTCTCGATGGCCGAGAGGTTCTCGTCGACCGACGCGAACTGCGCGGTCACGCCGATGAGCTGGCGCACGACCTGCGACTCCCGTTGGATGTCGTGTCCGAAGACGGTGGCGGTGCCGGCGTCAGGACGCAGGAGCGTCGCCAGCATGCTGATGGTGGTGGTCTTGCCGGCGCCGTTCGGGCCGAGGACGCCGTAGACGGTGCCGGTGCGGACCGAGAGGTCGACGCCGTCGACCGCCCGGTTGTCGCCGAAGGTCTTCACGAGGCCGTGGGCTTCGATCGCCCAGTCGGAGCTGATGCTCATGCGGATGCCTTTCGAAATCAGGTGTGGACCGCCGGTGGGCGACCCGGACAACAGTGTGGGCGGGGGCACTCACGGAGCGCTCACCTGCCGCTGACACCCGCTGACGTCCGCTGACACCGCACCCGGCGCTGAAGACGCTTAGAGTGAAAGGAGCCAGTCGCACCGAAGGGGGTCGTCCAGTGACCGCATACGTGTCCGCGTTCGACCTCTTCTCCATCGGGATCGGGCCGTCCAGCTCGCACACGGTCGGACCGATGCGGGCGGCCCTGGCCTTCGCCACCGGGCTCGCGCACGACGGCCTGCTCGACCGGGTCGACCGCGTCACGTGCTCGTTGTACGGATCGCTCGGCGCGACCGGCATCGGCCACGGCACCCCAGACGCCGTCGTCGCGGGACTCCAGGGGCTCACCCCCGAAGGGTGCGATCCCGCCGAGGTCCGACGGGCCTGGAGCGACCACCCCGACGGCGCTCCGCTCACGCTCGCCGGCACGCGGGCCATCGCGTTCTCGAAGGACGACGTCTCGTTCGTGCCCAGGACGAGGCTGCCGGGCCACCCGAACGCCATGACCCTCCACGCCTGGGACCAGCGGAGCGACCTCCCGGTGCGCTCCGAGACGTACTACTCCGTCGGCGGCGGCTTCATCCGTCGTGACGGCGACGACCCGAGCACGGTGCTGCCGTCGACACCCGTGCCGATGCCGTTCCGGACCGCTGAGGCGCTCATCGGGCTCTGCGACGAGACAGGACTCCCGATCGACGCGATCGCGAGACGCAACGAGGAGGCCCTGCGGTCGGCGATCGAGGTCGACGCCGGCCTCGACGCCATCTGGGCCGCCATGCACGAGTGCGTGACCGCCGGGCTCGCCGACACCGGCACCCTCCCGGGCGGTCTCGGTGTCAAGCGCCGGGCACGTGCCGTCCGTGAGCGCCTCGACGTGGCCGAGGCCGAAAGCGGGCGCGAACTCCCCACGGAGTGGCTCCACGCGTTCGCCCTGGCGGTCAACGAGCAGAACGCCTCCGGCGGGCGGGTCGTGACCGCACCCACGAACGGGGCCGCGGGGATCATCCCAGCCGTCGGGAGCTACTACCTGCGGTTCGTGCCGGGCGCCTCGCTCGACGGTATCGGTCGCTACCTGCTCACGGCGACCGCCATCGGCTCGCTCTTCAAGGCGAACGCGTCCATCTCCGGGGCCGAGGGCGGCTGCCAGGCCGAGGTCGGCTCGGCCTGCGCCATGGCCGCCGGTGCCCTGTGCGCCGTCCTCGGCGGCACACCACGTCAGGTCGAGAACGCCGCGGAGATCGCGATGGAGCACCACCTCGGCCTCACGTGCGACCCGGTGGGCGGGCTCGTCCAGGTCCCGTGCATCGAACGCAACGCGATCGCGTCCTCGACGGCCGTCAGCGCCGCACGCCTGTCGCTGCATGGCGACGGGACGCACCTGGTGTCGCTCGACACCGTGATCGAGACCATGCGCCAGACCGGCGTCGACATGTCGACGAAGTATAAGGAGACGAGCGAGGGCGGTCTCGCGGTCAACGTCATCGAGTGCTGAACCGCGGCGACGTGTGACCGCGTGTTGCCGACCACCGTGGTCATCCGGGCCGCGGCCTCCTACGGTGGGCGCATGACCTCCAAGCACGCGCCGTTCCTGGTGGACCCGCTCGTCTCCACCCAGTGGCTCGCGGACCATCTCGGCAGCGAGAGCCTCATCGTCCTCGACGCGAGTGTCGTCGAGCTGCCTGCGCTGGACGGCGGCCCGGTGCGACTGGTGAGCGGCTACGACCTGTACCTCTTCGACGGGCACGTCCCCGGCGCCGTGTTCGTCGAACTGCTCGATACAGGCCGGGGGCTCGGAGCGTCCTCAGCGGAGGAGGTCCGACGCGGTGCGGCCGCCATCGGCGTCACGGAGCAGCACACGGTCGTTCTGTACGACCAGCTCGACGGGCGCTCCGCCGAGCGCCTGCGGGCGGCGCTGACCGGAGCCGGGTACGAACGCGTCGCGCTCCTCGACGGTGGACTCGGGCGCTGGCGCTCCGAAGCACGCGAGCTGCGGTTCGGCCATCCGGACGGCTCGTTCGGAGCCTGACCCATCCGCGTGTCGGGTCGTCGGGTGCGCTGGATCAGCGGGCGTCGAGCTGCGCCACGTCCGTCACTGGGAGACGGCAGACGAAGTCCCGGCACTGGTAGGCGGTCAACCGGCCGTCGCGACTCGTCCGTTCGGCGAAGACGTCGAACCCGCTCGTCGCCCAAGCCGCCGCCTGCCACTCGGAGACCACCGCCACGACGTCGTCCCGGCGCGTTCTGACCGCGTCGCGCATCGCCCGATCCGCCGTCGCGCGATCCTCTTCCTCGTCCGGGTCCGCCCGATCCGGCCCGACGACGATGAGTTGCGACGCCGGCCCGGTGAGCGATGCCGCCAGGGCCAGACTCGCGCCGAACGCGGTCGGTGCCGACAGCGCAGCCGACGCGGCGAACCTGACCGCGCCCTCGGCGGCGTCCCGGAACCGGCCGTCGGCCGTCAGCTGGAACAGCAGCAGCGACGCGCGTCCGAGCGACGATATCCCCGAGGGATACGCGCCCTCCGACGGGTCGCCGTCGATCCGCATGCCCTGGGCCGACAGCACCGGGTCGCCGCCGCCCGGCAGGATGAAGCCGGCCACCGCGGCGGAGGAGGCGTCGGTCACGGGCTCATAGGGCAGGGTCTCGTCGGTCACGGTCTCGTCTGACAAGCACCGGTCGACGAGGTCGCGGGCGACCTCCGCGTAGCGGACCTCGCCCGTCGCGAGGCCGAGGCGCAGGAGCCCCTCCGCGAGCATCCCGTAGTCCTCGAGGGTCGCCGACGCATCCGACCGTTGTTCATCGAGCGAGGCCCGGGCGAGCGTGCCGTCCGAGCCGAGGTGGTTCTCGAGCACCGCGTCCGCCGCCCACCTCGCTGATTCGAGCCACTCGGGGCGGTCGAAGACCGTCGATGCCTCCGCCAGCGCGCCGATCGCGAGCCCGTTCCAACCGGTGAGCACCTTGCGGTCGACGGCCGGCGGGGTCAGCGTCGCCCGGCCGTCCGCATCGCGTCGGTAGTAGCCGCCCTCCGATCCGACGCCGTCGACGATGCTCTCGGAGTCCTGCGCCGACCCGAAGCCGCCGCTCGGCTGCTGCAGCGTGCCGATGAGGAACTCGGCGATCCCGGCGGCGACACCGGCCGCCCACGAGCTCGGACGCTCGGCCCAGGCCCGGGTGTAGGCGGTGAGGAGGAGCGCATTGTCCGTCAGCATGCGTTCGTAGTGCGGCTCGCTCCAGTCCCGGTTGACCGCGTACCGGAAGAACCCGCCTTCGACCGGGTCACGGAGCGCCGATGCCCCCATCGTCCTGAGGGTGCGTTGCGCGAGGTCGACACCGCGGCGAGCGGCGTCCCCCTCGCGCGGCGTGAGCAGGAAGTCGAACAGCGGGGCCATCGGGAACTTCGGAGCCGTGCCGAAACCGCCGAGCTCCTGGTCCTCCAGCGCCTCGACCGCCTCGACCGCCGCATCGAGCTCGCCGGTCTCCGGCAGCGGCGCGTCATCCGTGGACGACATCGTCTCGGCGATAACCCGCGCGAGCCCGTCGGCGCTCGCGACGACCTGCTCACGTCGCTCGGTCCACGCGACCCTGACGGCCTCGAGCACCTGTGGGAACGAGGGATGCCCGCGGAGCGGCACCGGTGGCGAGTAGGTCCCCGCGTGGAAGACGTGTCCGCGCGGCGTCACGAACACGTTCAGCGGCCAACCGAGGTCACGGGTGAACGCGCCGGCGGCGGCGAGATAACTGGCGTCGACGTCGGGGTGCTCCTCGCGGTCGACCTTCACCGCCACGAAGTCGCGTCGGAGGAGCTCGGCGATGTGCTCGTCCGAGAACGACTCGCGTGCCATGACGTGACACCAGTGACACGTCGAGTAGCCGATCGAGACGAGCAGGGGGACGTCGCGACGGGCTGCCTCGGCGAAGGCCTCCGGTCCCCACGGGTACCAGTCGACCGGCTGCTCGGCGTGCGATCGGAGGTACGGGCTCATCGCCTCGGCGAGCCGGTTCGTCATGCGGGGTCCGTGGCCCGGGACCTACTGGCCGAGCGGCAGTCGCTCGCCCGCCGTGATCCGCGTACGGAGCCGGTTGTTCGGCGCCGGCAGCGGGCACACGTAGTGGTCGCTGAACGCGCACGGCGGCAGGTACGCGCGGTTGAAGTCGACGAGGACGTGGCCGTCCGAGGTCGGGGCCGGCATGCTGATGAAACGGAACCGGTAGCTCTCGTCGCCACTCGTGCCGTCGGAGAAGACCGCCCAGAGTCCGTTCGGGCCGCCGGTGACCGTCAGCGACACCGCTTCGTCACCGAGCTCGAACTCGACCCGGCCGACAGGGGTCTCGGTCGTGACGTGGCCGTCGATCGACTCGGTCTCGACCGTGACGTCCGGAGACGGCACGAACCGTGCCGGCCGGATCCAGGCGACGTCGGGGTCGAACGCGCTGATGCCCGCGAGCGAGGTCCGCGTCGGCGCCTCCGGATCGAGCACGCGGAGGGCGTAGACGCCGTCCCGCTCCATGCCTCGGAGCAGCGCGTCGCCGAAGTGCAGTTCGTCGCCGTGGACCAGCTCGACGCGGTCGGTCATGATCTGGGCGCCACTCGGCGTGGTCAGTCCGGTCCCCGTGAGCCGCTCACCGACGATGCCGGTCGCGTCCGCACGCCAGGTGCCCGGCGCGCCCTCGAGGGCGGTCGCCTCCTCGGTCAGCCAGTGGGTGAACCGGAGGGCGGCGATACCGTGGGGTGCTCGGACGGAACGCTCGCGAGCGGTGTGCCAGGCGGTCCAGGACGCGATGAACTCTGCGGGGGTCTCGGAACTCATACCCTGACGCTACCAACTCCTCACGTGTCGGAGACCCCCTGGACATCCGGCTGCAGCCGGATGCGCTCCCCGCGAACAGCGCGATGGCGCCGCCCGGAGGACCGGACGACGCCATCGACGTGTGGCTGCTGCTCAGTCGAAGAGCTTCTTGTCCTTCAGCCAGTCGGCCGCGAGGGTCTTCGGAGCTGCCTTCTCATCGCCCTGGTTGCGGGCGTTGAGCTCGATGAGGTCTTCGGTGGTCAGCTCCGCCGACACGGCGTTCAAGACCTCCTTGACCTTGTCGCTGGCCTTGGCCGAGTTGATCAGCGGCAGGACGTTCTGCGGGAGGATCAGGTTCTCCGGGTCCTCGAGCGTGACGAAGTCGTTCTCGGTGATCGACGGGGTCGTGGTGTAGATGTCGGCGAGCTGGACCGTACCGTCGAGCAGGGCCGCGGTGGTCTGGGCGCCGCCGCCGTCGCTGATCGGGACGAAGGTGAGCTTGTCGGCGGGGACGCCGTACACCTCGGTCAGGCCCTTCGGGCCGTACGGGCGCTCAGCCAACTCGGGTGCGCCGCCGATGGCGAGCGGGATGGTGAGGGCCGCGAGGTCGGCGAGGCTCGTGACGTTGTTCGCCTCGCTGAACTCCTTCGTGACGTTGTAGGAGTCCTTGTCCTCCGCCTTGGACTGGTCGAGGACCTCGTAGCCCTTGGGCGTGGCCTCCTGCAGGGCGGAGTAGACCTCGTCGCTCGAGGTGGCCGTGGCGGAGTCGTCGAAGAACTGCAGCAGGTTGCCGCTGTAGTCGGGGACGAGGTCGATCGAGCCGTCTTCGAGCGCTGCGATGTAGACGTCGCGAGCGCCGATGTTCAGGGACTCGGCCGTCTTGATGTCGTTGGCCTCGAGCGCCTGGATGTAGATCTGCGCGATGATCTCCGACTCGGGGAATCCGGCGGAGCCGACCGTGATCGTGTCGGATGCCGCGGTCTCCCCGGCGGTCGGGTCGCCTGCGGAGCAGGCGCTGAGTGCGAGTGCCGCGACGGCGGTCGCGGCGATGCCGACGGCGAGGCGTCGACCCTGTCGAACTGTGAACATGGTGTTTCCTATCTGTGATGGGCGAGAACGGTGGTGCCGTTGTGGGTCTGGGAGCCGAGCGGTGCTGTCACCCGGAGTGGTGGGACGCTTCAGTCGTTGCCGTATGCCGCGGTCTGCATGTTCGCCTCCGCTTCCGCGACGACGGGGTCTGGAGCGGTGGACCGGTCGCCACCGCTCGTGGCGTGACCCCGGGTCTCGTCGACCCGTGTATGGGTCGCCTGGACGCCGCGCGGCACGACGGCACGCTGCAGCAGGGAGAAGACGCCTTCGAGGAGGAGGGCGAGCACGATGATGATGATCGAGCCGGCGAGCATCTGCGCGTAGTCCCGTACGGGGAGACCGTCGAGGATGTAGCGACCGAGACCGGGGCCGTTGGTGAGGAACGCGACGACGGTCGCGGTCGCGATCGTCTGCAGGACGGCCGAGCGCACGCCACCGATCATGAGCGGGAGCGCGAGCGGGATCTCCACCTTGCCGAGGATCTGCCACTCGTTCATCCCGACGGCACGCGCGGCGTCGATGGTCTGGCGGTCGATCGCCTCGACCCCTCCGTACGCACCGGCCAGGACCGGCGGGACGGCGAGCACGACGAGGGCCGTGATCGCGGGGACGAGACTCGTGCTGGAGAAGCCCCACCCGAGGGTGATGAGTGCGAGGAGCGAGAGCAGACCGAGCGTGGGCAGCGCCCGGAGCGCGCCGGTGATCGCGACCGCGACCTCTCGTCCCTTCCCGGTGTGCCCGATGAGGAGCCCGAGCGGGATCGCGATGACGCAGGCGATGAAGACGGTCAGGCCGGTCACGGCCAGGTGCTGGAGCACCCGCACGGGGATGCCGCCCGGGCCCTCCCAGTGCGCGGGGTCGAGGATCCAGCCGAAGGCGGCGAGGAAGTTGATCATGCGGCTCCTCCCCCGGCGGTCGCCAGCTCACGGGCTTCGGTGGCCGCGCGACGACGACGGATCGCACCCTTCGAGCTGATCCGCGTCCACGGCATGAGGATTCGGCCGAGGAGCACCAGCAGGACGTCGAACACGATCGCGATCACGACCGTCCCGACGATGCCGGTCAGGATCTCGATCGGGAACTGCCGGTTGTAGCCGTCGGTGAAGAGGTAGCCGAGGTTCGTCACGCCGATGAGGGCGCCGACGCTCAGCAGGCTGATGGTGCTCGCGGAGACCACGCGGACGCCGGCGAGCATGAGTGGGCCCGCCAGTGGGAACTCGACCCGCCAGAACCGCTGGCCGGTGGAGAACCCCACGGCCTGGGCCGACTGCCGGACCCCGGCGTCGACGGCGTCGAGCGCGTCGGCGACCGTGCGGACGAGCAGGGCCACGGCGTAGATGGTGAGCGCGATCACGACGTTCGCCGGATCGAGGATCTTCGTGCCGATGAGGGACGGCATGAGGACGAAGAGCGGCAGGGACGGGATCGCGTAGAGGATGCCGCTCAGCGTGAGCAGCACGCCTCGCGACCACCGGTACCGGTGTGCGAGCCAGCCGAGGGGTAGGGAGATGAGGAAGCCCAGGATGATCGGGGGCAGGCTCAGCTGGACATGGGTGAGGGTGAGGTCCCAGATCATGTCCCAGTTCGCGATGACCCAGCTCATGTGGATGCGCCGTCCTTCCGGACGTCCAGGCCGGTGCGGTCGCCTGCGCCGGGCCCGGCTCCGAGGACGCCGGCGGGGCGGCCCGACTCGTCGACGACGACGTCGCGTCCGTCGACGCGCTCGACGTGCAGGGTCCGCTGGCCGCGATCGGCGCCGATGAACTGGGCGACGAAGTCGTCGGCTGGGTTGGCGACGATCTCGGCCGGCGTGCCGACCTGGGCGATGTGGCCGCCCTTCTGCAGGATGACGACCTGGTCGCCGAGGAGGAAGGCCTCGTCGATGTCGTGGGTGACGAACACGATCGTCTTCGCGATGTCGCGCTGCAGTCGGAGCAGCTCCCGCTGGAGCTCGGCACGCACGAGCGGGTCGACGGCACCGAACGGCTCGTCCATCAGCAGGATGTTCGGGTCGATCGCAAGGCCTCGTGCGACGCCGACGCGCTGCTGCTGGCCACCGGACAACTGACTCGGGTACCGGTCGGCGAGCGCGCGATCGAGTCCGACGGTGTCGAGGAGAGTGAGGGCGTCCGCCCGGGCCTGCTTCTTGTTGACGCCGGTGAGCATGGGCACCGTCGCCACATTGTCGATCACGGTGCGGTGCGGGAGGAGACCGGAGTTCTGCATGACATAGCCGATGCGGCGACGGAGACGGACGGGGTCGACGGCGGAGACGACCTCGTCGTCGATGACGATGCGTCCCTCGCTCGGATCGACCATGCGGTTGATCATCCGCAGGAGCGTGGTCTTGCCACAGCCTGAGGACCCGACGAAGACCGTGGTGGAACGCGACGGGATCGTGAGGGAGAAGTCGTCGACCGCGAGGGTGCCGTCGTCGAAGCGCTTGGAGACGTGCTCGAAGGAGATCATGCTGGACCGATGCCTCTTCTCTGCACGGCTGTTCGTGACAGGTCGTCTTCCAAGGGCCGTCGCCGCCGCGGTCGGTGGCTCGCTGAACGTCTCTCGGTCGGTGGTCCGAACCTACCGGAGGGCACCGACATCGCTCACCCCCTCGACACGTGTCGAAATACATGGCATGCGACGACGTGGGTGCGCCCGCGCACCGTCACCCGCCGGCCGCCGTCGCTCAGGATCGGTCGACGCCCAACGCGGCGAGGGCCGCCGTGACGAGCTGCTGACCGTGCAGCTCCTGCTCGATCGCCGACCGGAGGCCAGCATGGGCGACGGAGAACCCGACCGCCCACTCGTCGTGCTCGCCCGGGCCGAGCGCGTCCGCCGCGACGATCGCCTCGACCGCCAGCACGTCCGCGAAGAGGGCGGTCGAGCGTTCCAGCAGTCGCAGCGAGGTCCCGGCGAAGGAGGCCGGGTCGTCCGAGGCCTCATCCGGCACGCCGGCGGTGACGACCGGGGTCGCGAGCACGCGCAGTTCGGCGACGAGGTCCGCGGCCGACTGACCGAGCCGACCCGGTGCGAGCCCGTGCCCGGTCCCCCGGTGGTCGGCCCCGCCTCCGTCGATGCGTCTGAGCCGTCGCTCGGCCGCAGCGGCGGTGTGCGCGATGGCCGCGCGCAGCCCGTCGAAGGCGCGGGCGAGCCGCGCGCCGTGGAGCAACCCGCCGGTCCGCAGGACACCCGACGCCTGGTCGACGAGTGGATCCTCCGAGGCCGTTCCGAGTGTCGCTTCGATGAGTAGGACGGCCGCGGTGACCTCGTCGGCGAGGGCACCGTTGATCTGTGGGGTCGCCCGGAGCCGCAGTCCGTCTCGTTCCCCTCCGCCGCGCGCACCCTCCGGGCCGACCGGCGTCGCCAACAACTCGGAGATCCGCTCGCCACTCGCCCGGGTGCCGGCCGACGGGGTGCCCGCGAGGACCGTCGCGTCGAACGCCTGTCCTCGCCCGCCGCGCCCGGACCGCGCAGCCGCCCGGGACGAGAGTGCGCTCGTGGTGTCCGCGAGTCGACTGAGCGCGCCGAGCCGGTGGAGGGCGAGCGCGCCGACGCCGAGGGAGTAGGCGTTGTGGTGGACGAACGCCAGCCCCTCGTGCACAGCGAGGTCGAGCGGCGCGAGCCCGACCCGTGACAGGGCGACCTGCGCGGGGAGCCGTTCGCCCGCGAGGACCGCCTCCCCCTGTCCGATCACGAGCGTCGCGACGGATGCCAGGTGGGTCTCGTCGCCGTCGCCGAGGGAGCCGATGGACGGGATCACCGGGGTCACCCCACGGTTGAGGAGTTCCGCGACGAACACGGCGGTCTCGAGGCGGATCCCGGATGCCCCACGGGTCCAGCCGGCGAGCCGGGCGGCGACCACCGCCCGAGCACGGTCCACCGAGAGCGGCAGTCCGATGCCGCCACGGCGGTCATGGACGACGCGCTCCTCCACTGCCGAGACGTCGAGCGTCGCGGTGCGCGGAGCCGCTCGTCCCCCGGCGGCCCCAGGGATCCGTGGACCATGTGGCCGAGAACCCTGAGCGCCGACTCCGACCGGCGTCGTCTGCCGGTCGATGATGGCCCGGCCGGCGCCGATGCGGTCGAGCGCCGGGGTGTCGAGGACGACGATGGCGTCGTCACGGGACACGGCCACGAGGTCGTCGACCGAGATCGGGCCGGTGCCGAACACGACGGGCGCTCCCATCAGTGCGCGCCCGTCGATCGGTCGGCGGCGTTCGTCTGGTCTGCGCTGCTGGACACGGGTCGCTCCATCCGCTCGTCGAGGGGCCGTGGACCGGCCGGGATGGACGTCAGCGTACGAGCGCCTCGCGGCCGGTGCACGGTGTGTGTCGACGTATGACGGCACGCGGGAACGGCCGGTGTTCGGCGAGGTGTCCGTCGACCTCAGCGGTAGCGGCGGCCCTCGTCGCGGCGGTAGAGGGCGAGGACGACGACGGTCAGGACGAGCGTCCACGCCAGGACGCCGACCCACGACCACCACGGCAACTCGCCACCCTGGACCGCCCAGACGACGAGCTCCCGGGTCTGACGGCTCGGGAGGAACATGGACAGCCGGTCGAGCCACGGGGCGAAGAGGAACGGTGGGATGAACAGTCCGCCGGCGAAGGCCAGCGAGAACATGACCACCTGCACCACGGCGATCGCGGCCTTGCTCGGGAGGGCGTACCCGATCGCGGTGCCGAGGAGCATGAACGGCAGGGCACCCACCAGGAGCGCCACGATGCCGCCGAGCAGTCCCATCGGAGTCGTGGTGGCTGCGGTCAGGGACGCGCCGAGCACGACGACCGGTATGACGGCCGCGAACCCGAGGAGGCCGACCGAGCACAGGTGCGAGAGAACACGGGCGACACCCGTCACCGGAAGCGTGCGGAGGTACGGATCCCACGCCTGTTCCCTCGCCTGGGCAATGGTCAAACCGAAGCCGAACAGGGAGTTGGCGAGCACGGCGAAGACGATGAGGGAGATGACCGCCTGGGTCGCGATGACGGGATCGCCGGCGACCTGCGCCTGCGGGACGACGAAGAACAGTAGCGAGAGCGCCGGGAAGACGAGCGAGCCGATCAGCGCGATCGGGACGCGCACGGTCTCGAGCAGGGAGTACCGCGCGTGCAGGGCGGTGAGCTGGACGGTGGTGGCCATCAGACGGCGCTCCGTTCGACGTCCGCCCGGGCATCCGCGGTGAGGGTCAGGAACGCCTCCTCGAGGGTCGCTCCGCGCACGGCGAGATCGGTGAACGGGGCCTCGGACCGGACGAGCTCGCGCACGAACGCGTCGGCGTCACGGACGTCCAGTTCGACGGCGTCACCGTCACGACTCGCCTGGACGACCCCGGTGAGCCGCTCCACCGCTCCGGGGTCGGTGGTCCGGAGCCGCACCCGGTGGATACCGACGAGCCCGAGGACGTCGCGCAGCGGGGCGTCGGTGATGACCCGTCCGCCACCCAGGACCACGACACGCTCGGCGAGCGCTTCGATCTCCTCGAGGTAGTGACTGGTGAGGACGATGGTCGCCCCGAGCTCGTGTTGCCGGCGGATCGCGTCCCAGAGGGTTCGGCGGGCGTCGACGTCGAGGCCCGTCGTCGGCTCGTCGAGGAGCACGAGACGCGGTCTGCCGACGAACGCGAGCGCGACCGCGAGGCGGCGCTGCTGGCCGCCCGAGAGCGAGCCCGTCTGGCGTCGGAGGAGGTCACCGAGACCGAACTGTTCCGCCAGGGCGGCCGTCGGCACGCGGTCCGCGAAGTGGCGTCCGATGAAGTCGACGACCTCTCCCACCCGGAGCGTGGGCGGCAGTGCCGTCTCCTGCGGTGTCGATCCGAGCCTGGTGCGGTTGACCGCATGGGCGGGATCGCCGCCGAAGAGCGTCACCGTGCCGGTCGTCGGACGTCGGGTGCCCTGCAGCAGGGAGAGCACGGTGGACTTGCCGGCGCCGTTGGGCCCGAGGAGCCCGACGAGCGAGCCCGGCTCGATACTGAGGTCGACGTCGTGCAGCGCGGTCACGTCGCCGTAACGTCGTGTCACGCCCTCGAGGGTGGCCAGTGGTGTGATCGTCATGATGTCCCCGTTCCCGACGCGCCGCCGAGCATCGCTCGGAGCCCGGTCATGTAGTCCTCGAACGCGCGGCGCCCGAGCGTGGTGAGTTCCAGGTAGGTGACCGGGGTGCGTCCCCGGTGGGTCTTCGTGACGAGGACGTAGGCGCCGTCCTCGAGCTTCCGCAGATGCGTGGAGAGGTTCCCGGCGGTCATGTCGAGCATCTCCTGCAGGCGGGGGAACGACATACTGCTGTCCGCATCGATCGCCGCGAGCGTCGACATGATGCGCAGGCGGGCCTGGGCATGGATGAGGGGGTCGAGTTCGTCCATCGGTCACGCCGCCGATCGGTGGGCACGCCGACGGCGGGTCGCTTCGAGGAAGGTCGCGTACACGAGGAACCCGCCTCCGCCGGCGATGGCCATGATGAGCGCGTTGCCCGGCGAGCCGAAGAACGGCGCGGCCATGCCGACCACGATGATCCAGATGCCCATGCCGTACATGAGGCGGTCGCGCCAGACTGCTCCACCTGCGAGGTAGAGCAGACCGACCACGAGGCTGTAGATCGCCGGGTAGAAGATGGCGGCGAGTGCGGGTGCCATCCCCGCAGCGAACAGTGCGCCGCCGAACACCGCCGCTGCCGTGCACCCGATCGCCCAGGCGATGCCGTACATCGTGCCCTGCACCTGCTGTGCTCCCTGGATCCCACGCGACACACGGGAGCCGATGATCGACGACGAGACGATGCCGCCCACCATGAGGATCCCGAAGAGCCATCCGGCGACCGCCGGCGGCGTGGTGAACCAGGGGTTCTCGCCGCTCGCGGACCAGAGGGCCAGGAACCCGACGGTCCACGCGACACCCCAGACGTACACGATCGCGATGGTGGGCCTCGTGAAGATGTCGTCGACACGGCTCGCCTGTCGCTCCTGCAGAGCGAGCATGGCGGCCGGGTCGAGCGCGTCCGAGCCGTCGGTGGGTTCCATCGGTGAAGTCATACCTACTTTGTAACGCAAACCACTCTGCTAGGCAACCCTGTTTGCGATACCGCGCGTAAACATCCCCGCTTCGCACCGAGGCGCCGCAGCCCGACTGCCCTTCGACAGGCTCAGGGACCGGGGAAGGCGGCTCAGGGTTCGCGGGATCCGGAGGCCCGGAACGGCAGCACAACCCGCCCAGCCCGATACGATGGAGGGCTGATGTCCGACCTCCGAATCTCCTACCCGCCCGAGCTGCCGGTCAGTGCCGCTCGCGCGGACATCGCGCGTGCCATCAGCGAGCACCAGGTCGTCATCGTCGCCGGGGCAACGGGTTCCGGCAAGACCACCCAGCTGCCGAAGATCTGCCTCGAGCTCGGTCGCGAGTCCATCGGGCACACGCAACCCCGACGTCTGGCCGCGCGCACGATCGCCGAACGCATCTCGGAGGAGCTCGGCCAGGAGCTCGGCGGCATCGTCGGCTACCAGGTCCGCTTCACCGATCAGGCGTCGAAGGCGACGAAGATCAAGCTGATGACCGACGGCATCCTGCTGAACGAGATCCACCGCGACCGGATGCTGCGCAAGTACGACACGATCATCATCGACGAGGCGCACGAGCGCAGTCTCAACATCGACTTCCTGCTCGGCTATCTCAAGCAGCTCCTCCCCCAGCGCCCCGACCTCAAGGTCATCATCACGTCCGCGACGATCGACCCGGAGAGCTTCTCGAAGCACTTCGACGGGGCGCCCATCGTCGAGGTCTCCGGCCGCACGTACCCGGTCGAGATCCGCTACCGGCCGCTCGTGGCCGACGAGCCCACGGACGACGATGAGGACGCCCCCGAGTCCGAGGCCGCCGACCGCGACTACCTCGAGGGCATCAACGCGGCCCTCGACGAGCTGGCGCGCGAGTCGATGGGCGACGTCCTCGTCTTCCTGTCCGGTGAGACGGAGATCCGCGACGCCGCCGACGCCATCCGCGGCCGCAACCTGCCCGGCACCGAGGTGCTCCCGCTCTACGGCCGGCTCTCCTCCGCAGACCAGCACCGCGTGTTCCAGCCGTCGACCGTGGCAGGCCTCCGCAGGCGCATCATCCTCGCGACGAACGTCGCCGAGACGAGCCTCACGGTGCCCGGCATCAAGTACGTCATCGACGCCGGAACCGCCCGCATCTCGCGCTACAGCGTGCGCTCCAAGGTGCAGCGGCTCCCCATCGAGGCGATCTCGCAGGCGTCGGCGAACCAGCGTTCGGGTCGCTCCGGCCGCACGAGCGACGGCATCGCCATCCGCCTCTACTCGGAGGACGACTTCGCGAAGCGCCCGGAGTTCACCGAACCGGAGATCCTCCGCACGAACCTCGCCGCGGTGATCCTGCAGATGATATCCCTCGGCCTCGGTGACATCGCCGCCTTCCCCTTCCTCCAGCCGCCGGACGCCCGCGGCATCAAGGACGGCGTCGACCTGCTGTCCGAACTCGGCGCGATCGAGACGCGCACCTTCGCCGACGGGTCACCTCGCGGCGGCGGTCCACGCCTCACGCGGGTGGGGCGCGACCTCAGCCGCCTGCCGATCGATCCGCGGTTCGCGCGCATGGTCGTGGAGTCGAAGCGGCACGGGGTGTCGCGGGAGGTGCTCGCGATCGTCGCGGCGCTCACCATCCAGGACCCACGCGAACGACCGCTCGAGCACCGGCAGAAAGCCGACGAACTGCACCGCCGGTTCGTCGACCCGACGAGCGACTTCCTCGCCCTCCTGAACCTCTGGAACTACCTCGAGGAGAAACAGGACGAGCTGTCGTCGAGCGCGTTCCGTCGGCTCTGCAAGAACGAGTTCCTCAACTACCTCCGCGTCCGCGAATGGCACGACGTCTACCGCCAGCTGCGCCAGCTCGCGAAGCCACTCGGCCTGACGATCAACGAGCCGGCGGTGAACCCCGACGGCATCCACAAGTCGCTCCTCGCGGGGCTCCTCTCCCACATCGGGCTGAAGGATCAGACCGTCGCTCCGGTCGTGAAGGGCCGGAACGCTCCACCGGCGACGAAGACCGCGAAGAAGGGCGACTACATCGGCGCCCGCCAGACGCGCTTCGTCCTCTTCCCCGGGTCCGCGCTCGCCAAGAAGCAGCCGAACGCCGTGATGAGCGCGGAACTCGTGGAGACGAGTCGGCTGTTCGCCCGCACCAACGCCTCGATCGACCCGGCGTGGGCGGAACAGATCGCCGGCGACCTCTGCAAGCGCTCGTACAGCGAGCCGCACTGGGAGAAGAACCAGGGCTCCGCCGTCGCGTTCGAGAAGGTGACGCTCTTCGGCGTGCCGATCGTGCCGCGCCGCCGGGTGCAGTTCGGTCGCATCGACCAGGAGCAGGCCCGTGAACTGTTCCTGCGGCACGCGCTCGTCGACGGCGAGTGGACCCACGACATCGGTCGCGACAAGCTGTTCGACTTCCACCGCGCGAACCGACGGCTGCGCAAGGAGCTGAGTGAGCTCGAGGAGCGGACGCGACGCCGCGACATCCTCTTCGACGACGAAGCCGTCTTCGACTTCTACGACGCCCGCGTCCCCGCCGAGATCTCGACGACGCGGGGCTTCGAGTCCTGGTGGCGCAAGACGCGCGTCGACCAGCCCGAGCTGCTCACGATGCGCCAGGAGGACCTCCTCCACGAGGACGCTCCGGCGGTGGACGAGGACCGCTTCCCCGCCGAGTGGGTGCAGGCCGACCAGCGGTTGAAGCTCAGCTATCGCTTCGAGCCCGGAAGCGACGACGACGGCGTGACGGTCATCGTCCCGCTCGCCCTGCTCGACCGGCTCTCGCCCGCGGGTTTCGACTGGCAGGTCCCCGGGCTCCGTCGAGACCTCATCACCGCGATGATCAAAGCGCTCCCGAAGGCCCTGCGTCGGAACATCGTGCCTGCGGCCGACTGGGCGGCGAAGCTGCTCGCCGAGCTCCCCGCAGACGTCCCGGCGGTCGCCCCCGGCAGTCCCGCCGCCGAGGACTCGTTCGCCACCCGTCTCGCGAACGCGATCAAGCGGCTCTCCTACATGGACATCACCGCCTCGGACTTCGAGATGGGACGCGTCCCCGAGCACCTGCTCGTGACCTTCCGGGTCATCGACGAGCGCGGCCGGACGCTCGCCAGCGGCAAGGACCTCGTCGAGCTGCAGCAGCGCCTCAAGCAGCGCACCCGTGCGAGCGTCGCCAAGGTCGCGGCCGCCAGAGTGCCCAACGCCATCGAGCGCTCCGGGTTCACCAGATGGGACTTCGACGACCTCCCCCGGTTCATCGACATCCGCCAAGAGGACGGCGTGATCCGCGGCTACCCCGCGATCGTCGACGACGGCACGAGCGTGTCGATCCGGATCATGAGCACGGAGGCCGACCAGGCCCGCGCCATGCCCGCCGGCGTGCGCCGCCTCCTCCTGCTCGCGATCCCGTCCCCGACGGCGTACGTGCAGCAGCACCTCAAGGCCAATGAGAAGCTGGCGCTCGCGACGAGCCCGTACCGATCGACGCCGGCGTTGTTCGAGGACTGCCTCGCCGCCTGCATCGACGATGTCCTGTTCCGCGTGGTGCCCGACGGACAGGTGTTCTCGCGGCTGCAGTACGAGACGCTTCGCGACCGCGTCTCCGCCTCGGTCATGGACCGCATGTTCCAGACGGTCGCCATCGTCGCCCGCATCCTGCAAGCCGCGCGCGACACGGAGAAGGCCATGAAGGCGGCGACGAGCATGACGCTGCTCGCGGCCCTCACCGACATGCGGGGCCAGCTCGACGGACTGGTCTTCCCGGGCTTCGTCTCCCGGACGGGCTCAGCACGACTCGAGCATCTGCCCCGCTACCTCGCGGGCATCCGTTACCGCGCCGAGCGGCTGACGGACAACCCGAACCGCGACCGGGTGTGGATGACGGAGGCGCAGACGGCGTCGGCACGGTTCGAAGCCGCCGGCGGCACGATCCCTCTGCCCGCCGAGGCTCCGGAGCACCTCGTGAAGGCCCGGTGGATGCTCGAGGAGCTCCGGATCAGCCTGTTCGCCCAGCAGCTGGGCACGGCCGAATCGGTGTCGTTGCAGCGCCTGCAGAAGGTCCTCGCGGGCTAGCCCTCCCTGATCCCTGACGATGGACGGCGGTCCCTGAGCCTGTCGAAGGCCGGATCTCGACAAGCTCGATGACCGGGTCGACGGCTCAGGCCTCGGGTCCTGTCGCCACCGGACGCTCCGGGTGGTTCGCCCACTCGCTCCACGACCCCGGGTACAGCGCCGGTTCGAAGCCGGCCAGGGTGAGTGCGACCGCGTTGTGCGCCGCGGTCACCCCACTGCCGCAGTAGGTGGCGACCGTCGCGTCCGCAGGCACGCCCGCGGCGAGGAACTGCTCGCGGAGGGTCTCAGGCGAGAGGAACCGGCCGTCGGCGCCGACGTTGGCGGTCGTCGGTGTGCTGAGCGCTCCGGGGATGTGACCGGCCCGGGGATCGATCGGTTCGACGTCACCCCGGTACCGCTCGCCGGCGCGCGCGTCCAGCAGGACCCGCCCCTCGCCCGCCCACGTCGCTGCGGTGTCGATGTCGATGCTCGGCAGGACACCCGACGTCAGCGTGACGGTCCCGGGTTCCGGGACGACCTCGCCACGCTCCACGGGCAGTCCGGCGTCCGTCCACGCCCGGAACGCGCCGTCGAGGATGCGGACGTCCGCGATGCCGGCGTTCCGCAGCATCCACCAGGCGCGCGCCGCCGACAGGCTCGTGAGGTCGTCGTAGACCACGACGACGTCACCGTCGTCGACGCCCCACGATCGCGCGGACGCCTGGAGCGCCTCGCGATCGGGCAGGGGGTGACGGCCTCGGACGGCCGGCTCTCCGGTCGGCACGTGGTCGGCCAGCTCATGGTCGAGGTCGACGTACACGGCGCCGGGCAGGTGTCCCTCGAGGTAGGCGGGCCGTCCGTCCGGTGCGTCGAGTCGCCACCGCACGTCGAGGACGCGCACCGGCGTCTCGGAGGCGATCAAGGCGGCGAGGTCGTCCGGGGTGATGAGGATGGGCATGCGTCCAGCGTACGCACGCGAGGTCGACGGGACCTGCGCCCGACCGCTCGGTCACCGTCACACCGGGTAACAGAGTTGCAGCTCCGGCCGGATGAGCGAAACGTAGCCTGTGCAGCGTCCACCGAATCGGCGTTGCAGCAGTCGTCCACAGCCGTTCGAAGGATCCCCCGTGAGCTCAGTCCACCCGGCAGCCGCCTCCGTGACCGCCTTGCCGTCCCCCGTCGACGGTGGCGAGGTCGCCCCCGGTTTCGCGTCCCTGTCCCCCGACGACTTCAAGGCGGCGTTCCGTCAGCACCCCGCCGGCGTCTCGGTCATCACCGCCGACGACGGCTCCGGGCCGGTGGGGCTGACCGCCACCTCGGTCTTCTCCGTCAGTGCGGAACCGCCGCTCCTCGTCTTCTCCGTGTCGTCGCTGTCCTCGAGCGCGCCGACCATCACCGCATCCGACACCGTCGTCGTCCACCTCCTGGGTTCCGAGCAGCTGCACATCGCGAAGCTCTGCGCGACGAGCGGAATCGACCGCTTCGCCGACACCTCCATCTGGGACCGCCTGCCCACGGGCGAGCCGTACTTCACGGGCAACGGCGTCTGGATCCGCGGACGCATCGTCAACCGCATGGAGGCGGGCACCTCGACGGTCATCGCGGTGCACGCGCTGGAGTCGAGCGTTTCGCAGCCGCAAGCGGCCGAGGAGCCGGTCCGGGCCGAGCCTGCCGCCGAGGCACCCGCTCCCGCCGTCCCGGCCTTCACCCCGAGCTTCGATGGCGCGCCGCTCGTCTACCACAACCGCACCTGGCACCGCCTCGACGCGAACTCGCAGATCGACGGCTGAGCGACCTGCTGCTGGACATCTGTGCACTCGCAACCCGCCGTCGGTCCACCGATCTCCGGATAGCGTGGTGACATCACCATCGTCGAGAGGACCCTCATGGCTGGATCGAAAGCCCGCACCGCCGCACGTCTGCTGCTCGGAGGCGCACTCGTCTTCGCCGGCGTCAGTCACCTGACCTTCGCTCGGAAGGACTTCCAGGCGCAGGTGCCGGAATGGGTCCCGATCGACGAGGACACCACCGTGCTCGCCTCGGGCGTCGTCGAGATCGCCCTGGGTGCGGCACTCGCCTCAGGCGTGAAGCGGACGGCCGTCGGTAACCTCGCCGCGGCGTTCTTCACCGCGATCTTCCCGGGCAACCTCTCCCAGTGGCTCAACCGCCGCGACGCCTTCGGCCTCGACACCGACAGCCGCCGGTTCACCCGCCTCTTCTTCCAGCCCGTGCTCATCGCCTGGGCACTCTGGTCCACCCGACGCTGACCACCCGCCGTCGCTGAGTCGCCCGAATCTGCGCGTTTCCGCGTCGGATTCGAACATCCTCGGGCGAGTCAGCGGCGCACGGCGGCTCTCCGGGTAGTGTCGAGGACACCAGAGCCACAGGGAGAACGATGCTGACGACCGAAGCGACCATGGACGAGCTGCTCGTCGCCGAACCCGTCGAGGCTCCGAGCGCAGGACGCAACGGTGTCGTCAGTCTGGTCGCGCTCGTCGCCATCCTCACGATCGTGGTCACCGCGATCGCGGCGCTCTTCTTCCCCGTCGTCCAGGGCGTGACCGCGTTCTTCTACTTCTTCCTGGCGACCGGCGGTGGCCTCGGCGGCTGACGCCGATACGCGCTCAACGCCTGAGGGCCGGATGGAATCGTGGATTCCATCCGGCCCTCGTGCGTTCAGCGCAGCGACTGCGCGATGACTAGAAGTCCCAGTCCTCGTCTTCCGTGACCACGGCCTTGCCGATCACGTAGGAGGAGCCGGAACCCGAGAAGAAGTCGTGGTTCTCGTCGGCGTTTGGGGAGAGCGCCGACAGGATCGCCGGGTTCACGTCCGTGACCGTCTTCGGGAACATGGCCTCGTAGCCGAGGTTCATGAGCGCCTTGTTGGCGTTGTAGTGCAGGAACTTCTTGACGTCCTCGGTGAGGCCGACCTCGTCGTAGAGATCCTGCGTGTACTGCACCTCGTTGTCGTAGAGCTCGTAGAGCAGCGAGAACGTGTAGTCCTTGACGTCGTCGCGCTCAGCCTGCGTGAGCTTCTCGAGGCCCTTCTGGAACTTGTAGCCGATGTAGTACCCGTGCACGGCCTCGTCGCGGATGATCAGGCGGATCATGTCGGCCGTGTTGGTGAGCTTCGCGCGGCTCGACCAGTGCATGGGCAGGTAGAAGCCCGAGTAGAAGAGGAACGACTCGAGGAGGGTCGAGGCGGCCTTCCGCTTCAGCGGGTCGTCACCGTGGTAGCGGTCGAGGACGATGGACGCCTTCTTCTGCAGGTTCGGGTTCTCGACCGACCAGCGGAACGCCTCGTCGATCTCCTTCGTGCTGCTGAGCGTGGAGAAGATCGACGAGTAGCTCTTCGCGTGCACCGACTCCATGAACGCGATGTTCGTGTAGACGGCCTCCTCGTGCGGGGTGATCGCATCGGGGATGAGGGCGACGGCGCCGACAGTGCCCTGGATCGTGTCGAGGAGCGTGAGGCCCGTGAACACGCGCATGGTGAGCTGCTGCTCCTGCGGCGTCAGGGTGTTCCACGACTGGACGTCGTTCGACAGCGGGATCTTCTCGGGCAGCCAGAAGTTGTTGACGAGGCGGTTCCAGACCTCGACGTCCTTCTCGTCCTCGATCTTGTTCCAGTTGATCGCCTGGACGCGGTCGACCAGCTTGAGCTTCTCTGACATGAATTGGTGTCCTCTATCGGGAAGTGGGGTTGGCCCTTCGACAGGCTCAGGGACCGGTGATGCTGATGGCCCTCGACGGACCGGTGATGCTGATGGCCCTCGACGGACCGGTGATGCTGATGGCCCTCGACGGACCGGTGGTGCTGATGCCCTTCGACAGGCTCAGGGACCGGGGTCGGGATCAGAGACCGGAACCCCGGTCACTGAGCCTGTCGAAGTGCGATGACGAAGCGCGAAGCTCCTTAGAGCATGCAGCTGACGCAGCCGTCGACTTCCGTGCCCTCGAGCGCGAGCTGGCGGAGACGGATGTAGTAGATGGTCTTGATGCCCTTCTTCCACGCGTAGATCTGCGCCTTGTTGATGTCGCGCGTGGTGGCGGTGTCCTTGAAGAACAGCGTCAGCGACAGTCCCTGGTCGACGTGCTGCGTCGCCGCGGCGTACGTGTCGATGATCTTCTCGGCACCGATCTCGTAGGCGTCCTCGTAGTACTCCAGGTTGTCGTTCGTCATGAACGGAGCCGGGTAGTACACGCGACCGAGCTTGCCTTCCTTGCGGATCTCGATCTTCGACGCGATCGGGTGGATCGACGACGTGGAGTTGTTGATGTAGGAGATCGAACCGGTCGGCGGGACGGCCTGGAGGTTCTGGTTGTAGATGCCGTACTCCTGGATGGACGCCTTGAGGGCAGTCCAGTCCGCCTGCGTCGGGATCTGCACGCCGGCCTGCTCGAAGAGCTCGCGGCCACGAGCCGTCTCGGGCTCCCAGACCTGGTCGATGTACTTGTCGAAGAACTCACCCGACGCGTACTGCGAGTCGGCGAAACCGTCGAAGGTCTCCCCGCGCTCCTTGGCGATGAGGTTCGAGGCACGCAGCGCGTGGAACACCACCGTGTAGAAGTAGATGTTCGTGAAGTCGATGCCCTCGGGGCTGCCGTAGTGCACGCGCTCGCGGGCGAGGTAGCCGTGGAGGTTCATCTGGCCGAGGCCGATGGCGTGCGACTTGTCGTTGCCGTCCTCGATCGAACGCACCGAGGAGATGTGGCTCTGGTCGGACACGGAGGTGAGGCCGCGGATGGCGGTCTCGACCGTGCGACCGAAGTCGGGCGAGTCCATCGTGAGCGCGATGTTCAGCGAGCCGAGGTTGCAGGAGATGTCCTTGCCGATCTCCTTGTACGAGAGGTCCTCGTTGTAGGTGGTCGGCGTGTTGACCTGGAGGATCTCCGAGCAGAGGTTCGACATGTTGATGCGGCCCTTGATGGGGTTCGCCTTGTTCACCGTGTCTTCGAACACGATGTACGGGTAGCCGGACTCGAACTGGATCTCCGCGATGGTCTGGAAGAACTCGCGGGCGTTGATCTTCGTCTTCTTGATGCGGGAGTCGTCGACCATCTCGTGGTACTTCTCGCTCACCGAGATGTCGCCGAAGGGCACGCCGTAGACGCGCTCGACGTCGTACGGGGAGAACAGGTACATGTCCTCGCCCTTCTTCGCGAGCTCGAAGGTGATGTCGGGGACGACGACGCCGAGGGACAGCGTCTTGATCCGGATCTTCTCGTCGGCGTTCTCACGCTTGGTGTCGAGGAAGCGCAGGATGTCGGGGTGGTGTGCGTTGAGGTACACCGCACCGGCGCCCTGACGCGCGCCGAGCTGGTTCGCGTAGCTGAAGGAGTCCTCGAGGAGCTTCATCACGGGGATGATGCCGCTCGACTGGTTCTCGATCTGCTTGATCGGCGCACCGGACTCACGGATGTTCGACAGCGAGAGCGCCACACCACCGCCACGCTTCGAGAGCTGGAGCGCGGAGTTGATGCCGCGGGCGATCGACTCCATGTTGTCCTCGATGCGGAGGAGGAAGCAGGAGACGAGCTCGCCTCGCTGGGCCTTGCCCGAGTTGAGGAAGGTGGGCGTCGCCGGCTGGAACCGACCCGCGATGATCTCTTCGACGAGCGCGACCGCGAGCTGCTGGTCGCCGTCGGCGAGGCCGAGGGCGGTCATGACGACGCGGTCCTCGAACCGCTCGAGGTAGCGCTTGCCGTCGAAGGTCTTCAGCGTGTACGAGGTGTAGTACTTGAACGCGCCGAGGAAGGTCTGGAAGCGGAACTTCTTCGAGTAGGCCAGGTCGTTGAGTTCCTGGATGAAGTCGAACGAGTACTTGTCGAGCACTGCCTGCTCGTAATACTCCTTCTCGACGAGGTAGTCGAGCCGTTCCTTCAGCGAGTGGAAGAAGACGGTGTTCTGGTTGACGTGCTGGAGGAAGTACTCCCGCGCGGCCTCACGGTCCTTGTCGAACTGGATCTCGCCGTTCGGGCCGTAGAGGTTGAGCATCGCGTTGAGCGAGTGGTAGTCCATCTGGCTCGTCGACGGTGCGTCGATCACTGAAACTGGCGCTGCTGCCAAAATGATTCCAATCCATTGTGGACGGTGGTGACATCGTCCTGGGTTCCGAAGAGTTCGAAGCGGTACAGGTGCGGGACCTTGCATTTGCTGGCGATCACGTCGCCGGCGAGCCCGTAGGCCTCGCCGAAGTTCGTGTTGCCAGCGGCGATGACCCCGCGGATCAGGGAGCGGTTGGCCTCCACGTTGAGGAACCGGATCACCTGTTTGGGCACCGCTCCGTCGCCGTTGCCCCCGCCGTAGGTGGGGGTCACGAGGACGTAGGGTGCCGTGGCGTGCACGGCTTCGTCTTTCGCATACAGCGGGATCTGCAACGAGGGCAGGTCGAGCTTCTGCATGAAGCGATGCGTGTTGCCGGAAATGCTGGAGAAGTAGATCAGCCGTGGTTGCACGGGTGGCCTCCTCGTCGACGTCCGGACGGTCGGATGGTGCGGTGCTGCTGGAGCCGGCTCATGATGACGCCTGCGACCGTGGGCTCAAGCCAGACGTGCGGCGAGCTCTTCGATCTTGTCGGGACGGAAGCCCGACCAGTGGTCTTCCTCGGTGATGACGACCGGTGCCTGCAGGTAGCCGAGGGCCTTGACCTGCTCGAGTGCGTTCTCGTCGACCGAGAGGTCGAGGATGTTGTACTCGATGCCCTTGTTGTCGAGTGCGCGGTACGTCGCGGTGCACTGCACGCAACTGGGCTTCGTGTAGACCGTGATTGCCATAGCTCTTCGTGCCTTCCCCTCAAAATCTGGTGATTCCCGCGGCGTCCTGCGCCGGGGTTCCAATACTACATATAGATGGCGGTCTTCAGGTCGACCACAAGGGCTAGTAGTTACAGCCCTGTAGTTTTCCACCGGGTTCTCCACCGTTTCGGGCGAGTTATCCACCGGTTCTCCACTGGCTACAACACCCCTGGGCGACGCGAAAGTCCCGGATTGACGGCCTTTTCTCCCCCGTCCGAGGGATATCTATCCACAGGCAAAATTCTCCTCCGCACCTCCGACATCCGTTGTCGGTTTGGGCGTGTCGCGGGCGTGTCGGGCGTGTCGGAACCGGTCCCTAGACTGGTGTCCTTGTGAGCAGCTACCGTGACCTCCTTCGTACCCCCGGCGTCGCCCGGATCATCGCGGCGCAGCTCACCGCACGCTTCCCGTTCGGGATGCTCTCGCTGGCCTTCCTGCTCCACATCGAACAGGTCACCGGGTCCTACGGTGCCGCCGGGCTCGTCCTCGCCGCGACGAGCATCGGGCAGGCGATCGCCGGCCCCCTCACGAGCCGGTGGATGGGCGTCTGGGGCATCCGCAAGGTGCTCCTCCTCACCCTCGCGGTGTGTGCCGTCTCCGTCACGACCATCGCCCTCGTCACCATGACCGTCCCCGCGTACATGGCGGTCGGATTCGTCGCCGGGCTGAGCACCCCGCCCGTCCAGCCCGCGGTCCGCACCATCTACCCGAAGCTCGTCACCTCCCAGCAGCTCACCCCGTTGTTCTCCCTCGACGCCTCGGCCCAGGAGATCATCTGGGTGCTCGGGCCCGTCGTGACCACCTTCGTGTCCACCCAGGTCGGCACGGTCTGGGGCATCGCCCTGGCGGCTGTGATCATGGTCGTCGGCTGCCTGTGGTTCATCTCCTCACCGGAGGTCGGGCGCGTGCGCATCCCGAGGAGCCGTCGCAAGCTCGGACAGGTGCTCAAGCGCCCGCCGGTCCTCCTCGCCACCGTCGTCGGCTTCCTCCTCATCGGCGCCTGTTCGGCCGTCGAGGCGGGCGTCGTCGCGACCTTCGGGCACGACGGCCTCGAAGCCGGTATCGTCCTCGCGATCTTCTCGGTCGGCTCGCTGGCCGGCGGCCTCGCCCTCGGACACACCCCGATCGGTCCCTACGCGCTGGCGCGCCGCATCTTCATCGTCTTCGCCGGACTCGCCGTCGCGAGCCTCTTCCTCAACGCCTGGTGGCTGTCGATCACCCTCTTCGTCGCGGGCATCGGCATCGCACCGGCCCTCGCCGTGCTGTTCGCCATCGTCTCGGCGAGCGTGAAGTTCAGCGACACGGCCGAGGCCTACGGCTGGGTCGGCACCGGTCAGCTCATCGGTGCCGCGATGGGGTCGGCGGCGGCCGGCTTCCTCATCGACGGCTCCGGAGCGGTCGGCGCGTTCTGGGTCGCCGGCCTGTTCGCGCTGCTCGGTTTCGTCATCCCCTGGATCGGTCACCGCTGGCACCCCGACCTCCGCGGCCGCGATGCGAGCCCGATCCCCGACACCGAGCCGATCAACACCCACCCGTCCTGAGCCGCCCCGCTTCAGTCGTCGGCGCGCAGCGGCGCGAGGGCCTCGTCGAGTGCGGCCAGTTCGCCCAGCAGCATCGGCAACATCGTGGTCTGGCGGTCGTTGGGCGTGAACACGCCGTCGGCGATCTGTCGGGAGACGTATGGGATCTCCACGTTCGCACCGGTACTGATGAGACCGAGGGCCTGCAGCACGGGCCGAAGGGCGACGACGCCGCGGGTTCCGCCCGACAGCCCGCCGTAGCTGACGATCCCGACCGGCTTCCGCGCCCACTCGTGCATGAGGTAGTCGAGCGCGTTCTTGAGGGAGGGCGCATAGCTGTAGTTGTACTCGGGCGTCACGAACACGAAGGCGTCCGTCCGGTCGACCCGCTCGCTCCAGGAGATCGTGTGCGGGTGGACGTAGGCACGCTTCCGCGGGTGCGCGGGCTCGTCCATGAACGGCAACGCCAGCTCCCGGAGATCGACCGCGTCGACGGTGAACCGCTCGTCCGTCTCCGCCACGCCGGTGACCCAGTCGGCGACGGCGCCGCCCACCCGCTCGGGACGGACGCTCCCGGTGACGATCATGAGTTGCGGCATGGGCTCCCTTTCGACGGTGACGGTGGCCCTGTCGAGGATACTGGTGCCATGGCAGACAGCACCCCGACCGTCCTCCTCAACGACGGGCACACGATCCCCCAGCTCGGCTTCGGCGTCTACAAGGTCCCGGACCTCGCCAGCACCGAGATCGTGCGGACGGCGTTGGAGGTCGGGTACCGCCACATCGACACCGCGTCGCTGTACGGCAACGAGCGAGGCACCGGCGTCGCGATCCGCGAGTCGGGTATCGCCCGCGACGAACTCTTCGTCACGACGAAGGTCTGGAACACCGATCAGGGGTACGAGGAGACGCTGCGCGCGTTCGACACGAGCCTCGACCTCCTCGGCCTCGACCACGTCGACCTGTACCTCATCCACTGGCCGGCCCCGGGGCAGGACCGGTACCGCGAAACCTGGCGCGCGCTCGAGCGGTTGCGGGCCGAAGGACGTACGCGCTCCATCGGCGTCTCCAACTTCCACCGCAGCCATCTCGAACGACTCCTGGAGTCGGCGGAGGTCACCCCGGCCGTCAACCAGGTCGAACTCCACCCGTTCCTCCCCCAGCGGGAGTTGCGCGCCGTCAACGCGGCACACGGCATCGCGACGGAGGCCTGGTCGCCGCTCGCCCGCGGCCGCTTCTTCACGCCCGCCGCCGACGGATACGACGCCACCTCCGACCTCGGGGCCATCGCACGGAAGCACGGGCGCACGGTCGCGCAGGTGGTGCTGCGCTGGCACCTGCAGCTCGGCAACATCGTCATCCCCAAGTCGGCCACACCGGCGCGGATCGCGGAGAACTTCGCGGTGTTCGACTTCACCCTCGATGCCGACGACCTGGCCGCCATCTCGGCGCTCGAGAACGGCGAGCGCACCGGCACCGACCCGGACCGGCTCGACTGACGCGAGACCGTAGGCTGAACCCATGACCGAGCCCGTCGTCGACACCGCGTCCAGCCTCGCCGCCCGCACGATCACGCCCGTGGAGCTCCCGCGTCACCGCTGGGGTCGTCACGATGCGCCGGCTCGGGCGCTCGTGGTCCACGGACTCGGCAGCAACGGTCCGAGCACCTGGCGCATCTGCGCCGCCCTGGCCGATCGCGGTTGGCTCGTCGAGGCGGTCGACCTCCGCGGCCACGGCGTCGCCCCTCGTGCGCTGGACTACCGGGTCGAGGCCTACGCCGCCGATCTGCTGGCCACCAGGCCGACCCCCGTGCCCGGCGTCGGGCACGCCGCGTGGGACCTCGTCGTCGGACACTCGCTCGGAGGCGCCGCCACCGCGGTCGCCGCCGCAGCGGATCCCCGGTGGGCGGCGGCGGTCGTGCTGCTCGACCCCGCCATCGCGCTCGACGACCACGACGCCGAGATCATCCGCGCCAGCCAGGAGGCCGCCTTCGCCGACAACACGATCGCTTCCGTCCGCGCGAAGAACCCGGAGTGGCACCCACTGGACGTGGAGATCAAGGTCCAGGCGGTGTCCGAGGCGAGCCGGTGGGCGATCGAGCAGACGAGCGAGCAGAACCACCCGTGGGACGTCCGTCCTGCGGCGGCCGCTCTGCGCAACCCGACCTTCGTGATCGCCTCCGACCCGGAGGTGTACAGCCTCTTCCGCGGCGCGCTCGCCGCCGAGGTCCTCGCGAACCGCCAGGTCAGCCTGACGATCGTCCAGGGTGCAGGTCACAACGTGCACCGGGACCGCCCGGCGGAGACCACGAAGGCCATCGGTGATTGGGCCGAGCTGCAACTCGAGCAGCGGGCGCGACGCGAGACCTGATCGCGACCTGTTTCCCACGGTCCCTGCACCGCGGCTCCCTGGGGTGACGCGCGTCGTGAGACCTGATCGTGACCCGCTTCCCAGGGTCCCTGCACCTCCGCGGTGCGACGGCTCCCTAGGGTGATGCCATGAAGCGCTCAGCAGTGATCCGCACCACCACCGTGTTGGTCTCGGCCGTCCTCGTCGGGCTCGTCCTCTCGGGCTGCTCGGCCGGGTCGAGCACCGAGGCCGGCAGCGACTCGCGAGCTGCGATGCCCGCGCCCGGCCAGGTCGCCGGCGACGCGCAGCTCGGCGTCGACGGCGCCGCCTCCCCCGACCTCACGCAACAGCAGGTGGTCACGACCGGTTCACTCACCGTCACCGCTGACGACCCGATCAGCACCGCGACGGACGCCACCCGGATCGTCACCGAGGCGGGCGGGCGCGTCGACAGCCGCGACGAGACTCCGGGCACCTCCGACCAGGCCGCGCAGGCGACCCTGACGGTCCGCATCCCCGCCGACGACTTCGACGACGTGCTCGCACAGCTGCAGGCACTCGGCACGGTGAACAGCCTCTCCGTGTCCGCGGTGGACGTCACGGCACAGGCCGCCGACCTCGACGCGCGGGTCACCGCCCTCCAGGCCTCCGTCGACCGACTGCTCGGACTCATGGCGGCTTCGACCACGACGGCCGACCTCCTCGCCGCCGAGACCAGCCTGTCCCAGCGGCAGGCGGAACTGGACGGGCTCGTCGCCCAGCGCGACGCGCTCGCCGACCAGGTCGACTTCTCCTCCGTGTTCGTGAGCTTCGTGGCCCCAGGCGTGGTCGCGCCGGGCGTGCCCACCGACTTCTGGGGCGGCGTGGTCGCCGGGTGGAACGCGCTCGTCGCCGCCGCCTCGGGGCTCGTCGTCGTGGTCGGCGTCCTGGTGCCGTGGCTGCTCCCCCTCGCGGTCGTCGCCGCGGTCGTGGTCCTCCTCGTCAGGTCGGGCCGCCGGCGCGCCGCTCGCCGCTCGCAGACAACTGCCACCTCGGCCGGGCCCGATGCGACAATGGACCGGTGACCGCTCAAGCGCAGCACCACCCGTCCGATCGGTCGTTCGACCCCGCCTCGATCCTCAGTGACGGGCTCGTCGAGCGCATCCGCGAACGTGCCGCCGTGGCGGACCGTGAGAACGCCTTCTTCGACGAGGACCTCGCCGAGCTGCGAGCGTGCGGCTACCTCCGGGCGTTCGTCCCCGAGGAGTTCGGCGGCCTCGGCCTCGGTCTGAGCGAGGTCACGCTGCTCCAATCCCGGCTCGCCACCGCCGCCCCGGCGACCGCCCTCGCGATCAACATGCACCTCGTGTGGACGGGTGTCGCGCGACTGCTCCACACTCGAGGAGACGACTCGCTCCGCTTCGTCCTCGAGGGAGCGGCCGGGGACGAGCTCTACGCGTTCGGCGTGAGCGAGGCGGGCAACGACCTCGTGCTCTTCGGATCCGACACCGAAGCCCGTCCGGGCCCCGACGGTTCCTATCGGTTCCACGGCCGGAAGATCTTCACCTCGTTGTCACCCGCGTGGACGTGGCTGGGGACGACCGGGCTCGACACGACCTCGGCCGACGGTCCGAAGGTCGTCTACGGCTTCATCGAGCGCTCGCGCGGCGGGTTCGAGATCCTCGACGACTGGGACACCGTCGGGATGCGCGCCAGCCAGAGTAGGACGACCCTGCTCCAGGGGGCCGAGTCGACGGCGGAACACATCGTCCGACGCCTCGACCCGGGGCCCAACCCGGATCCCATCGTCTTCGGGATCTTCGCCTGCTTCGAGACCCTCATCGCCGCCGTGTACACGGGCATCGGCGAACGCGCCCTCCGGCTCGCGGTCGAGACCGCCCACCGGAAGACGTCGAAGAAGGCCGGTGGCGCGAGGTACGCGGCGGACCCCGACATCCGCCGTCGGATCGCGGCGGCCGCCATCGCGTACGACGGCATGCTGCCGCAGCTCGCCGGCATCGCTCGGGACCTCGATGACGGCGTCGACCATGGCGCGCTCTGGTTCCCGAAGCTCGTCGGGCTCAAGGTCCGCGCGACGGAGACCGCCCGCGAGGTCGTGGATCAGGCGATCCGGGTCGCCGGCGGCGGCAGCTACTTCGCCGCGAGCGAATTGGGCCGGCTGTACCGCGACGTCCTCGCCGGGATGTTCCATCCCTCCGACGACGAGTCCGCCCACGCCACCGTGGCGAACGCCTGGCTCGGGCCCGTGTGACGGCTCGGGCCGACCTGAAGGCGCGGCTCAGCCGCGGTTGTTGCTGAGCTCGAAGATCCGCAGGAGCTCGCCGACCGCGGCGTCCTTGCTGTCCCCGCCCTCCTCGAACATCTGCGTGACGTGCGTCAGCAGGTGGTTCTCGACGAGCAGTTTGTTGAGCGATCCCAGCGACTTCTGGATGGCGAGCGACTGCGTGATGATGTCCATGCAGTAGTCCTCGTTCTCGATCATCTTCTCGAGGCCGCGCATCTGGCCCTCGAGGATCTTCGTCCGGTGCAGGGCCCGCTTCTTGATGTCTTCGATCACCGGCTCAGGGTACCACCAGGGGGTACGGTGCCCTCTTGCTCGATCGGACCGGAGGACACGGTCGACGAGCCTAGGATGGGCGGATGACGAGCTCCCCCACACTCGAACTCACCGCCGCCGATGCGGACCGTGCGCGAGCCCTGCGATCGATGAAACGCCTCGCCACCGGATTGCTCCTCGTCATGGCGGTCATCTTCGCCGTCGCGTTCGCGCTCGAGGGGCGCTACCCGTGGTTGGCGTATGTCAGGGCCGCCTCCGAGGGCGGCATGGTCGGGGCGCTCGCGGACTGGTTCGCCGTCACCGCCCTCTTCCGGCACCCGCTCGGCATCCCGATCCCCCACACGGCGATCATCCCGAAGCGCAAGGACGAGATCGGCGTCAGCCTCGGCGAGTTCGTGGAGACCAACTTCCTCTCCGAAGAGGTCGTGCGGCAGAAGCTCGCGTCCGTCTCCGTCTCCGAGAAGCTCGGCGGCTGGTTGTCCGAGCCCGCGAACGCCGAGCGGGTCACCGCCGAGGGGTCCATCGCGGTGCGGGGTCTCCTGGAGACGCTGTCCGACGACGACGTCCGCGAGGTCATCGAGGCACTGGCGTCCAAACACCTCATCGACCCGCAGTGGGCCCCGAACATCGGCCGTTGGGTCGAGCACATCGTCGGCGTGGGCGCGCACCACGACGCGGTCGACCTCCTCCTCGACCGCACAGGTGAGTGGCTGAGCACGAACCCGAAGGCGTTCGAGCGCCTGGTCTCGAGCCGTCTGCCGACCTGGGTGCCGTCCTTCGTCGACCGGCTCGTGGACGACAAGCTCTACCGTGAGGCCGTGTCCTTCGTCCAGGCCGTCCGCGCGGACCCCGACCACCAGCTCCGTCATGCCCTCGACGGGTATCTCGGCGAGCTCGCGGAGCAGCTGCAGCACGACGACGCGACCATCACCCGCTTCGAGAACGCCAAACACGAGGTCATCGACAGTCCTCGCGTCCGGGAGGTCGCCGGTAAGACGTGGACGGCCGCGAAGAGCGCGTTCCTCGAGGCACTCGACGCCCCCGACAGCGACCTCCGCGTGCGGATCTCCGGCACCATCGCGGACTTCGGCCGGCGGCTGTCGACGGATCGAGCGTTCTCCACCCGCGTCGACACCCGCGTCGCGGACGCACTGTCCTACGTCGTCACCCGCTACCGGCACGACATCGCGAGCATCATCACCGAGACCGTCGAGCGCTGGGACGCCCGGGAGACGACCCAGAAGATCGAGCTGCTCGTCGGACGCGACCTGCAGTTCATCCGCTTGAACGGCACCATCGTCGGCGCGCTCGCCGGCCTCGCGATCTTCACGGTCGCGCAGGCGGTCCTCCGCGCGTTCTGACGACGGGACCGGTCAGCGCTTCGGGAGCAGCTCCACGGAGATGAGGTTCACGACGTCGCTTGCGAGCAGGTCGAGCGACCCCTGGTCTTTGCACGTGAAGGTGAAGACGACGAGGATCCCCATCTTCGTGAGCGACCGGACGCCCCAGTACGTGCGCTCCCCCGAGGGCTGCGTCCACGACAGGACCCGGAACTCGATGAGGCCCCCACCGCTGTTGTAGTTCAGTTGCTCCGTCGTGCCGTCCGCTTTGACGTAGTCGGCCCCGACGTACTTCGCCATGTAGGCGTCGCTCGACTTCTCGTCGTCTCCGACCGCGATCTCGTCAGGCGTCAGCGCGATGTTGCCGAGTCCGACGTCGCAGGAGGTCGCCGCGTTCCGGTAGATCTCGACGCCGTTCCGGTCCGGACCGATCGCCGCCCAGGACGAATCCAGGTCGTTCGTCAGGTAAGCCGTCCATTCGGCGGGGACGTCCTGCCCGGCCGCGAAGTCGAGGTCGGGCGGGATGGAGACATAGGTCTTCGTCGGCTCCGGCGTCGAGTCCGTCCCCGTGGGCGTCGGAGAAGCGGTCTTCGTCGGGGTGGCCGAGCGAGTGGGGCTCGGATCCGCGACCGGTGCGCCACCCTGCGTGAGCACGAGGGCGACGACGGTGATGATCGCCGCCAACACGAGCGGGACACCGACCGCGAGGGCGATGATGAGCCCCGTCCGTTTGCGCTTCGGGGCGCCCGGAGGCGGCGGTTGCTGGCCGAACCCGGGCGGCCCCTGCTGGTACGGGTTCTGCTGCGGTGGCTGCTGCTGTCCGCCGTACGGGTTCTGCTGCTGGCCATAGGGGTTCTG